>JABIFY010000032.1 GCA_018650465.1 Alphaproteobacteria bacterium
CCAAAGGGGGATGTGCTCTCCTAACGGTGTGGATAAGGCCTTGCCAAGTAATTGCTGCATATTTTGAGACTTTCTTTGGTCGGAGAATCTCAAAGTATGAATCACTTCAGGGCTTTATCCTATTAAGTCGGGTACTGTGAGCGAGGGGATGACTGATTTATATTCCATTTTTCAGAACGAGCAAGTTGAGACTGTTCGGTGCGGGCGTTGAAGACATAGCTTTTGATTGGCAAAACACCGTTTCCGGTTTTCTGTCATTCGGAGGATTTCTGTCATTCGGAGGATTTCTGGCATTTGGAAATGTCTTTGTGGCAGTTATTGCCTCTCCCCGTGCAAATGCCTATAAGAGTTTGACGCAATTTGGTGAATTTCCGGAATGATTCTTACTTGCCCGTCCTGTGACACCCGATATGAAATAAATGCCTCGGCCTTGCCGCCCGGCGGGCGTACTGTCCGTTGTGCCAAATGTGGCAACTCATGGACTGAACAATCCGAGCAGGCAGCGGCACCCGCCGCGCCCTTGGCCGCGCCAGTAGCAGCGCCTCCACCTCCTCCCCCTGTTCCCGAACCCCCTGCGGAACCTGAAATGCCTTCGGCGCCTGTTGCGCAAGAAGTCGGTTTTGATGACCCGGCACCGGCCAAAGCACCGGTACCGCCTGTCATTGATGATAATTTTCCTGACCCCTTGCCCCAGCCTGACGATTACGACGACGACGATGATGATTTCGAGGTGCCAAGCCTTGATGACTTCGACGACATGCCGAATATCTCACCGCGGGGGAGCAAAAAAGCCAAAAAATCCAAACGAGGCAAAAAAGCCGGGGGGGGTGATGGCAAGCGCATCGGCATGATGGTGGGCTGGATCAGCTTGCTGGTCTTTGTGATCGCTATTGTCGTTGGCGGACTATTTGGCCGGGATATGATCATCTCTTCATGGCCGCCCGCCAGCCAGCTTTATGATGCCATTGGCATGGGTGATCCGCCATTGAGTGAGCTGCTGGATATCAGCGGTATTAAACCGACACCAGGCCGGGACAAGGACGGCAAGGCGATCCTGACGATTACCGGCAATGTGGTGAATATTTCTGGCGAAATTCAAATGGTGCCGCAACTGGCCGGTGCCCTGCTGGATGCCAAGCGTGCACCCGTTTTCGAATGGACCTTCAAGGCATCCAAAAGCGAGCTGAAACCAGGGGAGAAAATTGAATTCTCTACCCTGGTGCCCGATCCGCCGAAGACGGCACAAGGGTTGAAGATCAGCTTCGTGATCGAAGATGCCGATGGTCAAAAAGGCGATGACCACAAGGCTGAAGATGCCCCCAAGGACGACAAGAAGTAAAAAGATACGCACTAAAGCGTTCGAGATAATCAAAGGTACTTTTTATGGCGATTAATCCAGCCGACGATAATGCGTCGATCCGTGTCCTGTTCAGCGAACAGGACATTGCAGACAGGGTGGGCACCCTGGGCCAGGAAATTGCAGATATGCTGGGCAATGATTTGCTGCTGATTGCGATTTTGAAAGGCAGTTTCGTTTTTACCGCTGATTTGATGCGCTCCATGCATCGTGCTGGTATCCGCCCGCAGGTGGATTTCATGCAGTTATCCAGTTATGGCACCGGTACTGAAAGTTCCAAAACCGTCGAGATGGTGCGCGACACGACAGACCCTATCGAAGGTCGTAACATCTTGATTGTGGACGATATTCTGGAATCAGGACGGACCCTGGATTTTGCCCGTGAGCATCTTTACAAGCGTGGGGCCAACAAGGTTGGCCTCTGTGTCTTGCTCGACAAGGTTGGCAAGCGGGTCGAAGGTGTCGGCGTAGAAGCAGATTTTGTTGGCTTTGAATGTCCCGATGATTTTGTTGTAGGCTATGGCCTCGACTGGGCCCACTTTTACCGCGAGCTGCCCTTTATCGGAGTTGTTGAGGACAGCTGAGAAGCTGGCTCTATATCTGATGTTGTCTGAGCGGGTTTGATTCAACCCAGGAAAAACGGTGCCTGGCATTCTTCTTGCCTGGCTCCGCTTTTCCGACCGCTATTTTCAAACTCCACGAACAAGGGCTCTTTTCGATAGTGGACGACAAGCCGTCAGTCGCTTTTGTTCTCTACGTCCCGCGAAATGCGGAGCCAGACAGCTTCGCGAAGGCGCTTGTGCCAGGCACCGGATTTGGCCAGGCAGTGGACACCCGGTATTCAAAAACGCCGCAATAACCGATCAAGATAATCTCTTTCCAGGCGCGGGCGGGTCAGGTCGCTGGCCCGGTTATGCAATTCCTTCAGAACCTTGCGGGCGCGTTGCATCGCGGTCTCGTCGGGGATTTTCACATCTCCATCCGGGTTTTTACCCTGGGCATCCAATGGCCTGCCAAGGGGGTCGGTATTGCGACCGGGCATGGGCATGCGGCCCTGGCCCATCAGGCCTTGTTGACCACGTTCACCCGCCATGGCCTTGGCCAGGGCTTCCGCACCTGACCGCATTTGCTGCAAGGCGGTACTTTGTTGTGGCGCCGCATTTCCGGGCTCACCACTTTGCAACGACTTGCCAGCACCGCGCATGGCGCGTTCGGCCTTGCCCAGTTGTTTGGGAATTTTGCCGCGAGCTTCGCCCAGTTGTCGCATAATTTCACCCAGCCGACGCCGCAAGGCTTCCTGTTCAGCGGCACTTGCTTTGGACTGTTTGTCGCCTGGTTTGGCCTTGCCGCTTTGCTGGCGGCGCAGGCTTTGGTCCAGCAATTCCTGCTGACGACGCATCAATTTGCCCATTTCGCCCAAAGCCTTTTGACCGGCTTGCATTTGTTTGGACATTTGCCGCTGACGGCTACCAGCCCGCAGACTCTCCAGCATATTACGTAACTGCGACAGCAATTCCTTCGCCGCATCTCGGGCGCCCAGCCGAGACAATTCCCGGGCCCGGTCCAGCATATTTTGCAGATCCTGGCGGTCTACCGAGCGGGCATTGGGGTCGATGGGCAGATTGGCCTGATTTTGTTGTTGTGGATTTTTGGCCATTTCTTCCATCATAGCCTGCAGAAAACGGTCCATGGCCTGCTTCAATTCCTGCGCCAGACGGTCAATTTCCGCCTGTGAGGCATTCCGCGACAGGGCATCCATCAGATTCTGCTCGGCCTTTCGCAAGGCCCGTTCAGCCAGGGACAGGACACCGTCCTCGATACGCAGGGCCGTATCCCACAAGATGTCGATTACTTCATCCACGGCCCTGTCGCTGCTGTCCAGTTCCAGCCGCCGGATGGCGGACCGCAAGCTCAGGGTCACCACGCTGTCATCGTCATATTCTTCGGGAAAAGCCGAGATAACACGCAAGGTCCGGGCGATGGCTTTGCCTTCATCACTCATCGATGCCAGACGTTTGCGCTGCTCAATGATGGCCCGTGCTACAGGATGTTCAAAGGGGCGCTCAGGCAGGATGACTTTTTGGCTCTGGCTTCGGCCCGTCTGGCCGGCAGCATCTTCTGCTTCCAGGACCATCGTCACCGGCAAACCAGCCCACTTGTGGGGTGTAAAATCCTTGAACATTTTGTGCCGGAAGACATCCGGTGCCTGACCGGGCAGAGGGACTTCAATGAATTGCGGTGGTTGATCCCCGTGTTTCAGCGACAGGCGCAGGCTCGCCAGGCCATAATCATCTGTCGCCAGAAGTGGTATTTTCAAACCCAGACGAGCTGAAACTGTCGGTGCCTGTTCGATGGCGGCCTGCGGCGCTTCGTCGGGGATGATGGCGAAGTCCCATTTCGCCAGTTCCCTGGTCTCTTGCATCAGATGGGCGCTCTGGGGCCGGTCCAGCTTGCTGTTTAATTCATGATTTTGGGCATCAATGGCCGTTGCCGTTATTGTCGTGGTTGCAGGTGCATGGCCCATGATCAGGACCGGCAGTCCCGCACCACCATGCAGGCGAACAAACAATTCGCTGTTGACGGGTACACTATAAACGGCGATTTCATTTTCGCTGATTGCCTGTTGGACCAGGCTTTTGCCATGGGCCGTCAACAGAACCGGTGCTTTGCCAGTATAGGCCGGTGGTGTCACCCAGGCTTCGAACCGGGCGGCGGGCACAGGCGTCGAAATATCCGGTGCAAAGGCTTGCGCCAAACGATTTGCGCCCTCGGACCCGGCCGCCATCAAGCCGACAAAAAGTAACAACCCCACAGCGTAACGAATAGCGCGTGGATCCCGTTCGGCCAGTCCCGGTCGCGGCCAGCGCGGGCGCAATCGTGCGAGAGCTTCAAGAGCACGGTTTTTTGACAACAGCCACAACTGCCATGTTGCCGGATTTGATTTATCTGGATTGGCAAGCTGATCTTCCAGGGCCTGGATCGGTCGATGCACAGTGCCGCTATCTGTTTCCAGCCGTCTGCGACCCTGTTCACGGTTGGGCAGCCGGACCAGCGGCAAACGAAGCAGCAACAAAGTCGCGATGCCAGCTGCAAAAAGTATCAGACCGGCCAGGTGAAAATAACCAGGCACAGATTGCCAAAGACCGGCCAGAGATAAAGCCACAAATAGCGCTGCTAAAACGACAAGCGGCCACAGCGCCCGCCAGAGGGATTCCCAATACAGGGCCAGGCGCGCCAACAGAATCCGAAACCCGATGCGGGTATCGGACGTTGGTGGAATATGATCGTTACTTGCCATCACACCGGGCCGAAGCATCCTTTTAGAAGGAGAAATATCGTTAACACCCGATTTTCCCTCAGGACACCCCTCATGTCCAATCAGAAAACGGTGACTCCTGACTCATAATTGGTGCCAGGCACTAATTAACAAACATTAATCAGTGCCTGGCACCAATTAATTTACGTTCAGCGGAAAAAATAGCTCTGGCCCCTGCATATCACCGGTATGCCAAGACGCCCCAGAATAGTTGTGCCCGGCGCACCTCATCACGTGACCCAACGTGGCAACCGACGTCAGCAGACGTTTTTCACCCATTGGGATTATCGTTATTATCTCGAGTTGCTCGAAAGGTCCTGCGAAAAATACGAAGTCGCGCTTTGGGCTTATTGCCTCATGCCGAACCACGTTCACTTGATCCTGGTGCCCGGAGAAGCAGCGAATCTGAGTCAGGTTGTTGGCGAAACTCACAAAAAATTCGCTGCCAGAATTAATCAACGACATGATTGGAAAGGCCACCTCTGGCAAAGCAGGTATGCTTCTTTTGCCATGGATGAGACCTGGCTGTTGATGGCTGCCAGATATATCGAGCTTAATCCTGTTCGTGCAAAAATAGTGAACAAACCAGAGGATTATCGATGGTCCAGTGCCGGTGCCCACAGCAATGGATCATTGGATCGCCTGAGTTCGTCTGACCCACTGACTGAATTGGTTCCCGACTGGGCCGCTTTTTTGCTTGATGAGCCTGTGGAGGCTGTTCATCCGAATATGAACAAACACGAAGCGGCTGGATACCCTGTTGGCAGCGACGTGTTTATCCAAAAGGCTGAGCTCTTGACCGGGCGCTCCCTTAAAGCCCTCCGTCGGGGTCGACCTCCCAAAAAGCGTTAAATAGTGACAGGCACTAATTAACAAAGATTAATAGGTGCATGGCACCAATTAATAAGTCGAGGGTTTACTTCAACCAGTCGGGGATGGTGTCGTTGGCGATCAGGTCTTCGATGGTTTTGCGTTTGCGGATGACGCTGAAATCGCTGCCGTGAACCAGCACTTCTGCGGCCATGGGGCGGGCATTGTAGGTGGACGCCATCACCGCGCCATAGGCTCCAGCGGAGCGGATGGCGATCAGCTCGCCTTCGCCCAGTTCGGGTAGTTCACAATTGCGGGCGAAGGTGTCGCCGCTCTCGCAGATCGGGCCAACCACATCGGCTTCGCTGTGTGGGCCATTGGTCAGGCGCACGGGCACCAGATCATGTTTGGCGTCATACAGGGTCGGGCGAATAAGGTCGTTCATGGCGGCATCAATTATGACAAAACGACGGTCTTCGCTTTGCTTGTTGTAAACCAGCGACGAAACCACAATGCCTGCATTGCCCACTATCACGCGGCCAGGCTCAAAGCCCAGTTTCTTGCCGGTCTTGCCAAAGACGTTTTTGACGACCGCACCATATTCAGCCGGGCTGGGTGGTGTTTCCTCGCCATAGGGAATACCGAGGCCGCCGCCCAGATCGATGGTGCTGATGTCATGACCATCTTGTTCCAGCAGTTCAACCATTTCCAGCAGACGGTGATAGGCCAGCTCGTAGGGTTTCAGCGTGGTGATTTGTGATCCGATATGAACGGCTGCTGCCTTGACCTGGATGCCGGGAAGTTCCGCCGCGCGGGCATAGAGTTCCCGGGCCCGGGGCCAGGCGACACCAAATTTGTTTTCGGCCTTGCCAGTGGTGATCTTGGCGTGGGTTTTGGCGTCCACATCCGGGTTCAGGCGAATACCGATTTGCGCCGTGGCACCCATGCCATTGGCCACTTCGGACAGGGCCTCCAGTTCGGCTTCTGATTCAACATTGAACTGGCCAATCCCGGCTTCAAGGCCCGCGCGCATTTCTTCGCGCTTTTTGCCAACACCGGAAAAAACGATTTCATCCGCCGCCACACCAGCGGCTTGCGCAATGGCCAACTCGCCCGCCGAGACAATATCCGCCCCGGCTCCTTGTTGCGACAACAAACGCACAAGGGCCACATTGCTGTTGGCTTTGACGGCGTAATAGATTTTTGCATCCAGACCCGTCAAGGCATCGGCAAAGGCCTTGTAATGCCGCACCAGAGTGGCACTGGAATAACAGTAAAAAGGCGTGCCAACAGCGTTGGCAATTTCCTGGATGGCGATGTCTTCCGCGTAAAGCTCGCCGTCCCGATAATCGAAATGGTCCATGAGGTCGGTTCTTTCAGAATTCTTTTGATCGGCTGTATTTTGATTAGACGATCAGGTTTTTTTCTTCGGCTGTTCTGTTTTTGCTGTGGGTTTTTCGAGCGCACCCTTTTTGCCACAGGCGGTCAGTGCCGAACCTGTTGACACGATTATGGCCAACAGCAAGATATATTTCAGTCCTTTGATCATGGCTTCTACCTTTTATCGCTCAAGTCAGTTTGTGCTGCTTGCGCCGCAGCCCGAACCAGATCAGGTGCCGTGCCGCCAAAGCTGGTGCGGCTGCTGACGGAATTATTGACGCCCAGTACAGCAAAAATCTCGTCCGTAATGCCGGCTTCCACTGTTTGCATATCTGCCAGACTCAAATCTTCCAAGCCGCAGTTTTTACTTTCAGCCATACGAACGATCTGTCCCGTGATGTCGTGGGCCCGGCGGAACGGTACGCCCAGGACCCGCACAACCCAGTCGGCCAGATCGGTTGCCGTGGAAAATCCTTGTCCGGCGGCGGCTTCCATGGCCGCTTCGTTGACCTTGATTTCAGCCACCATGCCGGTCATGGCCGCGATAGCCAGTGCAAGGCTGTCGGCGGTATCAAAGGTTGGCTCCTTGTCTTCCTGCATGTCCTTGGAATAGGTCATGGGCAGGCCCTTCATGACGATCAGCAGCGTATTCAGATTACCGATGATGCGCCCGGATTTGGCCCGTGCCAGTTCGGCTGCATCGGGGTTCTTCTTTTGCGGCATGATTGACGAGCCGGTCGAGAGGCTATCCGGCAGGGCGACAAAATTCACCAATGGCGAGGCCCACAAAACAATCTCTTCCGCCAGCCTGGAAATATGTACAGCCGTGATCGAGCAAGCCGAGAGATATTCCAGGGCAAAATCCCGGTCGGCAACGGCGTCCATTGAATTGGCGCACGGCCGGTCAAAGCCCAGGGCCGTCGCCGTGGCCTGGCGGTCGATGGGAAAGGATGTGCCTGCCAGGGCGGCAGCGCCCAGCGGGTTCTCGTTCATGCGGGCCCGGCAATCGGCCAGCCGACTGCGATCACGGGAAAACATCTGATAATAAGCCATCATGTGATGACCAAAGGTCACGGGCTGGGCGGTTTGCAAATGCGTGAAGCCAGGCATAACGGTTGCGGCATGTTCTTCCGCCCGCGTTGCCAGGGCTTGCAGCAAGGCTTTTAAGGCGGCGTCCGTATTGTCGATGGCGTCCCGTACCCAAAGCCGGAAATCTGTGGCCACCTGGTCGTTACGTGACCGGGCTGTATGCAGCCTGCCCGCGGCCGGGCCGATGATTTCATGCAGCCGGGCTTCGATATGCATATGAATATCTTCAAGGGCCGCTGAATATTCAAACTTGCCGTCCCGGATTTCGCCTTCGATCTGATCCAGACCTGTCAAAATTGCGTGACCATCGTCATTGCCGATGATGCCTTGCGCCATCAACATGTTACAATGGGCCCGCGACCCGGCCAGGTCCTGGGTATACATCAGACGGTCAAAATCGATGGAGGCATTGATGGCTTCCATGATGGCGGCAGGACCTGCAGCAAAGCGTCCGCCCCACAAGGAGTTGGCGTCCGAGTCTGTTTTTGGCGTCTGATCTTTGGTGTTCTGATCTTTGGCGGTCATGATGGTTTTCCGGTCGCGCGAAATTTTGGTTTAAACAGTTTTCTGGCTTAATTGCTGTGTAACGTAAAGGTTTTCTTGATGCGAGTGAATTTCAGCAGAAATGCCGCAGGATATGTGTTTTTTTGCTTTCTGGCCATGTTTGCTGCTCCAGTGGCGGCAAACAGCCCCATGCAGAACTTTGTCTGGCACAAAACGCCCGTCGATGTGGTGGATATTGGCTTTAAGGACGGCGCGGGCAAAGTACTTCATTTAAGTGACTTCAAAGGTCGCGTGGTGTTGCTGAATTTCTGGGCCACCTGGTGTGCGCCCTGTCGGCGGGAAATGCCGGACCTGGATGCCCTGCACAAAAAATATGGCGGCAAGGATTTTCTAGTGTTGGCTCTGTCGCAGGATCGCAAGGGGTTGGAGGCTGTGAAGGAATTTTATGGGGAAGTCGATGTGAAATCGCTTGAGCTCTACATCGACCAGAAAGCCCGCACCGGTCGCAAACTCCGGGTGCCAGGCTTGCCAACAACAATTCTGCTGAGCCGCAAGGGCCAGGAAATCGGTCGCCTCGTCGGCCCTGCCGAGTGGTTTTCCGAGGACGCGCAAAAGATTGTCGAGAAGGCAATAAACCTAAACTAAAATGGCTCGGCCGATTAATTTGCGATCCATGATCAAGTTCAGGTATTCAGGCGCTTTTTCCAACGGGCCATCCACGGCGATGCGTGGGTGGATTTTGCCGCTTTGATACCAATCCAATAATGTATCGACCGTTTGTTGCATCAGGTGCGGCTGGCGATAGCGGTAATAGCTCATCACCATGCCGAGCGCGCGGCGATTTTTAACCAACAGACGATTGGATGGGATTTTTGGTATCTCGCCACCGGCGAATCCGATGATCACGTGCCGTGCGCCCCAAGCGAGGCTGCTCAGCACGTCGGGAAACAAACTGCCCATCACCGGATCGAAAGCAACGTTGACGCCCTCGCCGTTCGTCAACTCCTTCACCGCTTCCTTCAATGAGCAAGTGATATAGTTGATGCCCTCGTCGGCACCGTGTTCAGTGGCGATAGCCAGCCGCTCCTCCGAGCTGGCAACCGCGATGACGCGTGCGCCAAGTGCCTTGGCACATTCCACTGCAGCCAGGCCAACTGCACCGGTGGCGCCGGTAATCAAAACCGTGTCGCCCGCCGTGACCTGGCCTTCCCAGTGAATGCCGCAATGGGCCGTTGTATAGGCCATGCCAAGTGCCGCAGCCGCCTTGAAATCAACGTCCGCAGGGATTGGCCAGACCTGGCTTTCTTTAACTAATGCGAACTCGCCCCAGCCGCCACCCTCGTTGATCGATATCACCGGCGTGCCAACTTTTGGGCCTTCAACGCCTTCGCCCAGGGCCGCCACGGTACCGGCGATTTCCATACCGGGCACATAGGGCATGTCGTGCTTGATTTGATGTTTGCCGGCCAGTTGCAAGCCGTCATGAAAGGCCACACCGGCGGCCTTGACGGCGATCAGAAGCTCGCCAGGACCGACAACGGGTTTCGGGAATTCACCAATTTCCAGGTTATCGGGGGTGCCGTAACGACGAGAAAATACAGCCCGCATAGTGTTTTTACCGCGTTGCTGCCTTTACCGCGTAGGCACAGGTACTTCGGTTGTGTAGTCGTAAAAACCGCGATTGACCTTGCGGCCAACCCAACCAGCTTCGACATATTTGACGAGCAGCGGGCAGGGGCGGTATTTGGTATCGGCCAGACCGTCATACAAGACCTGCATAATCGCGAGACACGTATCCAGGCCGATGAAGTCCGCCAGTTGCAATGGCCCCATGGGGTGGTTGGCACCAAGGCGCATGGCCGTGTCGATGGCGTCGACCGAACCCACACCTTCATACAGGGTGTAGATGGCTTCGTTGATCATGGGCAGCAAAATACGGTTGACCATGAAGGCCGGGAAATCTTCTGAGCTGACCGGGGTTTTGTTCAGCTTGAGTGTCAATTCACGGATGGCATCAAACGTTTCTGCCGATGTTGTAATGCCGCGGATCAATTCGACCAGCTGCATGACAGGTACCGGGTTCATGAAGTGCATGCCGGCAAATCGATCAGGCCGGTCGGTAATTGCAGCCAGACGCGTGATCGAAATCGATGAAGTGTTGGTGGCGACAATTGCCGATTCTTTGAGACGCGGGCAAAGGTCCACAAGAATTTTCTTCTTGATTTCCTCGTTCTCGACGGCAGATTCAATGGCCAGATCAACATCACCAAAGTCGTCCAGCGTTGTCGACGTTGTGACACGTCCAAGGGCTGCGACCATTTCATCTTCAGACATCTTGCCGCGCCCGACCAGGCGCTGCATGTTCTTTTCCATGGTGGCGATACCCTTGTCCAGGCTTTCCTGGCTAAGGTCAGACAGCAGTACCTCGAAGCCTGACTGGGCAAAAACATGGGCAATACCGTTACCCATTTGCCCGGCGCCGATGATGCCGACTTTGCTGATGTTGGTCATACTTTAACTTTCTTACGCAGCTATTTTGAAAACTGCTTTTATAGACTGACTTTTAAAGACCGATTTTGGCAAGTTCTTCTTCAAGTTCAGGCACCGCCTTGAACAAATCCGCCACCAGACCAAAATCAGCAACCTGGAAAATGGGTGCTTCTTCATCTTTATTGATGGCCACGATGACCTTGCTGTCTTTCATGCCGGCCAGATGCTGGATAGCACCAGAGATGCCAACGGCAACATAAAGGTCAGGTGCGACGATTTTGCCGGTTTGGCCAACCTGATAATCGTTGGGCACAAAGCCTGCGTCAACGGCAGCGCGACTGGCGCCAACGGCGGCACCAAGCTTGTCAGCAATACGTTCCAGCATGGGGAAGTTGTCGCCGGACTGCATGCCACGACCACCAGAGATGATGACGCTGGCCGAGGTCAATTCCGGACGCTCGGATTTAGAAAGTTCCCGACCGACGAAGCTGGAAATACCAGGGTCACCAGCAGCGGCAATGCTTTCAACGACAGCCGAACCACCTTCAGGCGCAGCCTTTTCAAAGGCCGTACCGCGCACGGTCATGATCTTGATGGCGTCACTGGACTGCACGGTGGCCATGGCGTTACCGGCATAGATGGGGCGCACAAATGTGTCTTCAGAAACAACTTCCGTGATTTCCGATATCTGGGCAACGTCCAGCAAGGCAGCGACACGTGGCATGATATTTTTTGCCGATGTGGTGGCCGGGGCCAGCACCGCACTATAATCACCAGCCAGACCCTTGATCAGGTCAGCCATGGGCTCAGCCAGGGCATATTCATAAGCCGCGTCATCCGCAACCAGAACCTTGGCAACACCGTCGACTTTGGCGGCGGCTTCACCGACGCCAGCACAACCGGCACCGGCGACGAGAACATGAATGTCACCACCCAGGGCTTTTGCGGTGGTCACAACATTAAGTGTTGCTTCCTTGAGTTCAGCATTATCGTGTTCAGAAATGACCAATACAGACATCAGATTACCCCTGCTTCGTTACGCAACTTGTCAACCAGCTGGGCGACGTCTTCGACGATGACACCGGCTTCACGTTTTGGCGGCTCTTCAACTTTGATCGTCGTCAGGCGTGGCGCCGTATCAACACCCATATCTTCAGGTGATTTTTCATCAATCGGCTTTTTCTTGGCTTTCATGATGTTGGGCAAGCTGGCGTAACGTGGCTCGTTCAGGCGCAGGTCAGTGGTCACAATGCAGGGCATGTTGATCTCGATTGTTTCAAGACCACCATCAACCTCGCGGGTAACCTTTGCCTTGTCGCCGGCAATCTCGACCTTTGATGCAAAGGTGGCTTGCGGCCAGCCCAGCAAGGCGGCCAGCATCTGACCTGTCTGATTGCTGTCATCATCGATGGCTTGCTTGCCCAGAATGATCAGGCCAGGCTGCTCTTCGTCGACCACGGCTTTCATCAGTTTGGCAACGGCCAGCGGCTGTAGTTCGTCGTCGGTTTTGACCAAAACACCGCGATCAGCACCCATGGCAAGGGCGGTTCGAATTGTTTCCTGGCACTGTTGTGGGCCCATGGACACAGCGACGATTTCCTCGGCGGTCCCGGCTTCTTTCAAGCGAATGGCTTCTTCAATGGCAATTTCATCAAAGGGGTTCATGGACATCTTGACGTTGGCCGTCTCGACACCAGTGTTATCGGCTTTCACGCGCACCTTGACGTTATAGTCAATCACTCGTTTGACCGCGACGAGTACTTTCATTCGCTCGCATCTCCAAAAAGTAAAAAAGGGACGGCACACAGACTGCTTTGCCCGCGCCATCTTGATCCGGAAACTTGACCTGGCACCAAGAGTAGTGCCGGTGGGGGGGCCAGTTTTATCGCAGTGCAGCATATTGCCGGGTTTTGAGGCTGTCAATGAGTTCCGAAACGGTCAAATCGGGAGAAAACAGCCGTTTTTTCGCGTCTCTCAAAGATTCTGGCAGGCGATAAGGTTATTTCCGGGGACCGACAGCGAATTTCCGGATACTTTCAGGCCGCAGACAAGGTGCGTTCGGCCGGAAAGGTCAGGATGACAGTTGTGCCGTGGTCTAATTCGCTTTCCAAAAGCAACGTGCCACCGTGCAATTCCATGAAAGACTTGCACAAGGGAAGTCCGAGGCCCGTGCCTTCCTGATCCCGTGTCATGACATCTGCCACCTGTCCAAATGGTTTCAGGGCAATTTCTATTTCATCTGGTGCCAGACCTTTGCCCTTGTCGCTAATCCGGATAATCATTCTACCGGTTACGTCGCGCCCGACATGGCTTACGACCTGACTGTTGCGGGGCGAAAATTTTATGGCGTTTGTCAGCAGGTTCAGCAGGATCTGCTTGAGCCGCATTTGATCCGCATAAAGTCCAGGGCTCTCGTCGGGGACATCTATTTCCAGTTCAATGCCCGCGGCGCTGGCGGCGTGACGAACAACGGATACGGCGTCTTCGATCACCAGCTTGAGGTCAACTTCTTCTTCATGGATTTCCATTTCGTCGGCTTCGACCTTGGACAAATCCAGAATACTATTGATCAGGTCGAGCAAATAGGTGCCGGATCCATGAATATCCGAGGCATATTGCAGATACTTTTCGTGGCCGAGGGATCCAAACAACTGCTTTTTCAGTATTTCCGAAAAGCCAATGACCGCATTCAGTGGCGTCCTCAGCTCGTGGCTCATGTTCGCCAGAAAATCGGATTTGGCCTGGCTGGCATGTTCGGCGATGGCCTGGGCCTCCTTGATTTCAAGTAAATTACTTTCCTTGACCTCAATCGCCGTATCCCGAAATACAGTCAGGGCTTTGGCCATGCGACCGATTTCGTCCCCACCACCCTTGGGCAGGTCGCTCTTCAGGTCACCTTTGGCAATCGACAACATGGCGTCACTCAGGGCGGTCAGGCGGGCGATCAGATTACGTTGCACATACAGCCAGATCACAAGGATAGAACAGACCAGGCTCAGGAAGACGGTGATGTACAGAACCTGACGGCTACGTTCCTGCACGTCACGGGCTTCCATGGTTTCGACTTCGATGGCACCAATGGCACCTGCAACCAGTTGTTCGACCGAAACAGACAGATCTTTTGACAGCCTGATATTTTCAGCAACGAGACGCTCACTTCTGGCGAGGATTTTGAGCTCATCCCTGCGCGCCTGGGGGATGCCTTTGGGGCCGTCGATAAAGGATCCAAACGCTTCGATCCGTGGATCAAGTCGTTCCTTGATGTCATCATCCATCAAACTGACGGCTTTGGCCAAAGACGAATACTGGCGTTTCAGGGGCAACAAATAAAGTTTGATGTCGGCAACACCGGCGCTGTTCGAAATATCCAGAAGGGTGTCATATACCGAAATATTTGCCAGTTGTGCCAGGGGGGACGGGGCCGAAGCGACAATTCGCAAAGCCTTGTTCTGGCCACTTTTTTGCTGAATGTCGAAATGAGACTTGTTCCCGAGATTCTGTCCAAGACTGCGAATGCCGGGTGACAGGTACCGGCCGATCCTTTTGTGTTCAACTGACAGCTTTCGCAGCAAGGTTTTTTTCCGTTCGCTGGCGACAATCCTGTTCGCAACCAGCAGGTCAAGTTGCTCAAAATTATCGATAATTTGGCGAACAAAACGAGCCAGGGTCAACACGGTTTCGTGGTCGGCATAATCTGTTTTTAACTCTGACAGAATGTCGGTCAGGCGACCCGCATTCTGGCTGATGTCCTTGAAGATATTTTTTCGGCGCAACATTGTATCCGAGGCCATAAGCAAAGGCGCATAGGGCAACAGGCGTTCTGCCTGGTTCGACAGCTTGAGGGATGTCAGCGCAGTGGGCACCTGGTGGCGGGTAATCCTGGTAATCGCCTTGTCGACGGTGAAAAAGGAAAACAAGGAAACACCCGCCGCGATAAAGGCGAAGGCACTGATCCCGATGAAGGCGAACAGCAGTCGTCTGCCAAGACCAAATCTTTCCCTAAACCCTGATTTCAGAAATATGTTCGCAGACATTTCAGCTTATCACTGCTCTCCAACGGGCTTGAACTTGCCGGCCGTCCACTCATACCAGCTCCAGCCCGGAATGCCGGTAAGGTCACCGTTGTCATCGAAGCCGATTTTACCCAGGACGGTATCGTACGTGGCTTTGTGCATGTGGTCGGAAACCTTGTCCATCTTCAGGCTATTGATTTGTTCCACTGCCTGGGCCCACACCTGAACAGCCGCATAGGCATAGAGGGTATAACCACCGGGTTCAAAGTTTTCCTTTCGAAAATTTTCCACAGCGGAAAGTGCCGATGGTTTTTTTCGATAATCGGGGACAAAGGTAAAGCGCGTCCCTTGTCCGCTGGCTCCCGCCGTCAACCAGAAAGCCTTGCCTGAAATGCCATCCCCGGAAACAAGAGAAAATTTCAGACCCTGATCCAGCGCCAGCAATAATAAATTGCTGACGTCCTCGTCATAACCACCCACATAGACAACGTCCACGGCGTGGGCTTTCAGCTGATCAACAACTTGCTGATAGTCACCCTTCGCCGCGGTATAGCCGCCATAATAAACTTCCTGCACTTTCAGGGCGTTCAAATGCTTTTTTGTGTTTTGGGCGAGGCCCGTGCCATAGGCGTCGTTGTCGTGCAGGATGGCAATTTTTTGTGTTCCCCAGTCACGGGCAAGGTAGTCGGCGGCTACTTTTCCCTGCTGGTCATCCCGACCGATGAGACGAAAGATATTTTTTCCGCCTTCATCGGTAAACTGGGTTGCCGTTGAACCGGGGGAAATCATCAAGATGTCATGGGCAGTATAAACGGCCCTGGCGGCGATGGATGTACTTGAACAATAATGACCAACAACCATGACAACCTTGTCGCTCGCAAGTTTTTGCGCAGCCGCAACCGCCTGCTCAGGATTGCAGGCGTCGTCCACCTTGATCAGGCGCACCGATTGCCCCAGTACACCACCGCTGGCATTCAGGTCATCAACGGCATGTTGTACACCCATATCCATTTCCTCGCCGGTCCATTCAAGCTTGCCGGTCAAGGGGCCACCCAGCCCGATCAATATTTCGGCCGTGGACGGTGCACTTAAAAGCAGGAAAAAGGTAAGTGAAAAAACGTTAATGATCGTCAGGTAAAATGAATGTATTGGAAAATATCTAAACTTTGACACGATCCCACCCTCCGGGTGTCTGCAACCAAAATAAAAGCCATTCAGGAACAACCTGATCATTACTATTACAGGTTGCCGTGCTATATACAACTTTGCAGCCCTCCGGGTTCCAGACACAAATCAGTGACTTGTAATTCGGTTTTTTAGGTCTTAGTTAGACGGCTGTTGAATGCGCTCTAATCTGAAAGTTTCGATTCCTGGCCATGGAACAGAATAACAATGCCTCAGGCACTGGAAATGCCCGCCGACTTGCGGCTGTTCTATCAGCCGATATTGTGGATTACACGGAACTGATGCGTGGCGACGACGTCAGCACAACGCAAAATGGCCGACGAAGCCGGATAGAAATTATCGAACCTGCAACAACCGAGTTTTCAGGCCGCCTGGTCAAACATACAGGCGACGGTTTTTTGGCGGAATTTACCAGTGCTGCGGATGCGGTTCGCTGCGCCATTGCCATCCAGTCCCGCCAAATAGAATTTAATCAGGCCTTGGCGGAAAACCAGAAATTCTTCTATCGCCTGGGCGTTAATCTGGGCGACATTCTGGCTGATGCCGAAGATATCTATGGTGACGGGGTTAATATCGCCGCCCGCATCCGCGCCCTGGCTGCAGCCAATGACGTGCTGCTGTCGGCGGCGGTATATGATCAGGTGCGCAGCAACAGTGATTTCAGACTTGAGAGCTTTGGCGATCATCAACTGAAGAATATTGCCCGCCCGGTTTCGGTCTGGCGGGTTGGTCGGGGCGAAGAACAAGCACCGCAAGTGGCAACGCCTGTGCTTAAGGATGATCGACCTTCCATCGCCGTTTTGCCTTTTGAAAACATGTCCGGTGACAGCGATCAGGAATATTTTGCCGATGGCATCAGTGAAGACCTGATCACCGACCTGTCAAAAATATCAGGCTTGCACGTGATTGCCCGCAATTCTGTTTTCACCTTCAAGGGCCGGGCCGTGAATGTACCGGATGTGGCCCGTGATCTGGGTGTGGCATGGGTCATGGAAGGCAGTGTACGCAAGGCCGGTAACCGGGTGCGGGTCACTGCCCAGCTTATTGATGGCAGCACCGGCGGTCATCTGTGGGCTGAACGATATGACCGCAATCTGGATGATATCTTTGCCGTGCAGGATGAAATCACGGCCGAGATCGTCAAGGCGCTGAAGGTCAAACTCTCCCAGGCTGATCAGGAACGGGTGGCCAGGCGCATGCGATCTGATGTTGAAACCTACGATCTATATCTCAAGGCGCGCGAGAAGTTGTTCAGTGGTGCACCGGAAGATGTGCGTGAATCAATTCCGCTATTAGATCAGATACTTGAGGCTGATCCGAGCTTCACACCTGCCCTGGCCGGTCGCGGCATGGCCATGATGGCCCTGTATACCAACCAGTGGACTGATGATCCGGATGGCGCCTTGAAAGAGGCCGTTCGCTGCGCCGAAGCGGCCATGGCCCAGGATGACCAGGACCCGGCTGCTTTGTTGTCCATGGGCATTATTTGCATGCTGCAATGCCGCTATGACGAAGCCAGTCAGCATGGACACAAGCTGCTTGAACTCTTGCCAAACAAGACCGAAGGGTTTGTATTGCTGGGCAATGTGGCTTTGGCCTGTGGTCATCCTGACGAGGCCATTCGCCAGCTGGAAGCCGGTCGCAATGTCGACCCCTTGGGGGCGGATATCACGCTGCATATTCTGGGGCAGGCGCTTTACATGGCCGGTGATATGAACAAGGCCGAAGAAACCTTCAAGCACCGCATTGAAGTGAACCCGCATACCGACAGCAGCCGTCTGTATCTGGCTTCTATTTATGGCCATCAGGAACGTTTCGAGGAAGCCCGCGAGATGTGGGCGAGCATCTTCTCTGTGAACCCCGACTATTCCCTGAAGGATCGTGTGGCGGGCTGGCCTTTTCGGGAAGATACTTTCCCCCGACAAATTATCGCCGGTCTTGAGAAAGCAGGCATTGATCACCAGATCACCTTCGAGTAGCCGAAAACATAATTTCTGCTATTGTTGCGGCGTATTCATTTATCTGTTGATTTGAAGCTTTCCTATATGTCCGAATCTACCATTGCCCGAAGACTGGCTGCCATCCTGGCCGCGGACGTTGTTGCCTATTCGCGTCTGATGGGCGCGGATGAAGATGCGACCATGGCGCAATGGTGGGAGTACCGGCGCGAGGTTATTGATCCCGGTATCGAAAAATCGGGCGGACGTATTGTCAAACATACAGGTGACGGCTTTCTTGCCGAGTTTGCCTCTGCTTTTGATGCTGTGAAATGTGCCTTGACCCTGCAAGGCGAAATCAACGAACGCAGCCAACAAGTGGCACAAGACAAGCGTGTGCAGTTTCGCATGGGTGTCAACCTTGGCGACATCATGTCTGACGATGAAGACATCTATGGCGATGGCGTGAATATTGCCGCGCGGATTGAAGCCCTGGCTGACCCGGGTCGGGTGTTTGTCTCAGGCTCGATTTACGAACAGATCAGATCCAAACCTGATTTTGATTGCACCTCAAAGGGTGAACATGCCCTGAAGAATATTGCCGAGCCCATGCGGGTATTTGACGTTTGCCGCGCTGGCGAGGCCCCGGTGGAAGAAATCAAACCAGCCGCAGCGACAGTGCCACAAGCGCCCGACCCGGTTGCAGAAGAAAAACCCTCCATCGCCGTCTTGCCCTTCGACAATATGTCTGGCGACGAAGAACAGGAATATTTCGCGGACGGCATTACGGAAGATCTGATAACGGACCTGTCAAAAATATCCGGCCTGTTGGTAATCGCGCGAAATTCCGTCTTTACCTATAAAGGTACGGCTGTGAACATCCCGGATGTTTGTCGTGAGCTGGGCGTACGCTGGGCCCTGGAAGGCAGTGTGCGCAAATCCGGAAACCGGGTGCGGGTGACGGCTCAGTTGATTGATGGCAGCACCGGCGGTCATTTGTGGGCGGACCGTTTTGACCGCAATCTGGACGATATTTTTGCGGTACAGGATGAAGTTACGGCCGAAATTGTAGGTGCCCTGAAAGTTAAATTGAGTGCCGAAGATGAAGCCCGTGTCGGCCACCGCGGCACCCAGGATGTTGAGGCCTATGACACCATGTTGCGGACCCGTGAGCTGATTATCAGCGGCTCAGAGGGCAAGGTAATCGAGGCCAGAATTCTGCTGCAGCGCATTTTGCAAAATGATCCGAATTTTGCGGCTGCTATGGGGGGATTGGCCTTTACATATATTATGCATTTTACCAACCAATGGGGTGAAAATCACCAAACGGCCCTCAACGAAGCTGAAAAATGGGTCAATAAAGCCATCGAGACAGACCCTAAAGAATCATATGCCTGGTTGTCATTGGCTGTTATGCGGGTTTGGCAAAATCGCCTCGACGATGCGCGAGAGGCTGTTGCCCGACTGCATGAGGTGTCACCTGGATCGCCGGATGGTTTGCGGATATTGGCGACCATTGAGAACTTTTCTGGTAACTACCAAACAGCCATTGACGCTTTTCAGGAATTGATCCGGCTGGACCCGCATGGGCCAGCCATGGCTTTGCATACTGTCGGGCAGTCTTATTTTGCGCTTGGTGACTGGGAAACGGCCGCTGACTATTTTCGTCAACGCATTGCGAGGGAACCGGATACGGATTCCAGCTATGTTTTCCTGGCCGGCACGCTCGGTCAGCTCGGTCAAAAAGAAGAAGCACAGGAAAACTGGAAACAGGTTTTTATGGTCAAACCGGACTATTCCCTGGCCGTACGCAGTCGCCTTTGGCCATATAATGATACGACTGTAGCTGATAATTTATATGCTGGGCTGGAAAAAGCCGGCATCGATCCTGGCCCGCGTTAGGCAACCCCGCAGCCATGCCGGTCAGTGCGGATTTTCGTGATCATTTGTTGGATCAACTGGAACCATTGGGGCCGGTCTCGGCCCGGCGTATGTTCGGTGGGGCCGGGCTGTATTATGGCAGCGTCATGTTTGCCCTGCTGATCAATGACGTGATGTATCTGAAAACCAACGAGGCATCACAGGACAATTTTGAAGCGGCTGGCACAGAACCTTTTTCCTATCAGCGCGGCGACAAACAACAGGCTTTGAAGACCCTTTGGCGTGTGCCGGATGAAGTCATGGATGATAGCGACGACTTGTTGTCCTGGTCCCGTACCGCCGTCGATGCGGCGTTGGCTGCAAGCCGTGCCAAATCAAAGTCGTCTAAAAAGAAAAGCTGACCTTTATCTGTTAGCCCCTGGACGCCACAGAACATCATCCTTGCCGCCATTATTAAGCACCCGACCCAGGACAAAAAAGTGATCGCTGAGGCGGTTCATGAATTTGACGGCCAAGGGGTTAACACCATCAGGCTCTGCTTCTGCCAAGGCTGTAATCAGGCGTTCGGCCCGACGGGCGACAGTGCGGGCGAGATGCAGGTTGGCTGCCGCGGCTGTACCACCTGGCAAGATGAACGACGTCAGGTCGGCCAAATTTGCATTCATTTCGTCGATTTCAGATTCCAGCCTGTCGATCTGAGGCTGCGTAATGCGCAGGGCTGACGACGTATCGCTGAAGTCTTCACCGGGTGTGCACAAATCTGCGCCCAGATCAAAAAGATCGTCCTGGATGCGGTTGAGAATACTGTCTTCATTGTCCGAAGTGTGCAGCCGAACAAGTCCAACACAGGCATTGGTTTCATCAACGGTGCCATAGGCTTCGACCCGCAGGTCATGTTTTTTGACACGGGCACCGCCCCCCAACGAGGTTTCCCCGGCATCGCCGCCGCGGGTATAGATTTTTGTCAGTTTGACCATGGGGTGCTCCGCGTCGTTCGTTAAATTAAAGTTTGCCAACCACAAAATATGCCGCAAACATCAGTACCGTAAACGCCTGGGTGCCAATGCGGGCGCGCATGATGATGTTATTGTATTTAGTATTGAATTCTCCACCGCGTGCCATGCCGATCAAACCCACCACTAACACTAAAAGTGTCGCGATCAGCGACAGCGCCAACAAATACCCGATCACTGTTTGCATATTAGTCTCCTGTCAGAAGTTTACTTTATAACTTCATCTCCAGCCGATTACCATGAACCGGATGTTTCCAGAAGGCGCAGGCAATATTTTCTGATAGGGTTATGATAATTAATGGCGAAACTCGTTCAATCCAAAGCTAAATGACAAACACAGAAACAGAAACAAATTCCGCGGCGGCGGGGGCAATTGCCCTGGAACATCTCACTGGCCCTTCGCGGGGGCGGGTGACGTGGCTCAGTGGCGCTGATCTGGATATTTCGCTGGGTGACAACCGTATCTTGCGGTTCGAGCGAACAGGGTCCGGATCAACACCGGAGGGCTTGCTGGCCCGCCTGCATCAGGTCGACGGCACTTATCAGATCGAGGCCCACAAGGATCAGGCAATCTGGGTCAATGGTCATCGGGTTTCGGTCACGACTCTGTCACATCGCGACATGATTGAATTTGGCGAAAAGGGTCCTCTGTCGCGTATTCGCCTGTATCGGCCCGATAACCGGTCACGCCAGATGGTAGGCGATATTCTGACGGACGGAATTGCTTATTTACGTATGAGCCGACGACCCATTCCCGGTCGCTTGGCCAATGCGCTCGGTGGTGTTTTCAGGCGACTTTCACAGGATACAACGCGGCTGTTTCGTGGCAGTGTTGTGCTGGCCCTTGTGGGCCTGGCTGCACTGTCCTGGTACCAGAACAGGCAGAATGTGCATCTGGAACAACAGATTAAAAGCAGCGCCAATCGATTGGAAGGTATCACCGCTGTATTGACCCGGGCCCGCGAAGAAGCGCTGACGCCGAGCGATCTCAAAGCCGTACGCCAGGAATTGGCACAGCGCTTGTCGTCCCATACGGAACGTCTGACAGAACTTGAACGCCGCTCGACGGCCAACAACCGGGTCATCGCGCAATCCAGCTCATCGGTTCTTTTCCTGCAAGGTGGTTATGGCTTTCGCGAAGTCTCCAGTGATCGGTTTTTGCGCCATGTGCTGGATGACAAGGGACGTCCATTGATTTCACCCATTGGCCAACCCCTGTTGACGCTGGACGGGGACGGCCCGATTGCGGAACGACAGTTTACCGGCACTGGATTTGCGGTTGGGCCTGCCGGTGTCATCATTACAAACCGACACGTCGCCAGGCCCTGGGAGAAGGATGCGAGTGTCAGTGGCATGCTGGTGCTCGGCCTGGAACCCGTTTTATTGAAGTACCTGGTTTATGTCCCTGGTCAACAAGTTGCCGGGCATGTCGAGGTTGTGCGTGTGAGCGAAGATACCGACCTGGCCGTGTTGCGTCTTCTGAACCCGGGTGCCGCCCCGCATGGATTAAAACTGGCCGATGCCGTGCCCACGCCGGGGGACGAAATAATTGTCATGGGCTACCCTACTGGTCTGAAGTCCATGCTGGTTCAGTCCGGTGAAGCCTTTATTGATGAGTTGCAAAAGGCCAATGATACCGGTTTCTGGAGCGTTGCCTCCCGATTGGCGGAACGAAAACTGATCAGCCCCCTGTCCAGCCGTGGCATCGTCAGCCAGGCAACGCCGGCGACAGTGGTCTATGATGCCGAAACAACACACGGAGGCAGCGGCGGGCCGGTGCTGAACGTGAATGGCGAGGTTGTGGCGGTGAACGCCGCCATCCTGCCGGAATATGGCGGCTCCAATCTGGGTGTACCTGTTGCCAAGGTCAGGGCCTTGTTGAAGGCGGCAAAGTTGTTGTGAGCCTTGCCTTATGGTCGACCAATAGCCATGAGAGCTTTTGGAATGTAATCTCTCCGCAGCAAAAAATATTACAGCGCATTCGGATCAAGCCAAATTGCCTTGGCCGTCATTTTGTGTTTTGAACAGAAACTGAAACACATCCGTCATACAAGATTTGAACAGGTCCAGGTATGAGTACAGAAACAGAATTGCGGGAGCGCAGCGAAAATGCATGTGAATTATGCGCGTCGTCTCAGGCTTTGGGCATCTATGAAGTTCTGCCTGAATCTGATGGCAGCGTGCAAAAATGTCTCCTGATCTGCGAAGTCTGTCGCGATCAGGTCGAAAACCCGGACAAGATGGACATGAACCACTGGCGCTGCCTGAATGAAAGCATGTGGAGCCAGGTGCCAGCGGTGCAGGTTATGGCCTGGCGTATGTTAAAGCGGTACAGCGCCGAGACATGGGCTGCTGACCTTTTAGACATGTTGTACCTGGACGATGACGTTGTCGCCTGGGCACAGCAAGTGGGAACAGAAGTTGACGATGACGTATCCGTCCGCCATCTCGACAGCAATGGCAGCCTCCTGGCGGCGGGCGACACGGTCACGCTGATCAAGGATTTGAACGTAAAAGGGGCTAATTTTACAGCCAAACGCGGCACGGCTGTACGTAATATCTCGCTTGTGCCAGATAATGAGTTGCATATTGAGGGACGCATTAATGGCCAGCAAATTGTAATCTTAACCGAGTTTGTAAAAAAGTAACCGCGACCCTTGGGGGCGGCTTTATCTGACTGGAACGAATGAAATAATGTCGTTTATTGGAATTGCCTCGTTTTTGTTGTTTGCCGTCAGTGCCGGGGGACTGGTGCATCTTGCCTGGCGCTACAAAAATTTGGGTTCTGCCCTGTTGGGAGCAATCTCCTTGTGCTTTGGCGTTTGGAGTGTTGTCGGACAAGGCCATCAATATTTGCTGTTATTTGTCAGCATTGGCGCGGTGCTGGTTTTTGTCACCATCAAACAAATTATTCGCAACCTTTCATCGCTTGAGACGTCTCTGAAGGAAAGCGAGCGGATGTACCGAAGCATTTTTGAAAATGCCGAAGTCGGGCTGACCCAGGTTCGCCTCAGTGACAGTAAAATGCTGGATGCCAATAACCGGGCGGCGGAAATCCTGGGCTATGACAACCGTCAGCAAATGGTAGCAGATTACCGTGCTGACAAACATTGGGTGCGCCCGGAGCTAAGGGGCCAGGCCCTCATGGAAGGAACCGTGCGCGGTGTCACCCGGGATCAGGAAGTTGAGATGACCCGGTTGGATGGGACAACGGCATGGCTGCGTGTGGCCACCACATTCTTCCCTGAAGACGATTATCTGCTCGCCGTCGCACTTGATATTACCGAGCGTCGAAAAGCAGAAGAAGCTTTGCGCGACAGCGAAGAAAAATATCGTGCCCTGTTTAACAATGCCCAGGTCGGTTTGATCCGGACGACAATTGATGAAGGTCGCGCAATCGAAGCCAACGCACAGATGGCCGCGTTACTGGGTTATGATGATGCCGAGGATTTGATCGAGAATTTCGAAGCCAGAAAGGCTTATGTCGATCTTGAACATATGAAGAGAATTATCAGCCAGGGCCAAAAGATGGGCTTTTTGGAAAGTACCGAAACTGATTTCTATCGCAAAGATGGCAGCATCCTGCAGGCGCGTTTTTATACCAGGTTTTTGCCGGAGAAAAACGAAATAGAAACCGTTCTGGTGGATATTGGCGAACAGAAACAAATGCAGAAAAGCTTGATTACCGCACTCGATCAGGCGGAACAGGCCAACCGCACGAAGTCAGATTTTTTGGCCAATATGAGCCATGAGCTGAGGACGCCGCTGAACGCCATTCTGGGTTTTTCGCAAATGATTCGGGACCAGGTGCTGGGCAAGGACGCGACGATACAATACCAGGAGTATGCTGGTTTTGTTCACAATAGCGGCGATCATTTACTGACCTTGATCAACGATATACTGGACTTGTCAAAAATTGAGGCAGGCAAGGCTGAACTTGTTGATGTTGAATGTGATTTGGCTGCGTTGATCGAGGACAGTGTTGAATTTATCCGTCTTTCTGCCGAAGAATCCGGGCTGAAAATTTCTGTCAAATGTGACTTGGCGGACAGTGTAATCACGGCAGATGAGCGCATGATCAAACAGATGCTACTCAACCTGATGTCCAATGCCGTCAAGTTTAACAAAGTTGGTGGCAGGATTGACGTGAGCGCAATTTATCATGAAACCAATGGCCTGGCACTTGTTGTTGCCGATACAGGCTATGGTATTGGTGCGGAAGATATTCCCAAAAGCCTTTCGAAGTTTGGCCAGGTCGGCAACGTCCTCACACGGAAAGAACAGGGTACAGGTCTCGGCTTGCCTCTGGTCGCCTCCATGGTGGAGCTTCATGGCGGTCGGCTGGATCTTGAAAGTGAACTCGATAGGGGTACCGTTGTGACCATCTGGTTTCCGTCCTGGCGGTGCAAGCCAGCCGCAGCAACGCCTGATAATTGACTGCTTGCCATGAAATTAAAAAACCGGACAATCAACTTCATCGGCTGGATATTATTTTTGATGTCGGCGTCAGGATTCGTGGTTTCTGCCTGGCGCAGCGGTGATTTGGCGGCCTTGTTTGGGGCTATCTTCTTTTTTGTTGCCTGCCTTGTTTTTCTGGTGCCCTTTTTCCGCCACATGGATGACTGAACCAGAAATGATCACCTGTCCTTAAACGCGCAACCGGATCCACAATTCCCTGAGCTGCCCATCGAACAAAATACGCACTTGTGACCAGTGTCTTCTTTCTCGGTAGCTGCATTATGTTTCTCCTGAACTGATGAAACCGGGAGAGAAAAATGCTGAACGCAAAAAAAATGATGATTACTGGCGCACTGGGATGTTTGCTGACACTGGGTGCAGTTCCCGCGTTGGCGGATGACGCAACCGACATGGTGGTCGACAAAATGTCTGAAGGTGATGTTTCTGCCATTTGCCAGGGCGGACGGTCCACCATTAGCGCCGCGGCTAAAGCAGCTGTGACGGCACTCGCCACAGCGGGACAAATCTCTGGCGACTACCAAGCCATCGGCCAGGCCGCGGGTTCCGCTTTTTACCAAGCCAAGTGCGGCTGATCCGTCACCGATAAAGCTAACAAAGGCTGCCCCGACCATGAAGTCAGGGCAGCCTTTTTGTTTGTCCTAATTCCCGCCTTCGAGCAATCGTCTGGCAATGACCTGGGCCTGAATTTCGCCGGCACCTTCGAAGATGTTTAGGATGCGGGCGTCGCACAGGACGCGGCTGATCTGATATTCCAAAGCAAAACCGTTGCCGCCGTGGATTTGCAGGGCGTTGTCGGCGGTGGTCCAGGCGACGCGGGCGGCCAGTAGTTTGGCCATGCCGGCTTCCAGGTCGCAGCGTCGGTCGGCGTCTTTTTCGCGGGCGGCGAAATAGGATAGCTGACGGGCGGCCATAATCTCGGCGGCGGCCAGGGCCAGTTTGCCATGCACACGCGGGAACTTGATAATGGGCTTGCCGAACTGGATGCGGTCCGTGGCATATTGCAGGCCGATTTCAAAGGCATTTTGTGCTACGCCCAGGGCCCGTGCGGCGGTCTGGATGCGCGCACTTTCGAACGTCGCCATCAACTGTTTAAAGCCATTGCCTTCGGCTTCACCCAGCAAGTTTTCTGCCTTGATTTCGAACTCATCAAAGCCCAGCTCATATTCGCGCATGCCCCGATAACCCAGAACTTCGATCTCGCCGCCGGTCATGCCGGGGGTGGGGAAGGGATCTTCTTCGGTGCCGCGCTGCTTTTCAGCCAGGAACATACTCAGGCCGCGATAGCCTTTGTCGTCATCCGATGTGCGTACCAGCATAGTCATGATGTCGGAGCGCGCGGCATGGGTGATCCAGGTTTTGTTACCTGTCACCTTGTAAACATCGCCATCTTTCACAGCACGTGTGCGCAAGCTACCCAAATCCGATCCCGTGTTGGGTTCGGTGAAGACGGCTGTTGGCAAAATTTCACCTGAAGCGATTTTTGGTAACCAGTATTTCTTTTGTGCGTCGGTGCCGCCGAGACGAATAAGTTCAGCCGCAATTTCGGAGCGCGTGCCCAGCGAGCCCACACCGATATAACCACGCGACAATTCTTCCGAGACCACACACATGGCGGTCTTGCCCATTTCCAGACCACCAAAATCTTCTGGTATGGTCAGACCAAAGACACCCATTTCCGACATCTGATCTACCACGCTCATGGGGATCAGCTCGTTTTTCAGATGCCACTCATGGGCATGGGGTGTGACTTCTTCGTCAGCAAAACGTCGGAACTGGTCGCGCACCATGTTCAGGGTTTCGTCCAGACCCAATGATCCAAAATGCCCACTGTCGGCGCCTTCGACCAGCAGCTCAGCCAGGCGCGCGCGAGCCTGGGGTGTGTTGCCGCGACTGGTCAACTTATGGATTTGTTTGCGGAAAGTTGAATAGGCATCATGGCTGACGCCCATGGCAGATGGTCGCACAATCTCGCCCTGCCACATGGGAATGCCATGCACCAGCTGGGCCAGATATTCACCAAAGATGATCTGCTGGATCAGTTGTTCCAGTTCACCAAAGTTGCCCTCAGAGGCGAGGGCGTCACTCCAGTTCAGCAACTGGCGCAAGGTTTCGACGTAAGTCGCACTCCAGGCAAAACCGTGAGCCGCGAACTGTTCTGTTTCCAAAGCTGCCGCATCAATGCGACCGTCTTTACTGACTTTGGCACTAACGGATGATTTTAGAGCTAACAAATAAACGTCTGCTGCGGCCAACCCCTGGCGACACTGGTCGCCGAGGTTTTCCATAATTACTGAATTACTCATTGTTAATCGCTCTTGCTCTCTTCCCAGGCTTCACGCACGTCTTCGATGGTACGCAAACCAGGCACCTTGGCTGATACCAGCACGGCCATGTTGCCGGGCTTGTGCTCGTTCTTCCACATTTTGGTGTGGGCGCGCGGGATGTCGTCCCACGAAAACACTTCCGACATACAAGGATCAACACGGCGTTCGATGACCAGCTTGTTGGCCTGGCTGGATTGCTTGAGGTTAGCGAAGTGGCTGCCTTGAATCCGCTTTTGGCGCATCCAGACAAAGCGGGCATCCATGGTCAAATTGTAACCGGTGGTGCCGGCGCAGAAGACGACCATGCCGCCGCGTTTCACAACAAAGCAGGAAACCGGGAAAGTGGCTTCACCGGGATGTTCAAAAACAAAATCCACATCGACGCCCTTGCCGGTGATGTCCCAGATGGCCTTGCCAAAGGGACGGCAGCGTTTCATGTAATCTTTATAGCCTTCGACATCGTCTACGGGGGGCAACTGGCCCCAGCAATCAAAATCATTGCGGTTGATGACACCCTTGGCCCCCAGCGACATGACAAAGTCACGTTTGCTTTCATCCGAGATCACGCCAATGGCGTTGGCCCCGGCGGTGGCGATGAGCTGAACCGCCATGGAGCCCAGACCGCCACTTGCACCCCAGACCAGCACATTGTGACCTGGCCTTAAGATATGCGGGCGATGGCCAAACAACATGCGATAGGCGGTGGCCATGGTCAGCACATAACAGGCACTTTCTTCCCAGGTTAAATGACGTGGGCGGTCCATGACTTGCTGGGCCTGAACGCGGGCAAACTGGGCGAAACTGCCATCGGGGGTCTCATAGCCCCAAATGCGCTGGCTGGACGAGAACATGGGGTCGCCGCCATTACATTCTTCGTCATCGCCATCATCCTGGTTGCAGTGCACAACAACTTCGTCGCCCACTTTCCAACGTGTGACGCGTGAACCGACTTTCCAGACGATGCCCGAGGCATCTGACCCGGCCACATGATAGTCTTCACTGTGGACATCAAATACTGAAATGGGAATGCCAAGGGATGCCCAGACACCGTTGTAATTCACACCGGCGGCCATAACGAGAATCAGGACTTCGTGGCTGTCAACTTCGGGCGTGTTCACGACTTCCAACTGCATGCCTTCTTCAGGCGGGCCGTGGCGTTCACGGCGAATGGCCCAGGCATACATTTCTTTTGGCACGTGACCCAAGGGTGGAATTTCACCCACTTCATAAAGGTCTTTGAAGTCACCTTCGACCATGTTTTCAGTTTCGGTCGAGACAGCGGCGGCAGCGTCTGACATTGTTAGCTTCTCCGGTCAGGGGTGGAACGTCTGGATGAGGGGGGAAGACGTTCACAAAATGTGATATTGATATGTTGCAGCGCAACAAGGACGCTATTATGTTGTTTCCCATCTTCGCCGCAAGGTGATTCAGAGACAAATTTTGAAATATTCTTTCTTTTTGTAACCAGGACCCCCCTGATGAACGATAAATCCGCCAAAAATCCGCAACAAATGGAAAATCCCGACAAAAGCGCAGCCGTGACTGCTGCTGAAGGGCGAAAGATTCCCTGGGTTGTGCGCACTTATTCCGGCCATTCCTCGGCGGAAGCGTCAAACGCGCTTTATCAGACGAACCTGGCGCGCGGCCAAACGGGTCTGTCAGTTGCCTTCGATTTGCCAACACAAACCGGATACGACAGCGACCATGAATTGGCTCGCGGCGAAGTTGGCAAGGTGGGCGTGCCGATCTCCCACATTGGCGACATGCGGACCTTGTTCAAGGATATCCCTCTGGACAAGATGAATACTTCCATGACCATCAATGCCACAGCCCCCTGGCTGCTGGCCATGTATGTGGCCCTGGCAGATGAACAAGGGGCCAAACGCAGCGATCTTGCGGGCACAGTACAAAACGACATCATCAAAGAATATCTTTCGCGCGGGACTTATGTGTTTCCACCAGCGCCCTCCATGAAGCTGATCAGTGACGTAATTACGTGGACATATAAAGAGGTACCGCGCTGGAACCCGACCAATGTCTGTTCCTATCATTTGCAGGAAGCCGGAGCGACACCGGCCCAGGAACTGGCCTATGCCTTATCCACGGCCCAGGCTGTGCTTGATCTTGTGAAAGAAAGTGGCCAGGTGCCCGACGCCGACATGGCAAAGGTCGTTGGCCGCATCAGCTTTTTTGTGAATGCGGGAATCAAGTTTATCACTGAACTTTGCAAGATGCGGGCGTTCACAGAAATGTGGGACGAGATTTGCCGCGATCGTTATGGTGTGGAAGATGAAAAGTACCGGCGTTTTCGTTATGGCGTCCAGGTCAATTCACTCGGCCTGACGGAACCACAACCGGAAAATAACGTCTATCGGATTTTGCTGGAAATGCTGGCCGTGGTCTTGAGTAAAAATGCTCGCGCCCGTGCTGTGCAACTGCCTGCCTGGAACGAAGCGCTTGGTTTGCCGCGGCCCTGGGATCAGCAGTGGAGCCTGCGTCTGCAACAGATCGTCGCCCTGGAAACAGACCTGCTGGACTATGGTGATATTTTCACCGGCTCAAAAGAGATTGAAGACAAGGTGGCGTCCCTGAAAGCCGAAGCCCTGGCCGAAATGGCCACTATCGAAAGTCTTGGCGGGGCCATCCCGGCGGTCGAGATGGGCTATATGAAAGAACAGCTGGTGGCCTCCAATGCCCGCCGCATGGCCGCCATTGAAACTGGCGAACAAGTTGTTGTGGGCGTCAACGCCTATACGGAATCAGCACCGTCACCCCTGACAGCATCAGATGATGACGGCTTCCTGAAAACCGATCCGGACGCCGAGAGAAACCAGATCGAAGCCCTGCAAGCCTGGCGGGAGCAGCGCGATGGGGCGGCAGTCGAAGCCGCCTTGGCCGAACTGAAATCTGCGGTCAGTGAAGGCCGTAACGTTATGGAGCCATCCATTGTGTGCGCCAAGGCAGGCGTGACCACGGGGGAATGGTCATCTGTCTTGCGCCAGACCTTTGGTGAATACAGGGCACCAACCGGGGTTTCAGCCACCGCGACCGCCAATGCACCGGACGCGGCATCCGACAAGGTGCGGGCGGAAGTTGCTGCGGCCACAGATAAGCTCGGTCGTCGGCCCAAGGTCCTTGTGGGCAAGCCAGGCCTTGATGGCCATTCCAACGGAGCCGAGCAAATCGCCGTAAAAGCGCGGGATTCAGGTATGGAAGTTGTTTATGCCGGGATCCGTCTGACACCGGGCGAAATCATTGCCAGCGCCAAAGAGGAAGACGTTCATTTGATCGGCCTCTCAATCCTTTCCGGCAGCCATGTGGCTCTGGTCAGTGAAGTTCTGTCCGGTTTGAAAGAGGCTGGTCTGGGTCATATTCCTGTTGTCCTGGGCGGTATTATCCCGGAAAAGGATGCCGCCGATTTGCTGAAACAGGGTGTGGCGCGGGTCTATACGCCAAAAGACTTTGAGCTGAATACGATCATGAGTGACTTTGTGACGCTTGTGTCGGCCGACGAAACCGAGGCAGCATAGGCACACAACTTCGTTTTTGATCAATAGATTAAGAAGTCAGATAAATATATGGATATTGAAGCTGATTTGGCTGGTTCGGAACGTGTGCGCCCCCTTGTATCGCCAGGCCGATGCGAGGCGAAGGGGGCTTGTGTTGATGTTTGCCCCTTTGACGTCTTTGAGATCGTGCAAATTCCAAAGGAAATATATCAGGACCTGAACTTCCTGCAAAAAATCAAATCACGCGTTCATGGCTCGAAACTGGCGGCAACGCCAAATGCTGACAAATGTGAAGCCTGTGGCCATTGTCTGAAGGCTTGCCCGGAAAATGCCATCAAATTGGTGCGGATTTCCGGGTGAATCAATCCTGGAGGAGTGGCGCTGAACGTGCTGATAAAAATGACAAAATATGATTGTGCAATATGCACATAAATCGTTGACGCAGGCGGGGAATGATCGTATACCGACCTTCCCGCACGCAGGTCAGCCTTCGTGAAGGGTGTCCTGTGTTTCGCTGTTTACTGTTTGTTATCAGTTATTGCAGCATAAACACTTGATATACCATAAAATTTGGCAGATTTAAGATAAGGGATCATCCGTGGTTCAAGTATTCGTTCGTGAGAACAATGTCGATCAGGCGCTTCGCGCTCTGAAGAAAAAAATGCAGCGTGAAGGTATCTTCCGGGAAATGAAGATGCGCCGCTCGTATGAGAAGCCATCTGAAAAGCGCGTCCGCAAACAGGCTGAAGCCGTTCGCCGGGCACGCAAACTGGCACGCAAGCGCGCCAAGTTTCAGTAGGTCTTCTTTTTTGCCTGCTGCCTTCCCGGCAGTATTCAGGGCAAAAATCATCGACTTTGAATTGACGTTGACACTCGCCTGATTTACTCAAGGTAAGGTTGTGTTTGATTCCGGATTTTGTGGCAGTCTGTTTGCAGACTGCTTTTAACGCCGCCGACTCTGTCTGGCGGCGTCTTTCGTTTTTTGCCGGTTTTCTGCATTCGGTAAAGTTTTTTTCTACTGTAAAGTTTTGCACGTTTTGAGTCGCTGACTGCCAAAGGACATTTCTGGCAGTTCCCCATGAACCGGAGGACCCTCCCGCCGATGAAGATTGAAGCCGTCGGCCTGACCCGGTTGCAACTCGTCATCATGTTGACGGCGTTGACGGCTATCGGCGGCATCGCGACCAATATGTACGTTCCCACATTGCCTGATCTGACCCGTGATCTGGGTACGACCAAGGCCATGGCGCAAAATACCATGTCCGCCTATTTTGCTGGTGTAGCCATCGCCCAACTCTTTTATGGTCCCCTGTCCGACAAATATGGCCGCAGGCCGACTTTGCAATTTGGCCTCGTGCTTTTTGTGTTGGCGACGGCGCTTTGTGCCCTTGCCCCGACCATTGATCTGTTGATCTGGGCCCGCTTTGCCCAGGCCGCCGGGGCCTGTGTTGGCCAGGTGATCATGCGCGCCGTGGTGCGCGATTTGTTTGACCGCAATGAAACAGCCAGCATGATGGCCAGCATTACCTTGGCCATTGCCCTGGCGCCAGCTGCCGCTCCGATCCTGGGGGCGCTTATTCATATGGTGCTGGACTGGCGCTGGAACTTTGGCTTCGTGGCCTTTGCTGGCGTAGCCATCATGTTGGTGTCGCGGCGATATTTGCCGGAAACCCTGAAGCCTGAACATCGTGTCAGCAGTGGGCCTATTGCCCTGGTGGGCGGTTATAAACGCCTGGTTCTGTCGCCTGCCTATATGGGTTATTCACTTTGTTCGATGTTCATTTTTGGTTTGCTGTTTTCCTTCCAGGCGAACGTGCCTTTTATCATCATTGATGAACTGGGTTATTCGCCGCTGGAATTTGCCCTTATAGGCATGGTGCCGATCATCGGGTTTGTCGCCGGCTCCTTTTCGGCGGGCAGATTTACGCCGCGCTTTGGCATTGACCGGATGATCCGGTTCGGCCTGATCGTCACCGTTTTCGGGGCGACGATGATTGTGACCTGTGCGCTGTTGCTGCCCTTGTCGGCGCTGTCGATCATGATCCCTATGTCTTTCATCGTGCTGGGTATGGGCATGGTTTTCCCCAATGCCAGTGCCGCCGCCGTCAGCGTCTTTCCGGAAATTGCCGGAACGTCTTCTGCCTTGATGGGTTTTTTGCAAATGGCTGGAGGCGGCCTGGCGGTCACAATAGTTGGTGCAATTTCGGATGGCAGCCACGTGCCCATGACATATGCCATGTTAACTTTTGCTGTATTGGCGGCTGTGTCATCAGTTGTAGGCGGAATGTTTGACAAGACCAGGGTCACGCACTCAGGTTAATCGAGGCCCAGCTGCTGAAATAATTCTGTTGGCGTCATGCCGCTTTGCCGAATGTCTTCCAGGGTCCGGGCCTTGTGTCGTGTGGCCAGCCTGCGGCCGTCTTCTCCCCGCACCAGATCATGGTGGAAATATTCCGGCGTCGGCAAATCCAGCAAGGCCTGCAACAGGCAGTGAATGTCGGTCGCCTCAAACAGGTCTTGTCCGCGGGTGACCAGGGTTATGCCCTGCAAGGCGTCGTCGACAACGACAGATAGATGATAACTGGTGGGCGTGTCCTTGCGGGCCAGAACCACATCGCCATGGGCTTGCGGCTTTGCCACAACGTCACCGGCCAGCCGGTCGTGCCAGGTCAGCGGACTGTGTATAGCCTCAAGGGCTTTAGCCACATCCAGCCGCAGGGCGTGGGCGTCACCGTCAGCAATGCGGGAGTCACGTTCATCCATCGTCAAATTGCGACAGGTACCAGGGTAGAGGGCACCATCTGGCCCCATAGTTGGCACATGCGGGGCTGAATCGCTGCGGGCGATTTCCGCCCGAATGTCAGCGCGTGAACAAAAGCAGGGATAGATAACACCTCGTTCTTCGAGTGTAGAAATAGCCGCTGCGTAATCCTGCATATGATCGGACTGTCGGCGCACCGGCATTTCCCATGTCAGGCCGAGCCAGGCCAGGTCCTCGAAAATACCGTCTTCGAATTCGGCACGGCAGCGTTCCCGGTCGATATCTTCGATGCGCAGCAGAAACCGTCCGTCGTTTTGTTGCGCTTCCCGGAAGGGGATCAGGGCGGCCAGGGCATGACCCGAATGCAATCGCCCCGACGGACTGGGGGCAAAGCGGGTAACCATCATCTGATTTGATGTATTCATATAGGTGACAACAACTTCATTCCCGGCGAAACTCTGTTCTCATCTTATGGAGCTGACCACAGTACCCGACTCTTTTCATAACACCAACTCTATCAACGGTTTCCGAGGAATGTTTGGTTTGAATAAAGCCATCATATAGTCGCGGATTTCCAATTCAGACATTTTGACCATGGCTTTTCTGAAGGCATTGAGGCC
>JABIFY010000033.1 GCA_018650465.1 Alphaproteobacteria bacterium
CGGAAGTAATATCCGGCAGGTCGATGGCCGTGTCTTCGGTACCGGTTGCCGTTGTGGCTTCCAGGGTCAGGGTCGGTGCATCCGCATCTGCCGCAACCGAGACCTGGATGGTGCCGGACGTGGTGGCTGTATCGGTGCCATCGGTTGATGTTGATGTCACCGTCAGGGCAAAGTCGGCATCCGAATCAGGGGCCGGGGGGATTTGCAGGCCGGACAGGTCACCTTCGGACAATGTCCAGGTTGTCACACCATCCACAGTGCTGGAAGTACCGGCGTTCAGAGAAGCACCATCCGGCACACCAGTGATCTCGATGCTGGTGATGCTTTCTGATGTGTCCGTCACACCGGTCGAGATGTTCAGGTCGATGGCTACATCTTCTGTGCCAGAGGCATCTGCAACGGTCACCGTTGGCGTATCAGCAACGCCTGTGACATCCACATTGAAGACAGTGGATGAAGTCGCTGACGTTCCGTCTTCGGAAGTTGTCGCTGTCATGGTCAGCGAGAAATCGCTGTCATCATCGGCAGCAGGCTGAATAGCCAGATTTGCCAGCTGATCCTGGCCAACAACCGCCACGCCATTGATGACGGTGATGCTGTCAGTGCCAGAACTCAAAACCGCGCCATCCGGAATACCGCTGATGGCAATGCTCATGACTTCGGAGCCATCGGTATCGCTAAAGCTGGAGGTCAGATCAAGTGCGATTACGGTGTCTTCGTTGCCACTTACATCGGTGGCAGTTACATCAGGTGCATCCGCAACACCGGTAACTGTTACACTGAAGGTGGAGGACGTCGTTGAGCTGGCACCAGATTCCATCGAGGTCGCAGTTACCGTCAGGTCAAAATCGGCATCGGAATCGGCTGGTGGCGTAATCGTCAGGCCTTCCAGATCAGTCGGGGCCACAGACCAGTTGCCATTGCCCATATTGGTGCCGGAAGAAAGCGTGGCACCCTCTGGCACATCGCTGATCCGAACCAGCAAAGTTTCCGAACCATCCGTATCGGTCAGGCCAGCAGAGATATCCAGAGCAATCGGAGAATCTTCAGCGCCGGATACATCGACAAGTTTCAGCGTCGGCGCGTCGGCGTCACCGGCGACAGAAACACCAATGGTGCCCACAACTGTTTCCGCATCACCTGCATCTGCTTCCGTCGAGGTGGATGTGACACTCAGGCTGAAGTCTTCATCTGAATCGGCTGGCGGAGTAATCGTCAGGTCGGTCAAATCCCAACCTGTCACATCAACGGTCCCGCCACCTTCAGGAGCGGTAAAAGTGTCTGTGCCCGACGTCAGGGTCGCACCTGCAGGAATGCCACCAATGCTCAGCGACAAACTTTCCGACCCATCCACGTCCGTCAGGGAAGACGTAATATCAGGCAGTGTGATCGCGGTGTCTTCTGTACCGGACGCCGTTACGTCATTCAGAACCAGCGTTGGGGCATCCGCATCGGCGGCAACAGAAACGTTAATCGTACCGGACGTAGATGCCACGTCAGTTTCTTCAGTAGAAGTTGCCGTGACATTGAGGGAAAAATCAGTGTCCGAATCTGCCGGCGGTGTAACGGTCAGGTTAGTTAAATCCCAACCTGTAATGTCAACGGAACTGCTATCAGCCGTTGCCGTGAAGGTGTCCGTACCTGATGTCAGGACAGCGCCTTCAGGTATGCCATCAATCGACAGCGTCAGGTTTTCGGCTTCGTCTGTTACGGCGGCGGTAATATCAAGGGTAATAGCCGTATCTTCGGTACCGCTTGCATCCGCTGTTGCCAGATCAGGTGCATCCGCAACCGGCTCTTCAGTCGGAGCTTCGGTCGGTGCTTCGGTTGGAGCCTCTGTTGGAACTTCGGTCGGAGCCTCCGTTGGAGCTTCGGTCGGCGCCTCTGTTGGAGCTTCGGTCGGAGCCTCTGTTGGGGCTTCTGTCGCATCCTCGGCTACTTCTGCATCATAAGGGTCTTCACCACCGAAGACATCTGGATCATCCTGACCACCGCCCGTGTCGTCATTGCCGGTATCATCATCTTGTTCGCCACCAGCTGCTGTCTCAATCAAATCAGCAACAGATGATTCGCCCGACAGAACTGACGAGAAGGCCAGCTCACCTGCTTCTTCGGCTTCTTCTTCTGTCATGCCTTCTGCACGGGCTGCTTCCGCAGCAATCTCTGCCGCTGCACGAGCCAGGGACACATCTTCGGCGTCCGCACCGGAGGCAATTAATTCTGCATCTTCCTCAGCGTTCTCACCTGTGCCTGTAGCCTCGGCAATTGCTTCACCTTCGTCCAGGTCGTCGACATCTTCGCCGTCATCGCCACCACCGGCGTCGGCTGTATTTTCATCAGCATCGTTGCCGTCCAAAACACCAGCAGCTTCTGCGACGGCTTCGCCCTCGGTTTCACCGCCCTCTTCAGCAACAGCTTCCGCCTCGTCTTCTGCTTCACCGCCCTCTTCAGCGACAGCTTCCGCCTCATCTTCTGCTTCACCGCCCTCTTCAGCGACAGCTTCCGCCTCGCCTTCTGCTTCACCGCCCTCTTCAGCGACGGCTTCCGCCTCGCCTTCTGCTTCGGCATCTCCTTCACCTTCGGCTACTGCTTCGCCCTCGCCTTCGCCCTCAGCTTCAGCTTCCGCCTCGGCTTCTAACTCACCTTCTTCTTCGCCCTCGCCTTCTTCGCCTTCTCCTTCAGCGACGGCTTCGCCTTCGCCTTCTGCTTCGGCCTCGGCCTCGCCTTCGCCCTCAGCCTCTGCCTCAGCTTCGCCCTCACGGGCGTCTTCATCTGCCCGCCCTTCTTCTCTGTCATTGTCATTACTGCCTGTTGAACCACGGTGTTCTGGCAGAACGTCGATTGTGCTGCCGAACATCTGGTTGACCTGGGCTTGAGGCAGCACAACAGGTGCGCTTGGCGGTGCGTAGAAACTGTTAATTGTGGTTGTCTGGAACGGCACGTTCAAAATCTGGCTGCCAGCCGAGTTGGTGACAACGATCTCGCCGGTAATCCCGCCTTCTTCCTCCAGCAAGGTAATGACGTTTTCTTCGCCTTCAGCACCCGCTTTCACGGCTACCTTGGTGCCACGAATACCGATGGTGGCCACAGGCGTGCGGATCGTCATGGCATCGGGGCCGGACTTGGCAATGGCACCAGAGACGAAGCTGAAGACACCCTGGACAACGGATACAGCGGACGTGCCTTCATTGGTTTCGGAATCGTAGATCAGCTCATCCAGAACCATCCGGCCGTCTTCGCCCAGCGAGAATGTCGTATCATCGATGAAGGTCATGCCAACAGCGCCATCGCCGGATGTTTCCAGCACGTCGCCTTGATAAACGGAATCACCCTGTTGCAGGGTTACACGTGTGCCGTCTGCACGAATTGCCGTCACGGTACCGGTTGCCGTCTCCACCGTACCAATAGGCTGACCCGCAGTTGAAGCGCCGTCGGCACTCGCGACCTGATTTGCCGACGCTGAACCTGCCAGGCGATTGACCAGATCGCCGTCAAGTTTTGCACCGCCCGATGTTTGCAGGGCCGGTGGGTTTTCCATGGTGAAATAGTCCTGAACCAGAACTTGCTCACCGCCTGGACCCTCGATCAGAAGATCAGGGCCTTCCCGTGTAAAATCAGCAACCAGCAACATGGTACCACCAGGCACCACCAGGTTTTCTGCACCCGCAGACGCGTCAAGGACGGTGGTTTCACCACCCCCTGAATTCAACAGGTCTTCTGCGGATTGATTGGACTGAAGTTTATCTACGGCCACGGTACTGCCCTCCGGCAAGAGTATTTGGTCAGGTCATCTCGTCTCAAGTGCGTCGTCTCAAGTGCGTCACAGACCAAGGCGAACTTCGCCCTTTTGTCTGTCCTGTAAATATGATCCTGCACGGGTCTGGTTTCAACCCCTGAAACAATAGAAACAGGCTATTTTATTGTTATTTTTCAAAGACTTAGTTATACCCCCTAGTTTAATACAGGTATTACCCAAATCAGGTCCTGAAGATAGCGGAATTCTGCGATTCATGACAACTGCGCATACCAAAAATCAAAAAACGACCGTTCGATTTTGCTGCATTAACAGCGAAATCAAGGATATTTATTTTTTGGCATCGCTTGATTCAAGGGCGCTCATTTGACTGTTTTGAGCACGCTCAGGGGGCCTGGCAGAACGGCAAATGCACCGACCATCCGCACCAGGGCCTGGGCCCGCGTCCACGAATGGCGGATGCTCCGGACGACCTTCAGGGCCTCGGCAAAAACAGCCGATGCCTGCTGGTCATCCTTTCGCGCCGCCAACACCTGCACCTGGCTGCAATAAAGCCAAACCCGGTCCAGGGCACTGCTCACATTTGCCAGTGACTTGCGGGCTTCATTCGCTGATTTGTCCGCCTGAATTTTATTGCCGGCATCGCTGTAGGACATGGAAATATGCCACCACGTTCCGGTTCTGATTCCGGCATCCGTAATGGTGGCCGCTACCTGCCCTGCTTTCTCAAGTTCACCCAGAATGATCCAGCTGCTGGCAATGCGTTCACGGGCATGATTAATGGCAAATTTGTGATTTGGCGCAATGGCGCTCACCGCAGTTTCAGCTCTTTGCAAATTTTTTCGGGCAGCCTCACGGCGCTCAAACCCGATCTGGTACCGGGCCATGTCTGCCAGCAAAACAGATCGATATCTTGGTTCCTCCAGGGCGTTGATTATTGCCGTCGCAGAGCGGTCCTGGCCCGCGCGCCCATAGGCCCTGGCCAGGGCGACAGAAACCGAGCGGCGGTGAACAATATCCACATTGTAGTCGAGTAGTGACCTTGCTTCATCCGGCTGATCGATATCTGCAAAAGCGGCAGCCAGCGTACTCAATGAAGCGGAGGGTCCGGATTTATCTGCTCGACCCGAAAGCGTCTTCAGGCGCGCGCGCTCAGCATTCATCAACTGCAGGGCAATCGTCGCATCACCCGCCTTGACCAGTTTTTGAGCCAGACTTGACGTCAGGGAAGTTCGCTTGAATTCAACATTGTCTTCCGTTGATGAAACGCTGGCCAAGGCACTGATTTCCCGCATCGTTTCACGGGCCTCTGGCCAACCCCCATTGCGGGTTTGTGCCACAGCTACCGCGACCAGGGCTTCGGCTTTCAACCAGCCATCGGGAATGATTGCCGCACTGTCCGTCGCCAGATCAATCCTGTTGGCGTCAGCCAGCGACACCGCAATATTTCGCAAGGTCACGATAATTAAACGCGGGTCCTGAATACGGCCTGCGGTTTCACGTGCCGCCTTAACCTGGCCAAGGCGGGCCTGAACAATAGCAATTTCGCCATAGGTCCAGTCGCGAAAATGCGGTCGGCCAACGGCTTTCGCTGATTCGACAGCTTCCGTAACAAGGCAGTCCACGGTCGGGGCCTGAAAACAAAGGTCGCTGTTTCGCGCTGGATCCGCAGTTTGGTTTTTTCGGGACGGATTTAGCAGAGACCTGGTCAGCGCAAATGACTGTAATTTTTCGCGCGCCTTGATGCGTTGTTCACTGCCAACGGTATCCAGTCGTACGAGCAATGCTTCCGCTTCACTCTTGAATTCAACATGGGCCAATAATTCCTCACTCACCTTGCCGTTAACCGTCAGACCGGCCCGTGACTGATAGTGCTCGACGGCCGCGGTCAAATCATCGTTCAGGCGGCCGTCAATGACGCCGCTATAGATTTTCAGCTCAGCAAAAAGAACCTGCAAGCGTTCAACCAGTGGACTGCGTGGCATCAACCATGAAGAAATGCTATTCACCGGTTCTGCAGGCCGAAGCGCTGCAGATGTGCGCGGCATATCTGACAGAAAAATGACAAGCAACAGCGCCGCAAACCTGGTTGCGGTTTTTCGCCTGCCTGTTTTAAGTCGAAACATTTCCGTCCGTTCGTCAAACTGGAACATCATTCCATCATAACGACAGACAAAGAAATTCGTACCTGAATTATGTGTAATCTACAATCGCCGGGATCAGCCCGTTCACGCTGAGGCCATGGCTTTTTGCCGTTCCAGCTCCTTTTGCAGGCTACCCTCTTTCAGTTCCGGCACCATTTGTTTCCAGGGATAGATTTGCGGCGGGCTGAAAACACCATTTTTTGTGTAGGGTTCTTCTGCAATGAAAGCATCAGCAGCGGCACGGTCGGCAAAATCGATGGCAAAAATACTGCCCACCGTGACCTCTCCGCTGTCATCCTGTAAGGGTCCGCCAAAGACAGTGCGGTTTTTAACAGCAATCATATATTCGATGTGTTCGGCCCGGATTTCCTGCCTGAGCAATGCCTTTCCGGGCTGGTCGAAACAAATAAAGGCGAACAGCATAATAATTTCTCCGTAGTGAGATCAACGGCCATAGTCGACCGCGCATGTCGACAGCCCCGGGCAAGTACTCAGGTCAGCCACCCATGTCAACGGACCCGGTATTGCCATAGACAGCAACGCCGGGAGAACCCATGGGGCCATAGCCTTCGAAGGGCGGCAATTTGTATTTCCGCCAGGTTTCATACCAGGCAATATCGGCCTGGATAAGAAAATCCAGCGGCACCGGCGGGTTATCCGCCAGACGGGTTCCAGGCTCAATACACCAGGTATCAAGATGCGGGATAACGCCGTGGGACATCAGATATTCGAAGCCTTCTGTGGCCGACGCAACAGCATCCTTCACGTTGTCAAAACCCCAGGGCCGGGCCATCTCGATGCCGGACACCATGTTGGGACTAACCCGCCCTTCGCCAAAAACTTCGACCGAGTCCAACAACCCGCGCACCCAGTTATCGTAGCCCACATGCGCTTCTTTGCCAGGCGCGATGGTTTTGAACAGGTCCCGGTCCCAGACTTCCAGATTGGCGTTATGTGTCGTGATACCGGCTTCTTTCATACGTTTGAGCCGGTCCACAGGTTGCGATTCCGTGATCATGACAATCGGCACACGGTGGCCGATCCTCTCCCGAATAGCTTCCACATAGGGGATATTAAAATCCGCAGCGTTATCCGGACCTTTCTGCACCGGCCGTAAAATTGATCCGCCTGTCATGATGATCGTAATCATACGATTGACAGGGTCCGGCTCCTCCGCCATGGCGCCGATCACTTCAACCACGTGATCCTTGTTCTTGATGGCATCAGCGGTCACGTGGTCTCCGGACAATTTGCGAACTTCGCGCAGATTGTAATTGATATCACAGAACTGACATTCTTCTTTTTTGCCCCAATAATGGCAGGCTCGAAACGTGGTGATGAAGGCGTAGGAATTGTACAACAACGGCACAACTTGTTCGTAGTTCAATCCGTCTGCCAGGGTGCGACCGTAATAGGCGGGCTTGTCTGGATAATCGACATCGGCGACGACGATGCCGTTCTCACAAACTTTCAACTCTCCTTCAATGACTTCGATCTTATAGGGGGAAGCCTTGTTGAGAACGACGCGAACGGATGTGTGCGCCAAATCATACGGCCCATCGCGAAAGATGATGTCTTCAGGGGCTGAAGTACTGACACCTTCATCCATCTCGCTGTGGTCACTCATGTTGTAGGAAAACAGGAAATAAGCTTGTGGCCGACTGTTTTTCGCCGCGGCCAACGCTGCCGGGCTGAGATCCAGACCCTGACGCAAAAGGTCTTCCTTGAGGATTACTTCCCTGGGAACATCACTGTACTTTTTGGCGTAGGTCTCGATTGTCGGCGTCGCGGTTTTGCTGATGACAGACATATTTCTTGATTCTCCCTGGAAGTCGTTCAGGTCATTAAATCGAATAAATCGCGAAAATAATTACCAAAATATGACATATATCTTATATTGTTGGTATTATATTCTAAATTTGACGAGTTTATTCGGATAAATGACACAACAATCCTTGGACCAAACAGATAAACGCATTCTGGAAATCCTGCAGAAGGATTCCAGTCTGTCAAATGCCGAACTGGCTGAACGCGTCAATCTGTCATCATCAAGCTGCCACCGTCGGGTGCGCTTGCTAGAGCAATCCGGGCTCATTGATCGATATGTAGCCCTGTTGTCACATGAGGCCCTGGGCCTGACACTGACGGTCTTCATAGAAGTGGCACTCAATAAAAAGGACAAAGAAACCAGAGACAGCTTTATGGAACGTATTCGCCTCTGGCCCGAAGTCCTGGAGTGTCATTTTATTTCAGGTGAGTATGACAATCTGCTGCGCATCGTTCTGGAAGATATCGTCGCCTATCGAAAATTCGTGCTGGATAAATTGTTGGCCATTCCTGAAGTTGAAAAGACCCGATCCTCGATCTCGCTCGGGCAATGGAAAAGCACAACGGCACTGCCCCTGGGTTCAGCTTAATGGCAGCTGGCACAACTGATCCTGCCTGGAAAAAGCGCTTGCAGCGGAAACCGCTACCCGACAAAAGTGGCCGGGTTTTAAAGCTGTTAAAACAGTTTGAATTATCCCAGTGGCGAACGCCTGACGAGATCGCCGGAACTCAATTTAAACAGCTATCCCGATTGCTGGCCCATGCGCAATCTACGATCCCGCATTACGCCGCGACAACAGCCCATATAGTTCCAGCCGATGCGACGGCATTAAGGGCAGGGCGCTGGCTGGACATTCCCGTATTGAAACGTGCGACGGTGAATAGATTGGGGAATGAATTACTCAGCAAGGAAATTCCGCCCGCGCATGGTTCCCTTGATCCGATTTATACCTCCGGCACCACAGGTCTTCCCGTCCGTGTTGTTCGAACCCGTCATGCGCTGGACTACTGGTCGGCCTTCACGACGCGCGATCATATCTGGCACAACAGGGATATCGACGGAACTCTCGCTGCAATCCGGTCTTCGGAAAAGAACTTTGCCTTATATCCGAAGGGGACACACCATATCGCCTGGGGCTCAAAAGATGGCGTCTTCAAAACCGGTCCCAGTCTGAGCCTGAATGTCAGCACAGCCATACCTGACATGGCAGAATGGATTGTTCGCCAACAACCCGACTACATCCTGACCATGCCCAATATCATCAAACGCCTGGCCCCCTGGTGCCAGGAGAACGGCGTCACATTTGAAGGCCTGAAGGAGATCAGTGTCATTGGCGAGATGTGCGGTGACCTGTTAAGACAGTTATCTCAGGAGGCCTGGAGCGTGCCTTTGCATGATGTTTATTCCAGCCGGGAAGTCGGCTACATCGCCTTGCAGTGCCCGATAAATAATCATTACCACGTCCAGTCTGAAGGCCTCTATCTGGAGATCCTCGACGAAGAAGACCTGCCCTGCACGCCTGGCCAAAGCGGTCGTGTTGTCGCGACAACATTGCGAAATTTCGCCATGCCACTGATCCGTTACGAAATTGGCGATCATGCAATAATGGGAGAGCCCTGCAATTGCGGGCGTGGTTTGCCGGTTATCAAAAGCATTCTCGGTCGTGAGCAGGACGTTCTGGTTTTGCCAGACGGCAAACAAAGCTGGACTCTGCTTGGCAGTCCCGACGTGCGGGATTTCATGAACATGGCACCGATCATCCAGTACCAGTTTGCCCATGTCGCTGACACCAAAATTGAAGTGCGACTTATCGTCAAGAGACCTGTATTGCCGGCAGAAGAAGCAGAAATAATTGCCTGGGTTCAAAAGAAATTTGCCTGGCCTTTTGACGTTGTATTTGCCTATCCGGAAAATCTGCCTTTGACAAAAGCCGGCAAGTTTAAGGATTTTGTAGTGGAAACATGAGATTTTGTGGTGAAAACATTAAGGCGGGCGTGATTTGCCAAAAGCCGAATACGCCTTAGTCGATCACGCGTTCTGCGGGGAAGCAAACAGTGGCGGTTGTCCCCACGCCAAGCTCACTTTTCAGGCGCAATTCGCCGTTATGAAGTGCGGCCAGAGAAGACACGATCGGCAGACCGAGCCCCGTTCCATCGGTTGCCCGCGTCATTGAGTCTGCCGTTTGCCCAAATGTTGACAAGACCAATGGAATGTCTTCGGCCGCGATACCAATGCCCGTATCCACAACACTGATTTCAACGCTTCGATCCGGCGCCCGTTCGATCGATATGTTCACCTCACCACCCTGTGGCGTGAATTTGACGGCATTGGACAGCAGGTTCAAAATAATCTGGGTGATCATTCGGGTATCACCCAACAAACTGAAATAGACTTCTTTGTCAGGCATTTTCAGGATAACGCCTGCCTTGTCGGCCCGGTCCCGCAAAATCTTGCAAGCGGCCTCCAGAATGACCCCAACATGAACCCGGTCTTCATTGAGAACGGTCGTACCGGACTCAATTTTTGACAGGTCAAGAATATCGTTGATGATATTCAGCAAATGTTCGCCACTGTTAAATATGTCTTTGGCATAATCCACATAGCGTTCAATTGAATTTGCACCGAAGGTTTGATCCTTGATTATGCTTGAGAAACCGATGATCGCGTTCAAGGGTGTGCGCAATTCATGACTCATATTGGCCAGAAATTCTGACTTGGCGCGATCCGCAACTTGTGCGGCTTCCTTCGCCAGTCGAACTTCTTCTTCCGCTTTTTTGCGCGCTGTAATGTCGATGCCACTAACCGGCACATGCTTCCAATCGACTTCTGACAAAGGGATGTTCAACAAAACTGTCATGTCGTTGCCATCAAGACCTTTGTGGGACAACTCCGCGACATATTGGCTATCACCTTCCCAGATCGCACACATGATATCGACAACCGACTGGATCGACTCTTCATCCATCATCAGGCCAAAGTCTTTGTTGATTTGTTCAACAGAGGAGATGCCATACATGGTTTTCATGGCTTCGTTTACGGAATTGAATTTGACGAGATCGGCGAGGTCGAAGGCCTCCTGGATATTTGCCTGCAAATATTCCCTGAGATCAACGATCCCGCTGAGGCGCAATTCTGACAATCGCGCAATGACCTTCGTCAGGTCTTCGTCCCACATGGCCACACCGGCATAGTCAAATAATTGGCGGTAATGCTTTTCACTGCCCTCGCGGTTTTTTTCGGCCATCCGCAATTCAGTGATATCCGTGCGCAAGGCAACGTAACCGCCTGACGCTGTCCGCGATTCCGTCAGTCGAATTATCCGACCATCAGCGAAAACCTGTTCGATGGGTTTGCCATCCGGATTTTGATGTTGATGAACGCGCCGGTCGATCCATTCCTTTTCTCGACCGATGGCCGCAGCGATTTGCCCACTCTCGACCTGAAGTCGAAGCAAGTCACAAAATTTCAAACCAGGTTTCAGATGTATTGCGACGGAGGGAAAGAGCTCAAGTTGTTTGTTATTAAAAGCCACGATCCGGTCTTCGACATCGAAAATTATGATAGCATCAGAAATTGAATCCAGCGCTTCCCTGAAAGATGTCAGTTCATCCAGATGTTGCCCGGTATTCCCGATCGCTTCCTTATTATCTGGCGACGCTGGACTGACCATCTATCTTTCCAAACTCAAACGAAATATCGCGCTACTGGCGGGCAAGTGGCGAACAAAGAATATTTCAGAAGGCCGGGAATGAAAAGCTGTTCAATGAAATGAAAAGCAAGTCAAAACCGGGAATGGAAGTTCCATCCCGGTTTGGGGGTAACCTGCATTTTGGAAAAATGGCGCGCCCGGGAAGATTCGAACTCCCGACCCCCAGATTCGTAGTCCTTACGCCCAAATATCTTGGATTGTCTGCGAAGTAATTTTATTGATTAATTTCAATGTGTTGAATGACTTTGAGACGGCATATAGGGGCA
>JABIFY010000001.1 GCA_018650465.1 Alphaproteobacteria bacterium
CACAGGCATGATGTTCTCGGCATGTTGCACGGCCTTGGCTTTGGTCGCGGCACCGCCCAGCTTCTGGATGTTGGCGATGTCAGGGTTGCCCAGGACAACTCCACGGGCCTTCGCTGCGGCCAGACCTGCCTTGGTGCGGACAGAGATATTGTCGCGCTCGTTCTCGGCAACGGCTGCGAGGATCTGAATGGTGAACTTGTTTGCCTGTGGCATGTCGCAGCAAATGAACTCGACACCTGACTCCATGAGGGCGACGACAAAGCCGAGGTTACGGGCCAGACGATCGAGCTTGGCAACGACCAGTGTGGCACCTGATTTCTTACAGGCCTTGAGGGCTGCGGCGAGTTCCTTACGGTCTGCACGTTTGCCTGACTCCACTTCAGTGAACTCTTCGATCAGTTCCCAAGATCCACCGTTGAGGTAATCGAGAACTGCTTTCTGTTGGGCTTCCAACCCCAGACCTGAACGGCCTTGCCTTGCTGTCGAGACGCGGTAGTAAGCCACGAACTTCCCGGTATGCAATGTCATTGTCTGATGTCCTGATGTTCTGAGTTTCTAGTTGCACCCCTTATATAGGGGTTACGTTACTCCACGTCAACTGTCTTGACGGGTAACATGCGATAAGGGCACAGCCGCAGCCATGACCCCTATTGCACATGGACTTACTTCCCCCGCACAAGTTCTGCCGCTGCCAGGCGGATGTCATCGAGGTTCGAGTTCTCCCAAGGATGGATGTTCAGGGCCATGATCATGTTCTTGAGAGCCTGAAACGGCTGGCGCTCAACTGACTTGGCTTCCTTCAGGTAAACAGTCGCCCTCTCCTTTGTCATGGCCTTGGCCAAGACGGTGCCGGTCTTTTTGTCGAACACCTTGAAGGCCACCCTGCCCGTGCTATCGAAGGCTGGGCTGGCAGAGATGGCGAACCGTGTCTCGCGTTTGAAGGTACTCATGTCGTTTTCTCCCTAATTATTCCGTAATTGATCAAAGATCAGTGTCTGTACGGGTAGAAATAAGGATTCATGTGCTGTATGTCAATAGGCAATACGAAACGACATGCCCCTGACCCACAGCACATGGACACTATCATGGACACAATGAAGACCAGCATCCTGATCACACCGGCCCTGCATGAGCGGCTGAAGGTCGAAGCTGCGGTCGAACGCCGGTCGATGTCATCGGCAATCGAGGCGCTCTGTTGGAAGGCATTAAAGGGCACCGGATCCACAGAGGATCGTGTCAATCAATTACTGGGCGACCGCTCATGATCGTCCTCGGTATTGATCCCGGGATCTCAGGTGGCTGGGCAATCATCGACGGCAACGAGGTCGCATGTGGAGATCTGCCGACATACGACAAGACAATCAATGCCTATGAACTGTCCGACATCATCAAGGCCCACAACATCGGGATGGCCGCTGTAGAGCGTGTCCACCTGATGCCAGGACAAGGCATCTCATCCGGCGGCAAGTTCATGAAGGCATATGGAATGTGTCTCGGCGTCATCGCCGCGCAAATGATTCCCGTGAAACATCCAACGCCAATGAAATGGAAACGTGATCTGGCCCTGACACCAGCGCCATCGCATCTGTCCAAGCCACAACAAACGACATGGAAAAAAGAACAGGCCAGACATGTGGCCTCAGATTTGTATCCGCGCTTCGCCCACATGTGGGCACGGAAAAAGGATCACAACAGGGCTGAAGCGGTCCTGATTGCAACATGGGGAATTAAGTGTGGCAACTCTAATTGAACTCTACAACGAAGCGAAGATCTGGCGGCAGCGGCATGAAGTCCTGCTGAACGAAGGCGGCTTCCACAGTACGACACACCCGTACTGGGATCAGCTAAAGGATGCGTCAAAACGCCGCAACCATGCCATCGGTGAACTTCGCGATGTGCTCATGACCCGGACCATCACTGCCCATAACGGCAATACCGGCGGAACAGAAACAATCAGCATAGCCCAGGCACTGCCTCGGCTTGTCGATGCCGACGACACTACTTTCGGCGACATGGCCAAATTGGTTGGCCTCATCAACCCTCAACCTTCAGAAGGATTATAATCATGGGTTTAAATCTAGGCGGCGGCGGTGACTTTGTACCGCACATTCGTTGGAACGCTCAACTGGGCGGCAAGTGGCAGAAGTCTGCCGAAGACGGGCCGGTGGACTTCGAGTTCTCCCAAGCCATCTGCAATCTCCCGGGTCTGATGACCGGCTGGCTGCGTATCGAGAAGGGCGAAGCCCCTGACTGGAAAGGCGACATCAGCCTGACACAGGAATCCCCCCGCCCATCACCAGAACATGCCAGGGGCATCAAGGTCTTGTTCATGTTCGGCAAGAAGTTCGGTGACGGCCCAGAGCGTGAGCTTTGTGCATCAGCCAAGGGCTTGCTCATGGGCATCGAGGATCTGTTCGATAAGTACGAAGCAGAAGCCGGCGCCAACCCGGGCAAGTGCCCTGTCGTATCGTTCGATGGCGGTGAACACATCGCCCTGGGCAAAGGAGCAACCGTCAAGCCGATGATGTCTATCATCAAGTGGGTTGATACCCCGGAAGAGTGGCAAGCCGGCGCGGCACCAACACCTGATCAAGAGCAAGATCTCGACAATCAGGCACTCAGCGATAGCGATGAGGAGGAGTTCTAAAGAGCCCCACCCTTTAGGGCTTTGCCCTCTCGCTACGCCCCGGATGGTCATCCTCCCTAGATCATCCGGGGCCCCTTAACCCAGACCAGTGTGGAACAAGATGTCTGATACAATTAAATTCTTTAGCGCCTTATACGGCAGCGCCCAAGTCGGCGGCATCGAGGTGGCATTTACACCTGTTGATTCCGGCGCACCTACTCAGTGCCGGCACATCGATGTCGGTGACTTCGACACCATAGAAGATGTGTCCAGTGACATCGCCCTCACCGGCAGCAACCAGTACTTCATTCCAAACATCATTAAAGAATCCGCCAAGGGCAGGTCATCCGACAGCGACATCAAGTCAGCGACATGTGTGTTTGCTGACTTCGATGGCGACGGGGATCTGCAACGGGCATCGAAGATCTGGAAGGATCTCGACATCTCCCCGCCTTGGGTAGTGATCACCGGCCGCACCCCACATATAAGAGGCCATGCCTATTGGCCCCTCGATGGTGAGATGGCCAACATGACAGCCTTCCGGGAAGTCCAGCAACAACTGGCCGCGGTACTGGGCGGCGACACAACAGTCCAGAACCCGTCCCGCCTGATGAGGATGCCAGGATCCATCGCCTACCCCAAGAAAGATGGCCGGATCCAAGAGACAACAGAGATCCAGCATCGCGACCAGAACCAACAGACCTTCAGCATCATCGAACTGCGGAAGACACTCAACAGTGCCAAACCGCACGATTATGGGTCAGGGGATAATCGTGCGTCTGACAATGTCGTCCCGATCAATGGATCCAAGTTGAACCTCGGCCTGTCCAAACCCCTCGATGTCAAGTCAGCATGGGAACAGGCACTGGCATCAGACTCATGGCACAACAACGTCATCAAGATGGTCGCGTCATGGGTACACAGGGGCCTCGCAGACTTCGAGATCCACCAGCTTACACAACAGATGACGCTCCCCGGGTACACGGCTGAAGACACAGCCAAGGAAGTCACAAAGGCCATCGATTCAGCAAGGCTCAAGTGGGGGGTCAAGGAACCAGACAGTGTTCTCGCAGATCCTGAAACCGATGGCCGGCAGGAACAGAACGCACCGGTGCCGGCATCCATGTTTATCGGTGAACCACCGGCAAGGCAGTGGGTGCTAGACAACTGGATCCCCCGCGGTACGGTTACAGCCCTGTTCGGTGACGGCGGTGTCGGCAAGACCCTCATCGCCCAGCAACTGGCCAACTGCCTCGCACTGGGCCGCGGCTTCATGAATACACATGTCAGGCCAGCCAACGTCCTGTTCATTGCATGTGAAGATGACACCGAGGAACTACACCGGCGCCAGTTCGACATCAACAACTGGCTCAACAATCCCACAGGCCCCGATAACCTGTACCTCTGGCCCCGGGTTGGCTTCGACAACATCCTTGCATCATTCAAGGAAGGCGAACATGCAGCCGAGGCCTTCTATGACCTGATCAAGGCGGAGATCGAGCGGATCCAGACACCCGACAAGGACACAGTCATATTCCTGGACACCGCAGCCGACATGTACGGCGGCAACGAGAACTCCAGACGCGAAGTCAACATGTTCCTGAAGACCTACCTCGGCTCCCTGTGCGTACAGTACAAGGCGACTATCATCGTTCTGGCCCATCCATCTGTCGCCGGCATGGCATCAGGCAGTGGCATGTCTGGATCCACAGCATGGAACAACGGAGTCCGCGGAAGATTCTACCTGACAAAAGCAGACGGTGGCCTCGATGAAGAGCGTGTCTTGTCCCGCAAGAAATCAAACTACTCATCAGCCGGCGACGATGAATCGATCAACCTGATCTGGGAAGCCGGTGTACTGACACAAGTTGACCAGGCATCTGGCGGCACCATCAGCCGCATTGAAAGGAACACATGCGAAAGGGAGACGATCATGTCTATCGACAAATACTGGGAAGACGGCATGCCCCTCAAGGGAGCAAAAGGCCCGGGCGGAAGGAGCCACAAACTAACAGTCGCACTCCCCAGAGAACTGGCGAAGAAAGGCCACAGCCGAAAGGTCATCGCCGCTGTAATGCGTGAACTGATCGATGATGAACTGATCGTCCTGGACAAAAAGAACACCGGTACAACAACGATCAGAGGATACCGATTAACTGACGCTGGGATGGCAAGGCTGGATGGAAGGAACGGATGATGAATAACCCCTACTTTATTGAAGGCCCTGCCCTCATCTCATTCAGCGGCGGCAGGACATCGGGCTACATGCTGCGCCAGATCCTCGATGCATATGATGGCACCCTGCCCGATGACATCGTTGTCAGCTTCCAGAACACAGGCAAGGAAGCCCCTCAGACCCTCGACTTCATACAGGAATGTTCTGACCGTTGGGCGGTGCCTATCGTCTGGCTGGAGTATGAAGAGAACACGATCAAGGGCAACTGGTTCAAGATCGTAAACCACAACTCGGCAAGCCGGAACGGTGAGCCGTTCAAGAAGATCATCGAGAAGTATGATGCCTGTCCCAGTGGCAGGAACCGCTTCTGCACGGGCATTATGAAAGTCCAAACGGCACAGAAGTTCGCTCGGCATGAGCTTCTATTCAGCGACTACCTGTCGGTGATCGGGCTCCGGGCCGATGAGCCAAGGCGTGTCGCAAACATCACAAACAATGACCCTAATTATAAGGAAAGCGTGTGCCCTGTGCATACAGCCGGCGACACGATCAGAGAGATCAACGCCTTCTGGCTGCGGCAGGACTTCAGGCTGAACTTACCACTCGCTGCCAAGTCCACACCCCTCAGTAACTGCGACCTGTGCTTCCTGAAGGGCACAAAGACTATCATTCAAATGATCAAGGATGACCCAAGCCGAGCAGACTGGTGGATCAAAACAGAAGAGCGATACCTGGGCGAGGGCGGGTTCGCAAAGGAAAAGCCATCTTACAGAAGGATGAAAGAAATAGCCCTGTCGCAGGGCGATCTGTTCGACATCCCGGATGACGCGACCATCCCCTGTATGTGTACCGATTAAAATATTTTTAAAAACAAGGGAACAAAAATAATGGTTCAACTCACCACCCCAATAGACCCCAACAAGATATTAAAAAAACCAGCCTATACTTCCAGCGACCCGCGCCCCGACTTCATGGCAGAAATGCGGTCGCACGGCTTCATTGTTGACGCCCTGCCTGAGATCGGAAAGATCGTCAGAGTACCCGCGCCAGACAGCAAGCGCGGAAAGAAAACTGGCTGGTATATATATCAGGAA
>JABIFY010000034.1 GCA_018650465.1 Alphaproteobacteria bacterium
AAGGGGGATGTGCTCTCCTAACGGTGTGGATAAGGCCTTGCCAAGTAATTGCTGCATATTTTGAGACTTTCTTTGGTCGGAGAATCTCAAAGTATGAATCACTTCAGGGCTTTATCCTATTAAGTCGGGTACTGTGGTCCAGACCTGACTTTTAGCCTGAAAAAGGCCTTGGCTTCAAGCGCTTCAAGCACTATCTAGGAGTAATATCGCTCTTATGAATTGCGCTTTGGCATTTGCTCTGGCACCGTGTGGTTGATCAATAACGACCTGACAAAATCCTCTGGAGAACTTTGTATGATCCCCCGATCTGTTTATAAAATAACGGCTGCTACCATGCCGGGTCTTGTAGCTGGTCTTGTGACCAGCTTGGCACTGACGATCGCCCTGCTCGCCCCGGCCCATGCTTTCAAGGCAGCTGACGTGGAAAAATTCAAGGCAGAGAACCGATGTGAAGGGTGTGACCTGCGGCGGGCCAACTTCAAGGAAACCTCCCATGATGGCGCCAAGCTGGCCAAGGTCAAAGCCCGGGACGTCGATTTCAAGGGAGCCCATCTGGTCGGGGCTGATTTTTTTAAGGCTGAGTTGCGCCGGGCGGATTTTGAAAAAGCCATCCTGCAAAATGCTAATCTGAAATCATCTGACCTTGTGGCCGCCGATATGGAAAAAGCCAACATGCAAGGTGCCAATCTGTCCCGCGCTGACGCCCGTGATTCTGATATGGACAATGCCGATCTGCGTGGTGCCAATATGGTGGGCATTGATCTTGGGCAAGCCGATTTGAAACGAGCGAACATGCGTCAAGCTGTGCTGACAAAAGGCAAGCTGGAAGGCGTCAATCTAGAGCGGGCCAATCTGGTGTTGGCCAATCTGGAAGAAGCTAATTTAACACGGGCAGATATGGACCGGGCGGACCTCAGCCAGGCCAACCTGCGCGGTGCTAATCTCAAACGCGCCAAACTCAAGCGAGCAAACTTTACCTCCGCCAATCTCAGTGGTGTCAATTTCGAGGACGCCATCCTGAAATTGGCCAACTTCAGCGGTGCCAACCTTTCCGATGCACGAAACCTTGATCAGGAATTGCTGGATACCGCCTGTGGCGACAGCCACACCATTTTACCCGACGGCATGAAAATCAAGACCTGCAAAACATATTGATCTGAATTCGTTCCGTATTCCGGAAACTTCATGGATACGTGCCTAGCGGCTATTCATTCAGATGAAACATCTATCCTGCCGGGCCGCCCAGGCGCGCTATTGCCTCTGCCAAATTCTTGCGGGTGGCCTCGGCGTCGGCGCGGCGGGTATGTTGTTCCTCGATCACATGGGCCGGGGCTTTTGAGGTAAAGTTTTCATTGGCCAGCTTCTTGTCGATCTTGCCGATCTCAGCCGTCATCTTGTCGACTTCCTTCGCCAGACGCGCTTTTTCCTGATCAAGGTCCATAACGTCCGCCAGGGGCAAGACCACTGTCGCTTCGTCATGAATGATTTGCACAGCACCCGCCAAGCCTTCGCCTGATCCGGCCTGGGCCGATGACAGACGGGCCATGCGGGAAATCTGATCCAGGTTGGCATCCAGGCGCCGCACACTTTCATCCGTCGCCTTGTCCAACAACAGCGGTACTTTGGCCCCCGCAGGTACATTCAGTTCCGAACGCACAGCGCGGATCTGGCTCACCAGGCGCACGACCCAGTCCATTTCGGCTTCAGCTTCGGCGCTGACCAGGTCCGGGCTCAATTCCGGCCAGGCCGCGCGAATGATCATGCTGTCGCGTTTGTCAGCCATGTGCTGCCATAGCTCTTCGGTGATGTAGGGCATGAAGGGATGCAGCACCAACAAAATCTGATCCAGCGCCCACGAACATGTGGCGCGGGTCTCAGCCTTGGCGGCCTCGTCGTCGCCCATCAGAGACGGCTTGATCAGTTCCAGATACCAGTCACAGAACGTGCCCCAGGCAACTTGATAAATGCTGTTTGCAGCTTCGTTAAAGCGGTAGCTGTCTATGGATGTTGTAACCTTCGCCGACAGTTTGGCCATCTCGCCGACGATCCATTTGTTGGCGGTCTGCGTCACCGTTGCCGGATCAAAACCCTGCACAGGCGTGCATTCGTTCATCTCACAAAACCGGGCAGCGTTCCACAGTTTGGTGGCAAAGTTGCGATAGCCTTCAATGCGATTTTTCGACAGCTTCACGTCGCGCCCCTGGGCGGCCATGGCCATCAGGGTAAAGCGCAGTGCATCTGCCCCATATTCGTCAATCAGGTCCAGCGGGTCCATGACGTTGCCCTTGGACTTGGACATCTTGGCGCCTTCTTCGTCGCGCACCAGGGCATGAATATAAACCGTGTGGAACGGCACCTCGCCCATGAAGTGGATACCCATCATCATCATGCGGGCGACCCAGAAGAACAGAATATCAAAGCCGGTAACCAGGGCGTCGGTCGGATAATAACGATCCAGCTCAGGCGTTTTTTCTGGCCAACCAAGGGTCGAGAACGGCCATAATGCAGACGAGAACCAGGTATCCAGCACGTCTTCATCGCGCACGATTTGTGTGGCCGCACCATAATGTTTGTCGGCAGCGGCCTGGGCTTCTGCTTCGTCCATGGCGACAAAGATTTCGCCGTCGGGTCCGTACCAGGCCGGAATTTGATGGCCCCACCACAGCTGGCGCGAAACACACCAGGGCTGAATGTTGCGCATCCATTCGTAATAGGTCTTGGTCCAGTTTTCCGGCACGATTTTGGTCTTGCCGGTTTCAACTGCTTCAATGGCGGGCTTGGCCAGGGTCTTGGCATCGACATACCACTGGTCTGTGAGCCAGGGCTCGATGACCACACCTGAGCGATCCCCGTAAGGCACGGTATGGGCATGGTCTTCAATGGCGGCCATCAGGCCAAGTTTTTCAAGGTCGGCAACGATGGCCTTGCGAGCCTCGTAGCGCTCCATGCCCTGATATTTCGCAGGCACGTCCCCGGCGTCCTCGCCGGAAACAATATGGGCCACAGAATCCAGAATATTGATGATCTCCAGATCGTGGCGCTTGCCAACCTCGTAATCGTTGAAGTCGTGCGCCGGCGTGATCTTCACAGCGCCTGAGCCCTGCTCCGGGTCGGCATGTTCGTCGGCGACTATGGGAATGCGGCGACCAACCAGCGGCAGCACAGCAAACTTGCCAATAATATCGGTATAGCGCTCGTCATCTTTATGAACCGCAATGGCCGTGTCGCCCAGCATGGTTTCCGGGCGCGTGGTGGCAACCGTAATAAAACGCCCCTCCATGCCTTCAACCGGATATTTGATGTGCCAGAGGTGGCCATTCACATCGCGCTGTTCGACTTCCAGATCGGAAATGGCGGTGTGCAGCTTGGGGTCCCAGTTCACAAGGCGCTTGTCCTTGTACATCAGGCCTTGTTTGTGCAGCGCCACAAAGACGGTGCGCACGGCATGGGACAAGCCATCGTCCATGGTGAAGCGCTCACGGCTCCAGTCACAGGTGGCCCCCAGACGGCGCAGCTGTCCGGTGATGGTACCGCCACTCTCGGCTTTCCAGTCCCAGATTTTCTTGATGAAGTCCTCGCGCCCCAGATCATGACGGCTGATGCCTTGCGCATCCAGCTGACGTTCAACCACCATCTGCGTCGCAATCCCGGCATGATCCGTGCCCGGCTGCCACAGGGCATCCATCCCACGCATACGTTTCGAGCGGATCAGCACATCCTGGAGTGTATTATTCAGCGCATGCCCCACATGCAAGGAACCGGTCACATTGGGCGGCGGGATCACAATCGTATAAGGCTCGGCATTATCACGGCTGCCAATAGCCATGGCCCCGTCATCTTCCCACGCCTTGTAATGACGCTCTTCCAGTTCTTTCGGCTGGTAAGTTTTTTCCAGCATAGGGCTGCTTTCCTGCTCTCGGTGATCGGCGCGAATTGGCGCGATCAGCCAATCAAAACCACATAAATATGAAAAGGAGCGTTAACGCCCCGGTAGCCGAACTGTTTGCCATTCATGGGGCCAGTTTGCAAGGGGGTTGGCCGTTGGTACAGTGCGGTATGCTCAACATTCTCTCATACCGAACAGGTAACAAGGCCCATTGAGGGCCAAAGCCACTAGCGGCGCCTGAGCGTCAATCAAATCTCCCTGGAAGGGAGATTTGGAAACAAGTCAGTGTAATTAACGGGCGGACCAGGTTCACCTCACAAGGTGCCTTTGGAAACCGCAATCGAGATCGTCCAGAATTCTGCAAGGACCGTCATGCATTAGTAACAGGTAACATTGGCCCAATATTCGCGCTAGGCCTCTAAAGGGTAGCATCCCCTTTGTTTCTCCGCTCAAACACTACTGACACAATGCTGTCAGCAGACATCTGTCATTGTGTTTCCGAGCCGCACGTTATTGCCGCAAAAACAGGAATTAAAGATGATACACCTCGAACGAACGCTGGATATTGATGCCGCACCTGACGCCGTATGGGCGATGCTCGGGCGCTTTATGCATATTGATGAATTTGCGCCGCAGGTTAAATCAGTGGAGGCGCTGACAAGCGGCGAAGATGGTGTCGGGTCGAAGCGGCGTTGTCATTTCGACAACGGCTCATCCGTGGCGGAGGAAGTGACCGAGTGGGATGACGGGCGCAGGTATCGGGTTCAACTGTCGGAAATGGAGGCGATGCCTTTGCACGAGATGCTGGCGGGTTTTGCCATTGAGCCGCTGGCCGGTGGGCGGTCGAGGGTGAACCAGTTCATGGATTATCGCGTGAAGTTCGGCCCCTTCGGCTGGCTAATGGGCCAGACCATGATGCGGATGATGATGGGCAAGATCATGGCCAGTAACCTGACGGGGCTCGCCGCCAGTCTGAAGGCTTAAAGGTAAGAGTACATAATACCTGATTATGGGGTGCATACGGTCCTTGTGCTTGCTTCCCGAATAACGGGGAAACAATGAGCTAACCTGGATTTGAAGAAAACCGGATCATGTCCCGGCCGCCTCACCCGCCTGGTTCGGTTTACTGACCAGTGGCCAAAATCCAGCCTTCTGTTCAACGCCTGGTTATCGCGCTAAGTTCTCTGCTTATGGGGCATGCGCTTTCAACTGCACGTCTCACCTGTAACAACTGTGGTATTTGAGGCCGGGAATGATATGAAAAATCTGAAACTGATTACTCTCTTTGTTTTGGCTTTTGCGGTCGGGGTTTTTGGTGGCCTTGCGCCAGCTGTGGCTGCCTCAAACAATTTTGAAGTCCTGACCTGGAATGTGTTGAAAAAGGAGCCTGTGGAATACCGGGATCCCTATTACACCGGATTGCTGGAATCCTACCTGGTATGGGCCGATGCCTTCCCTGCATCGAAGACCGAAGGGGCCTGTTTTCCGGAAGAGGTCGAGTATGAAGAGATCGTCGAAGCGACCGAGGAATTCCTGGAAACCACACCTCTGCTCTGGGATGATCCCGTTGCAGGGCTGATCTATGCATCCTGGATTATCAACTGGCCCTGCAAGAAGAACCCACATAATTGAGGCAGCCTGGCAGGCGGTTAGGGCTTATTGACCGGTATTCTGATTGTTACTGTTGTGCCCTTCCCCACTTCTGACGCCAGGTCCAATGATCCGCCGTGCATTTCCACAAGGGATTTAACGATGGGCAGGCCAAGGCCGGTGCCGTCGGGATTTTGCCCCTTCGTGCCTTCGACCTGGCCGAAGGGTTCCAGCACACGGGCGAGGTCCCCGGGTGGAATTCCGATGCCGGTATCGCCGACGGTAATCATGACCATATCGACATGGTCCGCATCTGGCTGGGCGGCAATGGTGACGCTGCCACCCGAGGCTGTGAACTTGATCGCGTTGCTGAGCAAATTGAGCAGAATTTGTCGGAACTGGCGATCATCTGCAAAGATGACGAGCCCGGATTGCTCGACCTGCTCCACCAGCGTAACCCCGGCAGCGTCCGCCTGGCTGCGGACCATGGTAAAGCAGCTGTGGGCGATTTCAGCCACAGATAATTCGACCTTGTCGATGGTGACTTCGCCGGCCTCGATGCGGGAGATATCCAGCAGGTCATTAATAAGTTTCAACAAATGTTCGCCTGAGCGATTGATGTCACCGGCATAGTCCAGGTATTTGGCATTCTCTATGGGTCCGAACATCTGCCCGGTGAGGATGGAAGAAAAGCCGATAATAGCGTTCAGCGGTGTGCGCAGCTCGTGGCTCATATTGCCGAGGAACGCGGTCTTGCTGCTGTTTGCAACCTCGGCCGCTTCTTGCGCCAGCTGGGCTGCTTTTTCGGCCATGACAACAGCGGTGATATCTGTCTGGATCACCACAGTCCCACCGGTCTGGGTACGGCGAGCCCCTACCTGGACCCAGCGCCCGTCCGACAGCAGCATCTGAAAGGTGCCTTCGGTTGTTCTGAATTGTTCGAGCCGTTGTGCGTGCCAGGCATCGCGGTCTCCATCCTTCACGACGACACCTTGTTTATCGAGAATCATATCAGCCAGTTCCCCGAACTTAACGCCGATTAAATCCTGGTTCGCCAAAGCCGGATAGAAATCAAGGAATTTTGTGTTGCACAACTGCAATCGTTCCTGTCCATCAAACAGGACAAAACCATCGGCAATACTCTCAATCGCATCCAGCAGTTTTTGTTCTGCACGAACAGCTTCCTCTTCCCGATTTTTCAGATTTGTAATGTCTGTCCGCAGCCCGACAATTTCACCTGTCGGCGTCTTTCGATCTGTTACCAGCGTCCAGCGCCCACTGGAGTGTTGGCGTATCGCCGTCAGTTCACCTGCAAAAAAATCTGCAACACGTTTTGTGATAAATTCTTCATCGTCTGGGCTGACGTCCGGATGAAGCCCGGCTTCGACCTCATTCCTGTACAGCCTTTCAAATGAAACTCCGGGGATCAGATTTGGTTTATTAAAAGGGTAGAGATCGCCGAACTTTGAATTCGCGAAGACCAGGTTTCCCTCGGCATCATATAGAACGAAAGCGTCATCAAGGGACTCCAGCGCTTCTTCCAGACGACGTCTGTGCTGGTGGCGCTCTTGTTCAATATAATCCAGACTTGCTGATCGGGCATTCAGCAGTAAATCAATTAGTTCAGCTTTTGATTTAGCTTCAAGTTCCTGCCTTGTTTCAAGCGAGGTCGAAGGGACGTTGACTTCAGGTATTTTTACCTTGCCGGACATTACCAACCCTAAAACACCAATTACTATTTTGGATAATCGACAGAACAATAATGTTCGATTTTCAATCTCTGGTCAAATATCCGATAACGGAATTTGCCGGCAGAACAACGCTGCTCTGCCTGCTGACCTTGTGAAGCATAAACCTGGCAGGGTTTAATCTGTCGCCGAATGCACAGCAGGCTGGCGCCGCTGGCCAAAAGAATTTCTCATGTATCAGCCATGGCGGAACTTCTCGTCGTCACTTGCCGCTGTCAGGCAAAAGTATTGCGACGGTCGCGCCAGTCATGTCACTCGTATAGGTTAACGCAAAAGCTGAAAGCCAGAACATTTGCTCAGGCTTTGTCGTCTCCCCGACCGGCCAGCTTGCTGACTTCACGCTCCACCGTGCGCACGACAATCGCTTCAAGGTTTTCGTCCAGCCAATGTTTAAGCATGGGTCGAAGCAGTTCCTTGACCAGTTCTTCAAGCGTGCGGCCCGCACCACCAAGAGGTACGCCCTTGGCCTGGTTCATGACGCCGGCAAACTGATCAAAAGCCGACGAAGTCGCTGAAGCTGTGACATCTGACACGAGCCCCTCCATAACATCCAAGCGTTCAACTGCCAGCGCAGGGGCTGGTTCGGGTTCGGGTTCGGGCTCGGGTTCCGGCTCAGGTTCCGGCTCAGGTTCCGGTTCGGGCTCTGGTACAATTTCCATCGCCGCATCCAGTTCCAGAACTTCCTCTTCCATGACCGCAGTCAATTCAAGGATGTCCTCTTCCGGTTCGGGTTCGGGCTCTGGTTCGGGCTCTGGTTCCGGTTCGGGCTCTGGTTCAGGCTCTGGTTCAGGTTCGGGCTCTGGTTCG
>JABIFY010000035.1 GCA_018650465.1 Alphaproteobacteria bacterium
AAACCCGTTTTCGCCAGCATGAAGGTACCCGCGGCGTGATGGCCGGCGGCGGTGCCACAGTGCGCTTTGCCGAACGGGCAGGCTGGGGCAATGCCATGCGCTGGTTGCTCACCGGCGATGAATTTGATGCCGTCGAAGCTCGCCGCATCGGTTTTGTTCAGGAAATTACGGCGCCGGGCCAGGATATTATCCGGGCCACAGAAATCGCCCAAACCATCGCGGCACAAGCACCTCTTGCCACCGTCGCCATGCGCGACAACGCCCGCAAAGCCCAACACGAAGGCCTGCCTGCCGCCATCGCAGAAATTCGCCCGCGCCAACGCGAAATCATGGCTACCGAAGACGCCCAGGAAGGCCTGCGATCGTTCACCGAACGCCGACCGGGTGATTTCAAAGGGCGATAATGTCTTTAGGCGGGGCGCTGCGCACTCAGCATATAATTTACCGCCGTGTCGTCGCTTCTATTCCAGTCGCCACTGGCAATATCCAGAGTGACGCCGGTGACTTTGTCTGTCATCAGGCCGTTGCGCCGAAGGCCGCGGGCAAGTTCCGAGGGGCGCACGAACTTGCGCCAGTCATGGGTGCCGCGGGGGACCCAGCGTAACAGATATTCTGCCCCGACGATGGCCAGGGCATAAGATTTGGGTGTGCGGTTCAGGGTGGAGGCAAAGAACAGGCCACCCGGTTTGACCAGCGCTGCACAGGTATCCATAAATACATTTACATCAGCGACATGTTCGATGATTTCCATGGCCACAACGATGTCAAATTGTTCGCCAGCTGCCGCCAGCTCTTCGGCGGTGGTGCAGCGATAATCCATTTCCAGGCCGTTGGCGGCTGCATGTTCTTTGGCGGCCCGAATGCCGTCTTCGCTGGCATCTATGCTGACCAGATCAGCGCCCATGCGGTGCAGGGGCTCGCTTAGTAAACCGCCGCCACAGCCCAGATCAAGCACCCGCAACCCGGCAAGGGGCTTCAGGCTGTCGGGCTTGTTGAGGGCTTTGTCGGTAAAATGGCTGAGGGCCGTATCGCGGATAAAGCCAAGCCGCACCGGGTTAAGCTTGTGCAGGGCGACAAATTCACCATCAGCGGCCCACCAACGGTCTGCGAGGGCGCCAAAACGGCTGATTTCGTCCGGATCAACAGAATTTGGCCTGTGTTGGGGTGAATTATTTTGCTCGGGCGACAGGTTCACGGGTGCCTCATACTTGTGAAAAGGTGCAGAATTATGTATATGCGCCACAACAAGCGCAAGCACAACCACTCATATTGACCAGTAAACGTTGGCAGGCATTTGCCTGACTGGCGCGGAGGATGCCGGGCTATGGCCAGGCTCGTAATGAAATTTGGCGGCACTTCGGTTGCGGATATTGACCGCATCAAGGAAGTTGCACGTCGTGTAAAGACCGTCGCAGATGCCGGCAACGAGATCGCTGTTGTTGTCTCGGCCATGGCTGGTACTACCAATCAGCTGGTTCAATGGACCGGTGAAATTGCCACCATTCAGGATGCACGTGAATATGATACTGTGGTCTCGACCGGTGAACAGATCACTGCCGGATTGCTGGCTTTGGCCTTGCAGGACCTGGGCGTCTCGGCGCGCTCATGGATGGGCTGGCAATTGCCGATTCAGACAGACAGCGCCCATGGGTCGGCCCGTATTCTGAAAATCGATGCGGCAGAAGTACAAAAACGTTTTGCGGACGGTCAGGTCGCGGTTCTGCCAGGCTTTCAGGGTGTCAGTCCGGAAAATCGCCTGGCCACATTGGGCCGTGGCGGATCAGATACGTCGGCTGTGGCCCTGGCGGCAGCGCTGTCAGCGGATCGTTGTGATATCTATACGGATGTTGAAGGCGTCTTTACCTGCGATCCCCGGATTGTGGCCAAGGCGCGGAAACTTGATAAAATTACGTATGAAGAGATGCTTGAAATGGCATCCCAGGGGGCCAAAGTCCTGCAGACCCGTTCTGTAGAAATGGCCATGAACCATGGCGTCCGGGTGCAGGTGCTCTCCAGCTTTTCAAATGCCCCCGGTACACTGGTCGTAGATGAGGAAGAAATCGTGGAACAAGAAGTCGTCAGCGGTATTGCATATTCACGCGATGAGGCAAAAATCACCTTGCTGGGTGTCGAAGATCGACCGGGCGTTGCCGCCGGTATTTTTGGCCCGCTTGCCGATGCCAGCGTCAACGTTGATATGATCGTGCAGAATATTTCAGAAGATGAACGTCGCACGGACATGACTTTTACGGTGACCGAAGCTGATCTCGACCGGGCTGTTGAAGTCGTGGAAAAAGCCAAAGCCGCAGACGGTATCGGCTATGAAACACTGTTGTCGGATGCAGAAGTCGTCAAGATTTCGGTTATCGGCGTTGGCATGCGTAGTCATGCTGGTGTGGCCTTGCGCATGTTCCGCACCCTGGCCGAAAACAGCATCAATATTCAGGTGATCTCGACTTCCGAAATCAAGATCAGTGTATTGATTGCGGAAAAATATACCGAACTTGCCCTGCGCGCCTTGCACACGGCTTATGAACTGGATGCGGCCTGAAAGATGACAAGTCTCATGACAAATAATTCTGCAGGTGAAGCACGGCTCGATGATCTCTGGGCACGGGGGCGCGAAGTGCTCGGGACAAAATATGCCATTATGTGTGGCGCCATGTCCTGGGTGTCTGAGCGTAATCTGGTCGCGGCTATTTCCAACGCCGGTGGCTTTGGTGTTGTTGCCTGTGGTTCGATGATGCCGGACATGCTGGATACCGAGATTGCCGCCACACAAGAACTCACCAACAAACCATTTGGCGTCAACTTGATCACGATGCATCCTGAACTGGAAGCCTTGATCGATGTTTGTCTGGCGCGCAAGGTCAGCCATGTTGTGCTGGCCGGTGGCCTGCCGAAAGGTGCTGATATCAAGCGCATCAAGGAAGGTGGGGCAAAGGTCATTGCCTTTGCACCGGCCCTGGCGTTAGCCAAACGTATGATCAAGAACGGTGCTGATGCTCTCGTGATCGAGGGTGCCGAGGCCGGTGGGCATATTGGTCCTGTCGCCACCAGTGTTCTGGCCCAGGAAATTCTGCCTGTGATCAAGGATGTTCCGGTCTTTGTTGCCGGGGGCATCGGGCGTGGCGAAGCTATGGCCATGTATCTGGAGATGGGGGCGGCTGGTGTTCAGTTGGGCACACGCTTTGTTTGTGCAACCGAGTCCATTGCCCATGAAAATTTCAAGAAGGCATTCATTCGGGCCAATGCACGTGATGCCATTCCTACCGTGCAAATTGATCCGCAATTTCCGGTTATTCCGGTGCGGGCCCTGGTCAATGACGGGACCAAGGAATTTATGGAAACCCAACGCCAGGTCATCGCGAAATTCCATGCGGGCGAAGTTGACCAAATGGCCGCGCAACTGGAAATCGAGCAGTTCTGGGCCGGTGCCTTGCGTCGTGCTGTTATTGATGGCGACGTCGCGGGTGGTTCCATAATGGCCGGGCAAAGTGTCGGCATGGTGACATCTGAGCAGCCAACAGCTGAGATCATGGCTGAGCTGGTTGACCAGGCGGTAGCTGCGCTGGACCCTGATCAACGGCAAATTAGCTGATGAGCGAGGGTGACGTCAGTGGTTCACGTGTTCTGCTTCGCAGACTGCGCGAAATCATGGCGGGACCCGGAACGGCACAAGACCGTCTTGATCTGGTTGTACGCGGTATTGCGGGCAACATGGTTGCCGAAGTGTGCTCGGTCTATCTCAGGCGCGCTGGTGAAATTCTCGAACTCTTTGCCACGGAAGGTCTGAACCGCGACGCGGTTCACCAGACCCGCCTGTTGGTCGGTGAAGGCCTGGTGGGCGACATTGCGGCCCATGCCCGCCCGCTGAACCTGTCTGATGCCCAGGCCCACCCCAACTTCGCCTACCGGGCGGAAACGGGCGAGGATATCTATCAGTCCCTGTTGGGCGCGCCAGTCATGCGGGCCGGTCGCGTCATTGGCGTTCTGATCGTCCAGAACCGCACCCGTCGACAATATTCTGAAGAAGAAGTCGAAGACCTGCAAACAGTGGCCATGGTCCTGGCGGAACTGGTTGGTGGCGGCGAACTTATTTCAGCGGCAGAACTGGTTGAGACCACCGGCAATGTCACCCTGCAGGATCGTCTTGAAGGCATCATGCTGGCGGAAGGCCTGGCCCAGGGTGTGGCTGTCCTGCATGAACCACGTGTCGAAGTCACGCGCTTGTTCGCAGAGGACCCCATTGTTGAACAGGCGCGCTTCCAGGCGGCCATGGAAGCCTTGCGCAAAGCCGTGGATGCCATGCTGGAATCCGATGCCATGGCCGGGGCTGGTGAACATCGTGACATCATTGAAACCTACCGTATGTTTGCCGATGACCGGGGCTGGATTAGTCGGATTGAAGAGGCCGTTGCGTCCGGCCTGTCAGCTGAAGCTTCTGTACAACGTGTTCAGGTTGACACCCGACGTCGCATGATGGGCGTGGCCGATCCCTATATTCGTGAACGCCTGTATGACCTGGATGATCTCGCGAACCGTTTGTTGAGGCTTTTGTCTGGCAAACCGGCAACGGCTGCGGCGGATGACCTGCCACAGGATGCTGTGTTGATCGCCCGCAATATGGGGCCAGCGGAATTGCTGGATTATGATCAAAGCCGCTTGCGGGCTGTGGTTATGGAAGAGGGCTCGGCGACGGCGCACGTGACCATCGTCGCCAAGGCTTTGCGTATTCCCATGCTGGGCCGGGTAGACCGCATTCTGGAACGGGCAGAACCCGGTGATCCCGTGATCGTCGATGCCGATACGGGCTTTGTCTATATTCGTCCCGGCGAAGATGTTGAAGATACCTTCGTTGCCAGCATGGCCGCCCGCAATTCCATGCAGGCAGAATTTGCGGCCTTGAGAAGTGAGCCCGCAATCACCACAGACGGAGTGGAGATTTCACTTAACGTCAACGCAAACCTGATTTTTGACATGGCCCATCTGGGTGATACCGGGGCGGATGGTGTGGGTTTATTTCGCACAGAAATCCCCTTCCTGGTGCAGGGTGACGTCCCCCCTGTCGAGCAACAGACCAAGCTGTATTCGGAAATCCTCGCCCGGGCCCATGGCAAACCTGTGACGTTCCGCACGCTGGATATTGGTGGCGACAAGGCCATGCCGGCCTTCGCCCAGGCTCACGCTCATTCTCATGCGCATGGTTCGGGTGGCGACGGCAGCGATCATGTGGCGGAAGAAAATCCGGCTATGGGTTGGCGCTCCCTGCGGATCGGACTGGATCGGCCAGCTTTGTTGCGCAACCAGTTACGCGCCTTGTTGCAAGCCACTGCCGGGGGCGACCTGAAGGTCATGTTCCCGATGGTTTCCGAAGTCGCGGAATTCAAGGCGGCGCGGAAGATCCTCAATATTGAAGTTGCCAGAATGACGGAACGTGGCATCCAGGTGCCGGGTCGAATCGAGGTTGGTGCCATGATTGAAGTGCCGATTCTCGCCTGGCAAATCGATCCCCTGCTGAAGGTTGCCGATTTTGTTTCCATCGGCAGCAATGACCTGCTGCAATTCCTGTTTGCCAGTGATCGTGGCAATCCGGCAATGGCTGGTCGCTATGATCCCCTGTCGCCTGCGGTCCTGGCTATTGTGGGTCATATAGCCTCACGCGGGCGGGCAGCGGGGGTGCCGGTCAGTCTTTGTGGTGAGATGGCTGGACGCCCCCTGGAAGCCATGGCTCTGGTTGGTATGGGCCTCAAAAGCCTTTCCATGCCGGCTGCATCGGTCGGTCCGGTCAAGCGCATGTTGCGCAGTCTGGATCTGGAGCATTTTCAGCAATACTTGGGAAATTTCCTCGATTCATCTTCGCACAGCCTCAGGGACAAATTACGCAACTTTGCCCAAGATCATGACATCGCCATATAAGCCGTTGCAAAAGCTGAAATATTCTGTTTTGATCTGTCGTCGAATTGAAATTTGTCTATTTTGGGACTCAATTTGATCGTTACTTGATTGGGATTGTGGTTATTTTGCCGCTGCCTGTTGTTGGCGTATGGCAAGGAACAGGAACAACGAACGAACTTCAGTCTGATTGGCGCTACCCATTGTTAATGACCTGCGTTAACAAAAAATTATGACTATAGGTAATATCTGGAATGCGGGAAGTAATTCAACAAAGCTTGAACAAGAGCCCAAACAGAGAAAAAGTTTTATTTGTTATTGAATATTAGTCGAGGCACCTGACGTCAGTTTTATGAATCTACATGGCTGAAGGTCAGTAGATGTGAAGTCGGTGTGACAAGGGGAAACGCATGAGCGAGTCCATGAACAGGAAACCAAATGATGATCGGCAAAATGCCGGGCGACGCCTTCATTTGCGCGAAGTTTCCAGTGAATTCGATGATTATGATGGCATTGGCGCAGACCTGAAAGCAGGCCGGGTGCGTCTGGGGCAGGATATTCCTGACCTTGCCAACATTCTGCGCATTCGATCCGAACATTTGCTTGCTGTTGAACAGGGTCGGTTTTCCGATCTGCCGGCACCCGTCTATGCTGTCGGTTTTGTGCGCACCTATGCCGAACATGTCGGCCTGAACGGTGAAGACGCCATCCGGCGTTTCAAGGAAGAAGCAGAAGGTCTGCCGCACCATACCAATCTCAGTTTTCCGACACCGGAAGAAGAAAGCCGCGTACCGAAGGGCTGGTTGTTGGCGCTGGCTGGCATTGTGGCTGTCCTCGTTTATGCCGGTTGGTATTATGCCGAAAACAAGGATCGTTTGAACCTGGCTGAAGTGCCAGCTGTGCCGGAACGACTGGCTGCCAAGGTAACAACTGTACCGGCCGGGCAAGCCCCCGTTCGTTTGCAGGCTCCTGCAGCACAGGCAACACGCACTGAACCTGTTGTGGCAAGTCCGGTTGCAGTTATCGCGGCTGGCGAAACTGAAAATGTTGTGCAAACACCGACAAGCGATGCGGCATTGGCAGCAGAGGCAGACCAGCCAGAAACTCAACCAGAAATCAGCGTCCCGGCTGAATCCATTCAAATCACCGAGACCAGCCCGTCTCCGCAGCCTGTTTCGGCTGACGTGGAAACAACGGAGCCCGTCGCATCGGAGCCCGTCGTATCCGAACCAGTCGTATCCGAGCCTGTCGAATCGGAACCCGCTGCATCGGTACCAGTCGTATCCGAACCTGTCGAAACTGTTGCTGAGCAGCCTCAGCCTGTGGCGGTCGTAACGGAAATGCCCGTTCCTGCGCCTTTGGTTGAAAAGAAAATAGTGGTTGCTTCTACTGTTTCAGCACCTGTCGCGACAATTGATTCCGTTGTTACCAACAACCTTGAATCGACAAGTACGGATCAATCTCTTCCGGCACCTGTTGTGGCTGTGACGCCTGTTGTCGCAGAAGAGCCAGTGCAAATACAGGCCCCGGCAGCAACTGCGACGGCAGCTCCGGCATCGGAAACCATATCGGATGAAGTTGCGCGGCCTGCTTTACCGCAAGTGGCAGTGATCGAACCTGAGGGAACAATATCTCAAACCCGGCCTGAGCCGGCTGCATCAGTCCCGGCACCAGTTACAGCGCCTGCACAAATAGAGGAACAGGCCAATATTCCTGTTACCGGACCACAGGACGGACGCAAAAAAGAAGCTTTTGGCAGTCCGCCAGGCGAAAGCCGGGTTGAAGTTTATGCCCGCGTCGACGTCTGGGTTCAGGTCACCTCACGCGATGGCCAGCCATTGTTGAGCCGGATTTTACGCCAGGGAGACAGTTATTATTCACCTGTGGATCAGGCCGTTTTTCTGACAACCGGTAATGCCGGTGCCCTGCAAATTCTGGTCGACGGTGTCTTGATCCCGGCGGTAGGCCCTGCGGGCGCCGTCCGTCGCGACATATCACTTGACCCTGTCCATTTACTCAGTAATTCACCGGGCAATCAGTCAAACGCCGGAAACTAGGCTATCTCAGGGGCTTTGGCCCAAAAAAATCGCTTCCAGGCACAGGGCGCTTGAATTTATGGCCTGATCGACGCATGTTAGCGCCAGATCAACGACCCGGCCTGGTTAGGTCGTGATCAACTCTGATATTTATGATTTTTGACTGAAAGCGCTCAGCCATGAGTTTGCGCCCCTATCGCGATATTATCCGGCGTCCCAGCCGGATTGTTCATGTTGGCAATGTACCTGTTGGCGGTGACAGCCCGATCACGGTGCAGTCCATGACCAATACCCTGACGTCTGACGCCGCTGCGACAATCGCTCAGATCCGCTCTCTCGAAGACGCCGGGGCCGATATTGTGCGTGTCTCATGTCCCGATGTGGAAAGTACTGCGGCCTTGTCAGAAATCGTCAAGGCGTCCTCAGTGCCGATCGTCGCGGATATTCATTTCCATTATCAGCGCGCCATTGAAGCCGCCGAAGCCGGGGCCGCCTGCCTGCGGATCAATCCCGGCAATATCGGGTCGGCTGAGCGTGTGCGTGAAGTCGTCAAGGCGGCCCGGGATCACGGCTGCTCCATGCGCATCGGCGTCAATGCCGGATCGTTGGAAAAAGAACTGTTGGAACGCTACGGCGAGCCCTGTCCCGAAGCCATGGTCGAAAGCGCCCTGGCCCATGCCCGTATCCTGGAAGACAATGACTTTTTTGATTTCAAGATCAGCGTCAAGGCATCGGATGTTTTCCTGGCAGTTGCGGCCTATCAACAGTTGGCTGACGCCTGTGATTATCCCCTGCATCTGGGTGTCACCGAAGCCGGTGCCTTGCGCGGTGGTACGGTGAAATCAGCCATCGGTATGGGCTCACTTTTGTGGGCTGGTATTGGGGACACCATCCGGGTTTCTTTGTCAGCCGATCCGGTTGAAGAAATTAAAGCCGGGTTTGAGATTCTCAAATCATTAGGCCTGCGTCATCGCGGTGTTGCTGTGGTTTCCTGTCCGTCCTGCGCCCGTCAGGCCTTTCCCGTTATTGAAACGGTTGAAGCCCTGGAAGAACGCCTGGCTCACATCACCACGCCGATGACCTTGTCGATTATCGGCTGTGTGGTGAACGGTCCAGGAGAAGCACGCGAAACCGATATTGGTTTGACCGGTGGCGGTAACGGCAATCATATGGTTTATCTCTCAGGCATGACCGATCATAAAATAGATGATGCCGGCCTGGTCGATCATATCGTTGAGCTGGTTGAAGCCAAGGCCGAAGAATTGCAAACCCAAGCTAACGACAGCGCCCTCAAGGCCGCGTCATAAGTCAGAATTTCCCGGAGAGTTACAGTGTCTAAATTACAGCCGGTTCGCGGCACCCACGACATCTTGCCAGAAGAAAGTCGACGTACCCGCCACGTAGTCGACACAGCGCGTGAGATGTCAGAGCGTTATGGCTTTGGTGAAATCTCAACGCCAATTTTCGAATTCACCGACGTTTTCAAAAGAACCCTTGGTGATACGTCGGACGTTGTCACCAAGGAAATGTATACCTTCGAGGACCGGGGCGGCGAAGAGCTGACCTTGCGACCTGAATATACCGCCGGCATCGCCCGCGCTTTCATATCCGGTGGGCTTCGCCAACACGCCCCGCTGAAGTTTTTCGGCCATGGCCCCATGTTTCGATATGAGCGCCCGCAAAAAGGCCGCTTGCGCCAGTTCCATCAGATAGATGCCGAAATTATTGGTGTCGCCGGTCCCCAGGCGGACATTGAAGTCATCGCCCTGGGCGCGGATATCTTGCGTGCCCTTGGTGTGCTGGGGCTGACGACCCTTGAACTGAATACCCTGGGGGATGTGGAAAGCCGCAATGCCTATCGCCTGGCCCTGGTGGATTATTTCGGCGGTCATGTGGATAAATTGTCAGATGACAGCAAGATCAGGCTGGAAAAAAATCCCATGCGCATTCTTGATTCCAAGAGCGAGGGGGACCGGGTGCTGGTCGCCGATGCGCCGCGCATGAGTGAATATATGAATGCCGCCAGCCAGGACTTTTTCGGCGCCGTGCGGGAAGGCCTGGATAATCTCGGGGTGACCTACACGCTGAATGAAAAACTGGTGCGGGGGCTGGATTATTACACCCATACGGCCTTTGAATTCACGACAACGGAACTTGGATCACAAGGCGCTGTGATCGCCGGCGGGCGCTATGATGGTTTGATCGAAACCATGGGTGGCCCCTCCACACCGGGTATTGGCTGGGCTGGTGGTATTGAACGTTTATCCATGTTGGCAACGGCGGAAATTTCGGCACCCAGGCCTGTGTCGGTCATCCCCATCGGGGCCGCATCGGAAAGCATCGCCATGAAAGTAGCGCACGATTTGCGCCAGGCTGGTTTTGTGATCGATATGGGGTTTGCCGGAAATCCTGGCAAACGCATGAAGCGGGCCAATGGCCTGAATGCCAAAGCTGCGGTTATGTTGGGTGAAGATGAGATCGCCAAAGGTGTTGCCACTGTCCGCGATCTCGCATCCGGCGAACAACAAGAGGTCACACTTGATGCGCTGGTCTCTGCCCTTGAAGCTTACCGTTGAGTCTGAACCGGAGTAACCCAAGTGATCCCTGATCAAAAACTGGAACAGATCATTATCCGTTTCGAAACCCTGGAGGGGCAGATGGCGGAGGCCGGTGCCCAGGGCGGCGAAGGATTCGCAAAGCTGTCGAAAGAATATTCGGAGCTGGGGCCGGTTGTTGAAAGCATCAACAAACTGCGCAGCGCCCAGTCGGAAATGGCTGATCTGGCCGAGATGATTGCGGACCCGGACAGCGACGCCGAAATGCGCGAAATGGCGGAAACAGAATTTAGCGATCTGAAATCACAGCAAGCAGATCTGGAAGCCAACGTTCAGGTCTTGTTGTTGCCCAAAGACGCGGCGGATGAAAAAAATGCCATCCTTGAAGTCCGGGCCGGGACTGGCGGTGATGAAGCCGCCCTGTTTGCCGGTGAACTCTTTCGCATGTACCAGCGTTACGCCGAACTGGAAGGCTGGAAGTTCACCCAGATGCAAATGTCTGAAACGGACCTGGGTGGCCTGAAAGAAGCTCAGGCCTCCATCACCGGACGCGGCGTGTTCGCCAAACTGAAATTCGAATCCGGTGTGCATCGGGTTCAGCGTGTGCCCGAAACGGAATCCGGTGGTCGCATTCATACCTCGGCAGCGACCGTGGCCGTGTTGCCTGAGGCTGAAGAAATTGATGTCGCCATCGAAGACAAGGACATCCGGGTTGATGTTTTTCGGGCCAGTGGTCCCGGTGGCCAGTCCGTGAACACCACAGATTCGGCGGTGCGTATTACCCACCTGGCGTCAGGTATTGTGGTCAGTCAGCAGGACGAAAAGTCCCAACACAAAAACCGCGCCAAGGCCATGACAGTTTTGCGCTCGCGTATTTATGATGCCGAACGGGCCCGGGCGGATGCGATAAGGTCTGCCAATCGCAAGGGCCAGGTTGGTTCCGGTGATCGCTCGGAACGGGTGCGGACCTACAACTTTCCGCAAGGCCGCATGACCGACCACCGTATTAACCTGACTTTGTACAAACTGGACAAGATCATCACCGGCGAAGCCTTGCACGAAGTGATCAATGCCCTGATATCTGAAGATCAGGCCAATCGCCTTGCCGAAATGAACATGCCGGACTGATCGGAATTTATCGCAATGCCTGCCTGGGGTGAAATAGTATCAGACGCCGCCCGGCTGCTGGCCAATGCAGCTATTGATCAGCCAAATCGGGATGCCCGCACCCTGCTGGCCCATGTTGTGGATACCACGCCGGAACGTGTGTTCGCCTGGCCGGAAACGGACATTGCTCCATCGGACGTCTCAAAATTCAATGATCTGATTGCCCGCCGGCTGAAGTGCGAACCCCTGTCACGAATTCTGGGAAGGCGGGAATTCTGGAGTCTGTCTTTTGGCCTGTCAGAAGACACTCTTGATCCCCGTGCCGATAGCGAAAGTGTGATTGAAGCCGTGCTGAGCCATTGTCCGGATAGGGCGCGAGATTTTCGCATTCTCGATCTGGGCACCGGCACAGGCTGCCTGTTGGCGGCCTTGCTCAGTGAATATGAAAACGCGTCAGGTGTGGCTGTCGATTTGTCAGAAGGGGCAGTGCAAACAGCCCGGCAAAATCTGTCCGATTTGGGGCTTGCCCATCGGGCGGAAATTCAGACTGGCGATTGGGATGCTGGACTACAGGGTGAATTCGATATCATCGTTTCCAATCCGCCTTACATTGTCGATGGGGATATTTCGGGCCTTGCCAGGGGCGTTGTGGACTACGACCCTCATCGGGCTCTGGCTGGTGGCATTGATGGTCTCGATGCCTATCGACAACTTGCCTCTCTTTTACCGGCAAGGCTGGCGCTACAAGGGCTGGCGGTATTGGAATTTGGTCATGGACAGGCACATGATGTGGCTGGAATTCTGACCGCGAAGGGTCTGGAAGTTATTGATTTTAAGGAAGATTTGGCGGGCAGAAAACGCTGTGTGGTCTGTCGCTGCGCAACAAATAAATAAAACCTGCAAAAAAGGGTTGGAATGCAAGCCAATGACCGCTAGGCTCGGGCCAGAAGTCGTAACAGAGTGGCCTCGGAAACTTTTGGCCTGACGACTTCAATCCAGCAATGACTATCTGCCCGTGCTTCAGTTGAATGTGCGTGTGCGCTGGGAACCTTCCGTCTGCCAGATTCGCTGGCTGCGGTCGGTATGGTTCGACCTTTGACCTGAATATGGGTTCACTGCGCAATTGGCAGGTCGTTCTGTAAAGATGGATTCAGGAAATTCCTTCGGGAGAATGCTTCGGCATCGGCGGCAACGCTGTCTTGATTTATTTGATCTAGAAACAAGTTTGACCAAGCTACATGGTATTCGAGGAAACATTGAACAAGCCCAACAACAGCCACAACAACAATCACAACAACAAGCGTCCGCGTGGCCGGAATACTGGACGTCGCCCGCAAAATCCTGGTAACCGAAGCTTTGAAAGCAATGGGCCTGAAGTAAAGGTTCGTGGGTCTGCCAGTCAGATTTGTGACAAATATCTTACTCTGGCCCGCGATGCCTCTTCGGCGGGCGATCGTGTGCGCGCGGAAAGTCTGTTGCAGCACGCAGAACATTATTACCGCCTGGTCAATGGCGGCGATGACGCCCGCACAGAAAACCCCAACCAGCAAGGCGGTGCACGCCGTGGTCAGGGACCTGGCGAAGTTACGGTTGCCGGTGAAATGCAGCCTGAAATTCAGGCCGGGGAAGAACAGCCACAACAGCCACAAGAGCAGCCACGAGAGCAAAAGACGCAGGAACAACGCCCGTCCCGTCGAGATCGTGCCCGTTCTGCTGCAACAAACACCAAGCCAGCGGCAAAATCCCGCACGCGTGGAAAGGCCGCGGAAGTTGTTGAGGCTGACGGCGCGGATGAAGGCGAAGCAACCGTTGAGATTCCCGGTGTGCAAGTGGTCGAAGCACAGGATGAAAACCAGAACCCTGAAGGCGAGGCCGTTGTCATTGCCGAGCCCGTACACGTGGCTGAACCTGTGGACGACGATGCCCCGGAAAGTGAAGTTGCCTGAGGCGTTCGACTGATAGAATAGCCTGAATATTCAGGACGAAATGTCGCAGGCGCAGCGGTGAAATGCAAAATCCCTTGCGTTGCAAAATTGCAACACTAAATAGGCTATGGGGCTGACAAAATAAACCGGTTTTAAACACCCGGTCTGGATATTGTCGGTGACCCCCAGGCTATTTGTTATGTAAGGGCGCTCAGGCATGGACTTTGAAAATTATACCGATCGGTCGCGTGGATTTGTGCAATCTGCGCAGACTAAAGCTTTGGCTGACGGTCACCAGCGATTTACACCTGAACATGTTCTGAAGGTCCTGTTGGACGACAAGGAAGGCCTGTGCGCCAACCTGATCAAACAGGCCGGCGGCCAGCCCGAACGTGCCCTGGAAGTCGTGGAGACAGCCCTTGGCAAAATTCCAAAGGTTGAGGGCAGCGGTGCCGGGCAGATGCATCTGACACCGGAACTGGCCCGTGTATTCAAATCAGCGGAGGAGCTGGCGGAAAAAGCAGGCGATTCTTTTGTCACTGTTGAACGGCTGTTGTTGGCCCTGACCATGGCCACCGGCACGCCGTCTGCAGATGCTTTGAAGGCGGCCAACATCACACCGCAAACCCTGAACCAGGCCATTGAACTGGTGCGTAAAGGTCGTTCGGCCAACTCGGCCAACGCAGAAGAAACTTTTGACGCCCTGAAAAAATATGCCGTCGATTTAACCGAGGCTGCCCGTGAAGGAAAGCTTGATCCGGTCATCGGTCGTGATGAAGAAATCCGCCGGACCATTCAGGTTTTGTCCCGACGCACAAAAAATAATCCGGTGCTAATCGGCGAACCGGGCGTTGGCAAGACCGCCATCATCGAAGGCCTGGCCCTGCGGATCATCAACGGAGATGTACCTGATTCATTGACCAACAAACGCCTGATGGCGCTGGATCTTGGCTCCATGGTTGCCGGTGCCAAATTCCGGGGTGAATTTGAGGAACGCCTGAAGGGCGTGTTATCTGAAGTCCAGTCCGCTGATGGTGAAATCGTTCTGTTCATTGACGAACTGCATACCCTGATCGGGGCCGGTGCCGCCGAAGGGTCCATGGATGCCTCAAATCTTTTGAAGCCTGCCCTGGCGCGAGGTGAGTTGCACTGTGTCGGTGCCACCACCCTGGATGAATATCGTAAGCATGTTGAGAAGGACGCGGCTTTGGCGCGCCGGTTCCAGTCCATTTTTGTCTCCGAACCCACTGTCGAAGATACGGTGTCGATCCTGCGTGGCCTGAAAGAAAAGTACGAATTGCACCATGGTGTACGCATCACGGATTCAGCCATCGTGGCAGCCGCGACCATGTCCAATCGCTATATCACCGACCGCTTTTTGCCCGACAAGGCTATTGATCTGGTCGACGAAGCCGCCAGCCGTCAGCGCATGGAAGTTGAATCCAAGCCAGAAGAACTGGATGAGCTGGACCGACGTATTATCCAGCTGAAAATCGAACGTGAAGCCTTGAAGAAAGAAGAGGACAAGGCGTCAAAAGACCGGCTGCAACGCCTGGAAATCGAGCTGGCTGATCTCGAACAACAATCCGCGACCCTGACCGCCAAATGGCAGTCAGAAAGGGAAGAATTGGCGGGCACGCAGAAGCTCAAGGAAGACCTGGAAGCCGCCCGCCTGGAGCTGGATCGGGTGCAGCGAGACGGCAATCTGGCTCGCGCCGGTGAATTGAGCTATGGCGTTATTCCAGAACTGGAAACGCGTCTGGAAGAAGCCGCAACGCAAGGCGAAAATCATCTCACACGCGAAGCGGTTACGGACGAAGATATCGCAGGCGTGGTTGCCCGCTGGACCGGCATTCCCATCGACAAGATGTTGACCGGCGAGCGCGAAAAACTGCTGAACATGGAAGTTGCCCTGGGAGACCGGGTCATCGGCCAGGGCGAAGCGGTTGAAGCCATATCCAACGCCGTGCGACGCGCCCGTGCCGGTTTACAGGGCAAGAACCGCCCGATTGGTTCTTTCCTGTTTCTGGGACCGACAGGTGTCGGCAAGACCGAGCTTTGCAAATCTCTTGCAGCCTTTTTGTTTGATGACGAACAGGCTTTGCTGCGCATCGACATGTCGGAATATATGGAAAAGCATTCGGTCTCGCGTTTGATCGGTGCACCTCCTGGTTATGTTGGTTATGACGAAGGTGGCGCGCTGACCGAAGCCGTCCGTCGCAGACCCTACCAGGTCATCTTGTTTGATGAAGTCGAAAAAGCGCACCCGGATGTCTTCAACGTGTTGCTGCAAGTGCTGGATGATGGGCGCTTGACGGACAGTCAGGGCCGAACAGTCGATTTCAGTAATTGCGTGATAGTGCTGACGTCAAATCTGGGGGCCGAAATTATTGCCGCCCAGCCCGAAGGTGAAGACACCGAAGAAGTGCGTGAACCCGTGATGGATATTGTGCGGGCATCCTTCCGTCCTGAGTTTCTTAACCGTATCGACGAAATCATTTTGTTTCACCACCTTGCGCGGTCGCACATGGATGGCATTGTGCGTATCCAGTTGCGCGACCTGGAAGACTTGTTGGAAGATCGCAAGATTTCACTTGAACTTGATGAGGCGGCAAGAACCTGGCTAGCCGACAAGGGCTATGATCCGGCCTATGGCGCGCGTCCTCTGAAGCGGGCTATTCAGCGCCACGTGCAAAACCCGCTGGCCAACCTGATTTTGGATGGCACGATTGAAGAAGGTGATGTCGTGCTGGTGACAGCAAATGCCGATGGTCTGGCCATCAATGGCGAGATCGTCGCGGCGGCTTGAAATTTTTCTGCCGCACATGACACAAACACGCCGTCACTCCGGGCTTGATCTCAGCCCAGGAAAACCGGTGAAAGGAAAACCGGTGCCTGGCATTCTTTTTGCCTGGCTCCGCTTTTCCGGCCAGCGTTTGCAAGGTCTCGAACAAAGCTGTTTTCGACTTCTGTCAGCGGGTTGTTAGCCAGCATTGCTCTGAATTACCCGCCAAATGCGGAGCCAGGCAGCATCGCGAAGACGCTTGTGCCAGGCACCGGATTTGGCTCATCCTGATAACTCAGGACGGGGGCTTTTCCGTTCTATGGATTCTTAGTTACCTTCAAAGACGGGTGTCTTTTTGGCCACAAAAGCATCAAAGGCGCGGGTGAAGTCTTTTGTTTGCATGCAGATGGCCTGGGCTTCGGCTTCGATTTCCAGGGCTTGCTCGATGGAGACATTCCACTCCTGATGCAGGCATTTTTTGGTCATGCTGTGAGCAAAGGTTGGTGCATCCTTTGTCATACGTGTGGCAATTTCCTGGGCTTTGGCCAGGGCTTCGCCGTCGGCAACAACATCATTGAAATAACCCCAGGCGAGGCCTTCCTCAGCCTTCATGGCGCGACCCAGATATAGAAGTTCTGACGCCCGGCCCTGGCCGATGATGCGTGGCAGTATTGTGCAGGCACCCATATCACAGCCTGCCAGACCAACCTTTGTAAACAAGAACGCGGTCTTGCTGCTTTGTCCGGCATACCGCAGGTCGCTGGCCATGGAGATGATCGCACCGGCCCCGGCGCAGATACCTTCCTGGGCGGTAATAATCGGCTGCGGACAGTTGCGCATTTCACTGATCAGTGAACCGGTCATGCGGGTGAACTGCATCAGTTCCGGCATGGACATTTTGGTCAGGGGGCCGATGATTTCGTGCACATCTCCGCCGGAACAGAAATTGCCACCTTCGCCCGTGAAAACGATTGTTTTGACGTCGTCCACAAAGCGCAGTTTGTGGAAGGTATCGCGCAGCTCGGCATAACTTTCAAAAGTCAGCGGATTTTTGCGTTCCGGCCGGTTCAGGGTGATGGTCCCAACCCCGTCGACAACGGCCCAACCAAAATGTTCCGGCTTAAATTCTGCGCCTTTTAATGTGTACATCGATCGTTTCCTCAAGAATTGAAATAAAAACCGTTTACGACCAAGCTTATTGACCACGGTCAAGGTGCCTGGAAGTGCCAGAGGCTAAATGACCGGGACTTGTTCGTCGAGAAATACTTTATACTTAAAATACTTTGTGCAGGCGATATGATAGGGTATTTAAGTGTATCTGCAGGCCAGAAAATGCATTTCGCTAGTTCTTTTTCTCGCCGCGCAACCAGAATTCGTTTCTATCTCAATTGCTTAACCAACCGCAGGAGTTTGACCCCATGGCAAAAACAGCCCCCTTTAACTGGGAAGATCCGTTCCTTCTAAGCGATCAGCTTGATGAAGATGAGCGTTTGATCATGGACTCAACCCGCGAATTCTGTGCCGACCAGCTGATGCCAGGCATTCTTGAAGCCAACCGGCACGAGAAATTCGACCGTGAGATCATGAACAAATTCGGTGAAATGGGCCTGCTGGGCTCAACCATTCCGGAAGAGTATGGCTGCGCCGGCGTCAACCATGTCTGTTATGGCCTGGCTGCCCGCGAGGTTGAGCGCGTCGACAGCGGCTATCGTTCCGCCATGAGTGTTCAGTCGTCCCTGGTCATGCACCCAATCTACAGCTATGGCTCAGAAGAACAGCGCAAGAAATATTTGCCGAAACTGGCGACCGGTGAACTGGTGGGCTGTTTTGGCCTGACCGAGCCGGATCACGGTTCCGACCCGGGTTCCATGAAAACACGTGCGGTAAAAATTGACGGCGGCTATCAGGTAACCGGTAACAAAATGTGGATTACCAATTCACCCATCGCAGATATTGCCGTGGTCTGGGGCAAGCTGGACGGTGTCATCCGTGGCTTCATTCTGGAACGCGGCATGGAAGGATTTTCCACGCCCAAGATCGAAGGTAAAATGAGCCTGCGTGCTTCAATTACTGGCGAAATCGTCATGGATAATGTGGAAGTACCGGAAGAAAACCTGCTGCCTAATGTAGAAGGCCTGGCTGGACCATTTGGCTGTCTCAACAAGGCCCGGTTTGGTATTGCCTGGGGTGCCCTGGGCGCCGCAGAATTTTGCTGGCACGCTGCCCGGCAATATACCATGGACCGCAGCCAGTTTGGCCGCCCCCTGGCTGCCAATCAGCTGATCCAGCTCAAGCTTGCCAATATGCAAACTGAAATTTCGCTGGCCTTACAGTCTTGCCTGCGCGTTGGCCGCATGATGGATGCCGGGAATTGCCCGGTTGAAAATATCTCCATGATCAAGCGGAACTCCTGTGGCAAGTCCCTGGACGTGGCCCGTATGGCCCGCGACATGCACGGCGGCAACGGTATCTCCGACGAATTCCATGTCATTCGCCACATGATGAACCTGGAAACCGTCAATACCTACGAAGGCACTCACGATGTGCATGCCCTGATCCTGGGTCGGGCCCAGACCGGCTTGCAGGCCTTTACCGGCGCTTGATGACCAGAAGCTGAAGCATGTTCGGGTTGCTCTGAACTACTTCTCAATAATTTTCAGCTGTTCAGTGTTTTAGATTTTTCTGAAATACAAGACAGCATTACGAAAAGGGGCGGATCATCCGTCCCTTTTTTTGTCAGATTTATTTTGACACATTCTGAATTATTCCTGAAACAAGACTGCAACACACAAATGATAGAATGATTCTCAGTGGCAGAAAAGAGAACAGTTTTTTTCCAATTTTTGTGCGCCCAAAGGCTTATTTCAAGGGGTATTTCGAATGCAGTCGTCAACAAGCTTAACCGGTAATGAGCGAACTTTTTTACCAGACGAAATTATCGTTACCAAAACCGACCTGACCGGGAAATTGACTTACGTCAATCAAGTGTTCTTGCAGCTCGCGGGCTATTCTGAAGAAGAGTGCCTCGGGCAGCAACATAACATGATCCGTCACCCGGAAATGCCCCGGGCTGTGTTCAAGCTGTTGTGGGATACCTTGCAGTCCGGAGAAGAAATTTTCGCTTATGTGAATAACCGGTCCAAAAACGGTGACTATTATTGGGTCTTTGCCCATGTCACGCCCAGTCGGGATATTTCCGGAAATGTCGTTGGCTATCACTCCAATCGCCGGGTCCCGAACAAGCAGGTCATTCAAGAGCATATTGCCCCCTTGTACCAGAAATTGTTTGAGATTGAAAAGTCCAGCACGAGTGCAAAGGACGGATTGGACAAATCCTTCCAGGCCGTTGTTGATTTGCTGGCGGACAGCAAAATGACCTTCAATCAGTTCATGTTTTCCTTGGGAGTTTAATGATGTTTTGGTTTAAAAAAGACAACAATGCGACTGAATTGCCGATCCTGGCCTCAGACATTGACCTGGAAGTTGAGATCGCCAAAGTATCGGCTGTGGCAAAAGCAGTTGCCAACGGTAACTTCGAAGCCCGGGTGACCCGCATCAATGATGCATCGCCTTTGGCAGCCCTGATGCACGACTTGAACAATATGATTGATCGCACCGACGCTTACGTCCGCGAATCGATGGCCTGCATGGAGCATGTTGAGCGAAATCAGTATTGGCGGCAAATCATTGAGACCGGCATGGTCGGCTCATACGCTACCGCCAGCAAAACCGTAAACTCGGCTTTGGGTGCCATGGAACGCAAAGTCCAGGACTTTACAATTGTGGCCGACAACTTTGAAGAAACGGTCAAGCAGGTCGTTGAGACGGTTTCCAGTGCTGCCACCGAACTTACGGCCTCCTCTGAGGCGATGGAAAGTATAGCGGGCAATACCAGCGACAAGGCGGTAATTGTCGCTGCCGCCGCTGAAGAAACATCGGCCAATGTAGGCACTGTCGCTGCCGCCTCGGAAGAACTGACATCTTCTATCGGCGAAATCAGCCAACAGATCGCCAATGTGGCAGTCACAACCCGCAGTGCGACCGAACAATCTGAAACGGTCTCGACCCAGGTCTCGGCCCTGAATGAAGCAGCCGAGAAAATTAAAAATGCCGTCGGCTTGATTAACGATATTGCCGATCAAACCAATTTGCTGGCATTGAATGCAACGATTGAGGCAGCTCGTGCCGGTGACGCGGGCAAGGGGTTTGCCGTTGTCGCAAGTGAAGTCAAGGCATTGGCACAGCAGACCTCAAAGGTGACCGAAGAAATTGGCGGTTTTGTCAACGGTATCGAAGACGCCATGCAGGAAACAATTGGTGGTATTTCCGAGATTACCAAAATGGTCGTTAAGGTCGATGAGGCAACGACTTCCGTTTCCGCTGCGGTTGAAGAACAATCAGCGGCGACCAATGAAATTTCTCGCAATATTGATCAGGCCTCTGCCGGTACCGCAGAAGTTACATCAAATATTTCTGAGGTAACTGAATCGGCACAGGAAACCGGAAAATCTGCTGCCGAAGTCAATGGTGCCGCCAACGAACTTTCTCTCCAGTCAGAAAACCTGCGGGTTACGGTCGACAAGTTTCTCGATCAGGTGCGAAAAGTCGTTTAGTTCCAGCTATTGTGTGGCTGATTGTCCGCACAGAGATATCCCTTGTTCAGGCGATATTCATAATCAAGAATTGGAGTTTCTGTGAATTATTCTGTTCAAACCGACGCAGATGGCAAAACCTTTATTTTGACTGGTCGTCTGACTTTCAAGGATCATGCCGAAATTGCAAAAATAAAAACAGAACTGGATGATCTTTCCATATCCCAGAAATGTGTATTCGATATGCAGGGGGTGGAGTTCATTGATTCGTCTGGCCTCGGTAGCCTGATTTCAATTGGGGAAGCTGTTGGGGGAAAAGAAATAGAGATCATGCTGCACCGACCACAGCCGAAAGTCCTTGGGATCATCAAGGCCTGTGGATTTGATACGATGTTCCGAATTGAAGAATAACTTCAATTCAACACATGATTCATTCCCATGGTCGACATTGATCAATGCCCGAAAATTTTGAAATCAATTTTGATGTCCTGAAACAGAACCTTGAGTTTCTGGATGAAGGACTTTTGATTGTTGATTCCGGATTGAAGATCGTCATTGCCAATCAGCGATTTGTTGAGCTTCTGGATATCCCCGAACGCATGAAACAGTCGGGAACGACAATAGAGGAAATATTCCTCTACAAAGCTGAACGTGGTAATTATGGACCAGATCAGACTGAGGTTTTGGTTGCCTCAAAGCTGGCCCGGGCCCGCCTGATGCAGGCCCATCAATTTCGCTGGACCAGACCCGATGGAACGGTGGTTGAGGTCAAGGGTAACCCCTTGCCGGGTGGTGGGTTCATCACCTTGTACCGGGATGTCACCAGGGACGCAGAGGAGACCCGGCTGCGTGCGGAAGAGTTGAACGCCGCTCATAAATTACAGACCAGTTTGATGCCTTCAGATCGTTTTTTGCAGGGAATTGCGGCGGACTGCGGTTTGCAAATAAAGGCGCTGTGCAGGCAGGCTGACGAGGTTGGAGGCGATTTTTGGGGGCTGCATCAGCTGGACGAAAACCGGGTCGCCTTTTTTCTTGTTGATACTGTTGGGCATGGTCTTGTGGCGTCACTGAATGCCTTTCGCGTTCATACATTTATTTCGCAGTATTTTGCCAATTGGCAATCACTTGATGGTTGGGTTGCCTGGGTGAACGGGCAAATGCTCGATTTGCTGGAAACGGGCCACTTCGCAACATTTGTATTTGGGATTCTGGATCGCCAAAACAGACAGTTAACCTATGCGGCCGGGGGATATCCTCCTTTCCTTTTGGGACGGTTTGGCGATGAAGCTGATCCTGTATTTGCGGATACGAAGGGCCTGCCTTTGGGCGTATCCAGGAATATGAAGTCAGAGATCAGGGAGCTATTGCTTCCCCGGGACTGGTCACTGCTGTTCTACAGCGATGCCTTGATCGAAGAAGAATATGATCACAAAAATTTCCTGGATGGCGATGTCTTGAAAGAGGTTTTTACACAGGGATGCATGGACGGAAATCCAGAGCATCTGTTTACGCGGTTCAATGAGATGGTGACTTCGCGGTTTCCGCAAGGGTTTTCAGATGACCTGACCGTGATCTGTGTCGGCGAAGCCGGGTTGTGAGCGAACAGGGTTGTTGAGTTTGGCAGGCATTGTTAAACAGGAGAGATAATATTTCAAAAGTCCTGATTGTAGATGACGAGATCAAGTTGCTTGAGACCCTCGCCGAATTGATGAAGATCGGCGGGTTTGAAGTCGTGACAGCCTCGGATGGTATTGAAGCCCTGGCAGTGCTGGAAGCCAGCAATGGCGATATTGATGTCATCGTCCTGGATCGAAATATGCCCAATATGGACGGCTTTGAATTGCTGAAGATAATGAAGGGCAAACCCGCCTTCAAACATATACCGGCGATTTTTCAAACGGCACGAGGCGCGCCGGAGGATGTAGTTGCAGGACTGGAGCTGGGGGCCTTTTATTACATCACTAAACCGTACGATGTTAAGGTCCTGTTTGCCATTGCCAAAAGTGCCATTGACGACCAGCGACGCCTGACGGCCTTGAAGCAGGAAGTGCAAGACCGCGATGGTGCAATTTCGCTTATCAAGTCTGGAACATTCAGGTTCTCAACCATGGAAGAGGCCGGAGAATTGGCCAGCCTTCTGGCTGTTGCCTGTCCAAATTCCGATGACGTTGCCATTGGACTTCAGGAACTGTTTCTCAACGCGGTCGAACACGGGAACCTTGAAATCAGTTACGCACAAAAGAAAAATCTGCTGATCGCGGATGAATGGGGTAATGAAATTAAACGACGCCTGGCAACAGGTGAATACAAAGATCGCATCGCTGAAGTTCAATTCAAACGAGAGGTTGAAAGCATCACCTTTACAATCAAGGATGAAGGTGCCGGGTTTCTATCAGATCAGTATTTTGAGTTTGATCCGCTTCGTGCCATGGACCCCAACGGTCGCGGTATTGCCATGGCAAATAGTATCAGTTTTTCCAGTCTTGAATATTTGGGCTGTGGAAACGAAGTAGTGGCGACTGTCTTGTTGCAGTCCGAAGGTATTTAACAGGGCGTTTCGCACTTGCGTCAAACCGATATTTTCATCAACTTTGTGATTTCGGAACAAATTTGCCGGTTGCCCTCGCAAAGACAGGGCGGCTTGTGGCAAAATCGGTGCTTGAGTTTAATCAGAACAATATGAATTTACGGGGAAGCAAAATGTCGACATGGAATTTGTTGGGTAAATTGACGCGTCGTGGTGCTTTGGCAGCACTGGTTGGCGTGATGGCAGGCGGCGTGGCACTTGAAAGCGCCTCAGCCGCAGACAAGGTCAAACTTGGGGCCTTGCGTTTCACGTCCCATTCGGGTGGTTTTGTGGCCTACGAAAATGGATATTTCAAGGATGCGGGACTGGACATTGAATTTGTCTATTTTCAGGCTGCAGCTCCCATGGCCGTGGCCATTGCTTCCGGCGATATCGACTTTGGTGTGACCTCCATCACGGGTGGCTTGATTAACCTGGCCGGCAAGGGTGCCGTCAAGGTTATCGGTGGCGCTTTACACGAGGAAAAAGGTATTGATGGTTCGGCTATTCTAGCCTCAACCAAAGCCTACGCGGCTGGTCTGACATCACCTGACAAGCTGAAAGGTCGCTCCCTGGGCATCACACAGACCGGATCTTCTTTCCACTACATGGCCGCACAAGTCGCTAAAAAAGAAGGCTTTGCCGTCAGTGATATCAAGATGAAGCCGTTGCAAAAAGTGGGTGCCATTATCGGCGCGCTAAAGTCCGGCCAGGTCGATAGCATGATTATCGTGCCGCACATTGCCAAGCCACTCAGCAAGGCAGGCAAAGCCCACATCATAGGCTGGATCAATGACTATGCGCCCTATCAGGTAACAACGGTCTTTACGTCCGCGAAAAATGCGTCAGGCAAAAAGGATCTGGTGAAGCGCTTCATGGGTGCCTATTCAAAAGGAATTGCGGACTTCAATCGAGTCATGCTGAACCAGTCAAAGGATGCGGCGGCCACCGACACCATGGTGAAACAAATCCACAAATATGTTTATGCCAGTCGTCCCTACGCCAAGGCAGCGCCGTCAATTAAAAACGGGGCCATGCGCATCAGTCAGGACGCCAAACTGGATCTGACCGATGTGAAAAAGCAATTGGCCTGGTTCCAGTCTGAAGGCCTGGTCTCAAAATCAATTACAATTGATCAACTGGTCGACACCAGTTTCGTCGATACCTATTGATAAGCCTGTTCCGACGTCGCGCCCTTGTTTGGGTGCGGCGTCGTTGCATTTCTGAAAGCCGACTATGGACCTGAATATCCAGTCTCTGGGTCATTATTATGATGACCTTGAAATATTACGGGACATTAATTTGGACGTCCCGGCAGGCCAGATTGTGACCGTCATCGGGCCATCTGGTTGTGGTAAGTCCACATTGCTCAGGCTAATCGGTGGGCTGGAACAACCAACAACCGGTGCTGTGCTGCAAGTGGGCGACGCACCGAAAAATTCACTTAATCCGCTGACTTATATTTTCCAGGACTTTGCTTTGCTGCCCTGGCGCAGTGTGGCGGGGAATATCAGCCTTGTGCTGGAAGACCACGATCTCGCGTCGGCAGACATGAATGCGATTATCGACAATGTGCTGGAACGGACCAGGCTCAGTGATTTTCGCGATGCCTTTCCACGACAGTTGTCCGGCGGCATGAAACAACGTGTCGCCATTGCCCGCGCCCTGGCGGTCCGTCCGGCGGTGTTATTGATGGACGAGCCTTTGTCGGCACTGGACAGCCAGACCCATGATTTGTTGATGGACGACCTGATTGATCTCTGGCTGAGGGAAAAATTCACGGCTGTTTATGTGACGCATAATTTGTCGGAAGCCGTACGGTTGGGACACAAGGTCTGTGTCCTGTCGCGCAGGCCTGGCATGATCCGTGACGTTGTCGACATTGATATTGATCTTGAGGCGCGTAAACAGCAGCCAAAGTTACTGGTCGAATATCAACAACACCTTTGGGACCTGATGAGGGATGAGGCCAGGGCCGCTGACCTGGAGCTGGTCGATGGCTGAACAATCTCAAAAAACACGACCTGTGCGTTTCCGCGGCGGGGGCTTCGCACCCAGGCCCCTGGGCATCATAGGCCCTTTCGTTTTTGCTGCTGTCATCGCCCTGTGGGAACTGGGGTCTCGCACGGGCGTGATTAGCGCTCTGGTCTTGCCTGCACCTTCGGAAGCCTGGGTCGCCTTTGAAGAATTGGTTCGTTCCGGTCTGCTCTGGAAGCACCTTGGTGCTTCCTTGCAGCGTTTGATCATTGGCTGGTCCAGCGGTGCCTTGCTGGGGGTAACTTTTGGTCTCGCCATCGGTCTGTTTTCTTTCGCCCGGGCCGGACTGGTTCCCCTGGTCTCGGCCATTTTTCCAGTACCCAAAATTGCCTTGTTGCCCTTGTTCATTATCTGGTTCGGTATCGGCGAAGGGGCCAAGGTTGCGACTATTTTGTTTGGTACTTTCTTTCCCACGGTGATTGCGACTTACAGCGGTATCGACAATCTGGATCGGGGACTGGTGCGCATGGGGCAGTCCTTTGGCCTCAGCTGGTTTTCCATTGTACGCAAGATCATCCTGCCGGGGGCCTTGCCTGCCATTCTTTCCGGGTTTCGTATATCGGCCGCCGTTGCGATCATATTGTTGGTTGCCGCCGAAATGATCGGAGCTGAATTTGGTGTCGGTGCCTATATCCTGATGGCAGGCAGCCTGATGGCAACGGACCAGTTGATCGCCGGTGTGGCGATGCTCTCATGCATGGGATTAACGGTGGCCTGGCTCATCGGCCGGGCTGAGAAATTTTTGCTGCGATGGCGCGGTTGATGAATAGTCTCGCAAGTGTCAAATTTGCACAACACACGATGGGGACGAGCCAGGTTATGCGTGTGCATGGCACAGGCGAAGTCAGTTATGACCTGCACGATGGTTTGGGCGATGGTCGGTCCATGCTCAAACATCTTTTCCAGCGCGTTTCTGACAAGGCGTAAAATCTTCGATCTTGATGAGGTTGCCAAATCATTTGAATTGAAGCAAGTATGATTGCTTGCGCCCAAACCGGGCTGTCACCTTCCTGATTTCTGCAGAAATATATGACTGATTCCCAGCGACTTATCCAGCGACCTGGTCTGTTCGTGCTGATTTGCATCACCATGATCGGCCAACTGGCCATGAACATTACCCTGCCGTCTCTGCCGGGTATTGTGGAAGATTTTGGCACGACCGAGCCGATTGCCCAGCTTAATTTGTCGCTTTATCTGGTGGGTACGGCGGTTGCGCAGCTGATCTACGGTCCTTTGTCAGATCGTTTCGGGCGTCGGCCATTGGTCCTGATCGGCCTGATCATCTTTGTGCTCGGATCGGTTATGTGTCTGTTGGCCTCAAACATTGAAACCCTGATCATCGGCCGGGTTATCCAGTCCGTCGGGGGCTGTGCCGGAATTGTGATGGGGCGGGCCATGGTGCGCGACATTTTCAGCACCGACAAAGCCGCCGCCATGATTGCCAACCTGACAAGTGCTGTGGTCATTGTGCCAGGTCTGGCCCCCTTAATCGGTGGGTATTTCGATGTCTGGTACGGCTGGCGCCTCAGTATCGCCTTTGTTCTTGTGCTCGGTGTGCTGATATTTTTCTATGCCTTGCGCGGCGCCCACGAGACACTTGCGGTAGAAAAGCGCCATGAATCCCATTTCTTCGAACTGTTGGCCGCTTTTGGCGTGCTGTTACGAAACCGGATTTTTACCGCCTACGCCCTGCAAGTCAGCTTCAATACGGGGGCTTATTTTTCCTTCCTGGGCGGCTCATCTATTGTTTTTCGGCTTATGGAGTGGGGCACGCCAGCTGAACTTGGCTTCTATTTCTTTGGCATTACCGTTTTCTACATTGGGGGGAATGTCATCACATCCAGATTTGCCCATCGGGTTGGTGCCGGAAAAATAAATCTGGCAGGTACAGTCGTTGCGATGTCTGGCATGATTATGCTGCTGCTGACGCATCTGGCCTTTGGTTTGGAAGCCCCTGTCTTTTTTGGCTTCGTCTGTTTTCTGGCCTTCGGCAACGGCATGTGTATCTCGACTGGTGTGGCCCTGGCAATTGGGGCTGATTCCCGGCGTGTAGGTGCTGCGGCAGGGCTTTCCGGCTCCTTGCAACTCGGATTCAGTGCGATTGCGACTTGGGCTGTTAGTTTGCTTTTGACGGAGTCGCCATTTCCTCTTGTTTTGGCTATGCTGGCATTATGCTTTGGCGGCCTTGTGACTTCGGTTGCGGGAACTTTGCTGACGAAACGGACTTCGTCCTGAGTATTCTCCAGATATTTCAGGAATTGGTGCGATAATTGCATTAATTCATGAAATTACAGGGTATTTGAGTGTTTTTCGATGAATATGTTTCAGAATAAACCAATTGGCGACTTGCTGGTGGAGCTTCGTGCTACATCTCGTGACGTTGTGGCACGCGCATTGGGTATTCAAAAAGAAACCGGAGAACGCCTGGGCGCTATTTTGGTCCGATTAGGTCTGGTCGATGAGGACAAGCTCGAAACGGCGCTGGCGGTGCAAAGCGACAAACGTTCGCCGCTTCGCCGCAAGTGGCTGGGCGAACATCTTGTTGAAATGGGCCTCGCGACCACCGACGCCATCAACAAAGCCATTGAGCATCAGAAAAAGACGGGTCGCAGGCTTGGTGAAGCTTTGATGGAGCCAGGGATCGCTTCGGAAAAAGCGATCACGGGTGCCATCCAGAAGCAAAAAGAAGAAGCCTCTTCGGTTGGTAATCTGCTGGTCCGGATGGGTGTGGTTAATGAATCACAGTTATCTTATGCCTTGAAATTACAGGCATCCGGCGGCGGTCGCATTGGTGATACGCTGGTTGAACTGGGCCACATAGACGAAGACTCGCTGAACCAGGCACTGGGGCTTCAGAAACTTATCCGTCGCGGCATATCCATTGCCCTTGTCTCGGCTGCTATAACAGGTGCCACAGCAAGTACTGCTTCAGCGGCGACGCAGGGCGATATGGCGTCAGATTCTTCAGCTTCTTCAACAATTAGCGTTGTGATCCCGGAGCGTGCCAGCATCAATATCGGATCGGGCGGGGGCGCTGATGGTTCAAACCAGCAAATTGCGGTCGAAGGCGGCCAGGTCGATATGACCTTCAAGGGACAATCCTACCTTAAGGGCGCAACAACAGTATCAGCCATGGGTATGGGCGCAGATGGCGAATTTGTCCTGCAGGATGCCAGTGGCGAAAAGGTCGGCTTTAATTTGACGTCTTCTACGGGCGAAAATGCGGGTGGGATTTCGCCCAATCAGAATATACAGCTGGCCGATATCGGCAATCTGAACATCGACTTCCCGCAAGGCGGTGACAAGACCGGTGGTGCCGGTAATGTTTATTTTGGCGTCGTGACCCTGATGGTCTCGCCGCAATAAGCCTTTATCTGCCCCTCAATCACTTCATTTTCTGACTGTTTGGATTCTGCGCAGGCAACATGCAGGCGCAGAATTGTGGGGATTGTGTCAAAATGATACTAGTGGCACATGTATTTTGAATAGGTCCGAAATGAACCATTTTGCATCATTCTGAGGCGGTTTCTAATATTTTATCAAAAATTTGAACTAAATTGAAACAGGTGTCCTGTTTTGTGTATTTGATGAAATGAAAAATACCGCAGTATTCAGCCAAAAACGATGTTTCAAGTCGAATGTCATTCCTGGCATCCTATTTGCGTTAACCAATACACATAAGTTATTCGATGGTTTTGGTTTTTGTCGCAAGTCTCTGAATTATGAGAATAAATAGCAAATCTAAAGCCTGAACAAGACGCCAAATTAGACCGCTTACATATTAGGAGCTATTCGAGATGGGTATCATGAAAAAAGCAGCGACTGTTGCACTGTCTGCCGCCATGCTGGCTGGCACTGCAATCGCACCGGCCCTTGCTGCAACTAACGGCACAATTGGTTCGTCATCTACCGGAACTTCAACAATCACAGCCTTTGTTGGCTCGCTGGTTCGCGTCAGCGCCGTGGATGATCTGGACCTCGGTTCATGGTCGGGTTCAGGTGATCTGACCCAGGCTGATGACGTTTGCGTCTGGACCACGACTGGCGGCTATAATATTACAGCAACCGGCGATGGCGGCACCGGAAGTGATTTTGCACTTAATAACGGCACACAAGATCTGGCATATTCAGTGAAATGGGGCGACTCAGCTGGTGCGGCTACTGACGGCCTGACTTCGGGTAGTCCTTTGGGCGGCCAGGTTTCCGGTGCAAACTCAACTGATTGTAACTCGGGCACCAGCCTGACAGCGACCGTTGAAGTTGAAATTCTGGGCGCCGACCTGTCAAGTGCAGACAGCGGCACCTACACAGGTGTTCTGACGCTCGTTATCGCGCCTGAATAATCTGACATTATAGAGGAGGGCGGGCGTAGCACGAAGGCAACGTCCGCCCTTTTTCTGTTCGTGAAGCCTTGATGTCGATATGTTACGGTGATGTTTAGCAAAAAGGTCCTTGGGATGATGTTGTTTGGCAAAGACCGATATCGGAAACTTGTTGGTTCCGCCTGTCGCTCTAACTTGATCGGGGTGGCGGTTTTTTTTCTGGTTGGCATATTGTCCCTTCCTGCCATTGCTTCTGACAAAATTATCATCATGGATCTGGATGATATTGATCTTGGGACCTGGACCGGTGCTGCTGAACTCAGTGAGGAATCCGTTCACTGTGTTGCAGCAACAGACAAGTATTATTCTATCGTGGCAACGGGCAGCGGTATTGGCGGGACTTTTCGTGTTTCCAGCGGTGATGCCGAAATACCTTATCAGGTCTATTATAAAGAAAAAAAGAACGCCAATCTGATCCAGCTTACAGCCGGGTCAGCTATCCACAATCTGAAGGGCAAAAAAATCAAAAAGAAGAAGCCCTATTGCAAGAATGGCAAGCAGGTTGTTGAAGTTCGGATGCTGGGTGTTGATCTGGCCAAAGTGCCGGCGGGCGCGTACTCTGGCACGCTAAGTTTGATGGTGACACCGCAATAATAGTTCCATGGGTTAAAATTCCCGGGAGATGGCTTTTGGGTTAATCTTTTAATAAGCATAACAGGCTCTACTTGTCTGCTCAGCTTATTGATATGAAACACTAAATTGATATTTGAACACCTCATATCCCCGCGGAAATCGCGGGATGTAAAGGCTCGAATTGCGTCAGCTTTTCGGCAGGTGTTTGCTTTTGCCTTATGCCTTTCCTTGTTGCCGCCCGCTTCAATGCCGGCGGGTGCTGAATCAGCCATCAAAACAAGTGCTGCACCCAAAGGGTTTGAAAGTCTGACTGAGCCGCAGACAACATTGGTTGATGTATTCTTTGCCGGCCGGCCCATCGCTTCGACGTTGGCCACCTTCACCGCAGACACAATTACAATCGCCAATCCCCTGGAAGTTGTTTCCAACATCCCGAATGTGAAAAACAGTGAAACAGTTCTCACGTCACTGACGGGGGAGCTGAATTCAAATACCGATCTGGTTTGTCCTCAAATTACCGAAAAAGTTTCGGCAGAAGTTCGCAAGGCTCTGATGGCGGATTGTGGCCGCTTGTTGCCAAAAGTAGCCGCAATCATATTTGACGAGAGCAAATTTCGTCTTGATGTCTATGTCGGCCCGGAATTTCTGTTTGTCCAAAAACTGGATCTGAACCGGTTTCTACCGCCATCGGATGCGGATGCATCTTTTCTGACCTCTTTCGGCGGGGCCATGTCCGGGTCGGACGAAGCCAAAAACACCTATAGCTTCAGCAACCAGACTATCTTTGGTCGGGGTGAAGCACGACTGCGCATAAATAATAGTTACGCGTCAACCGATCACTGGATCCTCGACACTGTTACCGGTGAATTTGACCGCAATGAACAGCGATTTGTCATTGGTGCCATGCGGACCCGATCCATGGATACAATCGGTGAATTCAAGATGTTGGGTGGGCGCTTCACGACAACAACGGATACACGTCTTGATTTGGGTGTTGGTTTCGGCAGTCAGCTTGTTGTGTTTCTGCCGCGCGATGCCCAGGTTGACATATTAAAGGATGGTCGCCTTGCCGCGACCAAATTTTATCAGGCGGGTAAAACGACCCTGGATACCAGTCGACTTCCGGACGGCGCTTATGATGTGACATTGCGCATCAAGGAAGCAGGTGGCGACACACGTGAAGAAAGCCGTTTCTATGTTAAAACGGCGACTTTGCCACCGGCCGACTCACCTCTTTATTATCTGGAAAGCGGCATCTTGTTGTCTGAGGATAGTCCGCCTTATCCCGAACTGAACAAGGTTGGTCTGATCCACGGCGGTACGTTCTGGCGATTGACAGAAAACCTCGGCGTCGGTGGCGATCTATTGGCGGGTGAAAACGTCATCGTGGGCGAGGCCAAAGGCCTCTACCTGGGACGGGATATGAAAATAAACGTGGCCGGTGTGATGTCCTCAGATCTTGATTTGGGGGCAACGGTCGGCGCGACAGGCGAAGTGTGGGATGTAACCTATTCCCTGTCAGTACGTCGGAATTGGTCGAGGGAAAAAAGTTCGACAACGGCGATCTTTGACCCGCTTGGTCGATCCTCCACCCAAATCCGTGGTAACTTGAATTATCAATGGGGCGAAGCGCAATGGTCGCTGCAGGCGTTGTCTCAAACCAATGACAATGCGGACGATACATGGTCCTGGGGACCGTCGCTTAGCTATCCAGTTTATCGCGACGCTGAGTGGAGCGCATTCATGCGGGCAGAAGCGACCCGCAGTGAAAGTGAATCTGTGGCCATGGCCCGTTTTCAAATCCGCTTCAATGAACCGCGCTGGTCGGCAACTGCCACCGTGGCAGCAACCGATAACAACAGTGAGACATCTGTAGGGAATGATAACGAAGGTGTATTTGGCGATGGCTCAGCAAATGTAGCCTGGCGTGATCTGGACTACCTGCCAGGTGATCTGACCCTGGGTGCAGGCGTCAATGCTGCCCAGCGTCAGCGATCCATGACAGGCAAAGTGGATTATACCAGCCGCTGGGGTAAATATTCCTTTGATGTGGAAAACTCCTGGGGCGAAAGCAGTTCAACGCGTTGGGGCAGTAACATCGCGACGTCGGTCATTACGAACGGCGACATCATCGCTTTCGGTGGTCGGGAACGCCAGGACAGTGGCATTGTTATCTCGTTGGATGGCACGTCAAAGAAGGCTGAATTCAATGTAATGGTTGATGGCTCGAACAAAGGTGTCGTAAAGGTTGGTGATCGCTTGCCTGTCTTGCTGTCTCCCTACAATACCTATGTCGTACGCCTGGAGTCGGCCGGGGGGGACTTTGTCTCTTTTGATTCTGAAAATCGGGATATTACCCTGTACCCCGGAAATATTGTCGGTGTCGTCTGGACAATCAATCCTATTATCGCTGTCTTTGGTCGCATCATCCGTGAGGACGGAACACCTGTGGTCTTTGCCAGGGTCGACGATGCAGGCAAGGGGACCTTTACTGATGATCTCGGTTACTTCCAGACGGAACTTAGCAAGCCCGGTACTTTTATGGTTCGACCGGCTGAAGGTCAGGCTTGCGAAATTGTTGTGCCTGCCTTTCCGCCCGATCAGGATTTTGCAGACCTGAAAGATTTGGTGTGCATTGATGTGCTTCTTGAGGCCAACCAATCGCCAGGTGACAAGGACAAAAATATCCAGGTTGCGGACGCCGGGAAGGAAGACGGAAAAAAGGAATTTGATTGGGCGCCGGTGATATCTGCTTACAAGAAAAAACTTGAATCCAATACAGTAGAAGACAAGTCCAAATCTAAAGAAAAACCTTCCGGGAGAAACTTCTACAAAAAATCTGATGATGTTCAAACGGCAGATGCCAAAGATACGCCGGCTGAACCTCTGTTACGCAAAACTGAAACAGTTCCTGAAGCCAAAGTGGACAAGCCAGTTGTTGTGGCCTCGGTTGCACCTGCCGTAAAGCCTGAGGTGACCTTGCCGGAACCAACGTCGATTGAGCCTGAAGGCCCGGCAGTGGTTTCCATCCCTGTGCCGGAGGTTGTCGTGGAGACCCCCCCGGTTATTGCACCCGTTGTGACATCCGGGCCTGACAAGGTTACAGGCAGTCCAAGAAATCTATTGGCAGCAGTCCCTGAAATTTTGACTACCCCGGAAGTGGCGACAATTCCTGATGTGCCAACAGTGGAGGAAGCAACCAGTGAAAGGCCTGCGTGGCTTGTGCAACTGGTTGCCCTGCGCCGCCCGGACAGATTGCGGGACGCATGGCGGCAAGCGTCTGACAAAGCATCGGGTCGTCTGGATCGCCAGACCGCCTATATGGCCAGAGCCGATCTTGGTGACCGGGGCACGTTCTTCAGATTGCAAACCGGGGAGGCGACAGACCGTCAATCGGCGCAAGACCTGTGCAACGAATTGCAGGACAAGGGCCTGACATGCAGGGTGGTAAAAACAAAGGCGGCAGTCCTGAGTGATGAAGGTGCGGCCAAATCATTTTGCGCCCTCGAAGGAACCTCGTCCTGGGCACCGTCGTGTCAACCTGGTCTGGTCGGAACGGCGTCTGCTTCTCCCTCCAAAGCAGGCGCGGCTTCAGGGCGGTCCACACCGCAATCTGAGTTATCGCAGCAGCCTGACCCGAAGCAACAGCCGACAGAGGCACTGGATATCCTGGGTCCAGAATATCGTGTGCAACTGGGCTCTCACTTGACCGCGCAGGATGCAATTGATGACTGGCGACGGATTGAGAACTTGTCGGAAGGTTTTTTAACCGGGCTGGAACCAGAAGTCGCCCAGGTTGATCTAAAGCGACGCGGGATCTGGCATCGATTACAAGTGCGTATCCCGGAAGGTCGCATTGCGGCGCGCAACCTGTGTGACAATTTAACGGACCTCTCGGTTTCCTGCCTTGTGGTGCGCCGTTAGATAGTGCGCCGTTAGAATAATCCGCCCCTAAAATTCCTTAAGCAGGATATCGTCACGCACGGATACATAATAAACCGCCGGTGTGTCATACTTTAATTCGGTCGTCCATTCGGTATTCACATACATTCGCTTCGGCGGCAGATCAACACAGTTCTTGCCGTCTGCATCACAGTTTTTACCATTGGACAACAGGACACTTGTTTGTCCCGGATTTGTGAAGGTAATCTTTTTGCCGTCTCTCGTGGACTGCAGATTTCCCTTTGCTCCAGACGGGCGGACCACGACCAGGACATCATAACCGATCACAATTTTTACGGCGGTCTGGTTGGCTTTCACATCGCCAACAACGGGCCGCACGGTCAATCGATACACCCGGTCCATCTTTTCAGCCGGGCGCAGAACAACAAGGCGCATGATCTTGGTTTGTTTGGCTTGCAGCACAAACCTGTTTGGCGTGACCAGCAACCCGGCTTTTCCAGGGTCTCTGATCTTCTCCCGCTTTTGCTGTTTTGTGCCTGGATTGAGAATTTGAAAAGGCTCTACCAGTACGAACAACGTCTCGTCGCCCGTATTCTGGATTTTGATGTCGTCACGGGGAACCTTGTCACCAGGGAAATCGATCACAACCTTGTTCAGCACCATGTCAGCCTGAGCCGGACTGATGACGCCGGCAAGCATCACAGCAATCAGGAATAGCATCCATTTTTGCATCACTGTTCGTCCTCAAAAATATCCAGCTTCAACGTCATCTTATCTCCGAACCAAATAGCGTGATCGCGGTGGTCTTCAAGATCATGGCCTGTATTGGGGTGCAGGAATACCACAAGATTATCACGGTTCAATGCCAGCCACGGCGCGATTTTGCCAAAAACCTCTGGCTGGAAGGCAACCTGGTAACTCCAGCAAGGGTGGGGGCCGACAGTTTTTTCGTGAAAGCGGCCCATTTCCATCTCAAATGTTTTTTCGATCTGCTCCCGCAGCGCCCACGCCCGGTCCTTACTGTCCGCGTCAAAATAGACGTGGGCATGATAGCTCTCAATTTTTGCAGGGTCTTGTATATTAGTCTCGGACAGACTCATCCCGGGAAACCATCTCCTGTGACGCGGTAAAGGGCAATAAACGAAATATGGCTTGCATAGTGCCCATTCATCAAGCGATGGGCAAGGCGCGGTCTTGCTTGATGGCCTTCAGGGCGAAGCTTGTATCAACGCGTTCAACGCCCGGCATATGGGCCAATTCACTGCGCAAAAAGATATCGAAGGCCGCCATGTCGGCGCACATGACGTGCACCAGATAATCCTGGCCGCCACTCATGGCATAACACTCAATGACTTCGGGTCGCTTTTGCACGGCGGCCTCAAAGCCTTCCGCCTTGTGCAGGTTCAGCGATACATAAACAAAAGCGTTTAAACCCAAGCCCACAGACTGGGGCCGCACGACCGCCGTGTAGCCACGAATAATACCGGCTTCCTCCAGGCGTTTTTTCCGCCGCCAACAGGGTGACGTCGACAGCCCGACACGTTTGGCAAGATCCGCCATGGCGATGCGACCATCACGCTGAAGCTCCGCCAGAATCTTAATATCATAGCTATCAAGTTGGGCCACAGCAAATTTTTCCAATAAAATGATCAATTTTGGTAATATATTCCAATATAGCGGAAAATTGAACAAATATTGCAGAGATTTTTCCCAATTATCAGTCGTATCATTTTGGATTGATACAAAGTTTGGACTAGTTCCAGACTGCAAAATAAACCGCACATTGCAGGCAGGCAAAACGCTTTATGACGATCACTGACGACACACCAGGTTCAAACTCAATAATTTCAGGCGCCAATCAACATCCGCGGCTGGCGGATGTTTCCCTTGATGACAAATATGATCTGCCCAAGGGTTTGGTCTTTGCCACAGGCGTTCAGGCCCTGGTTCGGGTGCTGTTGGAACAGCGTCGCCGCGATGCGGCCAAGGGACTGAATACCGCCGGATTCGTCTCGGGTTATCGCGGATCGCCCTTGGGTGAACTGGACAAGGAATTATGGAAACAAAAGGCGCGGCTGGCGGCCAGCGACATTGTTTTCAAGCCCGGCATCAACGAAGAACTTGCTGCAACCCAGGTGATTGGCAGCCAGCAAGTTAACCTGCGCGATGACAATAAAGTCGATGGCGTCTTTTCCATGTGGTATGGCAAGGGACCAGGTCTGGACCGGGCGGGCGATGCCCTGAAGCACGCCAACTCCTATGGCGTTAGTCCTCATGGCGGTACTTTGGTTGTCGTGGGAGATGACCATGGTGCGGTTTCTTCCAGCCTCGCCCATCAATGTGAACAGGTCATGGCCTCGTGGATGATGCCTGTTCTGCATCCGGCCAGCATCCAGGAATATCTCGAGTTTGGCCTTCTGGGCCTGGCCATGTCGCGCTATTCGGGCTGCGCCGTTGGCTTCAAGGCTGTGTCTGAAACGGTGGAAACTGCCGGCACGCTCCTCGTCGACCCCTTGCTGCCACAAATCAAGATCCCCGATGATTTCACCATGCCACTGGATGGCCCGCACATCCGTTTGCCCGACAACCAGATGGCCCAGGAAGATCGTTTGCATAACGTCAAGGTTCCGGCTGCACAGGCTTTTGCCCGCGCCAACGGTCTTGGTCGTATCGCCCTGGACAGCCCAAAAGCACGCTTTGGGATCGCGGCGACAGGCAAGTCATATCTCTATCTTATGCAGGCCTTGCAGGACCTTGGTATCACCGGCGATGTGGCCACTCAAATGGGTCTCAGGGTTTATAAGGTTGGCATGTCCTGGCCGCTTGAGCCTGTTGGCGCCAAGGCGTTTGCCAAAGGACTGGACGAAATTCTGGTCATCGAGGAAAAAAGATCTTTCATCGAAAGCCAGTTGAAAGACCTGTTATATGGCTTGCCCGATGGTCAGCGCCCGGCCGTTCTGGGTAAACACGGGCGCAATGGCGAGCCGCTTTTTCCAACCACAGGCGAACTGGACGCAACCGATATTGCCCGCATTCTGATCGGCCTTTTTGCTGGCGATTTGAATAATGCAAAGGCGGAGTCTCATTGCGCCTTGCTGGATGCCCGTTCTGCCGACAGTAACCTGCCGCCAGTGGTTAGTCGTATTCCCTATTTCTGTTCCGGCTGTCCGCACAATCGGTCAACCAAAGTGCCGGAAGGCAGCCAGGCCATTGCCGGAACCGGGTGTCATTTACTGGCATTGATGATGAACCGCGAGACCTTCAGCATTATGCATATGGGCGGTGAGGGTGTGAACTGGCTTGGCATGTCGCCCTTTGTCACAACTGAACATATTTTCCAAAACCTCGGTGACGGAACTTATATCCATTCGGGTATTCTGGGTCTGCGCCAGGCCCTGGCCGACAAGGCCACGATGACCTTCAAGATTTTGTTCAACGACGCCGTTGCCATGACAGGGGGGCAGCCCCTGGAGGGTGAATTGACCGTTCCCAAACTGGTGAGACAGGTGCGGGCAGAAGGAGCTGAACATATTGCCGTTGTCGCCGATGATCCTGACAAATACGGCCTTGGTACGGAGTTTCCATCTGGTGTGAAAGTTTACCCACGGGAACAACTTGATCAGGTGCAAAAGAATTTCCGCACCATCAAGGGCGTATCAGTTATCGTTTATGACCAGGTTTGTGCCGCCGAACTACGGCGTCGTCGCAAACGCGGTATTGTCGAAATGCCTAAAAAGCGTGTTTATATCAACAAGGCCGTTTGTGAAGGCTGTGGCGATTGTTCTGTACAATCCAACTGTCTGTCCGTGATGCCGGTTCCAACCGCTTACGGTACGAAACGGGCCATTGACCAGTCCGGCTGCAACCGCGATTTCACCTGTGTTGAGGGTTTTTGCCCGGCCTTTGTCACCCTGGAAGGAGCCACGCCACGCCGCAAAGCGGGACGCGGGGCTTACGATACTTCCGATTTACCACAACCGGCGCAACCGGCGCTGGATCAGCCTTATGGCGTATTAATTGCGGGCGTGGGTGGCACCGGTGTTGTGACCGTAGGCCAATTGATTGGCATGGCGGCACACCTGGAAGGCAAGGGTGTTTCCATTCTTGATTTTACCGGCATGGCTCAAAAGGGCGGCAGTGTGTTGACCCACTTGCGGATCACAGCCAGGGCCGGCGAAGAAATTTCTGCCCGTGTGCCACTGGCAGGTGCGGGCCTGGTTATCGCCGGAGACATGGTTGTCGGTGCCGGGGCTGAAGCCCTGTCCGCCATGCGCCCGGACGTCACGCACTCTATTATCAACAGTGATATTTTGCCGGTTGCTGATTCAGTGAACAATCCTGATTTCCTGTTGGATGATGAAGAACTGGCACGCCGTATCCGTCACGCATCCGGTAAAGACCATGCGCATTTTGTGGCCGCCAAAAAGATATCCGAAGCCTTGGTGGGTGATTCCATTGCCGGAAATGTATTTCTCCTGGGTTATGCATATCAGGTTGGTGCCTTGCCCTTGAGTGAAGCCGCATTGCTGCGGGCCATCGAGCTGAACGGGGCCAGTGTCGACAACAACAAAGCGGCATTTGCCTGGGGTCGCCTTGCAGCGCATGACGCGGACGCCATCACTGGTTATACCGGTGGTGCATCCACACCAGTCGCGTTGACCGAAAGTTTTGAGCAACAATTTGATCGACGGGCTGCAGACCTGACGGCCTTCCAGGATGCCGCTTACGCTGAGCAGTATCGAGGATATGTTGGCAAGGTTCGCGCAGCCGAGGACGCGCTGGGTACCGGGTCTGACAATTTGTCCCAAGCCGTCATGCGGAACCTGTTTCATCTGATGGCCTACAAGGACGAATATGAAGTTGCCCGCCTGCACACGGATGGTCGTTTCCTGGCTGAATTACAGGATGTGTTTGAAGGTGATTTTGAAATCACCTGGCACTTGTCACCGCCCTTGATCAGTCGCCAGGACCCCAATACGGGTCGTCCTGAAAAACGTGCCTTTGGCAACTGGATGCAATCTGCCATGAAATTCCTGGCAGGTCTGAAGGGATTGCGTGGCGGTACATTTGATATCTTTGGTTATTCGGCTGATCGACGTCTGGAACACGGCTTGATCGATGAATACAAAACCTTGATTGACGATCTGTTATCCGGCTTGCAAGCGGCGAGGTTGGATGACGCAGCTGAAATTGCAGATCTCGCCCGTGGTATCCGCGGTTACGGTCCCGTCAAAGAGACTGCTGTCAATAAAGTCCGGGCTGAAACAACTGAACGTATGGCCGCCTGGCGACAGCTGCCGCATCAACAGGAAGCTGCCGAGTAAATTTAGCCAGTTTCTTTCTCGCGTTTGCGAGCCATCTTGGCGGCCAGGCCACTGGCCACATTGGGGCGGCTCCAGGGGCAGATGGAAATACAGATTCCGCAGCCATAGGTCTCGTTGAAATAGGGCACGCATTTATCGAAGTCGACGTACCATTTTTCGACGCCACGCACGGTTTGTTTTTCGCTGGCGATGGCATTGGGCGGGCAGGCGGCTTCGCACAATTTGCAGCTGCGGCAAAAATCATCGACGCCGATATCATCCGGCTCATCGGCAATTAATGGCATATCTGTAATCACCCCGGCGAGGCGAAACGACGAGCCATATTTTCGATTGATGATCGATCCGTGCTTGCCCAGCTCCCCCATACCTGCGGCAATGCCTGCCGGGATCAGGGGAAAACGACCGGCGATGGGACCGCCTTCAGGTTCTGCCTCATACCCGTGGGACAATATCCAATCGGCTGTGGCGCGGGTGATCCGGGTGCCACGATTGTAGGCCCGCATGACTTCAACAACGCTGCCAGATTCAGGTGCTGTCGCCAACTCACCATGGTTCATTTCGATGGCAACGATAATAACCATGCGGTCCTTTGGCACATCGTAATTATCAAAGATCCATTCTTCACGCAGGTGTGTGATACCGACCAGGTCGGCTTCATTTTCCAGGGCAAATGTCTTCACGGCGGCGGTCAATTCTGCTGCGGACATCGTGCTTTTCTGTTCGGCCTGGGGCAAGCGTTCCTTGTTCCCGCGTCCGCCCAGGGCATTGTTCATATCGGCAACGTCCGTCACTTCGCGGCTGGACTTTTCCAACATCCAGCTTTGCACGTCGGCCCAGGGGTGTTTTTTGCGCGGTGGATGCCAGTAAATAGGGGAAGGCCGGCGGGTTTCCGTTTCACCCAAACCATTAATGACATTACCGCGAACTTCAGGGATCAACGCTTGCTGTTCTTCTGAAATGAACGGTTCCAGAATTTCGCCCTTGAAGGATTTGCCGGTCATCATTGCCTCCGCATTTTAGTACTGGTGATCTGATGAAAATTATTTTAAGCTTAAAATATACAGGAGGCAATCTTTATGGAAATCGCAGTCATTGGTGGCGGGCACGGCTGTTACGCTGCAGCCGTGGATTTAACGGAAAAAGGTCACAATGTTCGTTTGTGGCGCCGGGATGCAACGGCGTTCGGTCCGGTTATGGACACCGGCATCATTAATGTCACTGATGCCAAGGGCACCCGCCCCGTCAAAATCGCCAAACCCACAGCTGATCTGGCCCAAGCCATGCGCGGCGCAGAACTGATCGTTTTGCCGCTACCGTGTACAACGCATTTGTCACTGGCCCCGCAGTTGGCAAATTTATGGGAAGACGGCCAGGTTGCTTATCTGCCGCCGGGTACTTTCGGTGGTATGATTTATGCCAAAGCCGCCCATGATGCGGGCAACACGGCCATTGTCGCCTTTGCCGAAACCGGTACTCTGCCTTATCTCGCCCGCAAACAGGGCGTTGATGAAGTGCGAATAAGTGTCTACGCCACACGGTTGCCAACGGGCGTGTTTCCAGCAAAAGACTCAGACCGTGCCCTGAAGGTAATCTCGCAGGCCTATCCGTCTGTTGAGCCTTTGCAGGACCTGTTGGATGGTGCCTTGATGAATGCCGGTCCGATTATTCACCCGCCCCTGATCATGATGAATGCAGGACCGCTGGAACATTTTGACGCCTGGGATATCCACAATGAAGGCACCCAACCCGCCATTCGCCGTGTGACGGATGCGCTTGATAATGAACGCATAGCCATCCGTGAAGCTCTGGATTATGGCGCGCCGCATTTCCCCCTGGCAGATCACTATGACGACAGCCGGGATGAATGGATGTATGGCAACTCGTCCCACGATAAACTGACAGACAGTGGCGATTGGCGGGAACATATTGTGCTGACCGACCATCGCTACATGCGTGAAGATACGGCCATCGGGCTTTCCTTCCTGACGTCGGTCGCAAAACTGGCTGGAATCGATGCACCACTGGCATCGGGCTTCCTTGCCATTGGTTCAGGTATCACCGGCGATGATCTCTACGCGACGGGACGCACGCTGGGCTCTCTGGGTTTGGGGGCGCTTGATCTTGCTGCCATGCGCGAGTTGTTAGAGGGCGGGTTTTCCTCATGACAAATATTGTTGCCCTGGGGGCTGGCCGAATGGGGCGTGGTATTGCCCAGGTTTTTGCCTATGCAGGGCACGACGTCACGGTGCTCGACTTCAAACCGCGCGCACCAGAAGAAGCCGCGAAATTACTGGCAGCAGGCAAACAGGAAGTGGCACAAAATCTTGCCTTCCTGGTTGACTTGAACGTTCTGGATGCCGGGGAAGTTGACGCCATACTCGACCGCATCAAGGGTGCCAGTGCGGATCAAGCCGAGGCCGTTCTGGGGGCCGCAGATTATGTCTTTGAAGGTGTGCCAGAGGTTATGTCCGCAAAAGAAGACGCCCTGGCCAGGGCCGGAAAACTGACACGCCCGGACTGTATCATTGCCTCGACCACATCAACTATGTCGGTTAACGCTTTGTCCAAATTTGTCGAAAGGCCGGAACGGTTTCTCAATGCCCATTGGCTGAATCCGGCCTACCTGATCCCATTGGTTGAGGTCAGTCCTGGCGACGGGACAAAAGAAGAAGTTGTGACACAACTGACAGATTTTCTAAAATCAGTTGGCAAGGTGCCGGTACGCTGTAAGGCGTCGCCCGGCTACATCGTGCCACGCATCCAGGCCGCCGCTATGAATGAAGCGGCCCGTATGGTGGAAGAAGGTGTGGCGACGGCCGAGGATATCGATACAGCTGTGCGCGTGGGTTTTGGCCTGCGCTATGCCACTATGGGACTGGTGGAGTTCATCGATTGGGGTGGCGTCGATATTCTTTATTATGCCTGTAACTATCTGCAGCAGGAATTACAGGCAGACCGCTATGCTCCGGCACAAATCGTTAACCAGAAAATGGCGTCTGGCGAACTGGGTCTGAGTCACGGCAAGGGCTTTTATGACTATTCCGAAGTCGATCCGGACAAGTTCCGGGCGGAAAAATTATCAACCTTTGTCGCCCTGCTGCGGCACATGGATATGTTGCCACAGCTAAAGCGTTCTCAATGACTATCGAGTCATTGAAAACCTTCAGCTTATTTACTTCGCACAATTTTTGCCGAAAACAGAAAGCCTGTTTTCTCTGAAATTGCTCTAGGGCAACAAGATTAGTCAACTTTACTCGGTAGCCAGGTCGCGACCTCGGGTACAGCGATCAACAAGGCCAACACAGCCACTTCAATAAAGATGAAGGGCAGGGCTGACTTCACGACTTCACCCAGGGTGACTTTGAAAGGGGCGACCCCTTTCATGACATAAAGCAACAAGCCAAAAGGTGGCGTCAGCAAGCTGATTTCCATGGTGATGAGCATCAGGACCATTAACCAGATCACGTCGATCTGGAAGACGGCCTGCAATGATGTGGACCCCAGCAGGAAGAACGGCAGGGTCAGCAACAACATACTGACCTGATCCATAAAGGCACCCAGGAACAGCAAGACAACCATCATCATGATCACCACCATAAACGGGGTCAGATCAAGAGATGTAATCTGTTGCAACAAACCGTCTGTGGCGCCGGAATAAGACAGGGCCTGGCTGAAGACAAGTGACCCTGCAATGATGAACAGGATCATGGTGTTGATCTTGGCGGTTTCAATCAGTGACTTCATCACCGCAGCCCAACCAAAATCAGCGCCATCAATGCCGGAAATCTTCACAGTATTTTTGAACAGCTTGAAGAAATAACAGGCGGCCAATGAGGCCAGACTGCCAAGGGCAGCTGATTCTGTCGGTGAGGCGATCTTGAAAAAGATACTGCCTACGACAACAACAAAGATCAAAAGCAAGGGCAGGATATACACATAGAACGGCAGCAAGCGATTGATCAGGCGATTGAGGCGTCCATCGTATGACCAGTTCCAGCGTGTCTTGCCACCAATAACCAGGGCAACTGTCAGTGGATCATTCAAACCACTTTCGTCCGGGTCATAGGAAGGGGCCAGTTCAGGATTGATCATGCAGCGAATAACGACATAGGCAAAAAACAGAAAGGCCATCAGTACGCCCGGAATAATCCCGGCGATCAAAAGCTGGGCCACGGACTGTTCGGCCAGGCTGGCCAACAAAACGGCCAGGGCCGATGGCGGGATCAGCATGGCAATGCCACCCACTGCCATGATCGGCCCCATGGAGATCGATGGATGATAGCCACGCTTGATCATGTCCGGCAGCAACACGGACCCGAGGATCGCTGTATTGGCGATGGTGGATCCAGAAAGGGATGAAAATACCGTGCCGCCGACAATTGAAACAATAGACAATCGCCCCGGAACCTTGGAAATCATGCGATCAATGGCGCCAATGGCCTTAAAAGCCACACCTGTTTGCAACAGAATTTCGCCCATCAGCAAGAACAGGGAAATGGGTGCCAGGGTGAATTTTATGGCGTTGTGAAATTCCATCGGCATGAACATCAGGCCGATGTCACCGTTCAGGAATATATACGTACCGGCGATGTTGGCGGCGAAAAAAGCCAGGGCAACCGGAAGACCCAGAAACATCAAGGTGCAAACTGTGCCTAACAGCAATATGAGTGCGCTATACCATTCCATTGTTCAGAACCCCGCTTCTTTATTTTCAGCGGTTTCCGTAACCACAATTTCACCCGCACGCCGGGCTCGAAACAAAAATTCGATAGCCAGCAGGAAAAACGCGACCGCAAATACGGTCATCATAATCCAGTTGGCGATGCTGAGATCTTTGTCCGGGTAGGTACCGTCGGTATATTCAGACATGGCGAGGCGAATGCCATAGATGCAAAGAACAACACTTAAAGAGGCGCCAATCATATCAAGGATGCGCTCCATCCAGGCCGCGGCGGATTCGGGCAAGACCGAAACCAGCACATCGACCCGCACATGGGCACCTTGTTGCAGGACCCAGGGGGCACCCAGAAAAACGCTGACATAAAGGGCGTATTCCACACCTTCGTTCAGCCACCAGATGGCACCAATGCCGGTTTTGACAATCAAGAGATTAAGGGGAATGAGGATTGCGAAAGAGCCAATGGTAATCGCAGCTAAGACAATCAGTAAATAGATTGTGCGATTGAAAATGGCTTCAATACGATCGATTTGCCTACGCATTTATAAAGACTGCCAGATTAGGTAAAGGGACAAAAAATGTGCGAAACGGTGGTCCCCGGTCCGGGCACCACCGTTTGCATTAACATCTTATTTCTTATTTGGTGAACAACTTCATCAGCTTTGGACCATGCTTGGGACTGCGTTTAAGAACTTCTGCCCAGGCTGCATCTTTGGCTGATTTGACCCAGAAATCACGATCCGCACCTTTGAATTCAATGACTCCCATGCCTTTGCTGGCAAACCATGCATGTTGCTTTTTCAACGCGGCCTTGAATTCAGGACCAGAAGGTTCGCCAACTATTTCAGATGCCATGGCGGCTTTGTTGATCACGTCCTTGGCCTCTTGTGGAATAGAATTCCACTTCTTTTGGTTCGCCATGGTGAACAGGGTACTGGTGTAGAAACCTGGCTCAACACGATATTTTGTGACTTTGGCCCATGGTGGGACCCAGCCCAAAGCCGGCCAGCCATAACCCTGAACGGTGTTATTTTCCATCAAGGTATAGATTTGTGGCAAGGCAGCGGTTTGAACGGTGGCACCCAGTTTCTTGAAGAAGGCGGTGTAAACAGGTGCAACACGCAGATGCAGGCCTTTCAGATCAGGCTTGTCGATTTTTTTGCTCAGCCACAGATGGAAGGGGCCAAAATCATGGTGACGGGCAACCATCTGAACACCCTTATTACCCATCAGATTGGCCATATAGTCCCAGCCGCCGTTTTTACGAAGTTCGGCGTAGGTATATTCGGCCAGACGGAAAACCGGTGCTTCAGGTAACAAGTTGCCAAAATAAGCTTCTGTACAGCCAACCAAATCAAAGGCACCCTTGGACATCTTTTGTGTCAGGGTGAAGGGACTACCAATCGCCGGTGCGCCGCCAACCAATTTGACGGTGACGACACCTTTGCCTGCCGCATTAATCGCCTTCACGACAGCCTCAAATGGACGGCCGGGCGGGCTGCCAATTGGAAAGCAACTGGCTGCGGTCAGCCTTGTTTCGGCAGAAGCTGTCGTAGGGACGGTGTAGGCGGCCCCCACAACAGTGATAGCCGCAGCGGCAAGTGTCAGTGATTTCAAATTCATGGTCGGTTTCTCCCTGTTGAGACCAAATAAAAACTAGTTTGTTTGTCGATTATGTCTTGCCCGAATAACTTTATCGTCGGTGCAATTTATTGGTTTTTTCGTTTCCGAACCCATTAGAGCAAAAAATAGGTGGATAGTGCAACAATATCATTCGGATAAAATAATTATGACCCTATATGGTGAAGATTTACTATTCTGCCGCTACATCTGGATTGGCAATTGCCAGTCCATTTGACGTAACCGTAAAATAGGTGTCGATGATCTCTTCGATCGAGGTTCCCTTGGAGGGGTCGAACCAGCGAGACAGCCAGTTGCACATGCCCAATATACCATAGGCAACCATTTTTGGGTCAAGCCCGGACTTGAACTCGCCGCGTTCCTGGCCTTCGCGGATCAATTCAGTCCAGTGGTTGCTGTATTCGTCCCAGGTTCCCTGCAATTGGCCCAGCTTGGATGGATCGGCAAAAAAGTGATCTTCACGCAAGGCAATGGACATTTCCAGATAAGTCGGATCGAAGCTGGCCAGATGGTTTTCGAAGGCAGAGCGCAATTTTTCGGTGCTGTTCATATCCATACGGCGTATATTGCGCATGCCCGTCAGCAGGCTTTTGCTTGAAGGCAGCAGAACTTCCAGTAAAATATCGTGACGACTTTTAAAGTAGTAATAGATCGCCTCGCGTTTAATGCCGACCGCCGTGGCAATGTGTTCAATCGATGTATTGGCAACACCTTTGTCCGCGAACAGCTCGGCTGCGCGGCGCAGTATTTCGGTTCGGCGGTTCATTGCCATCGACAGGGTTATCCAGTTAAGTCAGGTCATCCAGTTTTGTTGGCAGCACTCTAACGAGCCTTCTTACGCGTTGTAAAGAAAATTTTACGGTACCGTAAAATTTATTGTTTACAGAGCGTCGATTCATGGCTAGCTTTCGATCATTGCAGATTGCGCAGGTTTGAGACCCGCCTGAATGCGTTTGGAACAGTCATAAAACAGAGAAACCCCTGATATCCCATGGACCTTTCTTGCTGGATCACCCGACACGCTGATTTTACACCGGACAAAACCGCCTTGCGGTTTGAAGGTGAAAATATCAGTTATGCCGATTTTTCGTCAACGATTGAGTCGCTGGCTGCGGCCATGTCAGGGCGTCTGGATGTGAGAAAAGGTGACCGGATTGCTGTTCTCTCCCTGAATTCGCCTCTGACCCTGGCATTGTTATTCGCCTGCGCCCGTTTGGGTGCCATGATTTCGCCCTTGAACTGGCGTCTCGCCGGTCCTGAACATAACCGCATGATCGCAGACGCCAGGCCAAAGGCCTTGTTTGTGGGAGCCGAATTTGTCGACGACGTGGATGCCGACCGGGATGAGATCGACGTCCCGCATTTTGTTGCGATGGCAGGTGCAACAAATGGGGAAGATGCACAGGATGGCTGGCTTGACCTGCCAGCTTTGCTTGATCAGTTCAGCGGTAAAACTGTGCCGTCTACCGGCAGCCCGGATGCAGCACTTCTTCTATGTTACACATCCGGCTCTACTGGCGTGCCCAAGGGTGTTGTGCTGACCCAGAACGCCATGCAGTTCAACGCGATCAACAGCATTCATATGCATGACCTGACATCAAACGATACTGTCTTGACGACGCTGCCCTTGTTCCACGTTGGCGGCTTGAACATCCAGACCTTGCCAGCACTGCACCTGGGCGCCACAGCCATTTTACAAAAACAGTTTGACCCAGGCGAAACCTTTGATGATCTTGAATCCGGCAATGTTACCCTGACGGTCCTGGTGCCGGCCCAAATGCAAGCGATGGTCAGCCATCCACGCTGGGCCGCGGCATCTTTTGATGGCGTGCGCTCAGTAACAACCGGATCAACATTTGTTCCCCACAGCCTGGTCGAACAGTTCCATGCCAAATCACTGCCTGTGCAGCAGATTTATGGATCGACCGAAACGGCCCCGATTGCCGTCTACACAACGATCAGTGAAGCCCATAAAAAACCGGGCTCGACCGGCAAGGCGGCTGTTCACTGTGAAATCAAACTGGTCGATGATCATGGCGTCGGTGTCGCACAAGGCGTATCGGGCGAAATTCTGCTGCGCGGTGCCAATATCATGCGTGAATATTGGCAACAGCCGGAGATCACGCAAGACGTGCTGGATGAGGATGGCTGGTTCAAAACCGGTGACATTGGGCATTTCGACGAAGAGGGTTATCTTTATGTGGATGACCGCAAAAAGGATATGATTATCTCAGGTGGCGAAAACATATATCCGGCAGAGCTGGAAAATGTTCTGGTCAGTTGCGACGCCTTGGTGGAAGCTGCTGTTGTAGGCAAGCCGGACCCGAAATGGGGCGAAGTTGCTGTTGCCGTTTGTGTTTTGAGCGATGGTTTGAAGATGAATGAACGGGATGTATTGGCGCTGTTTGAAGGCACTTTGGCGCGCTACAAACATCCGAAAGATATTGTATTTGTTGACCAATTGCCCCGTAACGCCATGGGCAAGATCGTCAAGGATGACGTCCGGCAAATGGTTGGCGACTTGATAAGTAATCTGGAGGCTATTTAATAATGAAAATCGGCATTGATGTTGGTGGCACATTTACCGACTTTTTTCTGGTCCGCGATGGCGAAGCGCCCCGTATTCACAAGGCGCTGTCGACGCCTCAGGATCCATCCATTGCGGTGATCCAGGGCATGACGGAACTGGCAGAAATGCTGGACCCGCCTATGTCACTGGAACAGTTTGCCAGTGAGCTTGAAACCATTGTGCACGGCACGACAGTGACAACCAACGCAACCCTGACACGCCGCGGTGCCAAAAGTGGCCTGATCACGACAGAAGGTTTGCGCGACGCCCTGGAAATGCGCCGGGGCATTCGGGAAGAACAATATAACAACCGCTATACCAACGTAAAACCGCTGGTCGAACGCTACTTGCGGGCCGGTGTTGGTGGGCGTCTTGACCGCAATGGTCGCGAGGTGGAACCGCTTAACCTTGAAGATATCAAGGCGGCCATTGAGTTGTTCAAAGCGGAAGAGGTTAAAGCCGTATCCATCTGCTTCATGAATGCTTTCGCAAACCCGGCACACGAACAAGCCGCGGCTGAATTAGTACGTGAGCTTATGCCAGAAGCTTACCTCACGGTTTCGACTGACTTGCTGCCCTCGATCCGGTTCTATGAGCGTCTCAGCACCACAGCCTTGAATTCCTATATCGGCCCTATCCTTGATCACTACCTGAACCAGTTGGTCGGCCGCTTGTCGGAGATCAGCTTCAACGGTATCTTGCTGATCATGCAATCCAATGGTGGTGTGATGTCACCCCAGGTGGCGCGGGAAAATGCCGCGCTAACATTGCTGTCCGGACCTGCCGGTGGACCGGGTGCTGGCCACATTTATGCCAAGGCGCACGAGTACAACAACAGCCTGACCGTGGACATGGGCGGCACAAGTTTTGAAGCCGCGCTGGTTGTCGACAGCCCGATCATGGTCAATGACGGCGTAATTGATCGCCACCGAATTGCTCTGCCCATGCTGGGTATCCACACCATCGGTGCGGGTGGTGGCTCCATTGGCTGGATTGATGAGGGCGGTCTTTTGCGCATGGGTCCACAAAGTGCCGGTGCGGCACCCGGGCCGGTCAGCTATCAAAAGGGCGGTACCCTGCCTGCCTGTACGGATGCCAACCTGGTTCTGGGTTATCTTAACCCCGGCTTCTTTGCCGGCGGCAAGATGTCGCTTGATGTTGATGCTGCCCGCGCTGCAATCAAGGAACATATCGGCGACCCCATGGGGCTGACGATTGAAGAAGCCGCCGCTGGCATGTATCGCATCAACTGCAATAACATGGCCCAGGGTGTGCGCGAAATCACCATCAAACGCGGTTTCGATCCACGTGAATTCCCCATGATTGTCGCTGGTGGTGCCGGACCGATCCATTCTTGCCTGATCTGTTCGGAACTGGATATGCCGTTCATGATTGTGCCACGCGAAAGTTCTATTCTATGCGCTGTCGGCATGTTGATGGGCGATATCAAACATGACTTTGTTCGCACCTTCGTCTCGCCTCTGGAAGGTGCCGATTGGGACCGGCTGAACGGTTTGATCGACAGCATGATCAGCGAAGGCGACAAGATGCTTGAGGAAGAGGGTATTCCGGCTGAGCGACGTGAGGCCCATGTTAAATTCGACTGTCGCTATCTCAAGCAATATCACGAAGTATCCTTTGTCGTGCCCCAAGACGCCCTGAAAGCTGGCGACGCCGCCACCATCGCTCAGGCCTTTCACGCGGAACATAATCGGCTCTACGGCTATTCCCTGGAAGATAACGACGAAGAGGTTCAGGTCGAAATCATCAATGTTCGGGTTCAGGCTGTGGGCATCACGGAAAAACCGGAAATCGCGACCTCTGCCAAAGCCGGATCCGACCCCTCATCTGCACAAAAAGGTGGGCGCAGCATGTATATTCCGGAGTACAATGAGTTTCGCGAGACCACGGTCTATGATGGTCACAAGCTGGAACATGGTAACCAACTGACCGGCCCGGCCATGATTGAACAGATTACCACGGCCATATTTGTTAGCGCCGATTACGACTGTGTCGTCGATAGTTATGGCTCGTTTGTTGTTTACAAAAAAGGTCGTGAAGATCTTGTATCAAAAACTATTGAGGGAGGCTCGGCATGAGCAACATTGATCCCATTTTGCTGTCCGTCTATGCGCGAACTTTCAAATCCATCACAGACGAGATGAGCATGTCAGTTGAGAAAACTGCGCGCTCTCCCATCCTTTGTGAAGCCAAGGATTTTGTTACCGGACTGTATGACGCACAAGGCAATATGCTGGAGCAAACCGAGAACTTGCCGATCCTGGCTTTTTCACTGGCGCCGGTCTGTAAATATATCCTCGAGTTTTTCGAAGGCGACATCAATGAAGGCGACGTGATTTTTCACAATGATGTCTTTTCCATGGGCAACCAGAACAATGATGTGGCTGTCTACAAACCCATATTCCTGGACGGCGAACTGGTCGGCTGGTCTGCGGTCAAGGGCCACCAGGCTGATATTGGCGGCAACGTCCCCGGCGGCTATAACCCGGATGCCACCGAAGTCTGGCAGGAAGCCCTGCGTATTCCGCCGGTGAAAGTCTACGAAAAGGGAAAGCTTCGCAAGGACGTCTGGGGGCTGATCTTCGCCAATATTCGTTTCGATATGGTGCAGCATGACATGCGGGCGCAAATGGGAGCCTGCACCGTCGGCGAGCGTCGTCTGCTTGAATTGCTGGGCAAATACGGTATTGAAAGCTTCAACGCGCACAAGCTGGCCTTGTTTGACTCAACCCGTCAGATGATGGAAAGCGAAATCTTCAAAATCCCCAATGGCCGGTATTCCGGTGAAGGCATGGTCTATTATGATGGCCACCATCTGGGTAGCGAATTTACCATCCGTGTTGATATCGACGTCTATGACAAGTCCATCAAGTTCGATTATTCACGCACCGACGCCCAGACTGATGGCTTCGTGAACGGCACCTATACCTCCAGTGCGTCGGCAACCATCCTGACCCTGTTGCAGATGATCAATCCGGATATTCCACACAATGAAGGCATGATCGAGCCGCTGGAAATTATCATTCCAGAAGGCACAATTCTTAATGCCTCCTATCCGAAAGCAACGACTTTTGGCAACCATCTGTGTCCGCCAAATGCGGATGCCATTATGCGGGCCCTGGCGCCAGCCATTCCCGATAATGTCACGGCGGGCTGGAACAACCTGTTCTGTTCACTGACATCAGCCAGGGACGAAGAAAAAGACGACACCTATGTAGATATCTTTTTCATGGGGCAAAAAGGTGGATCGGGCGGCATGAAGGGCACCGACGGCTATGACCACATCGGCATGATCGATGCCTCCGGTGGCATGGTTGACCAGGACTACGAAATGTTCGAACAACAAACGCCACATTTGCTTAAAAAACATGAATACACCACGGATTCCGCCGGTGCCGGACAGTGGCGCGGCGGTCTGGGTGTTGAAACTATCTATACCATGGGCTCTGAAGACACACAGTTTGTGACTTTTGGCGACGGCGATTTCGAACCGGCATTCGGGCTGTTCGGCGGCCACGATTCAACTCTTAATTCGATCAAGCTGACTTACCCGGACGGCACTGAACTGGTGCCGCTTAACAAGTCGCTGCATAAGGGCGTGCCCAAGGGTACAAGATATCATCAGTTCGCTGGCGGCGGTGGTGGCTGGGGCAAGCCGGAAAATCGGGACCGGGATGTTCTGAAAGATGAGGTCCGCAATGGCATCATTTCAGAAGAAACCGCCCGCGACGTCTACGGCCTGGAAGGCTGATCGACATGACGTTTGGTTTAACCGAAGAACAGGTCCTCGTCCGGGATACTTTCGCCCGTTATGTGGACGACAAATTACTACCGGCAGCCGAGGCCATTGATGAAGCTCACGAATACCCGCGGGAATATATCGATCAGTTGGCGGAACTGGGCTTTATCGGTATGCGCTATCCGGAAAATGTTGGCGGCTCGGATGCCGGATTGCTGACTTTTTGTCTGGCCATTGAACAGGTCGCGCGCGGCTCTATGTCGGTGGCCGGTGCCATCGCCATGCAGGCCCTGATGGGCACCAAGTTCCTGCATATGCTGGGCAATGATGACATCAAGGAGCGTCTGTTCAAGCCCGCCCTGGAAGGTAAAAAACTGGGCGGTATTTGTATGACCGAACCCAATGCCGGCAGTGACCTTGGCGGCATCAGCACCAATGCAACAAAAGTTGACGGCGGATACAAAATTAACGGTGCCAAAACCTGGGTGACCGCTGCACCCGTGGCCGATTTTTTCACGGTCTTTGCCAAGGCGGGGGAAGAACAGAAACTGACAATCTTCCTTGTCGAAAAGGACTTTGAAGGCCTGATCATCGGCAAGCCCATCGAAAAAATGGGTGTGCGTTCATTGCCCACATCAGAAGTTACATTTGACGATTGTTTTGTGCCCGACAGCCACCGCCTCAGCAAGGAAGAAGGTGATGCGGAAGGGCACTTACGCAAGCTGTTGTCTGAAATCCGCATCATGACGGCTGCCCTGGGACTGGGTGTTGCGCAAGCCGCACTGGATGAATCAATCAAATATGCCGAGGAACGCAAGCAGTTTGGCCGTTCCATCAATCGTTTTCAGGCCATCCAGATGAAGTTGGCCGAAATGGCGACGGATCTGGAAGCCGCCCGCCACCTGACCTATTACGCTGCACGTCTGACGGATGAAGACTTACCCAATCGCCAGCAAGCCTCCATGGCCAAAATGTTCGCCACGGAAGCGGCGGCAGATATCTGTGACAAGGCCTGTCGCATTTTTGCCAGTTACGGCTTTGCCATGGAATACCCGGTTCAGCGATATCTGCGTGATGTGCGCTTCACGCTGATCGGTGGCGGCACCAGTGAAATTTTGAAATTAGTGATAGCCAAGGAGCTTTCAGCATGAGTGGTGAGGAAAAACGTCCAATAAAGATCTTGATCGGCAAGCCGGGTCTGGACGGTCACGATGTGGGCGGCAAGGTTGTCGCCCGCGCGTTGATGGATGCAGGATTTGAAGTGATCTATACGGGCCTGCGGAAATCACCTGGCGAGATCGCCCAGCGTGCGCTGGATGAAGGCGTCGATGTTATCGGCCTCAGTAGTCTGGCGGGGGCACATATTCCCTTTTCCAAAAAACTGAAAGGCTTGCTCGATCAGTACGGCTTGAGTGAAAAGCTCTGGATTATTGGCGGCTGTATTCCGGATCAGGATCATGCGGAACTTAAATCTATTGGCCTCGACGGTATTTTTGCCGGTGGCACAAAACTCGATGAGATCGTTGATTTCATTAATGCCAATGTAGGCAGCAAGAAGGAAGCATCATGATTGAAGTTGCAGAAGACGGCACCAAGAAGGTTTTCAACGAGAGCGGGATCGAGGTCCAGGAAGTATATACAGCTGCGGACGTGGAAGCATCCGGTGGAATTGAATTCATAGGTGAGCCGGGTCAGTATCCTTTCACTCGTGGTATCCATAAGGAAATGTACCGCAAGCGGGCCTGGACCATGCGCCAGTATGCTGGCTTCGGTAATCCGGTCGAAACCAACAAGCGCTTCAAATATTTGATCGAAAATGGCCAGACGGGCTTGAACGTGGCTTTTGATTTGGCCACACAAACCGGTCTTGATTCAGATGATGTCATGGCAGAGGGCGAAGTTGGCCGCGTTGGTATGGCGGTCGACAGTTTGCGTGATTTCGAAATTGCCTTCGACGGTATTGATCTGGAGAAAATTACGGTTTCCCTGACCATCAATGGCTCGGCGGCAATCCTGATCGCCATGTATTTAGCCATGGCTGAAAAGCGTGGATACGATCTGAAAAATCTGCGCGGTACGGCTCAGAACGATATTCTGAAAGAGTTTATCGGTCGTGGCACCTGGATTTTTCCGGTTGATCCTTCCGTGAGACTGGTCGGAGATACCATCGAATATTGTGCAGAACATGCACCGAAATACAGCCCGGTCAGTGTCTGTGGTTATCACATTCGGGAATCAGGTTGTAACCCGGCAGAAGAAATGGCCTACGCCTTTTGTATTGCCAAGGCCTACGCTGACAATGTAATCGCCCGTGGCATGAAGGTGGACGAATTCGCCAACCGGCTTTCCTACAACTTCAATATCTTTGGCAACTTGTTTGAACAGGTCGCCAAATTCCGCGCCGGTCGCAGCCTGTGGGCCAAGATCATCAAGGAAGACTACAAAGCTGAAGACCCCAAATCCATGTGGCTGCGCATGATCGCGGGCGGTGGTGGTGGTGGCCTGACTTTTGAACAAGCCGAAGTCAACATCATGCGCGGTGCGTACTATGCCTTGATCAGTGCCTTGTCTGGCGCCCAGACCATGGCGCTTTGTTCTTATGACGAGGCCTATACAATTCCGACGGAATATTCGGCGCGTGTATCTTTGCGCACCATGCAGTTGCTGACGGAAGAAATGGGCATGTGCGAAACGGTCGATCCTTTGGCCGGGTCCTATTATGTGGAAACCATGACCAACCAAATGCGCAAGCGCATGGAAGAAGTCATGGCCGAAGTTGATAAAGAAGGCGGCATCATTGAAATGGTCCGCGATGGTCGCATTCAGGCCAAGGTTTCGTCGCAAGCCTACGGCATGACCCGGAACATTGAATCCGGTGCCTTCCCGAAAGTGGGCGTGAACTGTTATCGCGTCGACAAGGAAGATGAGCACGAGGTTGAATTTCACGAATATTCCGAGGCCGACACCAAATTGCAGACGGACAGTTTAGCCAAGGTGAAAGCTGAACGAGACGGCGCCGAAGTTGCGCGCTGCCTGGATCAACTTTCTGAAGATGCCAAAGCTGAAATAAATGTCATGCCCGCGATCATGGCGGCCGTGAAGGCCTATGCCACAGTCGGTGAAATGACCAACGCCCTGACGGCCGTCTATGGCCACTACGAAGAACCCATCCGGTTTTAGGACAAACAAGTTATGATGATTGAGTATGAAAACTATGTCGCGGCCACGTCAGTGGCTGAGGCAACCAAGACCCTGGCGGAAGGTAACGCAACAGTTGTTGCCGGTGGAACCGACTTGATGGTTCAAACAGCTGCCAGTGGCCGTGGTGCAAATACGACGCTGCTAAATATCCGCCGGATCAGTGATTTACGCGGTGTTGCTCTGGATGGGGGTCGAGTGACCATTGGTGCCCTGACGACCATCACAGATCTATTGACGGATGGCGTCGTTGCTGATGCCGCTTCGATCCTGGCTGACACGGCAAATCGCTTTGCCAGCAACCAGATCAGGAACATGGCGACGGTAGGCGGTAATATCTGTAATGCGTCACCTGCGGGCGACATGATCATTCCCTTGTTGGTGCTGGATGCTGATGTGGAACTCAGCGCCTGGCGTGACGGGGCAGTTACAACTCGCGCAGTTGCCCTGAACGAATTTTTCACTGGCCCCGGCAAATGCGTGAAGACGGAAGACGAATTGCTCACCAGTATTTCCTTCAATCGTCCAGCGGAAGGTTTTGTCGGCCAGTTTGGCAAAACCGGCCCGCGCCCGGCCCTGGAAATTTCCATGGTCTCCGTTGGTGTTGGCGGTATTGTCGATAACGGCGGCCTGACCAATGCCCGCGTGGTTTATGGCGCTGTGGCCCCAACGCCGATCCGTGCCGCCAAAACCGAAGCTGCCCTGGAAGGACTGTCGCTTAATGAAGCCTCGATTCAGTCCGTTCTGGATGTGGCTGACAGTGAAGTGAATCCAATTTCAGATGTACGCGCTTCCGACTGGTATCGCCGCCATCTCGTCCGTGTCATGACTCAAGAGGTTCTGCAAAATGTCGCAAATGGTTAATATCATCGTCACCGTCAATGGTGAAAAACGCCACGTCTCGGTAACCCCTGGCCTGAGCGTACTGAACATGCTGCGCGACAACCTGGACCTGACTGGTGCCAAGCTGGTCTGTGGTGAAGGCGAATGCGGTGCTTGCACCGTCATCGTTGACGGCGTGTCGGTCAATTCTTGCCTGATGTATGCGGTTGAACTTGATGGCCGTGAGGTCACCACTGTTGAAGGCCTGCAAAGCTCAGAAAAGCTTGATCCGGTACAACAGGCCTTTGTCGACAAGGGCGCTATCCAGTGTGGTTATTGCACGCCAGGTATGGTCATGCAGACGACTCATTTGTTGAGTAAAAACGGCAAGCCGAACGACGAGGAAATTCGTCGTGGCCTGGAAGGCAATGTCTGTCGCTGCACCGGCTATACCAAGATCATCGAAGCCGTCAATCAAGCAGCTGAAGGATAAGGGAAAACGCCATGTCTGAAGCTATTGAAAAAACCACCCTCATTGGTAAAAGCATAACCAAACCGGACGCTCCGGACAAATCCAACGGGCGCACGCGCTATATCAACGATATGGTGTTGCCGCGCATGTTGATTGGCAAGATCAAGCGCTCCGACCGGGCGCATGCCAAGGTGCTCAGCATAGATACATCGAAGGCTGCTGCCGTTCCAGGCATCCAGGCCATCGTCACGGCTGATGACACGCCCATGGTTGGCGTCGGTGTCACCAAGGATAATCCACCGCTGAAAAAAGACATTGTGCTCAGTATGCGCGATGAACTTGTGGCTGTGGCTGGCGAGACGGAAGAAGCTGTCGACAAGGCCCTGGCCTTGATCGAAATCGAATATGAAGACTTGCCCGCCATTTTCGATCCGGCTGAGGCCCTCGAGGAGGGTGCGCACCAAATGCATGATGACAAGCCGGGGAATCTCAGTCTTGGTTATCAAACGGTGCATGGCGACATCAAGCAGGCGGAAAAGGATTCCGATCATGTGCTGGATGAAGTCTATGACGTGCACTACGTCACCCATGTCTGCATGGGGCCGGGTTGTGTCATTGCTGATTTTGACACCCATGGCAAACTGACCATGTATACCCAGACCCAGTATCCCTACAATTACAAGATGGATCTGGCACCATCACTTGGCATGCATCCCGGTGATATCCGGGTTATCCAGCCCCCAGTGGGCGGTGCCTTTGGCTCGAAACTGGATGTCTATCCCTTTGAGCCCATTGCCGTATTCCTGGCCAAGAAAACCCGTCGTCCGGTCAAGGTGATCTTCAGTCGCGAAGAAGAATTTTCAGCCTCCCCGACGCGCCAGCCCGCCCGCTTCCATATTCGCGCTGGTGTCAAAAATGACGGGACCCTGACCTTCCGTGATGTCGACGCCCTGTTGAATAATGGCAGTCACACGTCCTGGGGTGCGACCACGCCCTTTGTCATGATGCGGACCTTTACCGGTCACTTCCGGGTGCCGGATGTTGAATTCCGCTCACGCGCAGCCTACACGAATATGCCCTATGCCGGTTCGTTCCGGGGTTATGGCAATGTGCAGGCGACCTATGTCACGGCAACGGTCATGGACAAACTGGCCGAAGCTGTAAACATGGATCCCATTTCCTTCCGCCTGATGAACGCTCAGAAGGCCGGTGAAATCACACCACAAAACAGTAAACTGGAAGAATGTTTGCTGGGTGAGTGCATCGAAACGGTCGCGGAAAAAACAAATTTCCTTGAACAATACAATGCCTTCAAGGCCGAGCAGGATTCGCCCGGCCGCTACAAAAAAGGCATTGGCATTGCCACATCTTTCCATAATGCCGGAGGCGCTAAAATCCACAAGTCAGATGGTTGCGGCACTGTGATCATGCTGGATGACTATGCCCGTGCCACTGTCATTACCGGTGCGTCGGAAATTGGCCAGGGCATTGATGCCGTGTTGACGCAAATCGTTGCTGAAGAACTTGGCATCCCGACTGAAAATATTACACTGGTCAATAACGACAGTGCCATTGGCCCCTGGGATGTGGGTGTGCACGCCAGCCGCACAACCTTTATCGCCGGGAATTCCGCCAAGCGTGCTGCCCGCAAGGCCCGTGATCAGATACTTGATGCGGCTGCCCAGCGTTCGAACGTTGCCGCGGATGACCTTGATTTGCGTGGCGGCAGTGTGGTGCAGAACGACAATGGTGTGCCGGTCATGAAGATCGACAGCCTGTTGCGCAAGATGCATTTTGCCGGCGAAGACGCCGAACTGGTCATCACCCATGATTATTATGAACCCCCCAGTGAGCCTGAAGGCGACAACCATGTGGGCGATATTTCAGCGGCTTATTCCCACGGCGCCTATGTGGCCGAGGTAACAGTTGATACCTGGACCGGTGTGGTCAAACTGAACAAGATGACAGCCGTGCAGGATGTTGGCAGGGTCGTCAACAAGCTCGGTATCGAAGGTCAAATGGAAGGCGGCATAGCCTTTGGTATTGGCTATGGCCTGACCGAAGAAATGATCATCGAAGGCGGGGAAATAAAAAACCCGAACTTCCGCGATTACAAGGTCATGACAGCGCCGGAAGCACCGGAACTGGAATTCCACTTCATTGAGAATGATGATCCGGATGGACCGTTCGGGGCCAAGGGTATTGCCGAGTTGCCAACCATTATTCCGGCACCAGCCATTGCCAATGCTGTTTACAATGCCATTGGCATTCGTTTCAACAATCCGCCATTGACCCCTGAAAAGGTTGCCCGCGCCATTGTCGATAAGCAGGCTGCAAAGGTGGCGGCGGAGTGAAACAGCGCACTGTCCTGAGCATGGAACAGGCCTTGTCGATGCCCTCGGCAACGCTGCGTTTTGCCCAATTGGGCTGGCGGGTGATCCGCATTGAAGCAACCCCTACGGGTCGTGGATTGCCCGGTGATCCCAATCGCTATATCGGGCCCAATGTGGTGGACGATGATCGCTGCACTTATTTCATCGCCCCCAATGCCGGCAAGGAAGCCATTGCCCTCAATCTGAAAGAACCTGAAGGCCAGGCCGTCTTGCACCGCCTGATCAAGGAACTGGATGTTGATATCTTCTGCTGCAACACCGTGCCGTCGCGGTATGAACAATTGGGCATCGATTATGAAACCCTCAGTGCGATCAAGCCGGACCTGATCTGGGCCGGTATCTCCGCCATGGGGCCGGACTACCCAAAAGTGCCGGGTTATGATCCGGCAATCCAGGCCATGGCCGGATTTATGGAGGTCACTGGTGATCCGGACGGCCCGCCCACATTGGCCGGTATCCCTTTGATCGACCTGAAAGCGGGCGATGAAGTTTTTGCAGGTGTCTGTCTGGCTTTGGCGGACCGGGCTGAAACTGGCAAGGGCAAGCGCATTGATGTTTCCATGATGCAGGCGGCGTCTTCGTGGTTGATCACCACATTGCCTCTGATCGATTTTGATTGTGACTACTCTGAAATTACTCGCAGCGGTAACGAACACCGCAAGTTTGTGCCGACTAACGCTTACAAGACGTCAGATGGCTTTATCTACATGGCCATGGGCAGCGATGTGCAGTGGCGGCGATTTGTTGAAATTCCAAAATTTGCCGGGCTGGATACAGATCTACGCGGCACCAACAATGGTCGTATGGAAGACCGCATAAGTTTGCGGGACGATATCGGCGCGATCATGGTGCAGCATACGACCGCTGAACTATCCGCCGACCTGGCAGGAGCCACTATCCCCAACGCGCCGATCAACACCATCCCGCAAGTGCTGGAAACACCGGCCGTAGCGACCAAGGTGACGACAACCAGAACCCCGGCGGGTAAGACGATCCGTATGCAGCCCATGGCCGTGGATCAACCAAACACCAGTCGGGAAATGAGTTTTCCGCCTAAATATGGCGAACATACGCGCGGTATTATGCTTGAAGCGGGTTATGAGGAAACCGATGTAGACGGCTTGGCCAAATCCGGCATCGTCAGTGCCGGTTCTGTCAGCGACTAATCGGGTAAACCGGAACAGGATTATGACGACGGCATTGCCACAGGTTTTTGACACCGTCGTCCATATGCTGAAGGACGCTGCAGACCGCTCGCCCGCCTCCCCGGCGATTGTTTTTGAAAACCGGCAACTGGATTATGGCCAATATTGGCGATGCGTTGCGGGCTTTGCAGCAGAATTGCGCGCCCTGGGTGCCAGTGGCCAAAGGGTGGTTCTGATCTGTGGTAATTCGCTGGAGATGGCAGTTTCCATGTATGCTGTGCAAGCTGCCGGTGCTCAGGCTGTGCCGGTTAATCCGCTTTATACGCCGCGAGAACTCAAGCACATCCTGGTGGACGCCGATCCCGTTGCCATCATTCTGGACGATAATCTGACAGCATCCCTTGGGCCCTTGTTTGATGAATTGGGAATCGATCACCGCATTCAGGTTGGACCGAAATCTCGCCTGCTCGATACATGGGTTGAAGATGCTTCGGTGACATTAGCGGATTTGCCTTTAAAGGATGATCTGGCGACCTTGCAATATACCGGGGGTACAACCGGCCTGCCCAAGGGTGTCGATATCACACACCGCCAGATGGCAACGAATATCAGTCAGCGCGAGGCCAGGTTAGGGACGCAAGCAGACGACGAACGCATATTATGTGTCATGCCCCTGTTTCATGTCTTTGCCGTGCATATGTGTCTGTACCTGACAGTATATTGCCGGGGCCAACTGATCATCTTGCCACGCTATCAGCCGGACACTGTCCTGGCAGCAATCGAAAAATTCCGCATCACACGCTTCCCGGCGGGCCCGACAGTTTATCACGGATTGATGGGCTATGATGGTTTCGCAGCAACTGATTTTTCCTCGCTACGCACAGCCTGGTCCGGCTCGGCACCTTTGCCGGGCAATACCCTGAAGCGCTGGCAAGAACAAACGAGCTGCCCGATCCTAGAAGGTTATGGCCAGTCCGAAGCGGGGCCGGTTTTGACCTACGTGGCGGAAGGTGATCCGGTCAAGCCTGGCAGTGTCGGCAAGGTTTTGCCACTGACCGAAATTCAGATCGTCGACACGGAAACCGGCAACCAGGTTTTGGCCGTGGGTGAACAAGGCGAAATTCGTGCTCGCGGGCCTCAGATCATGTCCGGCTATCGCAATCGCGAAACGGAAACGGCCGCAACGTTGCGCGGAGGCTGGCTTTATACCGGTGACATCGGCGAGATGGACGAAGATGGCGACCTCTATATCCGGGATCGCAAGAAAGATATGGCCATTGTCGGCGGATACAACGTCTATCCCAGGGAAATTGACGAAGTTCTGTACGCCCATCCTGATGTAATTGAGGCTGCGGCTATTGGTGTTGCCGATGATTATCGCGGGGAAGTCATCCGGGCCTTTGTGGTAGCCGGTAATTCATCTGTCAGCGTCGATGATCTGTTGGAACATTGCCGCCTGAACCTTGCGCGCTATAAAATTCCTGCCGTGCTCGAACTGGTTAACGACCTGCCAAAAACAGCAGTCGGGAAAATTGATAAAAAAGCTCTTCGCGAATCTACCAACGCCTGAAAAATCTGAAGAATAAAGGACCCCAACCCATGTCACACACCGCACAAATCCCCTATGGCGCCTACTGGAGCACTCCGTTTGCCAAATGGCAGGGCAGTCTCGCCCATCTTCATTCGGTTGAATTCGGCGCTTACGTCGCCAAGAACGAGCTGAAGAAGCGCGACATTTCGGCTGACGTCTTTGACTATGGTGTGATGGGCATTTCCGTGCCGCAAAAGGCTTCATTCTATGGCGCACCCTGGTTCATGGGCATGATCGGTGCCGCAGATGTTGGCGGCCCCGCCATTTCCCAGGCTTGTGCCACTGGTGTGCGGACATTGCAAAACGCTGTCCAGGAAGTTGACAATGATTTTGCCTCCGTGGCGTTGGTTGCCAACGTTGACCGTGTATCGAACGGCCCGCACCTTTATTACCCCAATCCCAAAGGCCCCGGCGGCAAGGGCGGGCACGAAGACTGGACCCTGGACAACATGCTCGCTGACCCTCTTGGTGGACACAGCATGCTGCAGACGGCTGAAAATGTTGCGGCGCGTCACCAGGTCACAACCGAAGCCCAACACGAAGTTGTCCTGCGTCGCGAGGAACAGTATCAGGATGCCCTGGCAGATGATTCAGCCTTTCTGAAACGCTTCATGACCCTGCCTTTTGATGTTCCTTCGGCCAACTACAAGAAGACCGTGGCGACACTGGATGGTGATGAGGGGCTGAAACCTTCAACAGCAGAAGGCCTTGCCAAACTTCGCCCTGTCATGGAAGGCGGCACGGTGACCTTCGGTGCGCAAACTCATCCCGCCGATGGTAACGCCTGTATCGTTGTGGCCACACCCGACAAGGCGCGGGAACTCAGCAAGGACAAGAATATCGTAATCGAAATTCTTGGTTTCGGCATGGCCCGTGCCGAATTGGCCTACATGCCGGAAGCACCGGTCCCGGCTGCCATGAAGGCACTGGAGAAAGCCGGCCTCACCATTGCCGATCTGGATGCAGTGAAGACCCACAACCCCTTCGCAGCCAATGATGTCTATTTCGCCAGCCAGACCGGTTATGATCTCAACAAGATGAATAATTACGGCTGTCCCCTTGTCTGGGGCCATCCCCAGGCCCCAATGGGCACGCGCGGCATTATTGAATTAATCGAAGAACTGGTCATCCGCGGCGGAGGTACCGGCTTGTTCACAGGCTGCGCTGCGGGCGATACGGCCATGGCAACTGTTGTGAAAGTTTCTGGTTGATTCTTTCTGACGGCTCTTGATCTGACGGGGTGGAGGCTGTAGTTAGCGCCCATGGCTCCACCCGTCCTCCATCTTCGCGACATAGAACTCTCATTCGGCACCACGCCTCTTCTCGAAGGGGCGGAGATGGCCGTTATGAGCGGTGATCGATTGTGCCTCGTTGGGCGCAATGGTTCCGGCAAATCAACTTTGCTCAAAATCGCTGCTGGCCTGATTGATATTGATGGCGGCGAACGCTTTGTGCAGCCCGGTACCACGGTGCGCTACCTCGCCCAGGAACCGGACCTCAGCAATTTTGAGACAACGCTGGCTTACGCGGAATCAGGTCTGACAGCCGGGGATGATCCCTGGCGGGCGCAGTATCTATTGCAGCAACTGGGTTTGACCGGCGAGGAAGACCCCAAGGTTTTATCAGGTGGCGAAGCAAGGCGCTGTGCCCTGGCCCAGGCCATGGCCCCCGAGCCTGATATCCTGCTGCTGGACGAGCCCACGAACCACCTTGATTTGCCTGCTATTGAATGGCTGGAAAGCGAGCTTAAGGGGTTGAGGTCGGCCTTGGTCATGATCAGTCACGACAGAAGCTTCCTCAACGCCTTGTCGACGGCGACGATCTGGCTGGACCGGGGTGTTGCCCGGCGCATGGATCGTGGTTTCCCGCATTTTGAAAACTGGCGCGACGAGGTTCTGGAACAAGAACAACTGGAACGCCACAAACTTGATCGCAAGATCGTGCGCGAAGAACACTGGATTACCTATGGTGTGACCGCGCGACGCAAGAGAAATCAGGGGCGCTTGCGTGAACTGGCGACCTTGCGCCAAACCCGCAAGGATCAACGCCAGGCGACCGGCAACGTCAAGATTACCGTGACCGAAGGCGAGACCTCCGGCAAGCGCGTGGCCGAGGCCAAAAACATCTCCAAGATCTGGGACGGCCCACCTGTTGTGAGCGACCTCAGTCTGCGTATTCAGCGTGGGGATCGCCTGGGCATTGTTGGCCCCAACGGTGCCGGCAAGACAACGCTGCTGAAGATGCTGACCGGAGAACTGGAACCAGATTCTGGTTCCGTCAAACTGGGCACGACCTTGCAAATGGTAAGCCTGGATCAGCGCCGTGACAGTTTGAAGCCGGACTGGAGCCTGCAAGATGCCTTGACCGGCGGTGTCGGCGACCTGGTTGAGGTCAACGGCCAATCCCGCCACGTGATGAGTTACATGAAGGACTTCCTGTTTGCGCCGGAACAAGCTCGTACCGTCGTCAGCGCCTTGTCAGGAGGTGAGCGGGGTCGCTTGTTACTGGCCATGGCTTTGGCCAAACCATCCAACCTGTTGATCCTGGATGAGCCCACCAACGACCTTGATCTGGAAACCCTGGATCTGTTGCAGGAGATGCTGGCGAACTATCCCGGCACGGCCCTGATCGTCAGCCACGACCGTGATTTTCTTGATCGCGTGGCGACGTCAATCCTGGTCTTCGAAGGTGATGGCCGGTGGATTGAATATGCCGGTGGCTATAACGATATGCTGGCTCAACGCAAGGCATCCGTAACGTCGAACGTGGAAGCCGGGCAAAAAACCCGACAATCAAAGGCTGGGGCAGCGAAAAATAAATCTGCTTCCCGTATGACTTTCAAGGACAAACACGCCCTTGAAACCCTGCCGGATCAAATGGCCAAAATTCAGGTCGACATCAAAGATTTTCAGGCCACACTGGCTGACCCGGATATGTTCGCCAGAAACCCCGACAAGTTTAATGGCGCTGTTAAATCACTTGAAAAATCCCAGGTCAAACTCGCCTCTTGCGAAGAACGCTGGCTCGAACTGGAAATGATGCGCGAGGAAATCGAGGCCGGTTAGCGCCTTACAACAATTCTTTGTTCAGCGTGTAGATCCCTGTACAGCTGCCTTTGGCCAGAACATGGCCCTCCATAGCAGCCAAGGCTTCCGGGCCACCGAAGTCGCCGTTTAAACCAAGGCTGGCGGTATCCAGGGCGTACACCGTAAAAATGTAATGGTGCATAATTTCGTCGTTCCAGGGCGGGCAGGGGCCGTCGTAGCCGCCGTAGGTACCGCCCATGTCGGCATCGCCTGCGAACCAGTCGGTGAAGTTGTTTTTGCCGCGCACGCCAATATCTGTGGGCCCGATATCCTTGCCGCCTGCGGTGATTTCAGCACCGTCGGCACCTTCCGCCAGTGCGGTTGTTGAGGCGGCGATATCAACCAGGACCCAGTGATAAAAATCGATACGTGGCAGGCTGGCGGGCACGGTTTTGCCTTCCTGATTGACGTCGTCAGCAGCGGATGGCACGTCTGGATCATGGCAAATTATGGCATAGCTTTTTGTGGCATCTGATGCCCCTGACCAGGACATAGCCGGACTCTTATTGTCCCCCATGCTCACATTTCCGACCTCTGCAGGCACGCAAAATGCATTTGCGCCGACAATCCGTTCTCCGTCAGCCCAGTTCTCGATTTTCACAGATAGTTCGGCAGTCATGATATTTCTCCCCGGAATGAATTTGTTGATCTGATTATCCATATCCTCGACACTGGTACAAACATCTATTTTCCTTATTCGGGTGGATTACAAAAAATGGCGGACGTTACCGAAGAAATGTTGACGGCTTTGAAAACAGTCTCGACGGCAACCCTGACGATGCAGCTTTTGAAACGCGGCTTGCGGACCTGTTTCATTTCCGGGGCACAGCCTCTGGTCGCGGACACACCGCGTATCGCGGCTGAGGCTTATACCCTGCGCTTCATTCCCTTGCGTGAGGACCTGAGTGTGCCAGAGGTTCTGGGTGATCCTGAATATCCGCCGCGCAAGGCCATTGAAGATATTCCACCGGGCCAGATTATGGTTATTGATAGCCGCGGTGTGCAAACGGCGGGCACCATCGGCGATATCCTGGCACTGCGTATGAAAATACGGGGGGCGGCTGGTGTGGTAACGGACGGGCCGGTGCGTGATGGCGGGGCCGTGGCGGAAACAGGCTTGCCCGTCTTTTGTTCGGGCACAGTGGCCCCGGCCAGCATCGGGGCGCATTTTGGTGCTGATTTACAGTGCCCGATTGCCTGCGGCGGGGCGGCTGTTTTTCCGGGCGATGTGATCGTGGCCGATGATGATGGTGCCGTGGTTATCCCGCGCAAGCTGGTGGCGGATATTTCACAAACCGCACCGGAACAGGAACAGCTGGAAGAATTTCTCAAATCCCGCATTGCCGATGGGCATATGAGCTTTGGCACCTATCCGCCGAACGAAGAAACCCTGGCGGCATATGCTGAGTGGAAAAATGGAACTGCGCAGTAACGACTGATCTGGCCGCAACTCTCTCCGTCATGCCGGACTTGATCCGGCATCCATGCTTGGGATGTAAGGCAGGTGATCAATTCAAATGCGTAGACCCCGCATCAAGTGCGGGGTGACTAAAGATAGGGTGGCTGATTTGTGCAAAAAAAAACGGGGAAGCCTGAGCTTCCCCGAAATTTCGAAACTTTGGAAAACTATTCAGCGGCCTGAGCCGTCTTTGCTTTGATGTCGGCCCCGGCGGAGGTGGCTATGGCGTCCAGGTTATCGCTGAGGGTCGGACGTATTTCCTCGAACAGAACGCCTAAGCCAGGGGCGTCGGTTTTGCCGGCCTCGATCATGGCGGCCATTTGATCGCTGCTGTCGTGATCTTCCGGCAAGGGACGCACGGCCATGTTCATATTCTGGTAGGTCATGTCAGTTTTATCGAACGTGACGCAGGGGCTGAGTATGTGAAGATAGGAAAAGCCGCGATGGGCGATGGCCTTCTTGATCATGCCCGCCAGGTGATGCTGGTGCCCGGCATAGGCTTGGCCCACCCAACTGGCGCCATAGGACAGTACCATCATCAAGGGTTTCAGTGGCTGTTCACGATTTTCATAAGGTGTCGTGGACGTCTTGAAACCCATGCTGGATGTCGGCGACGTCTGGCCTTTGGTCAGGCCATAAATTCCGTTGTCGAACAAGAGATAAGTAATATCCACATTGCGCTTGGCCGCGTGTGGGATGTGACCACCACCAATGGCAAAACCGTCACCATCGCCACCGACGACCACAACAGTCAGATCATCATTGGCGGTTTTGATCCCGGTGGCCACGGGCAGGGTGCGGCCGTGCAGGGTGTGGAAGCCATAGACATCGACAAAAAACGGAAAGCGTGAGGCGCAACCAATGCCGGATACGCAAACCACATTTTCATTTTTCAGGCCCAACTCGTTCAGGGAGTTGGTGACGCCTTCCGTCATGCTGTAATAGCCACAACCCGGACACCAGGTCGGCAAGGACCCGGAACGGAAATCCAGACGCCCGCTATCCTGAATGTCTTTCAGCTTTTCTTCCAGGTAAACTGGTTCTTTTAATTCAGCAGTCATAATCTGCTAATCCTCTCAAGCTGCATCTTTTGCTTCGCGACCTGCGAGGCGGCGAATTTCATTTAAAATATCGTCAACCCGCATGGGTGTGCCGGGAACCATGTTCAAGCGGTTCACGGGGCGACCAAGGGTGCCGGAGACGATCCCGGCGAACTGGCCTTCGTAATTCAGTTCTGGAAGCAGGACTTCGTTGGCGCTGTCCATGAATTCCGAGATAGGCTGTTCCGGCAGGGGTGACATCATCACCACCTTCATGGCAGCGCATTTGATGCCCTCGTCCCGGGCCAGCATCATGGCCTCCAGACTTTCACCAAATGTCGAGCCCCAGGCCAGAATACCGACTTCAACATCGCCTTCATCGCCAAAGCGTTTGGTGATTGTAATGCCTGGATGGTCAACAGCTTTGGACAGTTTGTTGTGGCGCTTTTCCGACATATCCATGTGGATATTGGCCTGGTCACTGGGCCGCCCCAGGTCGTTATGCTCAAGGCCGGTGACTGTATGAATGCCGCCGGCCTGGCCCGGAATGGCGCGGGGACTGATGCCGTCATCGGTTTTGGCAAAGCGTTGGTATTTTTCACCGGACTTGGCGGGCACCATGGCTTTGCTTGAACTGGCTTCAAAGCGTTCATCAGGGGAGACAATAACGGTCTCGTATCGGTTCGACAAATAAAGGTCCAGCAGGACAATGACCGGTGTTTGATAACGTTCGGCCATCTCGAAGGCCTTGCCGGCACAGCGCCAACAACCTTCCACATTTGTGGGGGCGAGGACAATGCGCTGGGCATCGCCAGAACCGCCAAAGACGGCGAGATTAAGATCAGACTGTTCGGTCTTGGTCGGCATGCCTGTAGACGGCCCACCACGTTGTGAAACGAATATCACGGACGGCACCTCAGCCATCACACTCAAGCCCAGCATCTCGGCCATCAAGGCAAGGCCGGGACCCGATGTGGCCGTGGCGGAACGAACCCCGGCATACCCGGCACCAATAGTGGCGGCAATGGCGGAAATCTCGTCTTCGGTTTGCAGGGCCCGTTTGCCGCGCTTCGGCATTTCGGTAACCAGGCGTTCCATAATCGTTGTCGCTGGCGTAATGGGATAACCAAAATAGGCTTCGATTCCGGCATCCAGGCAACCTTCAACCACGGCTGAATTACCGCTTAACATGCGGGCTTCATGTTTGGCCTTTGCCGGTGGCGCGCCAATGGAAACTTCGTCGAACAGAAATTCCCCGGCACCCAGATCAAAGCCTGCATCAAAGGCGGCTGTGTTGTCTTTGGTCACGGCGGCCGGTTTGGTCTTGAACTTTCGGGCGATGATGGTGTGAAAGACGTCTTGTTGCAGGCCATACAATCCGGCGACAAATCCAAGGGCAACCATGTTGCGGCCCCGGTTGCTGCCCGTGGCGCGTTCCGAAATTTCACGGATCGGCAAAGCATAGGGGATTTGACCGGGCTGCAGGTGGCCGGAAATATGTTCGCCTTCCATCATCAAGCTCATGGGGGCGTTGTCATAGATCACGGCACCAAAATCACGTACTTCCGATGCATGGGGAATGGCGTGGCTGTCATCCAGCGAGACCAGAATATCGGTCTGCTGTTTCATGGAATAAACTTGTTCGCCAGTGACCCGGGTCCGCGAGACACATTTGCCGAAGCCACGAATTTCTGCCGGATATTGATCAAAGGCGATGACGCGGTATCCGGCCATGGCCATGGCTTGTTTAAGAATGTCGCCGACAGCAATGGTGCCATCACCGGCCGAGCCACAAAAAGCGATCTGGAGATCGGTGCCGTTTATCGTCACGCGCTGTACTCCCAAAACGGCGAATCAATGCTGCCGTCGTCCTTGATAATTAATTGCTCGTCGACCTCGGTCTCGAACGGTACGTCTGCGCCCATCATGTTGCGGGCAGAAATCTCGCCCATCTTGCGCACATTGCGCCAACCATAATAGAACCGGTAACCGTTACTTTCTTGCTCCCAGATCTGGCAAACATCACCAGCAGCATAAATTTCATCGCGCGTTGTTTTCAGCTGTGGATTGACCAGCAAGCCGCGTTCGATATCAACGCCTGCAGTGCTCATGAAATCGACCATGGGGGCGAGACCGTATTGCGTAACCACAACATCCGCCGACACTGTTTCGCCACTGACAAAGACAACACGGCGTGCGGTTGCACCGCCGCTTGTGTCTTCAATGCGTTCGACCTCGCCGTGATTAATTACTTCTATGCCCATGGTTTCAAGGGCGGCAAGATATTTGGGACGGTCTTCTGCAGAAATTTCGTGTGGCCAGAAGGTTCGGTCACCTGGCACAACAGTGACCTGATAACCGGTTTCAATCAGGGTGCGGGCCAGATCAAGTCCGATCATATCGCCGCCCAGCATGACCACCCGCCCACCTTTGGGCAAAGCCTTGTACATCTTCATGGCCGACCGATAGGTCGTGAACTGATGGGTTAAACTGGCTGTTTCCTGTAAGCGTTCCGGCAAATAACCTGCACCACCTGTAGCCACCAGCAGCTGGTCAAAGCCCACTTCTTCGCGGTGGGCCAGAACCAGTTTGCGCCGCTCTGTATCAACATCGGCGACAATGCTTCTGCGACGTAAAGTAATATTGTTGTCGGAAAAATATTCAGGCGGGTTTTCAAGATAATCGCGCCAATCCTGACGGCCTTTAAAGACGTCAGGCAATTCATAGCGATTATAAAAAAGCAAAGGGCCTGCCGAAATAATACTGATGCGGCAGTCCTTGTCTTTTTCACGCAGAATTTCAGCGGCGCGGTTACCAGCGACGCCGTTTCCAATAATAACCAGATGGGGTGCGGAACTCATTTATACGTCCTGGTAGAAGATTTCCTGTTTGACGATGGAGATGCACTTGGTCGGGCAGACCATAAAGCAGGCTCCACAGCGAATGCATTCGTCGTTGTCGATCCAGATGGCGCCGACCTTGTCCCACTGCTTGGTTTCTTGCAGATCGCCATAGGTGCCGTCGTCCTTGACCTCCACGCCCGAGACCAGCTTGATACAATCGCGCGGGGCGACATCAATACAGGCGCGGCAATAGATGCAATTGTCGACATCGATTTCATATTTCATATGGCAGAGGTAACAACGCTTTGCTTCCTCGTGGGCCATATCTTTTTCAAAGCCGGTTTCAGCCTCGGTAACCAGATCATCAAAACGGGTTGCCATGGGCTCGGTCGGGATGTGCTGGCGCGGGATGAAGTCATAGGCGCGCTCGCGCAAGGGACCGTCAACCGGCTCGATCTTGACGACCTTCTTGCGCCGGACGCGCTCCATCAACCAGGTATCCAGTTTGATGGCGATTTCGCGACCATGGCCGACAGCTTCAACTACGGTCGTGGCCCCACTGACAAAATCACCAGCGGCAAACAGGCCATCAACCGAGGTCATGCCGTTTTCGCCAACACGCACATTGTGCCAGCGATCCAGGCCGACATCGATATCCATCACATCATTAATGGTTTTCTGACCGATGGCCACAATGACCGTGTCGCAGGGCTCGACGAACTCTGACCCTTCGATAGGAACAGCTTCGCGCCGGCCATTGGCACGGTAACCGCCCAGACGATTTTGCACAAAGCGCACGCCCGTGACGTTGCCGTCCTTATCGCGTTCCAGGCCGACCGGTGTCCGCAGCCCCAGAATCTTGACGCCTTCGCGCTTGGATTCAAAGATTTCCTCCAGCGTCACTGGAATGTATTTTTCTGTGGTGCGGATATGTACCGAGACATCGTCTGCGCCCAGGCGCAAAGCCACACGGGAACAATCCAGGGCCGTGAAACCGGCACCGATAACAGCAACGCGTTTGCCGACAACTTTTTCTTCACCACGGTGCAGTTCGGTCAGGAAGTCGAGGCCATATTCAGCGTTGGGGGCTTCAATGACGGGGTCGATGTCTCCGTCTTTCAGGCCCTTCAGCGGCAGCGGGATCGCCAGCATACAGCCCATGGCCATCAGGACGGCGTCATAATCTTTCATCAATTGTGAAAGTTTGGTGTCGTCCACACCGGTACCCATATTGACGCCGGTCTTGACCTGAACGCCAAGGCGGGTGGAGTTGTGTACTTCCACATCCAGCACATCGCGCGGCAGACGGAAGACCGGGATGCCGTAATACAGCATGCCACCGGCAACCTCTTCACGCTCCAGGATTGTCACCTGGTGACCCAGCATGGATAAATCGTGGGCAGCCGACAAACCGGCCGGACCCGCACCAATGATGCAGATCTTTTTGCCAGACGGCGCATAGAGATTTTCGGTTATCCGGTGGCCATCCGTTTTCAGGTCCGACGCGGCCCGTTTCAGGTGACAAATATTGACCGGATCACCATTGCCTGCCCAGCCATGTCGGCAGGCATCCTCACAGGGGCGCGAACAAATGCGCCCCAGGGTGCCCGGCAAAACATTGGCCATGCGGTTGATTTCATAAGAACGACTATAGCGTTCTTCAACAATCGTTTGGATATAGGCCGGGACGTTGGTGTCCGCCGGACACGCCGCCTGGCACGGGACGTTTTCACGCACCCAGCCAACATCACGGGCGTCCGTGGAAAACCGGACAGGTGTAACCACCCGCCGACCGTAAGATTGTGTTGTGGAAAAATCTTCGCCTTCATCGACGTAGACCTTACGCGATTTGATATCCGCGTCAGTCTGATTCTCGGACATGCCGATTCCTGTACCCAAGTGCTGGTCAATGCGCCACGAATTTGAGGCGCGGTTTCTAATCAATTCGTCAGGCCAACATTACCGCAAGTTCATGGGGAAAAGGCAACTGGCTATTAGTGTTATTTTTGATAATTCATATTCATTAGAGTTTTCTAAAGTAATGAAAGATTATTAGCGCAAATCAACCCGACGGGGCAGCCGTAAATTTAATCTTCAATTGCCCACTTCCTCACCTGGAATTGTCCAGCTTTCCTGGTCACTTGCGTCTCGCCACCAGATCATGCCTTCGGTGGTCCAGACGGCATCGGCATATGCCTGCAGGCTGTCGGTTAACTCGATGCCATAGGTTCGGAACCGGGACACCAGGGGTGCAAACATTGCGTCCGCAGGACAGAAGGGCCCGAACAAAAATGACCCATCGGCCTTCTTTCGCCCCTTTTGATCCAGGCAGCCTTGCCATAGGGCTAAAACGCGGGCGACGTCACTTTTTGCCTGTTCCGACAAATCGACCTTTCGGCCTGTCGCCCGGATATTCATGGGGATTTCACTTCGCAAGGCGGCAAAGCCTGAATGCATTTCTGCGCTGACCGCGCGGGCATGCGCTCTGGCCGCTGGATCCTCAGGCCACCAGGGCTGGTCTGGATAGGTTTCTGCCAAATATTCGATGATAGCCAGGCTGTCCCAGACTTTCAGGTCACCGTGAAACAGCACCGGTACCCGTCCGGCATCGGAATATTCCAACAGGCGTTGTCTTGTGTCGGGCAGGTCAAGCGGGACCATTTCTTCCCTGAATTCCAGCCCGGCCTGGCGCATGGCCAGCCACGCCCTGAGAGACCAGGATGAATAGTTCCGGTTGCCAATGATCAGTTTCAATTCGGGCATCTGCGGGGTTTCCTGCAATAATAGGAGGAGGCTCAAGAAAAATATCTCAGCCAGGCGGTAATCGGTTTCAGACCATGGTAAACATGCCGAACCAAATAAAACAGGAGACTTGTCCGTGCCCGCTATCAGCAATTTGATTTCATCGTCACAAAACCCGGTTTCCCTGCATCTTGTGGGGACCGATGATTATGAAGAGTGGCTAGCGGCCCAACCCACAGAAGCGCAAAACTGGGTCGCTGCGACCGGGTTCAAAGCCAAATCAGGGGCGGCAACGCTGATGCCAGGAACGACGGGTGGGGCTTCTCTGGCTGTCGCTTGTTTTGGCGAGGATGCCGATCTCTGGACCTGGTCAGCTATAGCTGAAAAACTGCCTGCCGCTGATTATGCGCTGGCATCTGATTGTTCAGGCGTTGACGATCTGGCCCTGGGCTGGGCTTTGGCAGCTTATCGGTTCGAACGTTACCTTGAAGAAAATACCACCGATCGCGCGCAACTGGTCTGGCCGACGACTTGTGATCAGACATCCGTTGAGGCCTTTCATGCGGCCATCACCCTGACCCGTGATCTGGTCAATACACCTGCGGCAGATATGGGACCGGAAGACCTGGCGGCGGTCGCAAAGTTTCTGGCTGATGACCATGGTGCAGAATATAGCGAATTAATCGGTGATGAATTGCTGACAGAAAATTTCCCCATGGTGCATGCTGTGGGCCGCGCCAGCGACCAGGAACCGCGATTAATCGATTTCACCTGGGGGAACGCCGTTCATCCCAAAGTGACGTTGGTTGGTAAAGGTGTGTGTTTTGATTCCGGTGGCCTTGATCTGAAATCGGCCAGTGGCATGGAAATCATGAAAAAGGATATGGGTGGGGCGGCCAATGTTCTGGGTCTGGCCAGTTTGATCATGGCAGCAAAGTTGCCGGTTCGCCTGCGTGTTTTGATCCCGGCGGTGGAAAATGCGGTTTCAGGCAACGCCTTCCGGCCTGGCGACATTCTGACCAGTCGCAAGGGGATAACCGTCGAGATTGGCAATACGGATGCTGAGGGCCGCCTTGTTCTGGCAGATGCCCTGGCGGAAGCCGCCAATGATGATCCCGATCTGTTGATTGATTGCGCCACCTTAACCGGTGCTGCCCGTGTGGCTCTGGGGCCAGAGCTGCCGGCATTTTTTACAGATGACGAAGACCTGGCGCGCGATCTGGCGGAACAAGCCACGGCAGTCTCTGATCCGATGTGGCGCTTGCCCTTGTGGCAAGGCTACCGGGATATGTTTGATACCCGCATGGCGGACATCAATAATGCAGGTGCCGGTGGCTTTGCCGGGGCCATCACAGCAGCTTTGTTTTTACAGTATTTCGCTGAAGACGCCCGCTCCTGGGTACATTTTGACATGTATGCCTGGAGCAAAAAAGCACGTCCTGGCCGCCCAGCTGGCGGTGAGGCTCAGGCGATCCGGGCTTTGTTTGCTGTTTTGCAAAAACGCTTTGGTGCTTGAGCCAAGTGTGACTATATTGTAGCCAGATTTCCGGGGGACGAATAAATGTGTTTTAACAAGAGTAGTCCCGATGATCAGTAGTCTTTCTTCCCAACAGGTGCTTGAAATCTGGCGTGATTCGCTGGTTGAAGGTGTGCGCCGCGATGGTCCCGACTTGACCGCCCGCCAATTGGCCCTGATGCTGACGGTTTACCTCAAACCCTTGCCCCATACGGTGCGCGGATTATCGGTAGAACTGAATATTGGCAAACCAGCCGTGACCCGCGCCCTGGACGCCCTGACCAAATACAGTTTCGTGCGCCGCATTCCCGACCCGGATGACAAACGCAGCATCCAGGTACAGCGCACGGTAAAAGGTTCGATCTATCTCGTGGAATATGCCGACCGCGTGGTCGAAGCGATCGAAGGTATGGATCTGGGTTGATACCCCCCCCAGGCTAATACCCCGCCAGGTTAATACCCGCGCCCGACCTTCACCTCATTCAGTGGCGCGTCGCCGCGCAACACGCCTTTGATATTCGCCAGGATTTGTGGGCAGACATCTGCGGGAAATGAATCGGCGGCATTATGAGGCGTGATCGTGACTTTTGCATGGGACCAGTAGGCATGGTCTTGTGGCAAGGGTTCCACATGAAATACATCCAGGGTCGCACCAGACAGCTTGCCACTGTCCAGGGCTGCCAACAGATCATCATCCACCACATGCTGGCCCCGCCCGGCATTAATGAAATAGCTGTCATCGGGTAATTGTGTCAGTAAGTCAGCATTGACGATGCCCCTTGTCTGGTCGGTTAAGGGCAGCAGGCAGACCAGCATTTTAACACTGGCCAGAAATGGGGCCAGGCCATCAGGTCCATGATAGCTGGTCACGCCATCGATATTTTTGGCACTGCGACTCCAGCCCGCAACCTGGAAGCCCATGGCGCGAACCTTGTCGGCGGAAAACTGGCCCAGCTCGCCCAGGCCCAAAAACCCGATGGTTGTCGCAGCGGCATCATCGGGGGCGATATATTTCCATTTTTTTGCCGTCTGAAAATCTTGCGTTTCAGCAAAATGGCGGTGATAACGCAGCACATGCAACACCACATATTCCGCCATGGACCGGGTCAGGCGTGGGTCGACCACGCGGGCGATGGGCACACCGTCTGGCAGGTCGGGGTCCTTGAAGATGGCCTCAACGCCCGCGCCCAAATTACAAATCAGTTTCAGGTTCGGGAACTGCTTAAGGCTGCCGTGGATATGGTGCCAGACAATAACGGCTTCGATTTCGGCCGGGTCCCCCACATCAGGCCACAGCCGCAAATCAAGGCCTGGGTCCACTGCCGCAAAGCCGTCACGCCAGATTTCCTGGGAATGAAATTCACCAATTTGTATCAGGATTGCCATCAAATAACTTTCTAATGTATTCCGGCACGATCAGGTCAATGTCAGGTCCGCACAACACCACTGGTGTCAGCACGAAGTTCAAAGGCTGCGGCCATCAAGGCGCGGGTATAATCGGTTTGCGGGGTATCGAAAATTTGATTCGAGCTGCCTTGCTCGACGACCTTGCCATCGCGCATGACGATGACCTCGTCAGACAGGGCTCGCACCACGCGCAGGTCATGACTGATGAACAAATAGGCCAGGTCATGGTCGCGCTGTAGTTGACGCAACAGATCAACGATTTGCGCCTGGACCGACATATCCAGAGCCGATGTAGGTTCGTCCAGGACCACAAAGCGCGGCTTCAGAACCATGGCGCGGGCAATGGCGACGCGCTGGCGCTGGCCACCGGAAAACTCATGCGGGTAACGATCCATGGTTTCTGGATCAAGACCTACTTCGATCAGGGTTTGGGCGATCAGGGTCCGGCGCTGGTCATAGTCGCCACCCAGGTCATGCACCAGTAAACCTTCTTCTATGATTTGGGCAATGGACAGGCGTGGGCTGAGGCTGGCGAAGGGGTCCTGAAAGACCACCTGCATTTCCCGGCGCAGGGGCTGCAAGGTTTTGAAGCTCTCACCCTGAATAGATTTACCGTCAAACTCGATGGGGCCTACGCTTTTGATCAAGCGTAACAAGGCCATGGCGAGGGTGGATTTGCCCGAGCCGCTTTCACCCACAACGCCGACTGTGTGACCGGCCTTGACGGTGACATCGATGCCGTCCACGGCCTTCACATAATCCACCGTGCGCTGGAAAATACCGCGCTTGATAGGGAACCAGACTTTCAGGTCGCGTGCCTGCATGACCGTGGCCGCATCTGCGGTGGCGGCAGCGGCGCGCCCGCCAGGCTCGGCGGCCATCAACATGCGGGTATAGTCGTGGCGCGGATTGTCGAAGACGGCCTCGACCGTGCCACTTTCGACGATCTCACCGTCTTTCATCACCGCCACATCGTGGGCCATATGGCGCACGACGCCCAGGTCATGGGTGATCAGAAGGATGGCCATCCCCAGCCGCGCCTGCAGGTCTTTTAACAGGGCCAGAAGCTGCGCCTGGATTGTGACATCGACAGCCGTGGTTGGCTCGTCCGCGATCAGTAAATCAGGCTCGTTGGCCAGGGCCATGGCGATCATCACGCGCTGCCGCTGACCACCAGAGAGCTGGTGCGGATAGGCATCCAGCCGGGCCTCGGCATCAGCCAGGCCGACCAGGTCCAGTAGTTCCAGGGTGCGGGCGCGGGCCTGTGTTTTGGACAGGCCCTGATGCAGGAACAACACCTCGTTAACCTGGCGTTCAATGGAATGCAGCGGGTTCAGCGACGTCATGGGTTCCTGGAAAACCATGGAAATCTTGTTGCCGCGAATTCCCCGCATCTCACGCTGGCTGGCCCCGATGACTTCTTTGCCGTCCACCAGGATGGAACCAGAGGGATGACTGGCATAGGGGTAGGGCAGCAATTGCAGGATCGACAGGGCCGAGACAGATTTACCCGATCCGCTTTCACCGACAATGGCCATGGTTTGGCCTCGTTCGATGTTGAAGGAAATACCTTTGACCGCAGCGACCTCGTGACCGGGGCGGCCAAAATTGACCGACAGGTTTTTGACCTCGACGAATTTCTTCATGTCAAAGTCTTTCGCGGATCAAAAGCATCGCGCACGGCTTCACCAACAAAGATCAACAGGGTCAACATCACCGCGATCACCATAAAGCCTGAAATGCCCAGCCACGGGGCCTGAAGATTGGCCTTGCCCTGAGCTAACAATTCCCCCAGGGATGCCGAGCCCGGCGGCAGGCCAAAGCCCAGAAAATCCAGCGACGTCAGGGTGGTGATTGAGCCGTTGAGGATAAACGGCAAGAAGGTCACAGTGGCCACCATGGCGTTGGGCAACAGGTGTTTATACATGATGGTGATGTTGCTGACGCCCAGCGCACGGGCGGCGCGGACATATTCAAAATTTCGCGCCCTCAGGAATTCCGCGCGCACGACACCCACCAGGGCCATCCAGGAAAACAGCAGCATAATGGTCAACAAAGTCCAGAAGCCGGGCACGATCATACTGGCCATGATGATCAACAAATAAAGCACGGGCAGCCCGGACCAGACTTCGATGAACCGTTGGAATAATAAATCCGTGCGTCCGCCGAAATAACCCTGGATACCGCCAGCCGCGATCCCCACGACAGACGAAATCACGGTCAGGATCAAACCAAACAGAATGGAAATACGAAAACCATAGATCAGGCGGGCAACCACATCGCGACCCTGATCATCGGTGCCCAGCAGGTTTTCTGTTGAAGGCGGGGCCGGGGCGGGAACGGGTAATTCCAGATTGATGGTGTCATAGGAATAACGAATGGGCGGCCAGAGGATCCAGCCTTTTGCCAGAATTTGTTCTTCCACAAAGGGATCGCGATATTCAGCCTCAGTTTCAAAATCACCACCAAATTTTGTTTCCGGGTAACTGACCAGAACCGGAAAATGCAGTGCGCCGTCATAGGACAGCATGATCGGTTTGTCATTGGCGATCAGCTCGGCAAACAGGCTGAAGACAAACAGGATCAGGAACAGCCACAGGGACCACCAGCCCCGACGGTTGGCACGGAAACTTGCCAGCCTGCGACGGGTTAACGGTGTGATGCGCAGGCCAAACCATTTGTTGTTTACGGGTGCGCGGCTCATCCCACATCCCGCCCTTCAAAGTCAATGCGTGGATCGATGAGTACATACATCAAATCACCGATCAGGTTCATGACCAGGCCCAGCAAAGTAAAGAAAAACAGAGTGCCGAAGACGACAGGGTAATCCCGCGCCAGGGCCGCTTCGAAGCCCAACAGGCCGAGACCGTCCAGCGAAAAAATGACCTCGATCAACAAAGACCCCGTAAACAGGATACCGAGGAATGCTGAGGGGAAACCGGCAATGACGATCAACATGGCGTTGCGGAAAATATGGCCATACAAAACTCGGTTTTCACTCAGGCCTTTGGCGCGCGCCGTCAGCACATATTGTTTATTGATTTCTTCGATGAAGGAATTTTTGGTTAGCATGGTCAAAGTGGCAAATCCACCAATGACCATGGCAATGACAGGCAAAGTAATGTGCCATAGATAATCCAGGATTTTATCGACAGTGGACAGGCTGTTCCAGTTTTCCGACGTCAATCCACGCAAGGGGAAAACGTCCCAATAACTGCCCCCGGCAAACAGCACGATCAACAAGACCGCGAACAAAAATCCGGGAATTGCATTGCCAACGATGACCACGGCACTGGAGGCCACATCAAAGCGTGACCCATCCCGCACGGCCTTGGCCACGCCCAGGGGAATGGAAATCAGATACACCAGGATCGTGGTCCAAAGCCCTAAGGATATAGACACCGGCATTTTATCAAGCACCAGGTCTACTACCGCCCGGTCGCGGAAATAGCTGTCGCCAAAATCAAACTGCACATAGTTTTTCATCATCATCCAGAAACGTTCATGCACCGGCTTGTCAAAGCCATACAGCTGTTCGATTTCCTTGATGAATTCCGGGTCTAACCCTTGGGCCCCGCGATACTTGGCAACACCGCCGGAACTGGTAGCAGACTGGGAGTTTTGTGACGAGGTTTCCCCCCGGTCGGCCCCACCAATACGGGCCGTGGCATCCACGGCTGTACCGCTGATCTGGGCAATCATCTGCTCAACCGGGCCACCCGGGGCCAGTTGAATAATGAAGAAGTTCAACACCATAATCCCGAACAAGGTCGGGATTATCAGCGCCAGACGTCTGATGATATAGGCGAGCATCGGTTAGTTATCGCCCTTCTGCATCTTGTCCTTCAAGGCTTCAGCTTTGGCCGCATCAAACCACCAGGTATCCATGAACCCTAATACATATTTTGGCTTAACCTTTGGGCGGCTGAATTTGTCCCAATAGGCCAGGTTGTGGGTGGCGTTAAACCATTCCGGAATGATGTAATGGTTGGCCAGCAAAACCCGGTCCAGGGTGCGGGCCGCCAGGGTCAGTGATTGGCGGTCCGCGGCACTTGTAATGCGTTTCAGTAATTCATCTATTACCGGATCGCTCAAGCCAGAATAATTCACACTGCCGTCTTGATCTGCCGAGGCTGATCCCCAGAAATTACGCTCGGATATGCCCGGCGTGGCAGATGTGCCAAAGGCCGCAGTTGTGACATCAAAATCAAAAGTTTGCATACGGTAGGTATATTGCGCCGTATCCACGATGCGCATGCTGGCCTGAATGCCAAGCCGTTTGAGGTTCTTGACGATGGGGGCGAGGATGCGTTCAAAGGAAGGTGAAAAGGTCAGGATTTCAATTTCCAGAACCTTGCCATGTTTGTCGGTCAGCTTGCCGTCGATGATTTTCCAGCCGCCCTGGCTTAATCTCTTTTTGGCCCGACGCAGGTTCTTGCGCAAACCGCTGCCCTCACCAGGCGGCTGATAAACAGCCGTGCGAATGGACGTGGGGATTTTTCCCTTGATGGATTTCAGCAATTTCTTTTCGGCATCGTTTGGCAAGGATCGTGCAGCCATATCGGTGTTCTGAAACAAACTTAAGGATCGACTGTAGGCACCATAAAACAGGTTTTTGTTGGTCCATGCAAAATCAAAGGCCAGTGCAAAAGCTTCCCGCACCCGGATATCCTGGAATTTTTCACGTCGCAAATTCAGGACAAAGTACTGACGCGATGCCGGGGCCAGGTTTGGCACGCTCTCCTTGATGACCCAGCCATTTTTGACAGCGGGAAACTTGTAGCCTGTGGCCCAGTTTTTTGAATAAAAATCTTCACGAAAATCATATTCACGGCTTTTGAAGGCTTGCATTGAAACCGTGCGATCACGGTAAAAATCAAACTGCATCTTGTCGAAATTAAAGCGCCCCACATTAACGGGCAGGTCTTTGGCCCAGTAGTCGGCTACGCGCTCATACACCAAAGTGCGACCTTGATCGATGCGTCCAATACGATAGGGGCCGGATGTCAGCGGTGGCGTCAGCGTGGTTTTGTTGAACGGGACCGCGGCGTAATAAGCTTTGGACAGGATCGGCAACCCGGCGACAAAGGCAGGCAAGTCTCGGGTAACCACACCGTCGCGAAATCTGTAACGAATTTTGTGGGGGCCAGAGGCGGTGACGGCTTCGACATCTTTCAGGTTGATGCGATAGCCCGGAATGCCTTCGGTCTTTAAGGTGTTGAAACTGTAAATCAGATCAGCCGTCGTGATCGGGCTTCCGTCATGAAAACGGGCCTCGGGTCGTAAAACAAACTCCACCCACTGCTTGTCGGGGTCAACATCAACAGATTTCGCGACCAGGCCATACATGGCGTCAGCCTCGTCAGCCGCCGATACCATTAATGTATCGTATGGCAGAGACTGGGCCACGGCCGCCATGCCGCGTAGTTTCACACCCTTGATGATGAAGGGGTTCAGGTTATCAAAAGTGCCAATATCACGAAGCTTTACGGTCCCACCCTTGGGGGCTTGCGGATTGACGTAATCAAAATGTTTAAAGTCTGCCGGATATTTCAGGTCCCCAAAGGTCGACAGCCCATGCCGTGGTTCAGCTTCCACCGCGCCAGAAAGCAGCGCCAGGCATAAGCCAGGCATCGCTAATCCAGTGCGCAATCGCGGCATCACTTTTTCTTGCGGCCCATGGCCGTATTCAAGGCGTCATCTTTCTGTCCATCGATCCACCAGCTGTAGAAACCCACGCCGTATTTCGGGGCCGTGTCCGGGCGACCAAAGCGATCCCAAAAAGCCAGGCGGTAGGACTGCACATGCCACTGGGGCACGACGTAATGACCCCACAGCAACACCCGGTCCAGGGCACGGGTGACGGCGACCAGTTCTTCGCGGGTTGGGGCGGCGATAATTTTGTCGATCAGCTCATCCACCGCCGGGTCGTTGATACCAATGAAGTTGCGGCTGCCCTTGGTATTCGCATTAGCTGAGGACCAGAAATTGCGCTGTTCGTTCCCCGGCGACAGGGACTGGCCGAAGGTGAAAACAATAGAGTCAAAGTCAAAATCGTTTAACCGGTTTTGGTATTGCGCCGAATCAACAATGCGCAAACGGGCCTCTATCCCCAAGCGCTTCAGGTTCTTGACCATGGGCTGCATGATGCGCTCGAAGGCCGGGCTGACCAGCAGCACTTCCATTTCAAAAACCTTGCCCGCCCCATTGGTCAGCTTGCCACTCTTGATGGTCCAACCCGCCGTCGCCAACAATTTTTTGGCCGAGCGCAGGTTCTGGCGCAAGGCACCCTTTTTGTCGTTCACGGGCACGGTATATTCTGTGGTGAAAATCTCTTCAGGGATTTTGCCGCGTAAAGGCTCCAGATATTTCAGTTCCGCCGCGTCCGGCAATCCACTGGATGCCAGGTCCGAATTGGAGAAATAACTTTTGGTGCGCGTATATTGACCATAGAACAGGTTTTTGTTGGTCCATTCAAAATCAAAGGCATAGGCCAGCGCCCGGCGCACTTTTGCATCGGAAAAAATCTCCCGTCGGGAATTAAATACAAGCCCCTGCATGCCCGTGGGGTTCTGGTTGCGGACCTCCTGCTTTTTGAACAAACCCTTTTCCAGGGATTTGGACTGATACCCTGTGGCCCAGACCTTGGAGGTGTTCTCCTGGCGGAAATCATATTCGCGGGATTTGAAGGCTTCCAGGGCCACGGTGCTGTCGCGATAATAATCAATACGAATGGTATCGAAATTATACTGACCCTTGTTCACACCCAGGTCCTTGCCCCAATAATCCTTGACCCGTTCATAGGTAATGCTGCGACCCGCATCGAGCTCCTTGATACGATAGGGACCTGACCCCAGGGGTGGCTCCAGCGTCGTCTTTTCAAATTCGTGTTTGCTGTAATAGGCCTTGGAAATGATCGGCAGCTGGCTGGTGATATGCGGTAACTCACGGTTAAGATCACCGGAAAAGGAAAACTTTACCTGGCGCCCACCAACTTTTTCCGCTTTGGCCAGGCTTTTGAAATAGGCCCGGTAAAAGGGGTGGCCCTTGGCCTTGATCGTCTCGAAGGAAAAGATCACATCTTCGACGGTCAAAGGCGTGCCATCGTGCCAGCGCGCCCGTGCATCCAGGGTATAGATCACCCAGGAAAAATCGTCCGGCACCTCAACCGATTCCGCCAGGTGGGCGTAGGTTGATCCAGGCTCGTCCGAAGATGATGACATCAGGCTGTCATACATCAGCCCCAAACTACCCGCGCTCGCACCTTTCAGGATAAAGGGGTTCAGAGAATCATAACCACCTATGGCTGACAGGCGCACCGTGCCGCCCTTGGCGGCGTCCGGGTTCACGTAATCAAAATGCTTGAAGCCCTTGGGGTATTTCAGATCACCATGCAATGACGAGCCATGGCTGACCGTCGAGCCTGCCATTGCCGCAGATCCTGTCAGCAGGCCAATTACGGCGCCAACGGCAACAAAACTAAATACCGCATGTTTGATCATGAACATCCCCTTGATTAAAGGTGATTTTGCGCCACCTGGCCCCACAGGTGCAAGGTCTGGAGCCGAAATCAGCAGTAAATGTTATGTGTTGGGAAAGTGGCCGAATTAAGGAATTCAGCCCGCCAAAATCCTTAAAGTCTCGGCATGGGTGGCAACATCTCCGGCGGCGACGATAGTGTTTTCGCCGTCGAGGGTTTTTGCCCGGCCCGACCAGTCGGTGACGATACCACCGGCATTTTCGATCACCGGCACCACAGCGCAATAATCATATTCGTTCAAACCGGCTTCGACGATCAAATCAATATGGCCTGACGACAGGATGGCGAAGGCGTAACAGTCGGTGCCGTACCGGGTCATATGGGCGGTGTCTTCCACGCGCTGATATTGGCTCAGGCGCTCGCCCTCGAAATATTCCGGTGAGGTGGTGAACATTATGGCATCCGAAACCGACGGGCAGGACCGCACGTGGGCGGGCTGGCCATTGAAGGTCGTGCCATGACCGGGTGCACCCATCCAGCGTTCACCGGAAATGGCCTGGTCGATGACACCCATCCAGGGGCGATGAATATCGCCATCTTTTTGCGCGAGGCCGATCAGCGTGCCAAAAAGCGGTACGCCTGAAATAAAGGATTTGGTGCCGTCGATGGGGTCGAGATACCAGACATATTCTGCATTGCCCCGGACGGTGCCGTGTTCTTCGCCCATGATGCCATGGTCGGGATACGTGGCCTCGATCAGGTCACGCATGACACGCTCAGACTGGCGGTCAGCAATGGTCACCGGGCTTTCGTCGGCCTTGGTGATAATGTCGAAAGGTTGGCGAAAATATTGTCGAATCACCTCGCCCGCTGCATCGGCAAGGCGCCCGGCAAATTCAATAAGTTCAGGTGGGCAAGGTGCCGCGTCGCGAGACGTATGAGGAGCCACTTGTCCGTTTTCCGGCCTAATTAACCGACGTCGCTCAGCTGCCGCTGAGGAACTTGATGACGTTGGCGCGATCCTTGCCTTTTTTCAGGCCGGGGAAGGACATTTTATTGCCCTTGGCAAAAACTTTTGGCTTGGTCAGGAAAGCGTTCAGGTCCTCAACCGTCCATTTACCACCCAGAGCTTTGAGGGCTGCGGAATAGCTGTATCCGGCGGCTGCGGCTTTGTCGCGACCAACAATGTTAAAGAGATTGGGGCCAACCTTGTTTTTGCCACCCTCGGCAAAGGAATGGCATGCGGCGCATTTCTTCGAGACCTTGGCACCGGCACCAGTGTCTGCTGCGGCCATCAGGCTCGCAAACGAAGGGCCTTCGGGTGCTGCGTCAGCCTTGGCGGCTTTGGCAGGCGCTTCTTCGGCTACTTCAACCGGGAAGGCAATCTTGTCGGGATTATTGGGGTGGATGGCCGCGTCGCCAAACATGTTGACGAGGTAAACCAGTAGAACGGAAGCCAGCACAGCACCGGCGTATTTGTTAAATTGGAAGGAATCCATCGTAATATCCAGCGCTTGAGTATGTCTGACGCGGGCCTGAATTATCAGGCTGGTTAGACGTAAATAAATTCGGCGCAAGATTAGCGGCTTCCCGCCGTCCCGCGCAACCCGTATAAAGGCCGTAATCCACCTTGTTAAATACGGTTATTACAGGAAAAAGCCCCTATGGCGAGTCATCGAAGCATAATTGTCATTCCGGCCCGCATGGCGTCCATGCGCCTGCCCGGCAAGCCCCTGGCTGATATCGGCGGTGATGCCATGATTGTACATGTCTTGCGCCGGGCAGAAGAGGCTGATCTGGGGCCTGTCATTGTGGCCTGCGCCGAAGATGAAATCGCCGAGGTTGTGACCCGTGCCGGTGGCACCGCCATTTTGACGGACCCGGCCCATGCATCCGGGTCAGACCGGGTGTTTGAAGCTTTGAACAAAGTCGATCCCGATGGCGATTATAACGCCGTCATTAATTTGCAGGGCGATTTGCCCCTGATTGACCCGGCGGCGATCCGGGCTGCTCTCGCTCCCCTGGATGATCCGGATGTGGATATCGCGACGCTGGGCTGTGTGATTACGGATGAAGAAGAAAAGACAAATCCAAATGTTGTGAAGATTGTATTGTCTGGCGAAGAAGGTGCCGGACAAGGGCGGGCGCTCTATTTTACCCGTGCCACGGCCCCAACCGGAGAGGGTGATCTCTGGCACCATATCGGCATATATGCTTATCGCCGGGCGGCCCTGGCGAAATTTGTTGATTTGCCGCCGTCACCGCTTGAAAAACGAGAACGCCTCGAACAATTGCGGGCCCTGGAGGCGGGTATGCGGGTGGATGTGGCCCTCGTTGACACGGTTCCTTTCGGCGTTGATACTCCCGCCGATCTTGAACGCGCCCGCGCCTTGTATGCGGCGCGCACCTGAATACCCCGAATAATCTGAAAAATATTGAATCATGAGCCAGCAAGAAACGACCGCCGATCCGGCCCGCACCATTTCCTTTCAGGGCGCACCCGGTGCCTATTCCCATCTGGCCTGCCGCAAGGCCTTTCCAGAATATGATGCCTTGGCTTGCCCGACTTTTGAGGACGCCTTTGCTGCCGTGAGCGAAGGTCGTGCCGCCCGGGCCATGATCCCCATCGATAATTCGGTGGCCGGGCGCGTGGCTGACATCCACCATCTGATGCCGGAATCCGGCCTTTATATCATTGGTGAGCATTTTCAGGCCGTGAACCATCAGTTGTTGGTCGTGCCCGGCACCAAACTGGAAGATATCGAAGCCGTCCACAGCCATATCCACGCCATCGGTCAGACCCGCAAGACACTGCTCGGCTTAGGCCTGTCACCCCGCATTCATGCGGATACGGCAGGGTCTGCCCGCGATGTTGCTAAATGGGCCGATCCGGCGCATGCCTCTGTGGCCTCGACCCTGGCCGCAGAAATCTATGGCCTGGAAATCCTGAAATCAGACATCGAAGACGCCGGGCACAACACCACCCGCTTTGTGGTGCTGTCGACGGAACCGGTTCAGGCAGCACCCGATCCCGGCAAGGTCATGACAACCTTTGTCTTCAATGTGCGTAACGTTCCCGCCGCCTTGTACAAAGCCATGGGCGGGTTTGCCACCAATGGCGTCAACATGGTCAAGCTGGAGAGTTATCAACTTGGCGGATCTTTTAATGCGACGCAGTTTTATGCCGACATCATCGGTCACCCGGAAGACAAGTCCGTGCGCCTGGCCCTGGAAGAACTGGAATTTTTCACCAGCCGCATCAAGATCATGGGGGTCTATCCCATGGCGCCTTTCCGCGACAACGACGACTACTGATCTGTTTCCAACAGCTTATCTATTCAGTTTCTAAAAGCCAGGCTCTGATCAGGTGATGAGCGATGGCGATGGGGTGGGGCATGCGGAACAGGCCGTCACCTGGCGGTGAATTGATCGACCGCTCCAGGGCTTCTCTAATTTCATCGCGGCTGAACCAGCCCGCGGTTTCCAACTCTTCTTCATCGATAGTGATATCTTCTGAAATGGCTTCAGCGATACAGCCCATCATCAAAGACGAGGGAAATGGCCAGGGTTGCGAAAACATATAGCGCACCGTTGACGTTTTGATGCCGCTTTCTTCCATCACTTCGCGGCGCACGGCATCTTCGATGGTCTCGCCCGGTTCAATAAAACCGGCCAGGGCCGAATACATACCCGGCGGGAACATGGCCTTGCGGCCCAGCAAACATTTGTCGCCTTTGACCACCAACATGATCGAAACCGGGTCTGTGCGCGGGAAATGCTGGGTTTTGCAGTCTGGACAAACCCGTGTGTTGCCGGCAGCAGCTGGATCGGTTTTGCTGCCGCAATTGGCGCAGAAACGGTGGCGATTGTGCCAGTCCAGCACTGAACGGGCATGGGCCAACACCCCGGCCTCGTGCCCCGACAATTGCGAGGCAACAGTCCGCACATCCATAAACTTGCCACGTCCCTGCAACGGGCCGTCGCCTGCGGGATCGCGTTCGTCGTCCAGAGTGATTGCAAAGCGCGGGATTTCGTCATCCAGACCCAGAAACAGCAATTCACTGTCATCGGGGCAGTAATAACGCAATTGCTTCAAGGGTTGCCAGGCCAACATGGGTTCAATTTCCACATCGATAAGGCCGCGCAAGTCCCACAGGGGCAAAACAGACGCATCTTTGTGGCTTTTAAAGGCTTCGATTGCTGCATCGTCCTGGCGCAGAAGCGCTGCCCGGTCGAGCTGATTGCCGCCAAATATGATCGGGTCGTCGGGTGAAGGTATATCCATGGCGACGAACACTGCCATAGCTTGGGTATTTGAGCAATTGCGACCACCAGATATAGATTGATATCACTGACTTTTGATAAGCTGCACAACAGGGCTTGCGCCGAAGGGAAAATTACCTGATATAGTGTCCTTCGGGAGGTTGGCGCCTGGACGAGTTCCTCGCCAACCCGGTCAGATCCGGAAGGAAGCAGCCGTAACGAGTTTCGCTCGGGTCGGGCGTTCAGCCTCCCACCTTTTCTCCATACCTATTGGGATGCTAGGATAAGCCTGTAATGACAGACACAGCATCCGATCCCCAAAGTCAGACCAATACGGCTCCCTATCGCGTTCTGGCGCGTAAATACCGACCCTCGACCTTTGATGAGCTGGTCGGCCAGGAAGCGCTTGTGCGCACGCTGGCCAATGCCATTGATCGCGGCCGCCTGGCCCATGCCTTTATTTTAACCGGCGTGCGCGGCATCGGTAAAACCACCACAGCCCGCATCATTGCCCGCGCCCTGAACTGCATTGGCGCAGACGGTAATCTGGATCAGCCCACCATTACGCCCTGCGGCGTCTGTGATCCCTGTGTGTCCATCGCCGAAGACCGCCATGTGGATGTGCTGGAAATGGATGCTGCCAGCCATACCGGTGTTGAAGGAATTCGGGATATAATTGACGGCGTAAAATACGCCTCGGTTTCAGCGCGTTACAAAGTCTACATAATCGACGAAGTCCATATGCTGTCCAAAGCAGCCTTCAATGCGCTTCTGAAGACGCTGGAAGAGCCGCCCGAGCATGTGAAGTTTATTTTTGCCACGACGGAAATTCGCAAAATTCCGGTGACCGTGCTGTCGCGCTGCCAACGCTTTGATCTGCGCCGGGTCGAAAGCAACGAATTGATGACCCACTTTGGCAATATTGCGGCTAAGGAAAATGCCACCCTGGAAGACGAAGCCCTGGCCCTTATCGCCCGTGCCGCGGATGGCTCTGTGCGCGACGGGCTTTCCCTGCTGGACCGGGCCATCGCACAAGGTAGTGGACAGGGCAGCGATCAGATCACGGGCGCAGAGGTTCGGGCCATGTTGGGCCTGGCCGATCGCACCGGCGTTTTTGATCTTTATGAACAAGTCATGTCCGGCGATATCGCCACGGCCTTGCTGACTTTGCGCAGTCTTTATGATGGCGGTGCTGATCCTGTCGTTGTCTTGCTGGATTTGTTGGATCTGACGCACTGGCTGACCCGCCTGAAAGTCGTGCCCTCAGCCGCTGAAGACGTCACCGTACCGGAAGCCGAACGTCTGCGCGGCGGCGAGATGGCAGGCAAGCTGACCATGCCGATCCTGTCGCGAACCTGGCAGATGTTGTTAAAGGGTCTTGGCGAAGTGCGCACGGCCCCCAGCGCCATATCCGCCGCCGAAATGATTTTGGTGCGCTTGGCCTATGTTACTGAACTACCACCGCCCGGCGATCTGGTGCGCCGGATCGAAGAAGCCGGTGGTGTGCAGGCTGCCGTTCAACAGGCCCCGTCTTCAGCCACACCTTCACCTGCTCCAGGCAGTGGCTCAAATGCAGCCGCACCGCAAAATTATACGACAACCAATGCTGTGGCGAACGGACAAGGGGCTGCCCAGGGCGCACAAGCTGCGCCCGCGGTTGCCAGCCAGCCCGAAAATGCCCGCCTGCATATAGCCAATTTCGAAGCGGTCGCGACCTTGATGCGCGATCAAAAAGAAGCCCTGCTGGATGCTCAACTAAGGGACAATGTGCATCTGGTGCATTTCGAACAGGGCCGTATCGAGATACGCCTCGACGAAATGGCTTCGGCGAATTTGCCTAATGAACTTGGCGCAATCCTCAGTAATCTAACCGGCGAGCGCTGGGTCGTTTCAGTGTCCAGTGATGCAGGTGCAGAAACCCTGACCCGGCAAAAAAACAATCAAGAAGCCGACAAACGGCGCGAGGCCGAAGACGACCCGCTGGTGAAAGCCGTTCTGACGCAGTTCCCCGGTGCCAAAATCGCGAATGTAAAAGAAATAAATTTAACGCCGGAAATGCCGCCCCTGGACCCTGACATGATGGATCCGGACATGGTGGGTTTCGATACGGCAGACTTTGATGATGAGGACTTTGACGTATGAAAAATCTTGGCCAGATGATGAAGAAGGCCCAGGAAATGCAAGCCAAAATGGGCGAAATGCAGGACCGCATGGATAATGTAGAAGTCATGGGTGTGTCCGGGGCCGGGATGGTTTCCGTGACCCTTAGTGGCAAGGGCGAGATGCGCAAGATCGAAATTGATCCTGCCTTGTTGAAAAAAGAAGAAGCCGAAGTGCTGGAAGACCTGATTGTCGCCGCCCACAATGATGCCAAAAGCCGTGTTGAAGCTCAGGTGCAAAGCGAGATGTCCGAACTGACCGGCGGCATGGAATTGCCCCCTGGTTTCAAGCTGCCGTTCTAGAAAAACAGGCCTCCCACAAGTGACCCCGACCGCAATTGATCGACTGATCCAGTTGCTGGCCAAGCTGCCAGGGCTTGGCCCGCGTTCGGCCCGCCGCGTCGCATTGCATTTGATCAAACGCAAAGAATCGCTGCTGGGACCGCTCGCCGAAGCCATGGCCGAAGCAGCCACCGCTGTTCATCCCTGTTCTGAATGTGGCAATCTGGACGCGGTCGACCCCTGTTCCATATGCCGCGATATACAGCGGGATCAAACGTTGCTGTGCGTGGTGGAAGATGTCGCCGATCTATGGGCCCTGGAACGGGCCATGATCTTCAAGGGCCGGTATCATGTCATCGGCGGTACTTTATCGGCCCTGGAAGGTGTCGGGCCGGAAGACCTGAATATCGAAGACCTGGTCCGCCGGGCAGCTGATCAAAGTGTGCGCGAAGTTATTCTGGCCATGAACGCCACCGTCGACGGTCAAACCACCGCCCATTACGTGACCGACCGCCTGGCCGACTGCGAGGTTTCGATTTCAAGACTGGCCCATGGTGTGCCGGTGGGCGGTGAGCTGGATTACCTGGACGAAGGTACCCTGGGCGCTGCGCTCAGGTCGCGGACAAAAATTTCAGGCGATTAAAAGTTTTTACGCAACGCCGTGCCTGGCACCGTTTTTTCCGGCCGTTATTTGCAAAGTTCTTGAACAACGGTTCTTTTCGATTGTTGTCGATGAAGCTTATTTCACGACGGGGAGAAATTCCCCGCCAAAAGTGGAGCCAGACAGCTTCGCGAAGCCGCTCGTGTCAGGCACCAGTTTTGGCTAATATCGAATATATTCTGTTACCCCAGCACCTTCCCCCAAACCCCCGGCTTCTATAGTCTTGGCAAACCCCCCCTCTTAATCAGACAGAGCACAGATCATGGCCGCGCCTAATTATCCTCGTTTTGATACTCTCAGCTTGCATGCGGGCCAGGTGCCTGATCCCACGACGGGGTCACGTGCGGTGCCGATCTATTCGACGACGTCCTATGTATTCAAGGATACGGATCACGCGGCTTCGCTGTTTAATCTGGAAACATCGGGCCATATTTATTCGCGTATTTCCAACCCGACGGTGGCGGTGCTGGAAGAACGCATCGCCGCCCTCGAAGGCGGCATCGGTGCCGTGGCGACAGCCAGTGGCCAGGCGGCTTTGCATCTGGCCATTGTGACATTGATGGGGCAGGGCGGACATATCGTCTCGTCGGCTTCGGTCTATGGCGGCTCGCACAACATGTTCACACATACCCTGCCGCGCTTTGGTATCGAGACGACTTTTGTTGATCCGCGCGATGCGCAAGCTTTCCAGGCCGCCATCCGGCCGGAAACACGTTTGCTGTTCGGCGAAACCCTGGGCAATCCCGGGCTTGAGGTCATGGATATTCCGGCGATCAGCACAATTGGTCATGAAGCCGGTATCCCGCTGATGATCGACAATACCTTTGCCTCGCCATATCTCTGCAAGCCCATGTCGCTGGGGGCCGATATTGTCATGCATTCGGCCACCAAGTTCCTCGGCGGGCATGGCATCGCCATCGGCGGCATTATTGTCGACAGCGGTCACTTTGACTGGGAGGGCAGTGGCAAATTTCCTACCGTGACCGAACCCTATGCCGGCTATCACGGCCTGGACTTTGCCGAAGAATATGGTCCGGCCGCCTTTATTATGCGGGCCAGGGCTGAGGGTTTAAGGGATTTTGGAGCCTGCCTCAGCCCCACCAATGCCTTCCAGATATTGCAAGGTGTTGAAACCTTGCCTTTGCGGATGAAACAACATGTGGCCAATGCCCGGAAGATTGTTGAATTCCTCGACCAGTCCGATGCCGTCGACGGGGTCAGTTATCCGGAATTGCCGTCCCATCCCGACCACGAACTGGCCAAGCGAAATTTGCCGGACGGCTGCGGGGCGGTTTTCAGCTTCAACATCAAAGGTGGTCGCGACGCCGGTCGCAAGTTCATCGAGGCGCTGGAGATTTTCTCTCATCTGGCAAACGTCGGCGATGCCAAGTCGCTGGTCATCCATCCGGCCAGCACCACCCATCAGCAAATGGACGCCGCCGCCCTTGAGGCCGCCGGCATTTCCGAAGGCATGGTCCGTCTGTCTGTGGGGCTGGAGGATATTGCCGATCTGAAAGATGATCTGGGACGGGCGCTCAAAGCCTCGCAGCGGGGTTAGGGCTATGGATATTCAGGTTCGAGGGAAAAAGGCTTTTGTCGCCAACGGCGGACGGGCGCATGATGCAGCACTGCCCTGGCTGGTTTTTGTGCACGGGGCTGCCATGGATCACAGTGCCTGGTACCTGCAGACACGTTACTTTGCATATCATGGTTTCAATGTTGCCGCTGTCGACCTGCCGGGTCATGGTCGCTCTGACGGGCCGCTTATTCCGACCATCAGCGGCATGGCAGACTGGCTTGCTGAATTGTTGGACGCTCTGGGTGCTACCTCAGCGACCATCGCAGGTCACAGCATGGGCGCATTGACGGCCCTTGATTTTGCGGCCCGGTATCCGGCGAAAATCGACAAACTGGCCCTGCTGGGTGTCGCCAATCCGATGCCTGTCGGGAAGCCATTGCTGGATGCCTCGGAAGCGAACGATCACGCGGCCTTTGACATGATCACCTTGTTTGGTCTGGCCAAACAGTCCCAGCTGGGCGGCAATCCAACGCCTGGTCTGTGGATGTCCGGCTGTGTTACACGCTTGCAGGAAGAATCCGATCCCGGTGTTTTGTTTAATGATTTCACAGCCTGCAACAACTATCAGGACGGCGAGGATGCCGCTGCGGCAGTTGATGTCGACAGCATCGTGATTGTCGGGGCTGAAGATCGTATGACCGCGCCGAAATCCGCTCGTGCTCTGGCCGCACAAATCAATGGTGCCCAGGTCAGCATCATTCCAGGCAGCGGCCATATGATGATGCTTGAGACGCCGGATGACGTTATCGCTGCCCTCAAGACAATTCTTTGAAAGAAATCCTGTGACTTCTGTTGAAAGACCCTACAGCTGGGTTGTTGCCATTGCCTCCCTGCTGTTGATGACAGTGGGCAACGCCAGCATTTATGTGCTGATCGTAGGCCTGACCCAGATCACGCCGGAATTTGGCGGATCTCGCGGAATTGTGTCTTTTGGGTATTCCTTTGCCCTGTTTGGTATGGGGCTAGGTGGTATCCTTATGGGGCGGTTGTCTGATCGCATTGGTATGGTCTGGCCGGCTATCATCGGCGCTGTATCTGTGACGCTGGGTGCCCTGGTCGCTGCCCGCGCCACGGATGCCTGGGTGTTTTTGTTCGCCCACGCGATCTTGTTGGGTTTGATTGGCAATGGTGGTTTGTTTTCGCCCTTGATCGCCAATGTCACCCGCTGGTTTGATCGCCGCCGAGGCATTGCCGTAGCCCTCGTCGTCTCGGGACAGGGTTTGGCGGGTGCGTTGGCCGCCCCCATATTCCGTTGGCTGCTGGAAGATTTTGGTTGGCGCGCGACCTATGATTATTACGCCATCTTTGCCATATGCACCTTGGTCCCCATGGCCTTTTTGCTTTGGCCCAAAGCACCGGCAGAACCGGCCCCGGCCTTGTCTGTTGGCGATGCGTCGGAAGCTGATAACAAAATACTCGGTCGCAGTCCAACCAACGTGGGATGGACATTGAATGCTGCGATCATTGGCTGTTGTATCGCCATGGCCATGCCTATGGTGCACGTGGTGGCGCACGCCGAAGACAAGGGCCATTCAACGGTCGACGCGGCGATGATGTTGTCTGTGCTGTTGGGCGTTGCTTTTTTTGCACGTGTGACCTGGGGTGGTATCTCAGACAAAATTGGTGGCTTGCCAACCCTGTGCATCAGTTCCGTACTCCAGGCTTTGGCTTTATGCCTGTACCTGTTTGTCGACAGCCTGATCGGTCTTTATGCCATTTCGGTTTTCTTTGGCGTGGCTTTTGCGGGCATTGTGCCCAGCTACGCCGTTATCTTGCGCCAGCATTTTCCGGTCTCGGAAATTGGCCAGCGCGTTGGTGTTATCTTTTTGTTCGGAGCCTTGGGTATGGCTCTGGGTGGCTGGCTCGGCGGGGCGATCTATGACCTCACCGGCAGCTATTTCGAAGCCTTCCTGGTTGGTATCGCCGCCAATGTCGTGAACCTGTTCCTGGTCTTGCCGTTGTTGCGCACGGAACGGCGGCAGGCAGGACGAGGTGCTGCTCGAGCGTAATTGTCATTGCCGGACTTGATCCGGCAATCTCCGACGCTGTTACAAAGTTGGGGAAGGCATATGGATCTGATAGGTCGGATAGACAGGCTATCCAGGAAACCGGTGCCTGGCATTTTTCTTGCCTGGCTCCGCTTTTCCGGCCGGTATTTGTTAAGCCCGAGCATTACGTGATTTTTCATTTGCGGTCGTTGTGTCAGCGGTCGCGCCGGGTGTTGAAACTAGCGCCAAATGCGGAGCCAGGCAGCTTCGCGAAGGCGCTTGTACCAGGCACCGGATTTGGCTCTGCACTCTTAATTTATCAAGCGGGCTTGACGGAATTTGGGTTCGTAAATCTAGCCGCCCGCAATCACCTTCATGGCGTGGGACCAGCCCTGTTCACTCATGGGGCGGACCTTGCTGGCGGTTTCCATGGCATGTTCGCTGGCGGCGGTACCGTCACGCACCCGGCCCATGATGCCTTGCGCGATGCCGGCCAGGCGAAACATGTTGTAGGCCATATAAAAATCCCAATTTTCGATGCCGTCGCGCCCGGTCTTTTTGCAATAGGCGGCGACATACTCTTCCGTCGTGGGAATGCCCAGGCCCTTTAAATCAAGACCAGCCAGGCCGCGGAACAATTTGGGCTCGAAAGCCCAGACCATGGCGTGATAGGAAAAATCGCCCAGAGGATGGCCCAAGGTCGACAGCTCCCAGTCCAGCACGGCAATGACGCGTGGTTCAGTGGGGTGGAAAACCATGTTATCCAAACGATAATCGCCATGCACAATCGTGGTCTCGTCGCCCGCCGGGATGTTGTCCGGCAGCCATTCGATCAGCTTGTCCATTTCCGGAATAGATTCAGTTTCCGAGGCTTTGTACTGCTTTGACCAGCGACCGATCTGGCGTTCAAAATAGTTGCCAGGTTTGCCAAAGGTTTCAAGATCAATGGCTTTGTAGTCGGTCATATGCAGCTGGGCGATGACATCATTCATGCCGTTATAAATGGCGGTGCGTTCGTCATTCTCCATGCCGGGCAGGGACGGATCCCAGAAGATGCGACCATCAGCAAATGACATAATATAAAAAGCTGTGCCAATGATGCTGTCGTCTTCACACAAGGCGTAAGTTTTGGGCACGGGAAAGCCGGTTTTGCCCAAGGCCGCAATGACGCGGTATTCGCGGTCAACTGCATGGGCAGAAGGCAGCAATTTGCCAGGCGGCTTGCGGCGCATGACATAAGACTGGCCACCGGCTTTGATTTTATAGGTCGGGTTGGACTGCCCACCCTTGAACTCCGATAGCTCGACGTTGCCGGAAAAACCTTCAACATGTTCTTCCATATAGGCCTGCAAGGCGTTCGTGTCGATGCGATGCGCTTCCAGTACGTCTTGTGTGCCGGAAAACAGCTCCTGTCCCTTGTCGGTCATAAATTTGTCCTGGTTTTGTCGATTTAAATTTCTTTGATGTTAAGCGGTTTCATTTTCGCGGGCAACGGCGCGCCAGCCGATATCCCGGCGGCAAAAACCTTCGGGCCAGTCGATAACGTCAACGGCTTCATAGGCCCGGGCCTGGGCGTCGGCAACATTTGCAGCTCTGGCCGTGACACCAAGGACCCGACCGCCGTTGGCCTTTATATCGCCCCTGTCATTTGCCGTGCCAGCGTGGAAAATATTGACGCCTGGCAGCTCGCCAGCTGTATCAAGATTACGAATACGGCTGCCCTTGTCATAGGCACCGGGATAACCCTTGGCGGCTATAACCACCACGAGGGCGGCTTCGTCGTGCCAGTTCAGGTCGATCTGGTCCAGGTTGCCCTCCGCCGTCGCCTTCAGGGCGGGCAGCAGGTCACCGTTCAATCTGGCCATCAGAACCTGGCATTCAGGGTCGCCAAAACGGGCGTTGTATTCAATCAGTTCCGGGCCCTTGTCTGTGATCATCAGACCGGCAAACAGCACACCTTTATAAGGCATGCCCTCTGCGGCCATGGCGGTGACCGTGGGGGTGATAATTTCATCCATAATGCGCTGGTGCATGGCCTGGTCGATAACAGGGGCGGGACTATAAGCCCCCATGCCACCTGTATTGGGGCCGATATCGCCATCACCGACCGGCTTGTGATCCTGGGCAGAGGCCAGTGCCAGGCTGTGTCCGCCATCGACCAGGGCAAAAAAGCTGGCTTCTTCGCCGATCAGGCATTCTTCGATGACCACTTCAGCCCCGGCAATCCCAAAGGCCCCGTCGAATATTTCGTCGACCGCAATCAAGGCCTGATCCAGGGTCTGGGCGACAATGACGCCTTTGCCAGCCGCCAAACCATCGGCTTTGACGACGATAGGCGCGCCTTGTTCAACGATATAGGTTTTGGCGGCCTCCACGTCTGTGAAACGGCCATAGGCGGCGGTGGGGATTTTGTGACGGGCACACAGGTCTTTGGTGAAGCCTTTGCTGCCTTCCAGTTGGGCGGCGGCGGCACTGGGGCCAAAGGCTGCGATGCCTTCTGCGTTTAACTGATCGACAAAGCCTTCGACCAGCGGGGCTTCCGGTCCAACCACGACAAATTCGATTTCTTCTGCCCGGCACAAACCGATCAGGCCGGAAAAATCCATCACATCAATGTCGACGCAGGTCGCGACCTCAGCGATCCCGCCGTTTCCTGGCGCGCAAAATATCTTGTCTACCTGGGGGGAGGTGGCCAAAGTCCAGGCCAAGGCGTGTTCACGACCGCCAGAGCCAACAATAAGAATATTCATGATGCGGCGGGCTCCTGGTCGAAAAACTTTGAAAAAACGCATGCTGTCGCTGAACTGCATTTGTTCAGTCGGCGGTCTCTTGTATCATAGCCAGGATCAGGCACAAATATTAAAGCACAGGAAACCCCTCATTGAACGCCTCTAAACCGCCAGGTGAAGCCCATAACCAACCAGAACTGAGCGTCAGTGAACTGTCTCAATCCCTGAAGCGTACGGTCGAAAGCAATTTCGACCGGGTGCGGGTGCGTGGCGAAATCTCCGGTTTCAAGCGTGCGGCATCGGGTCATATGTATATGGCCCTGAAGGACGACAATGCGGTGTTGGATGCCGTGTGCTGGCGCGGTGTGGCGGGCAAACTGTCGATCGTGCCGGAAGATGGTCTTGAAGTTATCGTCACTGGCAAGCTGACAACCTATCCCTCCCGCTCGCGCTATCAGATCGTGGTTGATGGCATGGAAATGGCGGGCGAGGGTGCCTTGCTGAAGTTGCTGGAAGACCGCAAACGCGCCCTCGCCGCCGAAGGCCTGTTCGCGGCGGAAGGCAAACAAAAGCTGCCCTGGTTGCCGGAAGTGATCGGTGTTGTGACGTCGCCGACGGGGGCGGTCATCCGCGATATTTTGCACCGCCTGGCGGACCGTTTTCCCAGGCGTGTGCTGGTTTGGCCGGTGATTGTTCAGGGTGATGGCTCGGCGGAAAAAATAGCCGCAGCCATTGAAGGTTTTAACCGCCTGACGCCAGGCGGCGACACACCGCGTCCGGAATTGCTGATCGTGGCGCGCGGTGGAGGCAGTGTGGAAGACTTGTGGTCCTTCAACGAAGAAGTGGTGGTACGGGCCGCAGCCGCCAGTGACATTCCCCTGATCTCAGCCGTGGGGCACGAAACTGATATTACGCTTATTGATTACGCCGCTGACAAGCGTGCGCCCACACCAACGGCTGCGGCGGAAATTGCCGTGCCGGTGCGGGCCGATCTTCAGGTTTCCATCCTTGATCTGGCGCGCCGGTTATTTGCGGCGCTGGCGCGATCCACAGAAGAACGCCGTGTGCGCCTGGATGGACTGGCGCGCGGTTTGCGCGATCCGCGCGATATGTTGCAGGCCCATCAGCAAAAACTGGACGATGTGGGTGAACGCCTGAACAGGGCCTTGGTCGTCGGTGTGGATCGACGCCGGGCGAACCTCGGCCTGGTTTCCGCCGGACTGAAACGCAGCATTATTGCGCGCCGCATCGATCAGGGCGTTGAGCAATTGCAACGGGCAGAAAACAGTTTGCGTCGAGATCTTAACCGGGTCGTCAGTGACAACCAGACCCGCCTCGGCAGCCTCGGCAAGTTGTTGCATAGTTACAGTTATGAAGGGGTGCTGGCGCGGGGCTTTGCCGCCATTCGCAGCAATGGCAATGTGGTGACGCAAGCTGGCGGTCTGGTGGCTGGTCAAGATCTGGATATTCAGTTTCACGATGGCCATGTGGCGGCGGTTACCGAAGGCGGTGCAGCAAAGCCTGCTCGATCGCCCGCCCGAAAAGCCAAGCCAAGAGCCACCCTGGATGATGACCCACAAGGCAGTCTGTTATGAGTAACAAATCACATGAATGAAAAAATGCGTGAGGCGGAGCTGTATTACAATCTCGCCAGTTTTAATGTGATCTCGCCAGGCAATTATGTGACCTGTTACGTCAGCGGCTTGCGGATCATGATCGGTGAGCTGAAATACTGGAACGCCGAGCGCCAGGAGGCCTATGCCAATCCGAAATTGATGTTGCAACGGCACACGGAACTGAATCCATGAAACTTATCTTTGCCGTGATCCTTGGTTTGCTGATCGGGCCCATGTCGGTTTTCGCTGCGGATGATTTGAAACTTGCCGGATCATTCACGCAAGGTGGCATGGTCACTGGTAAGGTCACGTCTGGCAGCAAAATCAAATTCCTTAAACGCGATGTCCGCGTCTCGCCTGACGGTGTTTTTGTGATCGGTTTTGGGCGTGATTTTTCATCCCATGCGCAGCTTGAATTGACGACGCCTGACGGTCAGAAATCCACGCATTCGCTGGTCATCAAAAAGCGCAAATACAAAATTCAGCGCATAGATGGCTTGCCAAGAAAAATGGTTTCGCCGGGCGAAAAGGCCCTTAAGCGCATTCGTCGGGAAAATGTCTGGATCGGTAAGGTGCGGGCATTGAATTCCACAACGCCCTGGTTTGCAGGGGGCTTTGCCTGGCCCGCCATCGGTCCGGTCTCTGGCGTTTACGGCAGCCAGCGTGTTTTGAATGGTGAACCGCGCCGCCCACACTTCGGCGTTGATGTGGCCATGCCAACCGGCACCCCGGTTATGGCTCCGGCAGCAGGCGTCATAGCCTTGGCCAAAAAGGATCTTTATTTCACCGGCGGCACGATCATGATCGACCATGGCCACGGTGTGACCTCGGTTTTGATGCATCTCAGTCGGGTGGATGCAAAGCTTGGCGATGCCGTAAAGCCGGGTGATGTTATCGGTGCCATCGGCGCCACCGGTCGCGCCACTGGCCCGCACCTGGACTGGCGCGTCAACTGGTTCAACCAACGCCTCGACCCACAATTGTTGGTGCCCCCCATGCCGGTGAGCAAGTAAAGTGCTTGCTCACCGGGCATAAAAAAACCCGTGAACTCATTCACGGGCGGGCCTGCGGTTAGTTTTGAAACTACTACAGTTTGCCGTACTTTTTCTCCTTCCAGATACCATTTTTCAACTGGTCCATGAGGGTTGGGTTCTCCGGCAATTGAAAATAGTCCGGGTCTGCCAAGTCATCTGGATGGTCCTTGAACTATTTGTTGACTGTCATTTTGTCTCCTTTTTTTGCTACGAATTGAATTTTCGGAATCTTTCACTCGGTTTTCTGGGTTCCTGAATAACCAAACAGATTGAGGCCGGTCAACTTGTACAGGACCAATAACGCTTCACCAATTCCGTCAGAAATCCCGTTTGAAAGAAAATAGTATTCACGAATGTTCCCAATCTTTCTGGGATTGATGCCACTTATCAAGGGGCTTCCGATCATGGAATGATACTTGCCGTTATAGCGGTTGTATTCTGGCTTCGGGCCTACCTGCAGGAGATAAGGGAGGGGCTGTTTGCCTTTATAGCCCTCAACACAAAAATATTCTTTCTCGTGCGGAGCCAAAAGATTACCGGCATTACCTGAACAAATATCATCTGGTGCCGCCAGTATTTTGGTGGCATAGGGATATCCACGAAAAACATCGACGATTACAATCTGACCTCTCCAAATTTTTAACTTTTGTCCAGGGTTTTTGTGAATTTCCAATAACGTAATATCAAATTCAACGATGTCATTTTTGCAAAAAACCGGGCAAACCGTGTTCTCTTTTTCAACATATACGGTCAATTTTTCCGGATAATGTTCGGGCACATAATAGACGCCTGCGATGCAGGATAACGCGAGAAACAGGTTCAGTTTCAGGTGTCGATGTTCAAGGTTTCTCAAATCCAGCGCTAACAAGAACCATGAAAAATAACAAACATATTCTGAAATATTTGCGGCAATGAAATCTCGCTTATAATTCAGGGTAGAAAGACTATGGGGCAAATTAGACGACGTAAACTCCGCAGCGAAATACACAACCATCAACAAGCCGCCCAGCAAAAACCGCCGACAGGTGATTTGGTGTAGGCCGGGCACGATGATGAATGCGCTCAATTTGGCGATGTATTTGCCCACGCGCAGCACCGTCCAGTCGGGTGGCAGCCAGGGTAACTTTGTATGTAAAAGGTCCATGCTTAAGATTATGCAGGGATCAGGGCCGTTTTTTCAGAAGGGGTTGAATAATTTTGCCCCAGGTCAAAGTGTTTGAGTGACGATACATCGGGGCATCGGGTGTTCACTCCCATTGAATATTTGTGCATATTATACGATTTTTGCATAATGCGCAAGAAAATTATTCAAAAAACGTAATAATATGGCATTATGTTGACCAACTTCGTCACTCCGGCCTCCGAGCCGGAGTCTCTGGTGTTTCTCCACCAGGTATCAGCATAATGTTTGATTCACCAGAGACTCCGGGTCGGGGCCCGGAGTGACGGCGTGTGTTTCGGCTAAATAAAGGTGCAGTGAAACCTACATCTCCGCCGGGCCGTTGATCCAGGGTTTGATGGCGATCCAGGCGGTGCGGTGGATGGGGGTGTCGATGCCTTTTTCCTGGCCGAGGCGAACCACGGCACCGCTGAGGAAATTGATTTCCAGGCGACGACCTGCTTCCAGGTCCTGAAACATTGAGGTTTTGTTTTTTGGCGGGAAGGATTGTGCCAGGGCCATGTTGCTGGCTATGGCCTCTTCGCCCAGCATCACACCATGGGCGCGGGCGACGGCGGCGACCTCGCGCATGGCGTCCATATACAGGGCCATGGTGTCTTCATCTTGTTGCACCAGACCGGCGGGCTGGCGGGTGATGCAATTGATGGCGCTCATGCTGGTCAGGAACATCAGCTTGCTCCACAGAACCACATTGATGTCGGCAGCAATTTCTCCTGCAACCCCCGATTTTTCCAGGGCACCCAGAAAGGCCACGGCGCGGGGCGAGACTTGTTTGTCAAATTCTCCGAACACCAACTTGGCCAGTTCGGCATTGTGCTGGATGACGCCAGGTTCCGGGATTGAGGCCGGGATGAAGGCCACACCGCCCATGACATGATCGTAGCCTATGACCTCGCCCAGCAGGCTGCGCGCATCGACGCCGTTCTGGAAAGGAATGACCGCGGTGTCCGGTCCGATCAAGGGCTTTATCTGTTCGGCGGCCTGTTCGGTGTCGTAGTTTTTGACCATGAACAGGACGATATCGACCGGTCCAATGTCGGCAGGGTTGTCAGTGACCGTGGCTGGATTGACGGTGAAATCGCCCAAGGGACTTAAGACTTTCAGGCCGTTGGCTTTGATCGCGGCAAGATGGGCACCACGGGCGATGAAGCTGACGTCGTATCCGGCATCAGCCAGCCTGCCGCCAAAATAGCCACCAATGGCACCGGCCCCCATAATCGCGATTTTCATTTCCTGATCCTTGTCCTAAGAATTCTTGTCTTATGTGTTTTCATTGGGCCAGCGTTTGTGCAGCCACATCCATTGGGCCGGGTTTGCCCGGACCCAGGCTTCAATATGATCGTTCACCTTGCACATGATGTTGTAAATATCCGTACTTTTGTCGCCGGTCGCCTGATAGTCAAGCGGCGCTTCGATGACCATACGGAAGTGAGCACCTTTCACGCGCTCACAATGGATAGGCACGATGGGCGCATCATAGCGCAAGGCCAGTTGCGCCAGTGCCGGGGCTGTCATGGCATCGCGACCAAACAAGGGTACGGCGATACCATCATTCATTTTTTGATCAACCAACAGACCAAGATTGTCACCATTTTTCAGGGCCAGTAACAGGGCCTTGGCCCCGGCGCTGCCCTTGGGCACGTGCGCTGCCGAAACGGCGCGGGCGCGCAAATCCCGGATCATCTGATCGACAAATGGATTGTTGGCCTCGCGATAGGCAATCGTTGTTTTCAGACCACGTTGATCGACGGCCAAAGGCACCAGTTCCCAGTTGGCAAAGTGGGCGGAAAAAAAGATACATGCCCGGCCATCGGCAATCAAGTTTTCAAAATGCTCAACGCCCACCAGTTCCACGCGGGCGTTCGATGTGGTCGTATCCAGTTTTGACAGGTGCGGAAATTCGGCCACGGTGCGGCCAAGGTTGTCCCACATATCGCTGATGGTCGCCTGAATTTCGGCGCTGGACTTGTTGGGAAAGAATTCCTGTAATCGTTTACCGGCCCGCCTGGATACACCCGTCAAAGGCCCGAGGCAGCGGGCAATAAATCCGCCACAGGCAGAGGCTGTATCCAGCGGCAACACAGCGAACAATCCCATGAACAGACGCGCCGCGAGGAATTCCGCGATATGTTTCATCCGGGACCCTGAAGGCGCTGCGGTGGTATTGTCAGGCATTGTGTCGGGTCGTTTGTTTCAGCAAGCCAGCAAAAACATCGTTCAGGGTTCGGCTGTTTTCAAAGATCAGCCCGACCGGAATTTCCGACACCATGGCACGGGCTTCGGCGGGCAGCCTGGCAAAGTCTTTTGACGTGGTGACGGGGCGGGCTTCATTGATTGCGGCCAGTTCAACCAGCTTCATTATCTCGTCAGGTGTATAGGTGTGATGGTCAGCGAATGCCCGGCGTTCAACGATGTTGCATTTCATGTTTTCCAGGGTGGCGAAAAACTTTTCCGGACGGCCGATTCCGGCGAAGGCGACAACCTTCTGGCCCGCAAATTGTTCTGCATCGATGCCAGTTTCCAGACTGGCGCGGATGACCGGCAGGCCGGATTGTTTCACGGGTTTGCGCCAGTTTGTGGTCTCCAGGTGACCTCCGCCCGCCAACAGGATAACGGCATTTGCCCGGGCAAGACCCTCTGCGATGGGCTCTCGCAAGGGACCTGCCGGCATGATGCGACCACTGCCAAAACCCCAGGCACCGTCGATCACGACCAGGGCATAATCCTTGGCCAGTGAAAAATTTTGATGTCCGTCATCCATCAGGATCAGGTCCGCTCCGGCCTTTTCAGCCGACTCGGCAGCTGCGGCCCGGTCCTTCGCCATCCAGGTCGGTGCGGCGCGCGTCAACAACAAGGCTTCGTCCCCCACATCCAGGGCACTATGTACAGCGGGATCAACCCTGACCGGGCCGTCCAGCTTGCCGCCAAAACCGCGCGTGATAATATGGGGGGCAAGGCCCGCTTGGCGAAAATATTGGGCAAGGGCGATGACAACAGGTGTCTTGCCGGTACCTCCCACAGTCAGGTTGCCTACGCAAATAACCGGTACGTTCATCTGCCGGGTTACAGTACGGCGGCGTTTGATGGCGCCACCCATTTGCCAAAGACGACTGAGGGGGCTGAGCAAACGGGGCCAAATCCCCTGGCCATGAAAAAAGAACTCAGGCGTCTTCATGGCGCTTCCCGTTCTCAGGCGTCTCGTTCTCTGGCGTCATCGAACGTCGAAGCGGAGAAAGATAAGGCTCCAGTGCCTGTACGGTTTGATCCAGCACGTTCTCGCTTTTGTCAACAATATTTCCAGCCCCGGTGGCCATGGCCTCAGCAGCCGCAGGTTCGGACAGCAAGGCCGATACGGCGCGGGTCAGGGCATCTTCGTTTTCGACCTGTCGGGCCGCACCAACTTCGCCCAGTTCACGGGCAACATTGGCAAAATTGGCGATATGCGGTCCATGTAAAATTGCCGACCGCAAGCGTGCGGGCTCGCGCAGGTTTTGGCCGCCATGGGGTACCAGGGATCCGCCGACAAAAACAACCGTTGCCAGGCGATAGATCAAGCCAAGTTCGCCCAGGGTATCGGCAACGTAGAATTCGGTGTGATCTGTGAGGGGATCCCCCAGTGACCGGACGGCGACATCCTTGCCGCTTTGCCGCAGGCCATGGACAATTTCACTGCCACGATCAGGGTGGCGCGGCGCGATTATGGTCAGCAGTTTGGGATAGTCAGCCGTCAGATGTTCATGCACATGTTCAGCCAGACCTTCTTCACCGGGATGGGTACTGGCGGCGATCCAGACCGGGCGTGATCCGATGGCTTTTGCCAGATCAACCAGTTCCTGTTCATCAACGGCCAAGGGTGGACTGGCATCTTTCAGGTTGCCGGTCAGGGTAACCCTGTTGACGCCAAAATCACGCAAGCGATCCGCCATGACATGATCCGGCACCAGACAAAGATCAAAACAGTCCAGCAAATTCCGTGCAGTTTTGGCGGCTTTCATCCAGCGGGCGTAGGATTTGACGGACATGCGGGCATTGACCAGGACGGTCGGGATGTTTCTGGTTTTTAGTTGATAAAGAAGGTTCGGCCAAAATTCTGATTCGACCCACAAAGCCAGGTCCGGTTTCCAATGATCGAGAAACCGTGCGACCCAGGCACCGCGATCAACCGGCACATACTGATGAAAGGCCTTGCCGCTCAATCGCTGTTCGCACAGCTTGGCAGACGTGACCGTGCCGGTGGTCAGCAATATATTCAGATCCGGCATGTCTTTTTGCAGACGTTCGATCAAGGGCATGATGGAGGCGCTTTCCCCCACACTGGCGGCATGGAACCAGATCAAGGGCCCCTCAGGTCGTGACCGACTTGCGACGCCTTTGCGTTCCGCCTTGCGCTGTGGGTCTTCCTTGCCCTTTTTGGCACGTCGGGCCAAATGCCAGGAGATCAGTGGTCCGCCAATTGATGTCAGGGTTCGGTATAGTTCGAACATCAGGCGACACCTTGGCGTGCATCATTCGTGCCGTCGATCTCTGCCGCCGCCGGTTCAATGCTGGTCTGATCGCACTTCTCGTCGGCCTGATTGCTGATGAGTATTAGCTGATTTTCAATAGACTGGCGGATATCAACCAGGTCACTTTCGCTGGCTTCTCGCGGCACGCCGATGGGGTCTCCCCAGATAAAAACGCCGCGACCAAAAGGCAGGGCGATCAAAAAGCGGTCCCATGAACTTAAGATACGCCGACGTGACGTGGCGTAGGTAACCGGCAGGATAGGGACGCCCGCCAGGCGAGCGACAGAAACGATGCCATCCGATGCGCGCATGCGCGGCCCGCGCGGCCCATCCGGGGTGATGCCTATACACTCACCCCGTTTTATAGCCTTTAGCATGGTGCGCAGGGCTTGTGCGCCGTCGCGTGACGTTGACCCCCGCACGCTTTTGAAACCAAGATGGGCGATGGTGTTGGCGATCAATTCACCATCTCGATGTTGCGAAATCAACATGTTTATGGGCACGCTCTTGCGCCAGGTATATGGCATCATCAACAAGCGGTTGTGCCAGAAGGCCACAATAAAGGGTTGGTCATCATCCCAAAGTTTTTGCGGGGCCTGGTCGTTGATAATTTGCCAGCGATTGGTGACGTGGACAAAACGAATATAAAGAGCTGCCAGACCACAGGCCGCGCGCCGGACAGCCTCGCTTTTCATGATCATTTTGAAGGGGCGGGCCATTTCGATCAGGCCTGTCGAATTTCTGCCGGGGTTGGCTCCTGACCACCGCTTTGCATACGCCACAATCTGGCATAGGCCTCGCCACGGGCCAACAATTCATCATGCGAGCCACTTTCGATAATGCGCCCTTTGTCCAGCACATGAATAATGTCAGCGTCAATAATGGTCGACAAACGATGGGCCACGACCAGGGTCGTGCGACCTTTCATCAAGGTGCGCAGGGCATCCTGAACCTTGCGTTCTGATTCTGAATCGAGGGCTGATGTGGCTTCATCCAGCAACAGGACAGGCGCATTTTTCAACATGGCGCGGGCGATGGCGATGCGCTGTCGCTGGCCGCCAGACAGGCGGGTACCATCTTCGCCGGTCATGGTGTCGTAGCCGTCTTTCAGGCTCTCGATAAAATTATCCGCTGCTGCCGCTCGTGCAGCAGCACGAATTTCATCTTCCGTTGCGGTCATGCGGCCATAGGCGATGTTGGCCCGCACTGTATCGTCAAACAAGGTTGCGTCCTGGGTGACCAGGGCCACGGCATTGCGCAAGCTGACCAAAGTTGTGTCGCGTACATCCTGTCCATCAAATTGAACGGAGCCACCGGAAATATCAAAAAACCGTGGGATCAAATTCAGTAGCGTCGATTTTCCAGAACCAGATGCCCCCACCAGGGCGACAACGCTGCCCGCCGGAACCTCAAACGACACACCGTTGATGGCGGACGTACCATCAGCATAATCAAACTGCACATCCCTGAAACTGATCTCGCCGTTCCTGACGGTCAATTCCTGTGCGTCCACTTTGTCTGCGATATCGGGCGCATGATCCAGCATGGCAAAGATACGTTCTGCCGCACCCAGGCCACCCTGCATGGCTGAATTCAGATTAGCCAGCGACTTGATGGGCTGGTAGGCCATCAACAAGGCGGCAATAAAAGAAAAGAAAGCCCCGGCCGATGTCTCCCCGTCGATCACCCGGTTGCCGCCGTAAAAAACCACGACAGCGATGGCAACGCCGCCAAGGGCTTCCATCAAGGCAGAAACAGCCGAGCCCGTGCGCAGTGATTTCAGAACGGGGATCAGGCGAAATTCGATGGCCGCATTCGCACGTTTTGATTCGTAGCCTTCCATGGCATAGGTTTTGACATGCTTGGCCCCCTGCAAGGTTTCCGTCAGAAGTGCGGAAAACAGTCCCGTGCGTTCCTGCATGTCGACCGAAGCTTTACGCAACCGGCGACCCATATTGCGGACCGGAATGGCGGCAACCGGCAAGACAAAAAAGGTCGCCAGGGCCAGACGCCAGTCTTGATAAAACATCAGGCTAATCAGGAAACTTGCTGTCAGGGTGTCCTTGACCATGCCGGTCAACGATTTTGAGACTGCTTCGCGCAGCATATTGGCATCGGTCAAAAAATTGGACACCAGCTTGCCCGACGCCATGGCCTGAAAATAGGCCAGATCGGCATGCATTAAATGGGCATACAAAGCTTTTTGCACATCAGCGATGACCTTCTGGCCGATGGAGCCGCTGATATATCCTTGCAAGAAAGTCGATATGCCCTTGATGATGGCGATGGCCAGAATGGCCGCCGGCACGATCATCAGCATACTGCGGTCTTTGTTCAAAAAGACCTCATCCAGGATGGGTTCCATCAACCAGGCATTGGCCGCCGTGGATGCCGCCGCGACCGCCATCCAGAACATACCAAACAGCATTTGACCGAAGTAGGGACGCACATATTCAACAACCAGCCTGCGGATCAGTGCCCAACTGCTGTTCTTTTGTGTTTCCGCGTCGGTTTTGGTCTCTGGGGACAAGCTGGCTGTACCTTTGGCGAAGTGATTGTTTCTTCGTATTAAATGCCGCAACAACAGTTGTGTGCCGCAAGCCGATCATAAGCCGGAACATAACATGTGAAGGCTTGGGGGGCCAATGCGCATGGTGTATCTTTAAAAGCCGGGTTAGGCTGTGCCCGCCTTAAAAAAGCCAGCACAAAAGACGATCTACGAATTGAGGATGATCTGAATGCCCGAAGTCAGCAAAACTGCACCTGAAATTGCTTGGTCCGCCTGTCCGCACGATTGTCCATCAACCTGTGCCTTGCAGGTAGAAAAACTGGACGACAAGACCATTGGCCGGGTGCATGGTGCGGCTGAAAATACCTATACGGCGGGTGTGGTTTGCGCCAAGGTGGCGCGTTATGCCGAACGGACCCATCATGAAGGCCGCTTGACAACGCCCCTGAAACGCACAGGCCCCAAGGGCTCCGGCCAGTTTGAGGAAATCTCCTGGGACGAAGCGCTGGATACGGTGGCCGATGAATTTCGCAAAGCCACGGAAAAACACGGGGCAGAGACCGTCTGGCCACACTTTTATGCGGGCACCATGGGCCTTGTGCAGCGCGATGGTATTCAACGTCTGCGCCACGCCATGGGCTATTCCCAAATGCTGGGCACAGTTTGCACGGCTTTGGTCGATGCCGGCTGGATGGCTGGCACAGGGCGCAAAACCGGCCCCGATCCACGTGAAATGGCCGACGCTGATCTGCTGGTATTATGGGGCACGAACGCCGTCAGCACCCAGGTCAATGTCATGACCCACGTGGCGAAAGCCCGCAAAAACCGCGGTGCGAAACTGATTGTTATTGACCCCTACAAAAATCCGACAGCCTCGACAGCGGATACACATCTGTGCCTGAAGCCCGGCACCGACGGCGCTCTGGCCTGTGCCCTCATGCATGTGGCCTTTCGCGATGGCTATGCCGACCGGGATTACATGGCGGAATACACCGATGTGCCGGAAGAATTCGAAGCCCATCTGAAAGACAAGACCCCGGCCTGGGCGGCTGAAATTACCGGCCTGACGGTGGAAGAAATCGAAGACTTCGCTAAAATTTATGGCACGACGGATCGTGCCTTTATTCGCATGGGTTATGGTTTTTCACGCTCTCGCAACGGGGCGGTCAATGTGCATGCGGTCACCTGCCTTCCGGGCGTGACCGGTAAATGGAAGCATCCCTCCGGTGGTATTTTCTACAGCAACGGCGGCATTTTCCACTGGGATAAAACCCTGATTGAAGGCCAGGATGTGCTGGACCCGAACACGCGCACGCTGGACCAATCACGCATTGGCCCGATCCTTACGGGCAACAAAACCGACCTGGGCGATGGCCCACCCGTGACGGCCATGCTGATCCAGAACACCAATCCCATGGTGATTTCACCGGAACAGAACCTGGTGCACCAGGGCTTTGCCCGCGAAGACCTGTTCGTCTGTGTACATGAACAGATGATGACGGAAACGGCCCGCATGGCGGATATCATTTTGCCGGCGACAACCTTTGTTGAACACGATGATATTTACCAGGGTGGCGGGCATTCACATATTATCCCCGGCATGAAGATCATCGAGGCCGTGGGCGATGCACGTCCCAATCATTATGTCATTTGCGAACTGGGCAAACGGCTGGCAAAAACACCAGAGCAGGACCATCGTGGTTTCCATATGACGGAACGGGAAATCATCGAAGAATTGTTGGCCTCGTCCGGCTGGCCCGATCTGGCCACCCTGGAAGAAAAGCACTGGCATGATTGCATTCCGGATTTTGACACCGCCCATTTCCTGAACGGCTTTGGCTGGGACGATAAAAAATTCAGGTTTAAACCTGATTGGGAAGCCATGGGCCCGCGCGGTCACGAGCTGCCAGACATGCCAGACCATTGGGCCACGACGGAAGCTACAAATGATGTGACACCGTTCCGGCTTATTACGCCACCGGCCCGCAATTTCCTCAATTCATCTTTCAACAACACACCGTCTTCGGTCAAAAAGGAAGTCCGGCCCAGTCTGCTGATCCACCCGGAAGATGCCCGCAACCACAATATTGGCGAGGGTGCCGGCGTCAGTGTCGGCAACCCGCGCGGTGACATAACCCTGCACGCCAAATTGTTTGAAGGTGTGCAGCAAGGCGTCGTTGTCGCCGAAGGCATCTGGGGCCTGGCCGCGCACGACAATGGCACTGGTGGTGGGGGCAAAGGCATCAACCAACTGGTCAGCGCCGAAGCCGCAGCCCCTGCGGGCGGTGCCGTCTTTCATGACATCGCCGTATGGGTCCGACCGAACTAGGCGGCGAGGTGACAAAGCCCCGCCGCGTCCTGATCGTCTTTAATCCCATTGCCGGGCGCAGGCGTAAACGATTGTTCGCGCAAACGGTTGATGCCCTGAACGCGCGCGGCTGTGTGCTGGATGTGCAAGTAACACAAGGTCCCGGCGATGCCACGCGCATCACACGTGACGCTGTCTCTACCGGGACTTTCGATGTGATTGTGGCCGCCGGGGGCGATGGTACTATCAACGAAGTCATTCAGGGCATGACCTGTACGGGCGCAGGAGAGGCCGGTGACGGGCCCCATCAAAACGGTCTTTACGATGGCCCGGCCTTTGCGACCATTCCCTTTGGCACAGTCAATGTCCTGGCCTTGGATGTGGGGTTGAGGCAGCAGGCCGATGCCATGGCCGACACCATTGCAGGATCGGCACAAGTCGCTGCAACGGTGGGTCTGGCGCAAAATGAAAATCTGCAACGCACCTTTTTGATTACGGCCGGTGTGGGTCTTGATTCCGCCGCCGTCAAATATCTCTCCCCCCGACTGAAACGGGTGTTCAGCTGGGGGGCCTATATCTTTTCCATGATCCTCGCCCTGATCCGCGACGGTGACGTCTGCCTGACGGCGGAAATAGATGGTGACGTCGTCAAAGGCTCCACCATCATCATCACCAATGTCAGCCGCTTCGGCGGCCCCCACGTCGTCGCCCCCGATGCCCGCGTCCAAGGCGATAACCTGACCGTCCTGGTGGCCCTTGGCCTCGGTCGTAAAAACCTGATCCGCTACGGCCTCGCTTTCGCGCTTGGACGCGTCCCGGCCCTGCCCGATATCATGGTGCGCAATTTCAAAGAAGTCCGCGTCACAGCCCCAACAGGCTACCCCATCCAGATCGACGGCGACGGCTATGGCACCGTCCCGGTCACCTTCCGCCTGGCCCCGGCGAAGTTGAAATTGCTGGTGCCCCAGGGGTATGTGGAGACAAAAAAATAGCCCTTCTCACCGCTGTCAGACAACGACGAGAGGGGCAGTAGACACAAAAAAACCGCCTTAGAAGTTCAAAACTTCACGGGCGGTGCCTGCGGTCGGGATGGTTGGGTGCGTTACAGCTTACCGTATTTTTTTTGCCGCCAAACACCATGCTTGAATTGATCTTTGAAGGTCGGATTTTCCGGCAACTGGAAATAATCCGGGTCCAGCAAATCATCAGGACTGTCCAGGGGCAATTGCTGACTTTCCGCGATTTGCTGTGGCAAGTTCGGATATTTTTTGGCCGCCACCTCAATCGCGTCGTCCGGCCAGGTCTCGTACACATTTTCCTTATACGCCATCGCCGGATACATTTTCTCCGACAACACCAACGGCTGTTGATCCCGACGGATGAGGGGCGGTAGTTCAGTGTTCGCTATTGTCGGTTGGAGTGGTATTGGATCATAAACGGGCGTTTCGCCAAATGTTTTACGCTCAAAACCTCCAAGCGAAGTCTCTTCGTATTTCAACGGGTTTTCGTATAATTCATTATCTTGTATGCTTTGACTTGGAGTCCCAAAAGGCTTTGATGAGTTCTCCATAATTTTATTCATAGGTTCTTCTGTTTGTAAAAAGGTACCAATGTCATCTGGGCTTGGCGTTTCTTCTAAATCTTCCAAAATAGGCTTGGAAAACGCGTCATTTTCTTTCATTGGGCCAATACCAATACCGGGGTCTTGCCGATCATCTATGCTCTTGGGGACCGTTCCATCCGAGATAGAATTTTGCGAACCCTCCGTGTCATTTGAGTCTGAACTTGGCATGAGCTGATTTCTGTTTTCTTGTTTTTGAACAGGTGCATTCTTGAGCTTGAAGTTGTAATACCGTGTTACTGCGTCATCTAGTGATACTCCGACATTCCCAGAATCTGGCCCATCACCAAGGATTAGAATGACAGTTGGATTGGAGCCGTCAATTTCTTCTCCCGTCAATAATGCTCGAATTATTTCTTCTTCCTCGCCGACCATTCTGACAAGCTCAGGGTAGTCGAAATCTCCGCTCTTTATGTCAATTCCCATATATTTCGCGAATTGTTCTGCAAGCGCCTCTGGAGAATTTAGTTCTTCTGGCGTGAATACGTACTTGAAGATATCAAGAACCCCGACCGGATTAAGTATTCCCTTTACCAGCCAGAGGGTAAAACGCCCTGCCAAATCTGTTGCGATACTCATAGTGTAATACTCCTGATTTTCGATTGATTTTAAAAAGGCCATGCAAATAGACACGAAAAAAGCACCTTATGGCCAATAAGGTGCTACGTGCTCGAAACGGAAATGTTCGGAGTGGTCTTGTCTCGCAAAAGTTCCGTTTACTTGATAGCAATAACTCGCATCAAGGAGACGGAATATGGCGCAAAGACACGGAACAGAATTTCGCAAGGAAGCGGTTCGACTGGCACTGACCAGTGGGCTTACCCGCAAGCA
>JABIFY010000002.1 GCA_018650465.1 Alphaproteobacteria bacterium
CCCTGCCTGCAATATCAGATCAAGCGCTGCACGGCCCCCTGTGTCGATCGCATTACGCCTGAAGACTATCAGTTGCTGCTGGATGACGCCCGGGCCTTCCTGAAGGGTAAAACCCACGACATTCAGGGCCGCATGTCCAAACGCATGCAAGAGGCCGCTGAAATCCAGGATTATGAAACCGCCGCCGTTCATCGCGACCGTATCAAGGCCCTGACCACTATCCAGGCCCGCCAGGGCATAAACGTGCAGGGCATCGATGAAGCTGACGTGATTTCAGCCTGGCAGGAAGGTGGCAGCACCTGCATCCAGGTCTTTTTCTTTCGCTCGGGCCAAAACTATGGCAACCGGGCCTATTTCCCTATTCAGGCCCGCGATGCCGAGGCCAGCGAAGTGATGGGCGCTTTCATCGGCCAGTTTTATGCTGACCGGCCGCCACCCAAAATGGTGCTGCTAAGCCACGACGTTGACCGGGCCGACCTGATCGAAGAAGCGCTGGGCGTACGGGCCGGGCACCGTGTGCGTCTGGCGGTGCCAAAACGCGGCGAAAAGCTGAAGCTGATTGATCACGCCCGCGCCAATGCCCGCGATGCCCTGGCCAGACGGGCAGCCGAAAGTGCCTCGCAGCGTAAATTGCTGGATGGCGTGGCCCGTCTGTTCGGTCTGGAACAATCGCCCAGTCGCATCGAAGTCTATGACAACAGCCATATCCAGGGCAGCCATTCCACCGGCGGCATGATCGTTGCCGGGCCCGACGGCCTGATGAAAAACCAGTACCGCAAATTCAACTTCAAAGATGAAAAACTGGTGCCGGGCGATGATTTTGGCATGATGCGCGAAGTCCTGACCCGGCGTTTCGCCCGCCTCATAAAAGAAGACCAGGACCGTTCCGCCGGGATGTGGCCGGACCTGATCCTCATTGATGGCGGTGCGGGACAGTTGAGCACCATTGAACAGGTCTTTGCAGATCTCGGCGTGTCCGGTGTCTGCCTGGTCGCCATCGCCAAGGGTCCCGACCGCAACGCCGGGCGAGAAGTTTTTCACATGCCCGGCAAAGCACCTTTCTCTCTGCCCTTGCGAGACCCCGTATTGTTCTTTTTGCAGCGCCTGCGCGATGAAGCCCACCGCTTTGCCATTGGCACCCACAGGGCCAAGCGCAGCCAGGCCATCCACAAATCCCCTCTGGATGGCGTACCCGGTGTCGGAGCCCGGCGCAAAAAGGCTTTACTGCACCGCTTTGGCTCGGGCCGGGCCGTGGAACAGGCCGGAATCGAAGACCTGGCCACTGTCGAAGGTGTCTCGCGCAATCTGGCGCAAAAAATATACGATCATTTTCACAGCAATAGCTGATCCGGGGCTGGATTCGGCGCTTTTGCAGAGTATGATCGCCTCTTGCATACCGCTCGTTTATGGACCCCTGACCGATCATGATCACCAGCCTGCCAAATCTGCTCACCCTTTCCAGGATTTTTGCCATTCCGGCACTTATCGCTGCTTTCTATCTGGATTCTTTTATGGGGAACTGGATCGCCTTTGGCATTTTTGCCGTGGCGGGTATTACCGACTTTTTCGATGGCTACCTCGCCCGAATCCGCAACGAACAATCCGTTCTCGGCCAGTTTCTGGATCCGGTCGCCGACAAATTACTGGTCGCCGCTGTGCTGATGTTGTTAGTGGCTTTTCAACGCGTCACCGATGTTTCCATTCTGGCCGCCATCGTCATCCTGTGCCGCGAGATCATGGTCTCGGGTTTGCGGGAATTCCTGTCAGAAATCCGCGTTGGCATGCCTGTCAGCAAGCTGGCCAAATGGAAAACCACGGTGCAAATTCTGGCCATGGGATTTTTGTTGACCGGTGACGCCGGAGATATCTTGCTGCCGATCGGCTGGACCCAAATCATTGGCATCACCTTGCTGTGGATAGCCGCCGGCCTGACCATATATACGGGTTATGATTACCTGCGCCTGGGCCTGAAGCACATGACTGAAGAACCCGTAATAAACACCGGTCTCCCAAACACCGACCTCAACGACGACGAATCCTGAAGCCTGACATGGAAATCTTTGGCATTGCTGGCTGGAGTGGCAGCGGAAAAACGACCTTGCTGGTCAAATTGATCCCGGAACTGACAGGGCGTGGCATCCGGGTTTCAACCATCAAACATGCCCATCATGGTTTCGATTTTGACAAGCCTGGCAAGGATAGCTGGGAACATCGAAATGCCGGTGCCACAGAGGTCATGATCACATCGGATAATCGCTGGGCCTTGATGCGGGAACTGCGCGACGAGCCTGAACCAAACCTGGCCGAATGTGCCGCCCACATGAGTGACGTAGACCTGCTGCTTGTGGAAGGCTTCAAGCACGAAAGCCACAACAAACTGGAGGTCAGCCGTCAGGCGACCGGAAAGGCGTTGTTACAGCCTGACGATCCCCATATCGTCGCTGTTGTTTGTGACGCCGCCTTGCCCCATATCAATGTGCCGGTGCTGCACATCGACGATATCACAGCTGTGGCCGATTATATTCTCGACTACACGGGTTTGGATGCAAAAGCGGGAGCAGCCTGAATGGTACAATTGACCGACGACTGCTTTCGCGGTGACGAACGCCTGATGCCGCTGGACGAGGCGCTGGCTTTGCTGGCCGACCGCATCATACCCGTTGTTGATCGCGAATCTGTTGCCTTGGCCGAGGCCGGTGGCCGGGTGCTGGCGGCAGATATTGTTTCCGCCCTGAACGTCCCGCCGCACGATAATTCTGCCGTTGACGGCTATGCTGTTCGTCAGTTTGACTTACCGGCGGACGGTAATGTCGATCTGGAGATTGTCGACCGCGCCGCCGCCGGTCACCCGGCATCAAAACCGGTCAGCGCTGGCCAGGCCGTGCGCATTTTCACAGGCGCTGCCATGCCCGAAGGTGGTGACAGCGTCTTCATGCAGGAAGATGTCGAGGCCAGTGAAGACGGCACCCGCGTTGTTGTGCCCGCAGGCTTGAAGGCTGGCGCCAACCGACGTAAGGCGGGCGAAGACATATGCAACGGTGATACGATCCTGACGAAGGGCCGCCGCTTGCGTCCCCAGGATTTAGGCTTGGCGGCATCGATTGGCACCGAATCTGTTCAAGTTTTTCGAACACTGAAAGCCGCCATCTTTTCCACCGGCGACGAAGTCCGCGAACCCGGTCAGCCTCTGGCGGCTGGTGACATTTACGATGCCAACCGCTTTGTGCTGCGCGGCCTGATCGAAAAGCTGGGCGTTGTCGTCACGGATCTTGGTATCCTGCCTGACGACGAAGCCACCATCCGCGCCGCCCTGGAAAAAGCGTCCCATGAACACGACGTTATTCTCACTTCTGGTGGCGTGTCGGTGGGTGAAGAAGATCATATTAAACCGGCGGTCGAGGCTTTGGGCTCGTTACATTTCTGGCGACTGGCGGTCAAGCCTGGCCGCCCTGTAGCTCTTGGCCAGGTGGGCAAAGTGCCCTTCGTTGGCCTGCCCGGAAACCCCGCCGCCGCCATGGTGACCTTCTTGCGCTTTGCCCGACCCATGATCCTGCAACTGGCGGGCGACGCTGATACCACCCCCCTTATCGTCCAGGTCCGTGCCGGGTTCAGCCACAAAAAGAAAATCGGTCGCCGGGAATGGGTGCGGGCCAGCATTGCTGCAAACCAGCAAGGCCTGGCCGAAGCCCAAAAATTTCCCCGTGAAGGGGCCGGGATTCTCAGTTCCATTTCAGGCAGTGATGGCCTGGTAGAACTGCCGGAAGAAATGACACAACTGGAGCCCGGAGATATGGTAGACTTTATCTCCTTTAATGAGGTAGGCGCGTGAACATTCATTATTTTGCCTGGATGCGGGAACAGATCGGCAAGTCCGTGGAAACCGAATCTCCCCCGGCACACATCGACAATATCGACGACCTGCTGGACTGGCTGACAAATTTAAGCCCGGCCCATGCCGAGGCTTTGGCCGACCGGACAATTATCGGCGTAGCCGTCAACAAGGAATTTGTTGAACCTGGTGCAAAACTTGAGGATGGTGACGAGGTCGCCTTGTTCCCGCCCATAACAGGCGGTTGAGAGAGTCCTTTAGATGATCCGTGTACAGGCAGAAGATTTTGACGTGGGGGCTGAAATGGCAGCCCTGACCGGTGCCCGCAAGGACATCGGTGCCGTCGTCAATTTCATCGGCAAGGTACGTGACCTGGAAGACGGTGCCCTGTCAGCCATGACCCTGGAACATTACCCCGGCATGACGGAAAAGATGCTGGCGGACATCGAAGCACAAGCACTCGAGCGCTTTGATTTGCAAGAAACCCTGATCGTCCATCGTTACGGCAAGCTGGAACCGGGCGCGCAGATCGTTCTGGTCATCACTGCCTCCGCCCATCGCCAGGCCGCGTTTGAAGCTTGCGCCTTTTTGATGGACTGGCTGAAAACCAAAGCGCCTTTCTGGAAGCTGGAAGAAAGTGACAAAGGCCGTACCTGGGTCGAAGCCAAACAAGCCGACAACGACGCGGTAGATCGCTGGCAAGAGCAAAGCTGATGCAGGTTGACGCCAAAATAGATGCCACCGGAGAAATTTTCCTGGACCAGGCCGAGGCCCGCAAGGCATCAAAGCGACTGGCCCCGGACGTGGTGCGAAGACTGACCAGATTGTCAGACAGAAAAGCGGCCTGGTCGTTAAGCAAAAACATAACCCTGGCCCTGGTGGGCATCGTGCCTGCCCTGCTGGTCTGGAACGTCTGGACGGTGTTGTGGGCCTTGGTCATTGTGCCGCTGGCGGCCCACGGTTTCGCCATCCTGTCACACGAGGCCGTGCATTATCGCCTGTTTTCCAACCGCACTATGAACGAGATTATCGGTCGCGGCTGTGGCCTGATCATCGGCGTTTCCATGTGCACCTACCGCGTGGTGCACCGGTTACACCATAACCATTTGTACGAACGCGACCTCGACCCCGACCTGGCGTTGATGGCGGGCTATCCGCGCGGCAAATTTTATCTTTTCAAAAAACTGCTGATCGACTTCACCGGTATTACGGCCTACAAAAATTACAGCTATTTTATGGGTCGCCCGGCGAAGAATTCCGAGACCAATACACGCGTCAAACCCCTGGACGACACATCACCAAAACTACGCCGCGACGCCAAACAAGACCGCATCATGGTGGCCGTCTTTCATATCACAATGTTGGTGCTGGCGGTTTCGACGGGTCTGTGGCGCGAATACCTGCTGCTCTGGCTCCTGCCTCTGGTCACCGTCTTCCAGGTTATCCTGCGCCTGCGTGCCGTCCTCGAACATGGTGCCGTGACCGATTTTTCATCCCCCCTGACAGCGTCGCGCACCAACCTTGCACCCACATTGGTTTGCTGGTTCCTGTTCCCGCACAAGGTCAACTACCACGTCGAACATCATCTCTATCCGTCGGTACCGCATTACAACCTGCCCGCCTGCCACCAGGCCTGCCGTGATGCCGGCATGTTGGATGGTGCCGAGGTCGTGCCCATTGGTGAAGCCCTGGGCAAGATTTTCGCGGACCGACCTGCGAAGGTTGTTGCGGTTTAGCGTGACCATAGCGGCCAAACTGCTTTAAGATTGCTTCGCCGATTCCCCAAACCTCAATATCCTCGTCATGCCCGGATCAAGTCCGGCATGACGATATGGGATGCTTTGACTACCCTCGCATCAACTCATCTTCAATAAACTCCATGCGGTCCTTGCCCCAGTAGAGTTCGTCGCCGACAAAGAAGCTGGGCACGCCGAAGACGCCGCGTTCCATGCCGCGGTTTGTGCTGTCGGCCAGTTCCTGGCGGACCTCGTCGCTTTCACTCAAAATTTCAAATTCTTCCGCATCAACACCTAACGCCGTGACGACGGGCCGCAATCCGGCATAGTTCTGAATGCTGGCATTATCACGCTCCCAATATTCCACAAAAAGGGCATCGATATATTCAGCCTCCAGGCCGAAGCGGCGCATAGCGAGGGAGCCGCGTAAGGCCCGGCTGGTTTTGATGGGGAATTCTGTGGGGATACGAAAGGGCAGATCATACCTTATAGCCCAGCGTTCAAGGTCCCGCTTGCGGTTGGCAATCTTGATGGCCGGTTCTTCCATCAGCACATAATTATGATGGCGAAAAACATAACCCAGATTAAAGGGATGAAAGATAATCTTCGTGCCTGTCTTCGCCAGAATCGGTTTGATTAAGTGCATGGCAAAATAGGCATTTGTACTGCCGATCTCCCAATACATTTCAACGGTTTTGTTACGCATAAGACCTCTCAGGTTGATTACAACTGACAGCATGCCACAAAAAAAGAGAGGCCGAAGCCCTCTTTTTCCGAAACCATATCAATCAACTGTCGGCCGGTTCCTGATCTTCGTCAGCCTCCGGGTAGCCCTCCAACTCATCAACGGCTTCCTCCGCCATTGCCCTCATCAGGACCTGTTCGCTATCCGTATATTGTTTGGCCGCATCAACCAGGTCGGCCATATCTTCGTCTGTTGACCGGGGTGGGTCGGCGAACATAGCAACTTCGTCAGGCACAGGAATATTTTCAATTTCAGTTGGTGGATGTTTGATCCCCGCCCAGTCCAATGCATCCTTCAATCTTGAAAGTTGTTGCTTTTGCTCATTGCGCCAGACGTCGGCTGGTTGGGAGTCCGATACATCAAGGAAGTCATCGCTGTAACTCGAAGGCAGACTGATATTGAACTTGTGTATTTCTTCAATGATCTGGATCGACGTGGCGCCATTTTCCTTCAGGTGGTCGTACAAATCCTGCCGTTGTTGCTGAACTTTCAGAATCGGGTTCCCCGGATCACCCATACCATAGCCATTCGAGACCTTCGAAAAATCTCCGTCAGCAATGGCTTTTTCAAAGACAGCAGATGGGATAAGCATGCCGTCTGTGCTGTGCCCCATTTGATAAGCCCGCTTGGCCGCATAACTTGAATCCGTAGCCAATTCAAGGGCGTCGTCCCTGGCGATCACATCTTCCGACCGCCGCACGTTGGACCCGCTTTTCAAAAAGATATTAGCCTCGGTTGCGAGAATATCCGCCAGTTCCTCTATTTTCTTCTGCCGAAGATTACCTTCGCCGCCAAAGTCACGTGCGGCCCAATAGCTGTCAGGCTGTTTGATCTCGTGTCGCACAAATTCCTTATAGATTTCCGCAGGCGTCCTGCCTTCTTCCGTCATCCGGTCATAGATGGCTTCGCGTTCTCTGGTCGCACGATCGAATTCTGCCTGGCGCACCTCGTGTCCGGCCTGAAATTCTGCCCAATCCTCAGACGAACCGTTTGCGGGCGGAATCTTGATCAATGAAAACATTCCCGATTTACCAGGTCCGTTCAAAAAACGGCCCCCAAGCTCGGGATCATCCAGCATCGATTGATAGTCAACTCTATGAAATCCAACTTTTTTGACCTCAAGCTTCTCTCCCTGCTCATTCAGCAGGTAGGTCAACGTGTCCGATGCAATGGCTGGTCCGGTCGTTTTCATGGGCGTGGCATCAGTTGTTTTATCAGTTGCCCGGGCGGCGCTCTGAGAAGACGAATTGATGTTCTCCCCTGTGTCTGCCACTTCATCAGCTGCCGTTGTTCTTGGTGGCTGTAGCAATGTTGAATATGGATCCTGGCCTTGAACTTGCATTTTGATTTCCCGTCACTTAAGTCCTGATTTGATCAGGATCTGTTTTATTGCCGGTTTTATTATGCAAGCCATGAGCCACTTTAACGACGCCCTCGCCAGCCTGTCGCCTCGCTTCGGGACTTGGAAGGCAGGCCTGGGACAAAGCTGCCTTCCCGCAAAGGTTTCGACATGGTTAACAAAAAGTAGAGCCTTGAAAAATACTTTTCCGCCTGTTTTTGTAACAGCAGATCAGCTCACCAGGGATCGGCAAAAATAGCCAGCTGCCCCCCTGAACAGGCAAGGAGTGCCTTTGCAGGGCGGAAGAAATTTCCCGATGACAAAAATCTGGCAGATAAAAAAAGGGAGGCCGAAGCCTCCCTTTTCAAAATATGTTGTCCAGGTCTATTCAGCAGCCATCGCGTGTTGGCGGACCAGACTGTCATAGTCATTCATCAGATTGCGGGTGATGTCCTGGACCTTGAAGGTCATGTCATCGATCTTGCTGATGGGGGTGACTTCGACGGCGGTGCCGGTGATGAAGATTTCTTCGGCGTCTTTGATCTCTTCCGGCATAATGGCCCGTTCGACGATTTTATAGCCACGGGCGCGGGCAAGGTCCATGGCAGTGCGGCGGGTGATGCCGTCCAGGAAACAATCCGGTGTCGGCGTGTGGATCACACCATCAAAGACAAAGAAAATATTAGCCCCGGTGCATTCCGCGACCTGGCCGCGCCAATCCAGCATCAGGCTATCCTGATAGCCTTCCGCTTCGGCGGCATGTTTGGACATGGTGCAGATCATGTAAAGACCAGCGGCCTTGGCAAAAACGGGCGCGCTTGTTGGAGGTGGGCGGCGCCATTCCGCTGTTTTCAAAGAGATGCCCTGCATACGAGATTCGGGCGAAAAATATTGTGGCCAGGGCCAGGCGGCGATGGCGACATGGATTTTTGTATCCTGGGCCGAGATCGCCATCATCTCACTGCCGCGCCAGGCCACGGGGCGCAGATAACCATCAGTGATGTCGTTGGCAGCCAGAACATCGATACAGGCCTGATTAATCTCGGCGACGGTATAGGGTATTTCCATACCCAAAGTTTTGGTGCCATCAAACAAACGTTCCGTATGTTCGTTCAGTTTGAAGATTTCACCTTCGTAGGCGCGCACACCTTCGAACACAGATGACCCATAATGCAGGCCGTGGCTCAGCACATGGGGGTGGACATCGCGCCACGGCGACAATTGGCCGTTGGACCAGATAAAACCATCACGGTCATCAAAACTTGGCGAAGACATGTCGACATTCTCCAGGATCGTCTATGCTAGGGTTGCAGTACCCATGACGGGCGCCGCAACCAAAGTGAAGGCCCATCACTCTTGGTTAGATTATTACGTTACACTGGGCCAAATGCGCAACAAAATAACGTTTGGTGCTGCAATACGTAACATTATGAGTTTTATATGTCAACATGACTGACATAAAGTCAAATGCCAATCCGCTGTTCCTGCGCGAAGAAGAACTGCGCCAGGGGATCGAACTGCTGTTTTACGCCTATCGCGACTTCACCAGTGACCCGGATGAAATTCTCTCGACCTATCGCTTTGGCCGTGCCCATCATCGTGCCGTGCACTTTATCGGGCGAAATCCGGGCATGACTGTGGCAGAACTGCTGGCCATTCTGCGCATCACCAAACAGTCGCTCTCGCGCGTATTGTCGCAATTGATCGACCGGGGTTTTGTTGAGCAAAAAAAGGGGGCTGAAGATCGCCGCCAGAGGCTGCTGTATCTGACAGAATCCGGTATTGATCTCGAACTGCGCCTCTCGCAACCCCAACAAGCCCGTGTGGCCCGGGCCTACCGTGAAGCCGGGGCCGAGGCCGTTGAAGGCTATCGCAAGGTTTTGATGGGGTTGATTAAAGATGATGATCGCGCCCGCATCAAAAAGACTTTCCGTTAACGGATCGTGGCGGACGAACAACCTCATATCCTGGTTGTCGACGATGATACCCGTCTGCGGGAATTGTTGCGCGACTACCTGATGAAAAATGACTATCGGGTGACAGTGGCGGAACATGCCGACGATGCCCGACGCTATATGGTGTCGCTGCAATATGACCTGCTGGTGCTGGATGTGATGATGCCGGGCGAAACCGGTCTTGAGCTGGCGCAGTCCATTCGTCGCACCTCGGATGTGCCGATCCTGATGCTGACGGCTATGGGCGAAGCCGATGACCGCATCGCCGGGCTGGAGCATGGCGCTGATGACTACCTCGCCAAACCCTTTGAGCCACGTGAATTGTTGCTGCGCCTGCAAAGCCTTTTGCGCCGTTCTGCACCGCGGGAGCCAGCCCAGCCGATTGAGCCCCTGAATTTTGGCAACTTCCGCTTTGATGTGGTGCGCGGCGAGATGACCAACAACGGCGACATCGTGCATCTGACCTCCAGCGAGGTTTCCGTACTGCGGCTGTTTGCCAATCGCATCGGCATGACCATCAGTCGTCTGGAAATCAGTGAAAATGGTGGTGGCGGCAGCGAACGTGCAGTCGACGTGCAAATTGCGCGCCTGCGGCGTAAGATCGAACCCGACGCCCGGACCCCACGCTATTTGCAAACGGTCTGGGGCGAAGGATACATTCTCTGGACGGACTGACTTTGGACGGATTGATCGCAAGCTTCAAATGCTGAAACGTTTTCTGCCCACCACCCTTTTTGGCCGCTCGCTGGCCATCATGATCACGCCCGTCGTGTTGTTGCAAATCGTTGCGACCTACATCTTTTATGAGCGCCACTGGTATTCCGTCACCCGGCGCCTGAGCCAGGGCCTGGCTGGCGACATCGCCATGATCGTTGATTTGCACCGGGATACCAAAGGCGGCGATCTTTCTCAGGAACTGAAGCAGCGCATCTATCACAACATGCAAATCAGGGCACAGTTTTTTGGTAATGAAATTCTGCCAAACAAGCCGCCCCAGGTATCGGTCACCAACCGTATTCTTGATCAGGTCCTGGACCAGGCTCTGAATGATCGCTTCCAGCGCCCCTATCGCATGGACACCACCAGCTTTGGCCGTGAAATCGAAGTGCGCATCCAGTTTGCCGATGGCGTTTTGCAGGTGCTGACACCGCGCAAGCGTGTTTCCAGTCCGACAACTTATATTTTCATCATGTGGATGGTCGGGGCTTCGTTGATCTTTCTGGCCATCGCCGTTCTGTTTTTACGCAACCAGATCCGTCCTATTCGAAAACTATCCGAAGCCGTGGACCAGTTTGGCAAGGGTATCGATATTGCTGACCTGAAGCCCAAAGGGGCAACGGAGGTTCGCCAGGCGACTGTTGCCTTTTTGCGCATGCGCGACCGCATCCGGCGCCAGATCGACCAACGCACAGAAATGCTGGCCGGTGTCAGTCACGATTTGCGCACCCCGCTGACCCGCATGAAATTGCAGTTGGAAATGCTGGACAGCGATGCTGAAAGCGACAACCTGAAGGCAGATGTTGCGGATATGGAGCGCATGGTCGAAAGCTATTTGGCCTTCGCCCGTGGTCAGGACACCGAAGCCTCCAGCCGCTGCAACCTGGGTGACCTGGTAACTGACGTCGCCATGACGGTGCGCCGGGATGGGGGCAAGGTTGATGTGCAGCTGCCTGACAACATTTCAGCCGATCCTGATCTATTGCAGGCCTTCGTGCGCCCGGTCGCGTTCAAGCGCTGCCTTTCTAACTTGATGAGCAACGCCCAACGCTATGCCGAGCATATTCAGGTAACTGTCCGCAAGGACGAAGACTATGTGCATATCACGGTGGACGATGATGGCCCCGGCATTCCAGCAAACAAACGCAAGGACGTGTTCCGCCCCTTCCTGCGTCTGGATCAGTCCCGTAATCTGGAATCGGGCGGCAGCGGTCTGGGTCTGGCCATCGCCCGCGACGTGGCGCGCAATCATGGCGGGGACATCATTCTGGGTGACAGCCCCAGCGGTGGCCTCAGGGCATTGGTTCGATTGCCGGTTTGATCTGGATCGCCCCGGTTCAAACCTAAATGGTCAGAACAGTCTGCCGCCGTTCGGAACCTTGTGATCCGGTTGCAACAGAACAACTTCTCCCTTGTCGTCCGGTACGCCCAGCACCAGAATTTCAGACATGAACTTGCCGATTTGCCGGGGCGGAAAATTCACTACGGCAACGACCTGTCGGCCTACCAGTTCTTCTCTGGTGTAATAGATCGTGACCTGTGCGGAGGATTTGCGAACACCAATGTCATCACCAAAATCAACGCGTAATTTGTAGGCGGGTTTCCGTGCGTCGGGAAATTCATCGACGGCGATGATCGTGCCAACACGAACATCCACTTTCAAAAAATCTTCAAACGTTATTTGTTCAACCACTTTTCCCACCAAACCAAACGAAAGCCGATCATCCGGCTGCTGTTTGCTGATCCTCTTGCCGAAAGGAACGCTGCCCCTGAAGGCTCGATACCAGGCGGTCTGTCCTGGACAGGTGACGATCAAGTGCCGACATCGTGGCCGACATATCTTTGCTCTCGTCTTTCAACCATACCCGCATGGTCGCAATTATGATCACATCAAGACCTGCGGCCCTAAGGCGACCTTTCAGGCCGGACGAAGACACGCCGGCTTTTTCCAACATCCAGATCATTGATTGTCGACGTCTGGCCCCCAGGCAAATTGCCGCCACCGGATCATAGGGCAGGTCACGGGCAATCGCCTTGATGGCACCGCGCCAGGGCTGCAAGGCATCGAAGCGTTGCATGGCGACATCAAACAGTCTGTCCTTAACGGGTTCATCAGGATCAGCCGTGGTGTCATTGTCCAAAACCACCTGATCAACCCGCCGGACAAAATGGCTTAACAAAGCTGATTTTCCGGGCACCAATCGCTGCAACTGTGCAAGGCTCAATCCAGCTTCGTCCGCGATATCGCGCAAAGTCAGATCGCGCCAACCAAGTTGCTCAGCCAGCTTCAACATGGCATCCAGCACCTGATCCAAAGGATCAGCCGGAACGGCCTTGGCTGGCTTCTTCTTCGATTTTGTTTTACCTGTGTTTTCGACCATCATCTTCTGTCCTGTTCGGAAAATAGATAGCACTTTCTCCGCCCTTTTCCAGGCCGGAACTTCTTAAAACTGGAATTACTTATTGCATCATTCACAGATCAGGCGAGTTTGGCTAATGCCCGCGAGCGGTCAGCCGCCGCCGCCACAGCCCGTGTCATAAGCTGTTGCAAGCCATCACTTTCCGCCATCAAGACCTCTAACGCTGCCGCCGTGGTCCCGCCCGGACTTGTGACATTTTTACGCAATGTGGCAGCGCCATCATCGGCCTGCCGGGCCAGCTCCCCCGCCCCGCTGACCGTCGCACTGGCCAGTTGCGTGGCCATATCAGCAGACAATCCAGCTTCCTGTCCCGCCTTCGCCAGACACTCAATTAATAAAAAGACATAAGCCGGGCCACTGCCTGAGGTGGCGGTGACGGCGTCGATTAAACCTTCATCATCAACCCAGCCCACATCGCCAACGGCTTCCAGCATATCATTGCACAGGGTGCGTTGCGCGTCTGAAACATTTTTGTTGGGGCAAGCCACCGTAATACCGCGCCGCACGGCAGCAGGTGTGTTTGGCATGGACCGGACAATGGCCGCGTTGGATCCGAGGAAATTTTCAAAGGTCGAAATGGGCGTGCCTGCCGCGATGGAAAGGTAAACCGCCGAGGCTGTAAAACCGGCAAAGGCCGGGGCCGCGTCCGCCATCTGTTGTGGCTTGACCGCAAAGATCACCACCGCCGGGGCCAGATCAGCCGGCAAGCCAGCGGGCGTGTCATAGACGTTGACGCCCAGCTTCGCTGCTGCTGCCGCGTTGTCGGCGAAAGGCTCAACAATATGAACACTGTCGGCTGCCATGCCGCGATCCAGCCAACCGCCCAGCATAGCGCCGCCCATTTTGCCACAGCCAACAAGTAATACAGGTCCGGACATCGTATTTTCCTTTTTCCAATTTCCCCTTCCTGGGGAAATTGATTGACGCTCAAGCGCCGCTAGTGGCTTTGGACCTCAATGGTCCTTGTTAGCTCACAAATTATGATGTGTTGGTGACTAGCATTGTGCCGCCACAAACCCGTGGTTGCAACATGGATGGCAGACGATATGTGAGGCTTAACCTGCTTCAACCAGAATCGAATCTGGTTCATCTGTAACCAAGGATGTGACCACATCCCCGGCGCATGCGCCGCCCCAGCGGAGCCAGTGCCGAAGGCATACCTGGCGCGAGCTAAAACAAGTCTGCTCACGCCTCGCCGTGAGTCTCCAGCATGGCGGCGGCCAGGGCTTCATCGGCTGACTTGCCACCCCAGACCAGGAACATGAAAGCCGGGAAAACCCGCTCACATTCCAGCAAGGCGATTTCCACCAGTTCTTCAATTTGCGTTGAGCTGGCACCGTTGTCGCCGACCATCAAGGCCTGGCGAAACATCAGCATGCCGTCTTCAGCACACAGATCAAAATGCCCGATCCACATGCGCTCGTTGATTTTGGCCAGCAGCATACAGACATCGGCATAGCGTTGTTCGGCCACCTTCATGTCAAAGGCGCAGGTGAACTGCATGACGCTCAGGTCTTCGCGCCAGGCAAACCAGAGTTGATACTTGTTCCATTGACCATCCACACAGACGGCAAGTTCCTCGTCCGTCGGGCGCTCAAACAACCATTCGTTTGCGGAAACAAGCTGTTCAACAAGATCTAGCGGATTTGCTGCAGAAAAATCGAGTTCAGCGATACTCATGGCCACCCCCACTTTGCAGGTCTCGTCAGAAAGGGGATCAGCAGCAATCGGACTATCAGTATTATTGTGGCCAGGCTGCCCCAACCCACCCTGAGGGTTCGACGCCTGATTATCCCTGATCAGCCCAAACACGCAACATATTGCGCCCGCACACCCCTCAAAACACTATGGGGGGTAGACTGACACGACATATAGCGGAATTCAAGCGTGATATCGCTTGGGGCTGGTAGAAAGTTGTGGATAAGGTTGATTTGGTAAGGGGATACAGAATTGATGAGCCCTAATTTTAACGCAGCTCAGCCAAATCCGGTGCCTGGCACAAGCATCTTTGCGAAGCTGCCTGGCTCCGCATTTGGCGGATTTTTCAGGCACCAGCGTGGTCGATAATTTGATGGCCACAACAGAAACCGCCCATTGTTCGCGGGCTTTACCAACACCGACCGCAAAAGCGGAGCCAGGCACGAAGAATGCCAGGCACCGGTTTTCCTCTGTTTTCCTTCAATGAACAAAAAAACCCGCGCGAAACATACTTCGTGCGGGTCAGCCGGTCGGTCGAAATTTGTTCAGGGTTCCTGAGTATCATATTAATGTCTTTTATCTCCTGGTTCAGTATTTTGATCGCATCTGTATAAGGCTTGATTTCAATTTCGAGGGCATTAATTTCACCATCTAGCCTGTCTCTTTCGGCAATATCCCCCGAATTATGGGCTGCCTCTTTATCTTTCAGCAGGCCGCCTAACTTGGTCGTCAGCGGTAATTTTGCCCATTTAAGATCATCTCTTCTTTTTTCCTTTTCTTTGCGTCGTGCAATTAGTTCTGCCTTGCTTTCGCCAAAATATTGGCTCTGTTGATTGGATGAAAACCCATTCATTGTCTTGATCTTTCCATAAAAAAAGGCCGCGTAGTGCGGCCTTGGAGTATTTATTCAATTGCTGTGATTAGTCCGTAAATTCTAATTACCGATCATTGGAGCCTCCTTTCAGTTCAACCATTTCCCGATACATTCGAGATTTCACCATTGATCACTTTGACAAGCCAAATAAATTGATGCCAGTCCACTTGTAGATAATCAGAAGTCCCCGCCCAAAAAGATCGCTCAAGTCATTTGTGAAAATGAAATATTCGCGAATATTGCCGACCTTCCTGGGTCGCACGCCTATGACATCATACTTGCTGACCATGGATATTTTCCGGGGAAGAGCGTGGTTCCATGGGAAAAATACCGTATGCCCAACGCGGCCCGCAACAAGGTATTCATAATAGTAAATGTAAATACGCCCCGTACGAGAAACAGTTGATGCAATGCCGCCCGATAAGCCCCTGCCTTGAGGGGTAAGATATCGATGACAAAACATGTTATTTATTGGCAATCGCAATTCGGTGCGGTCGTCTTCGGCACAAGCCTGAACAACCGGGTCCACCAAAACCCTGGTTGTTACGTAGGGCTTATAACCGTCTTCAATGACCACATAATCGCCTTTGGAAATCTTCTCTGTCTTAGATACATTGTGGTCCCATTCAATAATATCATGTTTGCAAAATGCCGGGCAAACGACATTTTTTGTTTCGACGTGCATAAAAAGAACATGCCGATCCTGGTTCAGTGTGATGAAAATCGCGATGGCGCAAGGCAAAGCAAAAAACAGCAAAGGCTTCAGGGACCGACGATCCAGGTTTTTCCAATCCAGCGCCAACAGGAACCAGGTGGTATATTCAGCGATCTGCACAAATCTATCGAACAATACAGCGGGCAAAAAGTTCCGATTATCCCATTCGACTGGCTCATTTCGAAGCGCAAACCTTACGACCAGATAAAACACAAACAGCGACACTCCGAAAACTCGACGGCCAATCGACACCTGATGCAAGCCAGGCACAAGGATAAAGGCAGCCAGTTTGACGACATAATTCGCGCCCCTGACCAAAGTCCAGTCGGGCGTCATATAAGGTATCTTCGATTGCAAAAGTTCCATACCTGATACTATGCAGGGACCAGGCCGGGAATTCTGAATGTTTCTGTATTTTTGTTCGATGAGGGACGATTTAAAAACCTTTTCATGCCCCTCTGACACCTAACTCCATCACATCTTTTTGCACATTACACGTATTTTGTGGCTTTTGCTACCCATAAAACGTATATAATTCGTAAAAACAGTAGCCCGCCTGATTTAGCCTTCAAATCAGTCTGTTTTATCGGCGGCTTTCGCCTTGGCTTTTGATGGCTTCTTCGTCATTGCGGCTTCCATAGCATCCAGGCGGGCGCGCAGGGCTTCGTTTTCTGTACGAGCGGTAGCGGCCATGGCTTTGACGGCGTCGAATTCTTCGCGGGTGACCATGTCCATGTTGGCCAGGACGCGTTCGAACTGGTCGCGCAGGCGGTTTTCGACTTCGCCGCGCACGCCTTGCAAGGTGCCAAGGGCACCGGTGGCGACGCGGGCGAGGTCATCCAGCAGGCGATTATCGGTTTGCATGTCAGGCTCCTGAAGTCGTTATTATCTGTAAGCGCTAATATGGGCGTCAAAGGCAGGCTGGGCAAGGCCGCTTGCGGCGCATGTGTGCACATCCTATATATTCGACTTATACATTCGTGACGGGTGCACAACCACACCGCATTCATAAAGGTCTTTCATGCTGTTGAGTCTGCTCGCTGCCCTGCAATTCCCACAAATTGATCCGATCATTTTCCAGATCGGGCCGCTGGCCATTCGCTGGTACGCTCTGGCTTATATCGCCGGGTTGATGCTGGGCTGGAAATATATTGTGCGCCTGGTGCGGCGTGATGGCGACAAGGCCGCCATGTCGGAAGTCCAGGTTGATGACTTCCTGGTCTGGGCCACTATTGGTGTTGTATTGGGTGGACGCCTTGGGTATGTGCTGTTTTACCGACCGGGCTTTTATCTGGATAATCCCGGCGAAATTCTGGCTGTCTGGCAGGGCGGCATGTCTTTCCACGGCGGCTTGTTGGGCGTCACCGCCGCCATGCTGCTCTTCAGCCGCAAATATAAACTCAGTTTTTTGGGCGTTACCGACCTGATTTCCATGGCCGCCCCCATTGGCCTGTTTTTTGGCCGCCTCGCCAACTTCATCAATGGCGAATTATGGGGCCGGACCAGTGATGTGGCCTGGGCCATGGCCTTTCCCCATGGCGGGCCAGCACCGCGCCACCCCAGCCAGATTTACGAATCCCTGTTGGAAGGCGCGCTGCTGTTCCTGATTCTGTGGTATTTACGCAACAAAACCGACAAGGCAATGCAGCCCGGGTTTTTGACTGGTATCTTCATCGGCGGTTATGGTCTGGCCCGATTTGCGGTGGAGTTCTTCCGCGAGCCCGATGCCCATCTGGGCTTTTTGTTTGCCGGGGCGACCATGGGACAAATGCTATCCCTGCCGCTGGTCCTGCTGGGGGCCTATCTGGTCCTCAGGGCCGCAAAGAAGGCCTGACAACCATGTCCGCTGACATCCATAGCCAGGCCCTGGCCAAACATTTTGCCGACCTGATCCGCGCCACAGGCCCGGTCACAGTTGAACGCTGGATGGCCGATTGCCTCGGCCATCCGGAACACGGCTATTACATCACCCGCGATCCCTTTGGCACCGACGGTGACTTTATAACAGCGCCGGAAGTCAGCCAGATGTTTGGTGAGTTGCTGGGGCTGTGGTGCGCCCAAACCTGGATGCAGATGGGCTCACCCAATCCCGTACGCCTGATTGAATTGGGGCCGGGACGCGGGACCTTGATGGCCGATGCCATGCGTGCAGCAAAGGCCCTGCCTGCTTTTGTGGATGCGGTCGACATTCACCTGGTGGAAACCAGCCCCGTGTTGCGCGAAAAACAAAAAGAGACCCTGAGTGGTTATCAGGTAAATTGGCATGACAACTTCGAAGATGTGCCACCAGGCCCGGCGCTTGTACTGGCCAATGAATTGTTTGACGCGTTGCCCATTCGCCAGTTCATCAAAAGCCAGATTTCCGATAAAGAAGACGTGACGTGGCTGGAGCGGCTGATTGATCTGGATCCGGAAGACGGCAGTAAATTTCGCTTTGTCGCCAGTCCAGGCCCCTCGCCTGCGGCATCGCTGCTAAGCATTGATCTTGATTACAACCCGGACGACAGCATCGCCGAAATGTGTCCGGCTGGATTGCGTCTTGCCCATACCATTGGTGCCCGCCTTGCGGTCCAGGGAGGCGCTGGCCTGTTCATCGATTACGGCTATGGGCAAAGCCAGACCGGCGACAGTCTGCAAGCCTTGCTGGGGCATGCGCCTCATCCTGTGTTGGAACAACCTGGCAACGCTGACATCACGGCCCATGTGGATTTTTCCATGCTGGCCCGAAGTGCAATGGAGGCTGGTGCCAGTGTTCACAAGATAATTGAACAGGGCCTGTTTTTAACGGCGCTGGGACTGGACCAGCGGGCCGCGATGCTGAAAAGCCAGGCCCCGACTGACGTGGTGTCAGAAATAGACGCGGCACATCAAAGATTGACCGCGCCAGACCAGATGGGCACCCTGTTCAAAGTGTTGGCCATCAGCCACCCCGACTTAGACGCCCTGGCCGGTTTTGAGGACATCACATGATCATCTGCGCCAACAATCTGGAAAAACTGCCGGGCATCCGGCACGGTTTTTTCACCCGCGAGGGCGGCGTATCGACAGGCATATATAAGGGACTAAATTGTGGTCCGGGCTCGAACGATGATCCTGATCATGTGTTCGAGAACCGCAATATTGTTGCTGCAAACCTGGGCGTGGCAGGCGAAGACCTTTGCTCGCTTTACCAGGTGCATGGCAGCGATGTGATGTTGATCCAGGGCGGCTATCCCGATGACCAGCGCCCGCAAGCCGATGGCATGGTGACCACCACCCCTGGTGTGGCCCTGGGCATTTTGACAGCGGATTGCGCCCCGGTTTTATTTGCTGAACCAGAAACAGGTGTGATTGGTGCGGCCCATGCGGGCTGGCGTGGTGCCCTGGATGGTGTAACCGATATGGTCATCGAAGCCATGATGGACCTGGGCGCCAGGCGCAGTAAAATCAGCGCCGTCGTTGGCCCTTGTATTTCTCAGGAATCTTATGAGGTCGGCCCGGAATTTCCGCAATATTTCCTGGACGAAGACGCGGCCAATCAAGAATTTTTCATCCCCGCCGCCCGCGCGGATCATTTTCTGTTTAACTTAAGTGACTATGTCCACATGCGCCTGGCTGAGGCCGGTGTCGGCCAGGTCGAAAGCCTGGGTCTGGATACGGGTGCCGACGAAGCCCGCTTCTTCAGTTATCGCCGCGCTACACATCGTGGTGAACCAGACTATGGCCGCCAGATCTCCGCCATCGCCCTCGCCCCGGCTCTGAATTAGGGCGATACCGGCGGCACGACGGGCTGGAATAATTCCGATAATACCCGCCCGACTTCCAGCAATCGTTCGTCTGAACCGGCGGGGCCGTCAATCTCAAGCCCCACAGGCAAGCCAGCACCATCTTGGCCGACAGGCACCGTCAATCCGGGAATGCCGGCGACACTGCCGGGGCTGGTATTGCGCGAAATGGTGGAGAAAACGGGCACAGTTTCACCATTGTGCATCATGGTCACATCTTCCCAAAGGGGCGGGGCTGTCATTACCACGGTCGGGAAAACAATCGCGTCCAGACCGTGGCCTGCAAAAGTCTGTTGAAACGACGTCTGCAATTGCGGTCGCAGATTGTTCAGGGCATCCAGGTAAACCGCTTCCGGGATCGGGGCCTCGTCGATCATGGCCGTGAAAATGTCCGCGACGTCAGGCGAAGCCAGACCAGCCCGCAAATCATCGAGCGATCCCAGCCCCTTGTCGGCCAGAAAGTTTGTCCATTCCCGCCGGGCTTCAAACAGGGCAATGGGAAATCCGGCAGCTTCATCCAGTTCGCCAACCCGGTCGACCTCGCAGTCGATCAAGGTGACCCCCGCGGACCGGATTGTTGCCAGTGCCTTTTGCGCCGCTTCAGAAACACCCGGCGACAGGTTTTCATAAAAGAAAGCGCGGGGGACACCGATCTTCAGATTGTCTGCGTTCATGCTTTGGCCATGATCTTTGCCAGCAGTTATCACCTGGTCAACGACCTGGATATCGGCAACACAACGCGCCATAATGCCAATCGTGTCGCGGGTCGGCGACAGGGGCAGGACACCCGTATGGGGATAACGACCCACGCTCGGCCGGAAGCCATAAACACCACAAAAGGCCGCCGGAATGCGGGCCGAACCGCCGGTATCGGTGGCCAGACCAAAGGGCACAATCCCGCCAGCCACAGCAGCAGCTGTCCCCCCACTGCTACCGCCTGGTGTGTGGCCCAAATTGTGCGGATTGCGCACTGGACCAAAGCCGCCATTGTTGCTGGTCACACCAAAACCCAGCTCGTGCATATTGGCCTTGCCCAGCAACGTCGCCCCGGCCTTACGTAACCTTTTGACAACCTCAGCATCCTGCGTTGGCTGATAGTCCTTCAGGAAAGGACAGCCACCTGTCGTGGGCAGATCGGCGGTCTCGATGTTATCCTTGGCAACAAAAGTCATGCCTTGAAGGATTTGATCGCCCGATGGACTGGCAGACCCTGTCTGATCAGCCGGCAGGGTACTGGTCAGACAGTTCAGCTTGTCCCGGCTTGTCATCCAGTCACCTTTAAACCACTCACAATACCAGCCGCATCTGCCATCATGCGTTCGACGATTTGCGCCGCTGGCTCCACGGCCTTGATCTGGCCCACACCTTGACCACTTAGCAGGGGCATTTCATCAAAGTCACCGGTAGTCGGCGGCATGGGTGCAAAGTTGGTGAAGCGTTGCAGGTCCATTTCCTCGCCGCCCAGATTGGTATGACCGACAACAGGTTCACCTGATGTATCCTCGGGCGCGTCCCCTTCACGGCCTTCATATTCAGCAACGACTTTGTTGCGCAGCACCCGCATGGGGTTAAAGCCCGGCATGGCCTTGCCAAAAATCCCGCTGAGGGTCGTATCCGTGCCTGTCGCCGCCACCAGTCTGGCTTTGTAATCATCATGGGCAAAGGCTTCGACACTGGCCACAAGGCGGGTGCCCACCCAGACACCATCGGCCCCCAGGCCCAAGGCACCGGCAACAGCACGCCCATCGGCGATACCGCCCGAGGCCAACACCATGGCACCTCCTGCCGCGTCAATGACTTCCGGTAGCAAGGTGAACAAGGGCATGGAGCCATAATTATGGCCACCAGCTTCACTGCCCTGGGCGATGACAACGTCAACACCACTGGCCACGGCTGTTTTGGCGGCCTCAACCGAACCAACCTGCTCCCAAATCTTGATCCCGGCGGCTTTCAGCTTGGCCAACATTTCTGCCGGTGGATTGCCCCAGTGAAAGGACACAATCGGCACCTGCTCCTCAACACAAACATCGATATAGGCAGGATCAGTGAATATGGTGATGAAATTGATGTTAAAGGGACCGTCCACGGCTTGTTTGATGCCCTGGATCATCATGCGCAACACATCCGGCGGCATCAGGCCAACGCCCAGGGCACCGATACCACCCGCTTTGCAGACAGCAATACAGAGGTCTGGTGTCATGCCGACAAAAGCCATGCCAGCACAGGCAAAAGGATGTTTGACGCCATAGGCATCTGAAAAGCGGGTTGAAATGGTATTTTGAGACATCTGGTCTTCCCCATATTAAAAAATCTGTGTGGGAAGTGTGGCCAGAGGTCAAAGGCCGGTCTTGCACCAGCCTGCATATTTTTCGACTGAGGGTGCATGACGGTTTGCAGGCGTTGACGCTGGCCCGCCTTCAACGCCAGAATACCGCCATGAAGAGTGAAGGAACGCAAAGCTGGACCACAGGCGCAGTCCGGGAAAGTGAGCGCTTTGACTATTGGCGTGAGGTGGTCTGCGAGACGTTTGTCGAGCTGGACCCCCGCCCCCTGCATCAAAGCCGCTTTTATGGCGAAGTTGAAGCTTCCCGGGTTGGTGATTTCGGCATTGCACAAATTGCGGCCAGCGCCCAGAAAGTAGTGCGTTCACGGCGTGAGATTTCCCGCGCCAACAATCCCTGTTATTTCCTCAATATTCAGTTGGAAGGCAGCGGCCTGACGGCCCAGGGCGGTCGTGAAAGTGTCCTGGTGCCAAGCGATATGGTGCTGCTGGATGCCACCCGCCCCTTTGAGATGACCTTTAATGATCGTTTCAGCCAGATGTCCCTGACGATTTCCGATAGTGTTATCGGGCAGCTTCCGCCTGCCGCACAAGACGACCTGGCCGGCTTGTTCATCAACCGCAATCTGCCTGAGGCCCGACTGCTGAAGAGCTATGGCAGTCTGATGCGCGATCAGGGCGATGTTGAAGATCATATGTTTGCAGACCTGATGACAAAACAATTGGCGGGTATCTTTCACCATGCCGTCAATCGACGTCGGGGCCTGACCCTGAAACAGGCAGATCATTGGGGGCAAAAGCTGCTGACAACCATCAAGGCGGCTGTGCGTCGGGATTTGGGCAATGCCGGCCATACACCGGCACGAACGGCGGATAAAGTTGGCGTTTCCGTGCGACTGCTGCATCAGGCTTTCGCCCGCAACGGCGAAACATTTGGCCGCTGGCTGCTGGCTGAGCGTCTGGATACGGCGCGCGGCGTCCTTGCCGATAGCCACAACGCCCACCAAAGCATTGCCGAAGTCGCCTACGCCCTCGGTTTTGCAGATCAAAGCCATTTTGGCCGGGCCTTCAAGGCCCGCTTCTGCCAAACCCCAAAACAATTCCGCAAGGCAGCTTTCAACGCCTGAATATGAGGGCCTGATCATGCATTATGCTGTTTTTATGATCGCCTTGTTACTGTTCGGCCTGCTGTCGACCTGCTTTTTTTGACCAAATATTGAGCAGATGAGCAATGAATCGAGATTCATTTGTTGGAATCAGGATTCAGCGCCGGTTCTTCGTTTACAGGCTGCCATCCGCCTGCTAAATTCCGCCGCGAAATTGATGGTTTGGGTCATTGTTGCAGGCCCGTGTACAGACCCGCCCGGGATGCCTAGCCGCAGTCCTCGCGGGCAACGAGGAATTCAGCATGAAAGTGCTTGCCGGAAACAGTAATCGGCCACTCGCCGAAGCTATTGCCGCCTGTCTCAATATTCCCCTCACAAAAGCCAGTGTTCGACGCTTTTCCGATATGGAGGTGTTTGTCGAAATTCAGGAAAATGTGCGTGGTGAAGACGTTTTCATCATTCAGCCGACATCCTACCCGGCCAATGACAACCTGATGGAGCTGCTGGTCTGCATTGACGCCCTGCGTCGCGCCTCAGCCCGCCGGATTACCTGCGTGGTGCCATACTTCGGTTATGCCCGCCAGGACCGCAAACCCGGTCCCAGAACACCCATTTCCGCCAAGCTGGTGGCCAATATGATCGCAACTGCGGGCGCCGACCGGGTTTTGACCATGGACCTGCATGCGGGCCAGATCCAGGGCTTCTTTGATATCCCCACAGATAACCTGTTTGCCGGTCCTGTTTTTGGCATCGATATCGAAAAGAACTTCAATACGGGCGATTTGACCTTCGTATCACCCGATGTGGGCGGTGTTGTGCGGGCACGTTCCCAGGCAAAAAGGGTTGACGCGGACCTCGCAATCATTGATAAGCGGCGCGAACGCGCTGGTGTCTCCGAAGTCATGAATGTCATTGGAGATGTAACTGATCGGGATTGCATCATTGTTGATGACATTGTCGACAGCGCCGGAACATTGTGTAACGCCGCCGACGCCCTGATGGAACAGGGTGCCAAATCGGTGTCCGCCTATATCACCCACGGGGTGCTGTCGGGGGGTGCTGTGGCTCGGGTCGCGGCTTCTTCGCTGGACAAGCTGGTCACAACTGACAGCATTCTGGCGACCGAAGCTGTCAGGGTTTCACACAATATCCGGCAAATTACAATTGCACCGTTGCTGGCCGATGCCATGAAACGCATCAGTGAGGAACGGTCGGTTTCCAGTCTGTTTGATTGATCTGCGATCTTTATTGATTTCTGATTGGACGTGACTGATTAAGCTGCCTGGCCACCTGGCCGGGTTTTTGAGCATTACAGGAACAGGAACCTGGTTGGCGGCACCCTTGGAGGCCGCACCGCAAACTGTTTCGTGGCTGATCTCTGGATCAGCGACCAGATGTCTGGGTAATGGAATTTTGAGGAGAATTTAAGATGGCTGAAGTTATTCAACTTCCCGCCGAGGCGAGAGAACGAGGCGGCAAGGGGGCCGCTCGGGCTATGCGTCGCGAAGGCAGGATTCCCGCCGTGATTTACGGTGCAAAAAAAGACGTAACCATGTTGACCATGGACGTGCGTCACGTTGCCAAGGAATACAACAAGGGTGGCTTCTTCAGTCGCCTGTTCGAAGTTGTCATCGACGGCAAGGCAGAACGTGTTTTGCCACGTGATTTGCAACTGCACCCGGTCACAGACTTGCCCATGCATGCTGACTTCCTGCGTTTGTCCAAAGGCGTCAAGATCCGCATCAACATTCCGGTGTCTTTCACCAATGAAGAAGAATCTGTTGGTTTGAAACGCGGTGGCATTCTGAACATTGTGCGCCACGAAATCGAATTCATGGTGCCCCCGGATTCTATTCCAGAGGCTATCGTTGTCGACATGGAAAAATGGGACGTTGGTGATTCGATCCACATCGAAGACATCACTTTGCCCAGCGACATCACGGCCACCATCGATCGTAACTTCACAATCGCTACAATCGCATCGCCGGTTGTCGAGAAAGAGATTGTTGAAGATGAAGATGGTGCTGAAGGTGAAGACGGCGAAGGTGAAGCCGACGGTGAAGCCGAAGGCGACGCAGAAGAATAGCCTTGAATCATGCTCCTGCTGGTTGGTCTGGGGAATCCTGGACAAAAGTACGAGCATAACCGGCATAACATTGGGTATGTGGCGGTGGACGAAATCGTTCACCGCCATTCCTTTGGCCCCTGGAAATCTCGTTTTCAGGGTGTAGTGTCGGAAGGCAGACTGGGATCGCAAAAGGTCCTGGCCCTTAAACCTGCGACTTTTATGAACTTGTCCGGCCAGTCGGTTGGTGACGCCATGCGCTTCTACAAGCTTGGTCTTGAAGATGTTGTGGTGCTGCACGACGAACTGGCGCTTGAACCTGGCAAGATGAAGGTCAAGGCAGGCGGCGGCAGTGCCGGCAATAATGGCATCAAAAGTATTACCCAGCATATCGGCCAGGAATATCGCCGGGTGCGCATCGGCATCGGTCATCCCGGTGATAAAAACAAGGTCTCGGGCTATGTCCTGCATGACTTTGCCAAAGCCGATCAGGCCTGGATTGATGACCTTATTCCAGCCATATCTGATGCCGCCCCCAAACTGGCGGACGGCGACGATGCGGGATTTATGAATGATGTGGCCCGGATGCTGAAACCCAATAACCACAAGTCGGCGCCCGACGGCGCGCCTTCCTGACAGAAGTGCCAAATAACCATAAGACGACGCCCGACGGCGCGGCGTCCTGATAGAAATGATTGTAGAGCAATGGGATTTACCTGCGGAATTGTCGGACTGCCCAATGTGGGCAAGTCGACCCTGTTTAACGCCCTGACAGAAACCATGTCGGCGGAAGCGGCCAACTACCCCTTTTGCACAATCGAGCCCAATGTAGGTCGCGTGGCCGTGCCGGACGAGCGTATCGAAAAGCTGGCCGCCCTGGCCGGGTCCGCAACCTTGTTGCCGACGCAACTTGAATTTGCCGACATCGCGGGCCTCGTTCGCGGGGCCAGTAAAGGCGAAGGTCTGGGCAATCAGTTCCTCGCCAAAATCCGCGAAGTCGATGCCATTGTGCATGTGTTGCGCTGCTTTGAAGACGACAACATTACCCACGTTGACGGCAAAATCGATCCCGTCGCCGATGCTGAAACAGTCAACACAGAACTGTTGTTGGCTGATCTGGAAAGCGTTGAAAAACGTGCGGATGCCGCTGCCAAACGGGCCCCGTCCGGCGACAAGGAAGCCAAAGCCTTACACAATGTTTTACAAAAGGTCCTGGTGGTTTTGCAGGATGGCCAGGCCGCCCGCACGGTCGATATTGACAAGGAAGAACAAAAGATTTTTGATGGTCTGCAATTGCTGACGGCCAAGCCTGTTCTTTATGTCTGCAACGTCGAAGAAGACGCTGCCGGTGAGGGCAACAGCCAGTCTGCGCGAGTGGCCGAAATGGCCACTGCAGAAGAAGCCTCCAGCGTTGTGATCTCAGCGGCCATCGAAGCCGAGGTCTCGCAACTGGATGCCGAAGAGCGCACCGAGTTTCTGGAAACCCTGGGTCTTTCGGAAACGGGCCTGGCCCGCATCATTCGTGCGGGATACGAACTTCTTGATTTGATTACCTTTTTCACCGTGGGGCCGAAAGAAGCACGGGCCTGGACCGTGCGTCGCGGCGCCAAGGCGCCCCAGAGTGCCGGTGTCATTCACACCGATTTTGAGCGCGGTTTCATTCGCGCCGAAACCATCGCCTATGATGATTTCATCAATGGCGGCGGCGAACTGGGAGCCAAGGACAACGGCAAAATGCGCGCCGAAGGCAAGGAATATGTCACCTGTGATGGCGACGTTTACCACTTCCGGTTTAATGTTTAGACATATAGAAATTTGACTTCCGGACCGCCCGCACCCCCTCCCGACCACCCAATGCAATTATCCTGTGGGTGGTCGGGAGGTGGAGCGGGCGGCTTGGCCATCAAACATAAAAAGGCCTTCCACAATGTATCTTGAAGAATACACCGTCGGCATGGAACGCGAATTTGGCAGCAAAACTGTCAGCCGCGAAGAAGTCATTCGCTTTGCAAAGGAATTTGATCCGCAACCTTTTCACATCGACGAAGCAGCCGCAAAGGACACCATGTTCGGTGGTTTGATCGCCAGTGGCTGGCACACATGCGCCATGCTGATGCGCATGTTGTGTGATGAATTCCTGATCGATGATGAAGGTAGCCTGGGCTCAGGCGGCGTCGATGAAATTCGCTGGAAAATGCCGGTGCGGCCAGGTGATACACTGCGGGTTCGTTCTTGTGTGACAGAGGTCCGCGGCAGTGAAAGCAAACCGGACCGCGGTATTGTGCGCTCCGACTATTCTGTGATTAACCAGGACGACCAGGTTGTCATGACAACAAAAAGCATGGGCTTCTTCCTCAAGCGTCCTGTCTGATCACACTTAATCTAACGAAACAAGGCCTTACCTTGCTTGTTGTGACATCAATCAATAATCTTGAGGCCATAATTCAACATCTGACTCCCAGGGGGGATTTCACATGAGCACCTCAACCATTTCTTTGACCGCGGCCGATGGCCACGAATTTGCCGCTTACGAATCCATTCCCACAGGTGAGATCAAAGGACGCCTGGTTGTCGTCCAGGAAATCTTTGGCGTTAACGAACATATCCGCGACGTCTGTGACCAGTTTGCCACGCGTGGCTTTCACGCCGTGGCCCCTGCCATGTTTGACCGCATCGAGCGTAACTTCGAAAAAGGCTATGACCAGGAGGGCATGGAGGCTGGCATCGCCATCATGAACGCCATCGAATGGGACGACGCCCTGGCCGATATTCAGGCGACCGTGGACCATCTGAAAGACGCAGGCCCTGTTGGCGTTGTCGGATATTGCTGGGGCGGTAGCATCGCCTGGCTGGCCGCCTGCCGCGTCAACAATGTGGCCGCCGCCGTTGGCTATTATGGTGGCAAGATTATTCAGTTCATCGAAGAGGCACCCAAATGCCCGACCATGTTGCATTTTGGCGAAAAGGACACAGGCATCCCGTTAACAGATGTCTTGCAGATCGCTGGCAAGCACGCCGCTGTCGAAGTTTTCACCTATCCCGACGCCCAACATGGTTTCAGCTGTGACGCCCGCGCTTCCTTTGACAAGTTTTCCTCAGACAAGGCTCTGACCCGCACTTTGCCATTATTCACGGAACATCTGGCAGGTTAAATGGTGGCTGGCACCATTTAAAGACCGGCGGGTGGGCGGGCGAATTCAATAACGACGCCGTTGGCATATTCCGGCGCGACACGCACCGTGCCGTTGTCTGAATGCGCATAAGGAATGCCAGCCGTGGTCAGGAAATCTGCAGCCGTATCCGGTGTGTCGACGTTCAGGGAAACACCCACGATATACGGTGCTTCAATCGTCTCATCAAGGCTGACATCAGGATAGATCAATTTTGCATCATCGCGGGTGACAAAGATCAAACTGGCGGAACCGGTAAAGGCGGCGAGAGAATCATCTGTCGGTGAACAGCTGCCTGCACCAAACAGTTTCTCATAAGGCGTTAACAAGGGTTCCGGGTTGTCGACAATCACGGTGATCGAGGTAATGCCGCGCGCGCCATTGGCATGCAGTTGCCATTCCGGGCGCCAGACCACAGCCGGGTCCAGGTGCTGGCAGACGAACATATTCATATCGGGTGTTGAGGCTTGCGGCAGTTTCACCAAACGGAAACGGGCATTGACGAGGTCACCTCCGCCCGGCATTTCCACGTCCCGCGACAGGTCGCTGATATCGTCGGGGGCAAGGCCAGCTTCGGTCAAGGATGTTTGGGCGGCACGGGCATCATCACTGGACAGGGCGACGCCAAACAAACCTTCCTTCTTCTTCAGGGCGGCTTCCAAACTGACGCTGGGTTGGGAGGTATCCACCAGGCCGATCAGTTCGAGATAGTCATCTTCAAACATGATGCAATAATTGGCCGTGCCCCAGCCTTTATGGCGGCCAAAGGGCGTCAGCGTGAAACCAAGGCGCGCCCAGATATCGCGCGCCGCGTCCAGATCACGTACCCCGACAAGGCCATGATCGATTCCTGTAATTGAATTTGCCATAACGTATTTTCGCCTTCTAGCGTGAACCTGTAAAGCCCGTCACCTGTGACCGATCATCGCAGGGAATTCTGGATAGGCGAAGCGGGCTGGCTATGCGATTAAATGGAGCTTTACCTCAAACTAGCGGCGATATTTCCACCATCCACCGTTAGGACGGCCGCCGTGGTTTTACGACCAAGGGCCAAATCCAGAAAGGCTTTTGCCACGTCATCAACAGTGACTTCACGCTTGAGTAAATTTCCATCACCAAGATACTCTTTCACCGTCAGGCCGCGTGCCTTGGCCCGGTCTTCCAACATGCCACCGGCAAAAATACCTGTATTCACCCGGTCGGCATTAACAGCATTCGAGGTGATTCCATCAACACCATATTCCAGGGCGTACTGTTTCATCAGGAACAGGGTCGCCGCCTTGGGCAAACCATAAGGGCCAAAATCTTGGCCGGGATTAACCGCCTGTTTGGAGGTATTAAACAACAGGGCTCCGCCCGTGCCCTGGGCCTGCATCACCCGCACCGCATTTTGCGCAATCGTTTGATGGGCAAAGAAATTAAGCTCGAAACTCTGACGCAGGACTTTGTCTGAAACCTCACCAATGCGGCCCTGCCAGGCCGCCCCGGCATTGGAGACAACGATATCAACACCGCCATAAGTTTTGCAGATATGATCAAAAGCCCGGCGCACAGCCCGCGCGTCCGTCACGTCACAGGCGATGCCCATAGCCGCACCAGCAATATCATCAGCCACACGCGCGACCGCTTTGGCATCCCGGTCCAGTACGACAACCGCAGCACCCTGGGCGGCAAACATGCGGGCTGTAGCTTCGCCGATGCCCCCGGCCCCGCCGGTCACGATGGCCACCCGTCGAGCCAGGGGGGCTTCAGCCCCTTTCGAAAGCTTGGCCTGTTCCAGTGACCAATATTCAATATCAAACATGTCCGTTTCCGGGATGGGCCGGAAGGTGCCGATGGCCTCGGCATCAGTGATTACATTCACCGTATTTTCCGCAATATCCGCAGCAACCGCTGCATCTGAGGCAGACTTACCCACACCAAACAGCCCCAGCCCCGGCACCAGAATGACACGCGGCGTGGTATCCAGTTCAACCTTGACCGCATCTCGTTTGCCATTGTGGCGGGCAAAATATTTGTGGCTGGTTGCGGCGAATTTATCGCAAGCCTTTTTGGTGGATTTGATGAAATCTGGAACATCGCCCGCGTCGGGAGCGGCCACCAGCAAGGGCCAGTTTTTGGTGCGGATATTGTGATCAGGCGTGACAACTCCGATCTGGCTGTAACGGGCCGCCTCCTTGCCATTCACATAGGTACGGATGGCCTTGTTGGTACGGAAATCCAGCACCATGCGTTTGGGTTCTGAGGCGCCATCATTATCCGCGATCAAGCCACGCAGGATCGGGGCAACATCAGCAACGGATGCAATCTTTTTGGGCAGAGCCGCGGATACAAATACCTTTTTGCGGCCCGTTTTCAGACGATCCTCCGCCACGGTCACCAGGCTGATCATACGTTCATAGGCTTCACGGGCTGTTTCACCAAAGCTGAAGATCCCGTGCTTCAGCAAGATCAAGCCTTCAACGTCTCGATTGGCCTCGTAGACTTCGGCAGCCTTGATGGCAAGGTCGAAGCCCGGCATGACATAGGGCACCAGGGCCGCGCGATCACCGTAAATATCTGCAGCGATTTTGTCGCCGTCCGGCTGATCCGTAACCGCCAGCACCGCCGTTGAGTGGGTATGGTCGATGAACTTATGCGGCAGAAAGGTATGCAGCAGAGTTTCCACCGACGGATTGGGCGAAGTCGAATCCAGCAAGGCACCGCGCTGGGCGTCGACCATATCTTCATCTGACAAGGCTTTGAGAGGGCGCAGGGCCTGTAGTGCATCAATACGTAAGGCTGGCAGGCCACGTGGTTCAATAGCCCCCATATCCCAGCCACTGCCTTTGACGCAGAGAACATCGATGGTCTTGCCGCTGACGTCTTTCATGCGAGTTTTGACAGATGTATTGCCGCCGCCATGCAAGACCAAACGGGGATCACCGCCTAGCAGTCGCGTTGTGTAAACCCGTAGTGCGAGGTCTTTGTTCACACCCTGGCGGGCGTAAGCTCCCACCATTTTTTTGGCTTCGGCCTCACGCCAGAGAGATTTCATAGTTGGGGTTCCTCAAGTAATGTTTGAATGCTCAAGCTCAATCGAAACGCCCTATGGATACTGGCCTTCGCAGTATGACGAAACGAAAAGTATCCTTTATCTGCGTTCTGGATAAAGGCCCAACAGACCTTCCGTCGATGCCTCGGCCACACCGCGTTCAGTAATCAGGCCTGTGACCAGGCGCGCTGGTGTCACATCAAAGGCATAATTAGCCGCCGGGGTTCCTTCGGCCACGATTGAAACAGTTTCCATGTTGCCAGTCGCCGTGCGTCCCCGCATTTCCGTAACCTCGGTCGCATCGCGCTGTTCGATGGGGATGTCCCGCACGCCATCCTTGATGGTCCAGTCGATGGTGGAATAAGGCAAACCCACATAAAAGGGAATGCCATTGTCGTGCGCCGCCAGGGCTTTCAGATAGGTGCCGATCTTGTTGCAGACATCGCCATTGCCTGCTGTGCGGTCGGTGCCGGTAATGCAAAGGTCAACCATGCCATGTTGCATCAGATGCCCACCCACATTATCCACAATCAGGGTATGCGGCACACCATGCTGGCCCAGTTCCCAGGCAGAGAGCGATGCGCCCTGGTTACGTGGTCGGGTCTCGTCCACCCAGACATGCACCGGAATCCCGGCTTCATGAGCGACATAAACCGGTGCCAGGGCCGTACCCCAATCAACGGTCGCCAGCCAGCCTGCATTACAGTGGGTCAGCACATTGACCGGCCCCTGTTTGCCCTTGGCTTCATAGATACCGGCTATGATCTTCGCACCGTGCTTGCCGATACTGTGACAATTGTCTGCATCTTCGTCACAAATATCCGCCGCCAGTTTCAGGGCGGCACCGTGGCGCATCGACACCTCTAGCGGCATCAAAACTTTGCGCGCTTCATCCAGGGCCCATTTCAGATTGATGGCCGTTGGTCGTGTCGCCAGTAAAGTATCGTAGGCCGCATCAAATTCCGCATCACTGGCCCCCTGCGCCATGGCCAGCACCACACCATAGGCCGCTGTGGCCCCGATCAGGGGTGCACCACGCACCAACATGTCCGATATGGCGACAGCGGCATCCTCAAGGGTCTTTAACTGAACAACCTTGAATTCGTGCGGCAGCAGGGTTTGATCGATAATCTCAATGACCGCGCCATCATCAATCGGCCAGATCGTGCGCCAGGATTTGCCATCAACTTTCATGTCTCAGTTCTCCGCCCGAATCGAAATAAAGGTTCAATCGCCCTCAAATTCACACAAAGTCAGGATCGGGATGTCGCGCTCAACAATTTTCGCCCGTCCACCCAGATCCGGCAGATCGACAATGAAAGAACATGCGACGACCTTGCCGCCTGCCTGCTGGATCAAATCGATAGAGGCACAGGCGGTCCCGCCCGTCGCAATCAAATCATCTATCAGCAAAACCTGCTCACCCGGTTTGATGGCGTCTGTGTGGATTTCGACCGTATCCGTGCCGTATTCGAGATCATATTCCTGACCGATGGTCTCCCACGGCAGCTTGCCTTTTTTACGCACTGGCACAAAGCCGACGCTCAACTGATGAGCCACGGCACCACCAAGAATAAAGCCGCGGGCTTCGATGCCGGCAACCTTGTCGATCTTGACTCCGGCATGGGGCTGAACCAGTTCATCAATGGTTTTGCGGAACCCGACAGGGTCCAGCATCAGGGTCGTGATGTCACGAAACATCACACCTTCGACGGGGTAATTGGGAATCGTACGAATTTTGCTTTTAATTGGCATGGGAATAATCGCTTTTGTTTAGATGAAAAAAATCAGAGCACACGCCCGGCGACGGCATCAAGGCGTTTGACGGCCTCAGGATCGCGGGCTTCGGGGGCGGTAATCATGGCAAATTCAAGGGCCCGATCACAGCCGTGTGGGCAAGTCTCCGGGCGGCCATTTGCCAGTACGGGGGCCACGTCCTTGACCAGCGAGCGGGCATTGTCCGCATTGCCTGTTAAAACCCGAATGATGTCAGCAACCTCAACATTGTCGTGGTCCGGGTGCCAACAATCGTAATCCGTTACCATGGCCACTGTGGCGTAACAAATCTCCGCTTCACGGGCGAGTTTGGCTTCCGGCATATTGGTCATGCCAATGACATCGCAGTTCCACGACCGATAGAGATTTGATTCAGCCAAAGAAGAGAACTGCGGTCCTTCCATGGCGAGGTACGTGCCCCCGCGCGAAACAGGAATATCCAGCGTTTTCGCCGCAGCCTCAAGATGATCACCAAGGCGAGCGCAAACCGGATGAGCCACCGAAACGTGGGCCACACAGCCTTCGGTAAAAAAGCTTTTTTCGCGGGCGAAGGTGCGGTCAATAAACTGGTCAATGACAACAAAAGTGCCTGGGCTGAGTTCTTCCCGAAAACTGCCAACCGCACTGACAGACACAAGATCAGTGACCCCTGCCCGCTTCATGGCATCGATGTTGGCGCGATAATTAATGCTGCTGGGTGATTGTTTGTGACCCCGGCCATGGCGCGGCAGGAAAACCAGTTGCACGCCATCCAGTTCACCAAACAACAATTCGTCCGATGGTTTGCCAAAAGGGCCTTCGATTTTTTCCCAGTGCGTATTGGTCAGTCCATCAATGTCATAGACGCCGCTGCCGCCCAAAATGCCGATCACTGGTTTCGCTGTATCACTCATGCCTGATTCCGGTGTGTAATTTCAGTCACAAAAACCTAGCATTTGCTGCGCTTTAAAAAAACGTTCAAGGACAAAAAAAGGGCCGCCGAAGCGACCCTTTTTCCGATTTAATGTCCAAATCAGTGCGCGTCGCGCCAGACCCGGCGTTTGACCAGCCAGAACAGGATTGTCAGGATGATCAAAAAGATCATCGTTTTCAGACCTGTGCGATGGCGGTCTTCCAGTTTGGGCTCGGCAGCCCACATCAGGAAAGCACCAACGTCTTTGGCCTGCTGATCGGCGGTGGCTGCGGTGCCATCGACATATTCAATGCCATCATCAGATAGCGGCGGTGCCATGGCAATTTGGGTGCCCGGGAACCAGGCATTGTATTCCATGCCTTCTGCAACTTCGTGACCCGCAGGCGCGTCCGAATAGCCTGTCAGCAATGTATAAACATAATCGGCACCGCCAACACGAGCCTTGGCAATCAAGGACAAGTCAGGTGGCAGAGCACCGTTGTTGCTGGCGCGGGCTGCCTTGTCATTGGCAAAAGGTGCTGGTAGAGCATCCGACAAACGGGCAGGGCGCATGAACATCTCACCATCGTCATCGGGGCCGTCTTCAGCCTCATATTCTGCCGCGACTGCCTTGGCCTGGGCTTCTGAAAAACCAATATCCAAAAGATTGCCAAAACGTACATATTTCAGACTGTGACAACCGGCACAAACTTCAGAGTAAACCTGATAGCCGCGCTGGACCTGGGCCCGATCATAGGTCCCCATGGGACCATTGAAGGACCATTTTTGGGTCTTCAGGGCAGGACCCCCACCACCGGAAGCGGCGGCAACGGTGGCTGTTAATACCAGAGCCGCAGTGACAGCAAAGATACGTGAAGCATTTTTAATAATCTGAACAGACATTATTTTGCCTCCTTCGCTGTGTCATCACCAAGCACAGAAGCCGCAATCGAATCCGGCAAGGGCTTGGGTTTTTCAAACCAGCCAACGATCGGCATCACCAGAATGAAGTGGGCGAAGTAGTATGCCGTTGCAATCCGGCCAATCAGGATAAAGGACCCTTCAGCCGGATTGGCACCGACCCAACCCAGGATCAAACCGTTCACCACAAAAATCCAGAAGAACTTGCTGTAGATCGGACGGAATGTCGCCGACCTTACACGCGATGTATCCAACCACGGGATCACAAACAGGATCAGGATAGCACCCAGCATCAAGGCAACGCCGCCCAGCTTGTCAGGCACGGCCCGCAGGATGGCGTAGAATGGCAGGAAGTACCATTCCGGCACAATGTGGGCAGGTGTAACCAGGGGATTTGCCGGAATATAGTTATCCGGATGGCCCATATAGTTCGGGTTAAAGAATACCCAGTAAGCCAGAATGATGAAGAACACACCGAAGCCCACAAGATCCTTGGTCGTGAAATATGGGTGGAACGGCAAGGTGTCTTTTTCGGATTTGACGTCAATGCCTAATGGGTTGTTGGACTTGCTGGTATGCAAGGCCCACAGATGTATGAACATCAAGGCAAAAATTACAAATGGCAGCAGATAGTGCAGGCTGAAGAAGCGCTGCAAGGTCGGCCCTGCCACGGAATATCCGCCCCACAACCATGTCGTGACCGCTTCGCCCACGATCGGTATGGCCGTGAACATGTTGGTGATCACGGTTGCACCCCAGAAGCTCATTTGGCCCCATGGCAGCACATAACCCATAAAGGCTGTGGCCATCATGGCGAGGAAGATCAGGATACCAAACCACCACAGCAATTCACGTGGTGCTTTGTAGGAGCCAAAATAAAGCCCGCGGAACATGTGGATGTAGACCGCCACAAAGAACAGCGAGGCACCGTTTGAATGCAAATAACGCATCATCCAGCCATAGTTCACATCACGCATGATATGTTCGACGGATTCGAATGCCATATCCGCATGTGGCACATAATGCATGGCCAGGACGATACCGGTGACGATCTGCAACACCAGGGCCACACCTGCGATGGACCCAAGGCTCCACCAGTAGTTCAGGTTGCGCGGTGTCGGATATTCGGTACCGACGGAATGATTGATAAACGAAAAGATCGGCAGACGGGTTTCGACCCACTGCATGACCTGATTGGTAACGCCAGGATTGCTCATGTCAGTGCCCTTTACCCGATCCGAATGTGAGAGTCGTCAAGGAAGATGTAAGGCGGCACACCGAGATTATTCGGCGCCGGGCCTTTGCGGATACGACCGGAAGTATCGTAGTGCGAACCATGGCACGGGCAGAACCAGCCGCCAAATTCACCTTTGACTTCGGTTGATTTCTGACCCAGCGGCACACACCCGAGGTGCGTACAAACACCGATCAGGATCAGCCATTCGGCTTTCTGGACGCGATCAGCATCCAGGGCGACGTCGGGCAAACTGGCGCTATCGTCAGTTATTGCTGTCGCGATCTCTTCGGCGGTGCGATGGCGCACAAAAACCGGTTTGCCGCGCCACATCACTGTGATGGCCTGACCGACTTCAATAGTTGAAATATCCAGTTCAGTGGAAGCCAGCGCCAGCACATCGGCGGACGGGTTCATCTGATCAACCAACGGCCAGACAAAGAGACCGGCACCTACTGCCGACATGGCCCCCGTCGCGATATAAAGAAAATCGCGGCGCGTGGCACCATCTTCGTGACCGCCTTCAGGCGTTGTGGTCGTCATCGATAGATCACCTTAATCATTATGATACTACAAATAGCTCAGGGCCCGGCAGACACGACCTTGCGGACGTGGTCCGGTGGACCCGCGAATTATGCCCGGATTTTTTGCATTAATTGAGGCCAATGTCCAGTGCCAGGTTGCTATTCAGGTCCCTGTTAAAGACGTATATTAGCCCTACATCTGTTGCCGTGCGGCAGTTTGACGCATATAGAACAGCAGATACAGTGGTTGAAGCTGACTTCAGGACCGAAATGCGAATTGCCATATACGAGCCAGATATCCCTCAAAATCTTGGGGCTATGATCCGTCTGGGAGCTGCCCTGGACGTGCCGTTGGACGTGATCGAGCCGTGCAACTTCCCCTTTGGCGGCAAACAAAGCCGTAATAAGCAAGTCCGCCGGGCGGGCATGGACTATCTTGAGCTTGTCGACCTGGACATGCATTCTTCCTGGTCTGCCTTCGAAACAACGCGCCAGACAACGAATTCACGCCTGGTGCTGCTCACCACATCGGGGGCGGTCGATTACCGGGACGTTACCTATCAGGCGACAGACCGGTTGCTGGTCGGCAGCGAGAGCAGCGGCGTACCTGGCTTTGTCCATGACGCTGCAGACATCCGGGTCTGTATCCCCATGAATCCGCCTGCCCGGTCTCTAAATGTGGTCAATGCCGCAGCCATGGTGCTGGGCGAGGCCCAAAGTCAAATACGTCGTCAAATTCGTCTTTCCGAGGAAAATCAAAATGAGTGAATTGGTTGAAGAGCACAAACAGACCGCCGAGACCTGGTTCAGGTCCCTGCGCGATCAAATCTGTGCTGATTTTGAAGCCATTGAAGATGAATATGCCGGCGATGCCCACGAGGACCTGGCCCCTGGCCGTTTTGTGCAGTCGCCCTGGCAGCGCACAAAACTGGACGAGGCCGATGGCGAAGAAGGGGGTGGCGGTGTGATGTCGGTGATGAAAGGCCGGGTTTTTGAAAAGGTCGGGGTCAATATCTCCACCGTCCATGGCGAATTCAGCGAAGAATTCCGCGAGCGCATTCCCGGCGCACAGGAAGATCCACGCTTTTGGGCCAGTGGCATTTCACTGGTCGCCCACATGCGCTCTCCCCTGGTGCCTGCGGTGCACATGAATACCCGCCACATCGTGACCACCAAAGCATGGTTCGGCGGCGGCGGTGATCTGACACCAATGTTTGTAGATGACGACGATACCCGTGATTTCCACGCCGCCTATCAGGCCGCCTGCGACAAACACGACCCCGCTTATTATACAAAGTTCAAAAAATGGTGCGATGAATATTTCTATCTGCCCCACCGTAACGAAGCCCGTGGTGTCGGCGGTATCTTCTATGATCAGCTGGACACCGGCGACTGGGACAAGGATTTTGAATTCACCCAGGACGTGGGCCGCGCCTTCCTGGAAGGCTACGCCCCATTGGTTCGCAAACACATGAACAGCCCCTGGACAGACGACCAGCGCGAATTCCAGTTAGTGAAACGCGGAAGATACGTCGAATTCAATTTGTTGTACGACCGGGGAACAACCTTTGGCCTGAAAACCGGCGGCAACACCGAAGCCATTCTGATGTCCATGCCGCCCGAAGTGAAATGGCCTTGAGGGAAACGAAGGCCGAATCATAAATCATAGTTACGCCCGGACTTGATCCGGGCATCCTGTTTATATTTATCTAATGTTCGGTCGTGCGACCAACCAGGGAAAACCGGTGCCTGGCATTCTTTTTGCCTGGCTCCGCTTTTCCAGCCGATATTTGCAATGCCTGTGAATAGCGAGTCATTTCGACGGAGTTCGCCAAGCCATTAGCTATCTTGGTGCATATAGCCTCCGCCAAATGCGGAGCCAGGCAGCTTCGTGAAGACGTTTGTGCCAGGCACCGGATTTGGCTTGGCATCGCCAGGAAACCGATCCACAAAAGCTAGTGCGAAGCTTCCAGAAAGCCGATGCCATAGGCGGCAAAAACGCCGAGGAACAGGGCGACGGTCAGGTTGAGTTTGTCGTGGCTGTGGAACTGGATTTCAGGCAGCAGGTCACTGAGTGAAATACAGATGAAAACGCCCGCAGAAAACGCGAGGGTATTGGCGACGATGATATTTTGCATATCGCCAAACTGGCCGGCCCCGATCAAAAACAGATAAGCGCCAATAGGGCACATAGTGGCGAAAACCAGGTTCATCAGGACTCTGGATTTCAGGTTCCAGCCACTGGCTTGCATCAGGGCTGAAATGGACATGGCATCCAGTGGCTTGTGCAGGACGATGGCGACAAAGACACCAAAGCCTGAAAGGACAACCGGCGCATTTTCCAGCGCGTCGGTCTGAACAGATGCGCCAAGGGCGACGCCATCACTTAAAGTATGCAAAGCAAGGCCAAAGCTGATGCCGACCCAACTGAGGCTGTGTACAAGCTTGTGGGCGCTGGCATGGTCGTCGCCGTGACAATGATCGTGGTCCAGGCTTTGGTTCAGCTCGACAGGATCATGCTGGTGGAAATGAAACAGGCGCAACAGCACAAACATAAAGAGCAAACCGGCCATCAACCACCAGACGGCATTGTCGACTGCGTGTTCGCTGCCAGCCATATGGATGGCATGGGGCAGCAGATGATAAAAGGCCACGCCCAGCATCAGGCCTGCCACAAAGCTCATCAAGATCTGGGTCTGGGTGTGCTTTAGTTTAATCAGTGACGGCAGCCAGCCGCCAACAAGCGACGCGACCACGATCGCGACAGAATAATAAAACAGTAAAAGTTCAATGCTCATGACAGAGGGCTTTATGGGAGTGAGGCTTCGGGCATGCTTAAGCGATTAGTTTAAACAGGTAAAGCAAAAGCCTGGATAGTTTCATTGTTGAGGAAGTTCGCTACGATAGACATATGACTGTTCACAACGTCCACAAAGAGGCATCCGAATGACTGACAGCTATACCGTAGGCGATCTTGTTGCCGAATTTTTGCAGGCTTGTGGGGTCGAGACCGCCTTTGGCGTGATTTCAGTTCACAACATTCCCATGCTGGACGGTATCGGCCGCCGCAACGCCATCCGATTTGTCACCGCGCGGGGCGAAGCCGGAGCGGGCCATATGGCGGATGCATACGGCCGGGCACGCAATCAATTATCGGTGCTGTTTACCTCGACAGGACCGGGTGCCGCCAATGCCGTGGGCGCGCTGGTTGAGGCCCGCTTCGCCGGTGCCCCCCTGTTGCACCTGACTGGTCAGACAGCCACGGCAAACCTGGGTCGGCATCAGGGCACCGTGCATGAGGTGGCAGATCAGTTGGGCATGTTGGCATCGGTTTCAAAATATGCCTGCCGCGTGACCTCACCACAAACAGCCTGGGGAACCTTGTGCCATGCAGCGGCCCAGGCCCTGACGCCGCCTATGGGGCCAGTCAGCGTAGAAATCCCCATCGATATCCAGCGCGCCACTGTGTCTCGACCTTCAGACCTGGATCATTTCAGCCTGCCCATTACAAGGCTGCCAGAACCCAAAGCCGATATGCTGGATAAAGTTGCTGACAAATTGGCGACAGCCAGGCGCCCCTTATTGTGGTGTGGCAATGGTGCCAGGTTTGCAGGCGAGGCTGTTGGCCGACTGGCGGACATGGGTCTGCCGGTGATGACATCCTGGCAGGGGCGCGGCGTCTTGCCCGAAGATCATGCCCTGTGTCTGGGTGGCCTGAACGGTACCGGTACACCCCTGATCGAAGCCTGGTTCAAAACTGTTGATATGATGCTGGTCGCCGGGTCACGTCTGCGCGGTCATGAAAACATGGACATGTCCATGGCCCTGCCTGACCGGCGCATTCAAATTGACGCCGACCCAACAGCCAATGGTCGAACCTATGACTGTGAAGATTTTTTGTGCGGCGATGCGGCATTTGTATTGGAACAATTGGCGGACCGACTGGAAGGTCGGCTGAAACCCGAAGCCGGTTATGCCGCTGAGGTCGTCGACCTGAAAGTCCGGACCATTGCCGCCTACAAGGACATGCTGGGCGACTATGCGTCTTTCCCCGATGACCTGCGGGCCGTAATGCCAAGGGATGCCTTGCTTGTGCGAGATATCACCTTGAGTGGCAGCACCTGGGGGCATCGTTTGTTTCCGATCTACGATCCGCGCAATAACATCTATCCGGTGGGCGCCGCCATTGGACCTGGCCTGCCCATGGGCATTGGTGCTGCCATCGCGGCATCAGACGGGCGCAAAGTCGTGGCCATGTGCGGTGACGGTGGCTTCAACATGAGTCTGGCTGAACTGCCCACAGCCGCCCAGGAAAATGTCGATATTGTTTTTCTGGTGATGAATGATGCGGGCTATGGCGTTATCCGCCACATTCAGGACGCCATGTATGGCAGCCGGCATTTTTATGGTGACGTCCACAGCCCCGATTTCAAAACCCTGGCTGCGGCCAGCGGCTTGCCCTATTGGCGTGTCGACAAGCCATCGGGTCTGGGCGACGCCATGACAGAAGCCCTGGCCGTCGCCGGTCCAGCCCTGGTGGAGGTCGACATGACAGTCATCGGCCCCTACCCCCGCTACTTCGCGCCGCCGCCACATGCAACTGATGGCGACTGACGCAAAGTTAAACCTCAGCTGCAGCTGGCAGCATTTTTGGCGCGTGGCGGTGCCTTGTCCAGAAGTTGCTTGATGATCCCCTGACTGGTCTGAGCGACAACGCGTCCAACCTCGCCTTGTTGGTTCAACATCACCAGCGTGGATTGACGACTGATGCGCAAATTCTGACTGACGGGCGATCGGGCGTGAGCATCCCAATCAACATAGACGAAGGCAATATTCTGGTCGTAGTTGGTGTTGGCAGCACGTAAATCCCCGATCACACGGACCTGGCGTCGACATGTGCTTCACCAGGAAGCGCCAAACTCAAGAAAGACAGAACAACCTTTTGCCAAGGCAGAATCCACGGCCTGCGGTGAATATGGTATTTTGGCTGCCGCCTGTACCGCGCCTGATAACAACAAGGGCAGAAACATCGACAGTGCCGCGATTACCGGCAACATCATCTTTTTCAAAACAAACCTCCTGGTAAAACTCAAATAAGCAAAACTCACAGGGAAACCGAGAAATCCTGTAACCATAGCGGCAGAATATCCAATAATTGCCCCTCCAGCCAATGGTCGAAGCCAAACAATATGGCCGCGCCAACGCACAAAAACGTGATCCCTAATAATGGCTTTGCTCGTTCCGCCAGCACACCCAACGTCTTTTTGCGGCGGATCAGGGCCTCGCGGGTGCCAAAGGCCAGGACGATTACAATGCTGGATACGCCAAGGGCAAAAGACGCCATGATAGCCCCGGCCCAAACGATATCCTTGCCTTGAGAGGCCAGTGAGATCGCCCCGCCCAGGGTTGGGCCAATGCACGGTGACCAAACAGCACCCAGCATGACACCCCCCAGAAACTGGCCACCGAGTCCCGATGTGCGGCCGGACATGTCGTCCTCCATAAGGCGCTCGTTAGCCCGGCCAGCAAAACCGGCTGTCGCGGCGGCAAAAGCGTCGCTAAACCGCGGAACCATCAGGACAATTCCGAAGCCAACCATCAGCCACGCCCCCGCTGTTGTCATCCAGCGCTGATCAATACCGACAGACGCCCCCAGAACAATGACGAACAAGCCCAGCACCACAAAAGAAAGGCTAAGGCCTGCTGCCAGCGCAAAAGGTCCACGCCTGTCCGCCTGCAACGATGACACCAGCACAATAGGTAATACCGGCAGAACACAAGGGTTCACCAGGGTCAATAATCCGGCAAGATAACCAAGAAATAGTTCTGGCAATGATTTCCCCTTCAGACATCGGTCTGCACGGCAGAGATAAATAATGAAACCGGTGACGAGAAATGTATACAGGACAGCTTGCTCGAGAGGCAGCGGCTGACTATCACAATTGTGAGATATCAGATAGTCTTCTGTTTCAGGGGGAAGCTGGCTTATGCACTGTTCAAAGTGCGATGCGGAAAACAAAACGGGACGAAAATTCTGCGGCGAATGCGGCGCAGTCCTGGAACGCGTCTGCCTGAAATGTGACTTTGCCAACGATCCCGGCGACCGTTTTTGCGGCGGCTGTGGCGCGGATATGGACGATGCACCTGACAAATCAACGACACCCACTTCGCCAACACCACCCGAGCCCGTTAGCAGCGAAGCCGAGCGACGCCAACTGACCATCATGTTTTGCGATCTAGTTGGTTCTACCGCCCTTTCCGAAGCCATGGACCCGGAAGATCTGGCACGTCTGATATCTGACTTTCAGGATGCCTGCACAAAAGCCATCAAAAAATATGACGGCTATGTGGCCCGATTGATGGGTGATGGCCTGTTGGTTTATTTCGGCTACCCCCTGGCCCATGAAGACGACCCTGAACGCGCCGTGCGTGCAGGCCTGGATATCGTCGAGACTGTTCCCAAAATCCAGTCGGCGCAAAAATTATCTGTGCGTGTGGGCATTGCGACGGGGCTGGTTGTCGTCGGTGATCTGGTGGGCGAGGCTTCATCGGCGGAACGAACTGTAGTGGGGGAAACACCTAATCTTGCCGCCCGGCTGCAATCCCTGGCGGAACCGGATACGGTTGTCGTCGCCCCCTCAACCCGGAAAATGCTGGGCGGTATTTTTGCCTTCAGCGATCTGGGCCGCCATGAACTAAAAGGCCTGACGGAGCCGGTGAACGCCTGGCGGGCAGATGGATTGCAACAAAGCGGCTCACGTTTCGAAGCCTATCATGGCGGCAACCTGACACCGTTAGTCGGGCGCAGCGAAGAAATCGCTTTTTTGCAGGAAAAATGGCACCTGGCAAAATCAGGCGAAGGGCAAGCCGTCACGCTTTCCGGTGAGGCTGGTATTGGCAAATCACGTATCCTCGAAGCTGTGCAAAGTTTTGTCGGAAGTGACGGTGCACCATCTTTGCAGCTTCAGTGTTCACCACATCACCAATCAACCGCTTTGTATCCATTTGTCGACTTTCTTGGTCGCGCCATTAGATCAAATCAAAATCAGGACCCGCACACAAATCTGAAAGAATTGCTGACAAGCGCCGACATCGAAATCCCCGAGGCCCCTGCCCTGATCGCCAAACTGTTACTCTTGCCAGACACAGATAGATATCCAGCTATGTCGGAGGACGCTCAATGGCAACGCAATGCGACGCTGGGCATTATTGCCGATCTGATATTCGGGCTGGCACAAAACAAACCCATGCTGGTTGTTTTTGAAGACGCCCACTGGATTGATCCGACATCGCTGGACTTGCTTGGTATGCTGCTTGATAAAACCCGCTCGGCGTCCCTCTTGTTCCTCGTGACATTCCGTCCTGAATTTGATCCGCCCTGGCATGGCATGGGGCATGTGGCACAACTTAATTTGAACCGCATTTCCCGCAGTCAATGTTCCCAGATCGTCGATAACATTCTGGCTCGGCAGAAAATCCCGGAACAGGTTCTGAAGCATATCCTGGAAAAAACCGATGGTGTGCCGCTCTATGTCGAGGAAATGACCAAGGCCATTCTCAGTTCCGGTCAACTTGCCGACATTGATAGCGCGTCCGCGACCCTGTCTATGTCCATCCCCAGCAACCTTCAGGATTCCCTGATGGCGCGCCTGGATCAACTGACGTCGGCCAAGGAAGTCGCCCAGGCTGGTGCTGTCATTGGCAGGGAATTCAGCCATGACCTTGTGGCCGCCATTGCCGGGCTTGGCGAAGCAGAATTATCATCGGAATTGGATAAACTGATCGAAGCCGAATTGATCTTCCGGCGCGGATGGCCCCCCAACCAAGTCTATGTATTCAAACATGCTCTGGTGCAGGATACGGCTTATTCCAGTCTGCTGCGAGACAAACGACGCACACTGCATAAAGCAGTTGCGATAACACTTGAGGCAGGCATCATTGCCAATTCACAAACCGAGCCAGAGACACTTGCCTTTCACCTGAGCGAATGCGGTGACGAAGCACGTGCCTCTGTTTATTGGGAAACAGCGGCGCGCCGGTCGCAGGAACGCCTGTCCCATACTGAAGCCGCCGCACATTTTGACAAGGCTCTGTCTGGCGTAGGACCCGACAAGGTTCGCGAGTTGCAGTTGTGTCTCGACCTGATTGCCAGTCAACGCATGCTCGGCGTGTCCGAACACACACTCAAAACGCTTGAGCGGGCCGAACCCTTGGCGCATGCCGACATCGACAAAGCGAACATTTTTGTCCAGTTCGGAAACTTGTATTTCCTGTCCGGCGAATCTGAAAAGGCGCAGGCGTCCCATGAGAAGGTCCTGGAAATAACCAGACGAACCCTTTTGCCTGAACTCGAATGCCGTGCTCTGAGCGGTCTGGTGGACGTTCACTATATGCGCGGGCATATGGTGTCAGCCCATCCTCAAGCTGAAGAATGTGTGGCCAGGGCACGTAAATATGGCCTGGACGATGTCGTCATCAACAATTTACCTGCCCTTGGGAACATCAGGTATTTGTCTCAAGGTCCACTGGCAGCCCGAGAGATTCACGAAACCGTCATAGCTGAGGCTGTCGGGTCCGACCAGTGGCGCGCGGAAATGATCATTCGTTTCAATTTTTCGGCCATCTCGGTCGATTGCCTGGAGTTTGAACCGGCCTTGGAGCACGCCAAGGCGTCGCTGGCGGCCTGTGAACGCATCGACGCCCTCGTTTGGATGCCTTTGATGAGACAGTCGATCTTGCGTGTACGCCATGCCATGGGGGAAAATGTCGCCACAGAGATGAAAGAAGTTACCAGGCAAGCGCTGGAAGTCTCTCCGGCCTTGGCTGGACCTTGGGTGTTGGGTGGATTGGCCCAGGTCGCCACGGACCCGGAAACTGTTCAGGATGCCTTGGAACAGGCGACAAAAATTTTTGCGGCGGGCTGCGTCGGTCACAATCAATTGTGGTTCTACCGGGATGCCATCGACGGCTTTCTGCGTTTTGGCCTTTGGGACAAAGCGACAGAATGTGCCAATGCCCTGGACGCCTTCACAGCGGCTGAGTCCCTGATCTGGAATGAATTTTTCACTGCCCGCGGTCGCGCCCTTGCCGATCATGGTCGTGGCCGAGGGTCACGGGACGAATTGCGCCGCGTTGCCGACATGGGCGAAAAACTCGGATTTCTCTATTCGGTTCAGGCCATCCAAACTGCCTTGCAGGACTGACCCGATTCGTTAACAGCCTGTTTGCAAGCCTCTTGCTGTTCGTCTGGACAACCCCTCTGTCCGCCTGATTGAGACACCCGATACCTATAGGTTTCTCTCTTCACAGGGCGAAAAGTATCGAAAATTTTTCAATTGCTTTTTCAGCTTTGATTCCGATCTGTTTTTCATCTGGTGCGGATGCGACACCAAATAGTTGACGCATTTGGATGTCTCCATAAAGCAGACCGGGCGGGTTTTGAAGGGGGATCCTCTATATCTTCAAAATCGATAATCCAGCGAGATATCCAAGAAATTATTCTGGCAACAAACTTCCTTTCAGGCCTCAATTCACACAACAAGAACTGATCACAGCACCGGTGAAGAACAATGTAAACAGCCGGGGACGGCATGTTTGGGAGGCATCAAAAAAACCCACCTTGAGCCACAGAAAACCTGACCCTAGAAAAACTGGTCCCAAAGGTTCCGAACATTATTCAGTGTTTATGTAACGTACTGGAAACACTTGTTACACCCGCGAAACCATTCCGGGGCCGTTGGAAATAATTTCGAAACAGCAGTGTGGTTATATCAACCATCAAACTCCAGGAACTTGTTCGGGTTTTCGGGACGGAACATTTGATATTTGAGGTTTAGCACGTGAGCACGATAGTAACTATTCTCGATCCAAGCATTTTGACTTTTCTCGGGGTTTCTTCCATCCCGGTAATGCTGCTGATCAAAAAAGGGACTATGGCGAGCATTGACAGGGGGTTTGTCTTCATTGTCATCGGAGCCACTATCCTGTCTGCCGCCACATTTATCGATTATCTGGCGAACGTTATTCTCGGCTTCCAGGTCAGGTCTATTATGTCGACCGGCATTTGGGAAAATCGTGGTCTGATATTGGCCGCTTTGTTTTATTTTCCCGGCACTGTAATGGCGGCCATCGGGATGTCCTCCTGGTTACCGGCCTTGCAACGGCTGGATCGGGAAATACTACGCCGCAAACAAACTGAAACGGAACTAACGGACCTGACACAGGAACTGGAAAGGCTCGCGATCAAGGCGGAAGAGGCAAATCACGCAAAGTCAGAATTTCTGGCTTCCATGAGCCACGAATTACGTACCCCGCTCAACGCCGTTATCGGTTTCACTGACATTCTGGGAATGGAAATCCATGGCCCGATCAACACCGAGCAAAAAGACAGTCTGGGTCATATCGAAATTGCCGGTCGCCATCTTCTGGAGGTCGTCAATGATATCCTCGATTTATCAAAAATTGAGAATGGTGAACTAAAACTCATTGAGGAAGTCATCAACATTGACGACACGATTGCGGACAGCTTTGCGATTCTCAAACCCCAGTTTGAAGGCAAAAAAATCCAGCCTCACATTGATCGAAAAACCGACATGACACATCTGTGTGCAGATCGGCGTATCGTCAAACAGATGCTCATCAATCTACTCTCCAACGCCATGAAATTTTCCGGACAGGGTGCCGCCATCAGCGTTCGCATAAGCGACCGGCAAGGTGCGCTTTCACTGTCAGTCGTGGATCACGGTATTGGAATGAGGCAGGATCAGGTCGATTATGTGTTGAAACCATTCAGCCAGGTTGAAAATGCCATGACACGCTCTCAGGAAGGGACGGGCCTTGGCCTGACCATTGTTAAGCAAATGGTCGAACTTCATGGTGGCAACATCCATATTCAGACATCACCCGGTTCCGGGACAACAGTCACGTTAACCTTCCCGGTCAACTGCATCTGCGGAGATACTTCCTTGTCGTCGCCCGATTTCGATCAAAATAATTCCAGTTTTCGTCCTTCAATTCCTGCTGTCATTTGACAGGCACAGGCCTTGCCAAGCTCTATGGGCCGTTCGAAGCAAGCATTTGAAAGCGCAAAGTCTCCGGAACTGGCAGCCGACATGCAGGCCTGGATAATCTCGATCGAAACGGGTGGCGCAGTGCACTGGCACGGTGGCCAGGGCTTTGCTATATTTTTCCGAACGGATTTAACAGCGGAAGGATTGAGACATGCGGGTCGGAATAATTGGCGTGGGACTGATGGGTCACGGAATCGCGCTGAACGTGCTGAAGGGTGGTTTTTCCCTGGTCATGATGGACCATCCCGGTAATCAGCCGTGCGACGATCTCATCGAGATGGGCGCCGCGCAGCAGGGCTCTCCAGCTGCGGTGGCAGCGGAAGCGGATCTGGTGATCCTCTGTCTCACTGGCTCACCACAAGTGGAGGCGGTGCTGACCGGGGAAGCCGGGGTGATCTCTGCGCTCAAGCCCGGGACCATCGTGGTGGACTGCTCGACTGCGCTGCCGGAGTCGACCGAGCGCATGGCCGCACTGGTGGCCGCGGCCGGGGGACAATTTCTGGACGCGCCGATGACGCGGCTGGCGAAGCAAGCGCATGAGGGAACGCTGAATATTCTGGTCGGCGGCGAGGCTGATGTGCTGGACGCGGCGCGGCCGGTGCTGGATACATTCACTGAAAATATCGATCATGTCGGCGGCGTCGGCGTCGGGCATCGCATGAAGCTGTTGCACAATTATGTCTCCATTGGCCATATGACGCTGCTGGCGGAAGCCGCAGCGCAGGCGGCCGAGGCTGGGGTGGAGGCTCAAGTCTTCGTCGATGTGCTGGCCAAAGGTGGCGGCGCCGGGGCGGCACTGGAGCGGCTGCGCAAGTGTATCTTGACGGGCGATGCAAGCGACGTCCCCTTCTCCATCGGCAACGCAATCAAGGATATCGATTATTATCGCGAGATGGTCGGCGACGGGACCGGGAGCCGGACCGTCGCAGACGGCGTCTCGGCAGCGATCGGGGCGACGGTGGAAGCAGGGCATGGGGACTCCTATGTGCCCGAGCTGACGCGGCTGTTTCGGGGCTGAACACCCCAAGCGGCCCGGTCATCTATCAATGCCAAGCCAGGCAACGCTTATTCAACCCCGAGCGCGTTCAACTTCGAGAGCGAGCAACCGAATATTCAAATCGTTGAATGACTGCCTGGGGTCATTGCCAAACGACTGGTATGTGATTTCCCATGCTATGTGATTTCCCATGCTATGTGATTTCACTGTGTCCGCTTTGCCTGAGAGAGCGGACATGTTTTACTGCTGATCACAAAATTCATCGTACACGGCATCAATATTCAGGAGATACCTAGATGGTCGCAAAGATGGCCGACAAAAAATCATGACTAACCCTCAATCGGCACCACTGGCCCCAATCGCTCCACTGGCAGGTGTGCGACTTGTCGCTATCGAACGGTTTGGTGCTGGTCCTTACGCCACAGCCCATTTTGCCGATTTGGGGGCCGATGTTATTCGCATCGAACATACCAAGGGTGGACTGGATGCAGCCCGACTGACGGGGCCCTTTTTTCTGGGTGAAAATGATTCGCTGTTTTACCAGGCATTTAACGGTAACAAACGTTCACTGACCCTGGACCTGAAGACCCCTGAAGGGCGCGAAATTCTCGAACGCCTGGTGGCTTCAGCGGATGGTGTGCTTGATAATCTGCGTGGTGATCAGCCGGAAAAACTGAAGACAACCTACGAACATCTAAAAGCCTTCAACAAAAAAATTGTCTGCGGCCATATTTCCGCCTATGGCCGCGAGGATGAACGCACTGCCTGGCCGGGCTACGATTATTTGATGCAGGCCGAAGCCGGATTTTTTTCCCTGACAGGCGAACCTGACAGCCCGCCCAGCCGTTTTGGTCTGTCGATGATCGATTATATGACCGGCATGACCATGGCTTTTGCCTTGCTGGCGGGCATTATGGCGGCACGCGAATCTGGTGAAGGTCGGGACGTGGATGTATCCCTGTTTGACGTGGCCATGCATCAGCTCACCTATCCTGCGGCCTGGTATCTGAACGAAGGGCATGTCACCAGGCAGGTTGCCCGCTCAGGCCATCCCTACTCCGTGCCCTCCCAATTGTGCAAAACGGCAGATGGCTGGATATTCATCATGTGCCAGACACAGAAGTTCTGGGAAATATTGTGTGCGCGCATGGGCCGGGAGGACCTCGCCCAGGATGACCGCTTTGCCCAAAGCGCTGACCGACATGAAAACCGCAGCGAACTCAGTGATATTCTGGATGATGTTTTATCGGCAAAAACAACAGCGGACTGGATTGATCTGTTTGCCGGCGATGTACCTTGCGGCCCGGTAAACGATATCGCCCAGGCTCTGGATAACCCCTATTTTGTCAAACGCGATGGCATTCGAACAGTGCCCCATGCCGACAAGCCCGAATTGAAAGTCGTGGCCAGCCCCATTCGCATGGGCGCGCCGGTGCAAAACCGGCCCGCCCCGAAGCTGGGTGCCGATAATGAAGATATCCTGCGTGAATTGGGTTTCGACGCCGAACAAATCAAAAAACTAAAAGACAGTGGCGTGCTCTGACAACTGGCTGAGCTTTAGAAATATTCCTCAACCAGTTTCCAGGCAGCATCGGCCCTGCCTTTGGCAAGTTCACCATAATTGAGCGCATCTTCCGACGAGGCATTGCCGTCCAGGCCGCGTTTGTAAACGCCCTGAATGATGGCTGTGCTGCGGAAAAGCGAGAAGATGACAAAATAATGGAAGTCCTCAATTTGATCGCGCCCGGCATAATGACAGTAGCGTTCGACAAATTCTTTTTCGCTGGGGATCCCCATGGCGTCGTGATCCAATGAACTGAATTCACCGACACTCAACACTTCGCCGTGGTAACTGGCACAGCAATATCCCAGATCTGCCAGGGGGTGGCCGATGGTCGACAGCTCCCAATCCAACAAGGCGGTAATCTTTGGCTTGCTCGGATGCGTGATGGTGTTGCCAGGGCGGTAATCGCCATGCACGATGGAGACGGATTGATCCACGGGTAAATTGTCAGGCAGCCAGGCCATGATCCGATCCATAGACGGAATTTCTTCTGTTTTCGACGCCTCATATTGTTTGGACCAGCGTGAAACCTGGCGCTCCAGATAACCACTGGCGCGACCAAAATCTTCGAGGCCTGCGGCCACGTAATCAACAGAATGCAGGGTGGCCAGAACACGGGCAAAATCATCAAAAAATTGGGTGCGCTCTTCAGGCATCATGCCCGGCAGTCCGGGATCGTGAAAGACCCGGCCTTCAACCATTTCCATGACAAAAAAGTCAGTGCCAATGATGTCGGGATCCTGGCACAAATGCAGGGCGCGCGGTACGGGAACATCACTGTCTTGCAAGGCACTGATGATGCGGAATTCACGGTCTACGGCATGGGCCGACGGCAAAAGATTTCCTGGCGGTTTCTTGCGCAGGACAAATTTTCGCCCGCCCGATGTGATTTGATAAGTCGGATTGCTTTGCCCGGCGGCAAACTGGCGCACATCGATATCACCAGCGAACTCAGCAATATGTCCACGCAAATAGTCCGCCAGGCGGGCTTCATCAAAGCGATGGGCCTCACGAACCTTTGAAGTTTGTACTTCGCCACCGTCGGTCATAATTGGCATCTCCGCTTAGCGACCACTTGAACTGGTGACACCACCGTCCACAGTGATTGTTTGACCTGTCGTCCAACTACCCGCCTCAGAGGCCAAATAAATCGCTATCCCGGCAATGTCTCTGGGCTCACCCAGCCGTCGCAGGGGTGTGCCTTCAATGCGATCATCTGCCATTTCCGGGTTTTCCCACAAGGCACGGGCAAAGTCCGTTTTGACCAGACCGGGTGCAATGCAATTTGCGCGGATATTATCCGGCCCCAGTTCGGTCGCCAGGTTGCGTACCATCTGCATATCGGCGGCCTTGGAGATACAATAAGCCCCGAGCGTGGCACTGCCGCGATAACCGCCAATAGAGGATACGATAATGATCGAGCCGTCTTTGCGCGTGACCATCTCCGGGGCCACCATCTGGACCAGCCAATGGTTTGATTTGATATTCACATCCATGACTTTTTCAAAGGCACTGTCCGGAATGGTCAAAGTCGGACCGTAATGAGGATTGGCGGCGGCATTGCAAACAAGGATATCGATCTTGCCATAAACCTTGCGGGTTTCCGCGACCAGGGCCTGCATCTGTTCCTTGTGAGAAATGTTGCAGGGAATGGCGACGGCCTCACCGCCTGTATCCCGGATCGATTGTGCGACTTCTTCACAAACATCGCCCTTGCGTGAGGTAATGACCACCTTTGCGCCGTGGGCGGCCATTTCCTCGGCGATGGCTTTGCCAATGCCTTTGGTGGATCCGGTGATGACAGCGACCTTGCCGGTCAGATCGAACAGGTTCATTGATGCGAGCTCCCAAAATAATGATACCTCTACAGATGCCATCCTTTGCAAAATCGAACAAGGGTTCGCCGGGCGAATTGCATTTGAACTGAATATTGTCGAAAATGGCACCACGTCCGGTTCCGGACCAATCGATATCAACCACCATGATCGGGAAAAGAATATGAAGCTGGAAGGCGTCCGCGTACTGGACCTTTCATTGTTCCTGCCAGGACCAATGCTGACACAAATGATGTCCGACCATGGGGCGGAAGTTATCAAGGTGGAACCCCGCGGCAAGGGTGAGCCCAACCGGGAAATTGATCTGAAGCGCGATGGTATATCCGTTTTTTTCGCCAACACACATCGCGGCAAAAAATCCATCGAACTTGATCTGAAGTCCGATGAAGGCAAGGAAATCCTTTATCAGCTGGCAGAAAAATGCGATGTCTTTGTCGAAGCTTTCCGGCCAGGCGTCGTCAAACGCCTGGGCGTCGACTATGACACTATTAAAAAACGCGCGCCCAATATCGTTTATTGTTCTGTTTCGGCCTTTGGCCAGGACGGCCCCTACGCAGGCATCCCGGCCCATGATCTGGCCACCGAAGCCTTGGCCGGCATATTAAGCGTCACCCAGGGACAGGATGGCAAACCGGCTATGCCCGGCATCGCAGCGGCGGACATCATTTCGTCCATGATGGGTTTGTCTGCTGTCCTGATGGCGCTGCTGCGTCGCAAGGAAACCGGTGAAGGTGATTTCATCGACATGGCCATGATGGATGCCCTCGTCAGTTCTGTGCCCAATAACATGGGATCTGTATTTGCGGACAAAAAACCGCCGGTGGTCAAGGACCAACGCCCATGGGGCGGCAATGCCATGTACAATATTTATGAAACAGCAGACGGCAAGTTTGTCGTTATGGGTGCCGCCGAATTGCATTTTGCCAAAAATGTGCTGGAAGCCCTGGGCCGTCCGGATTTGCTTGATCTTTGCCAGCCACCACCTGGCCCCAATCAGGAGCCTGTGCGCGAATTTCTGAGAGAAACCTTCCTCAGCCGCAGTCAAGCTGACTGGATTGAGTTTTTCAAGGATATCGAATGCGCCTTTGTCCCCGTACAGAATATGCGGGAAGCGATGGATGATGAACATGTGCACTACCGGGAGATGGTCCTGGTGGACAAACACGGCCACGAGCACATCGGCACCCCGCTAAAGTTCCTGAACGAGCCGGGTCAGCTCAATCTCGATTTGCCGGGACAGGGAGAACACAGCGAACAAATTATCCGTGATCTGGGCTATTCGGACGACCAGATCAAGGCCTTGAGAGAGAACAAGGTTATTTGATCCTAGCCGAGCCAAACTGGCTCATCGCCGCCCAGCGCAGGTGTGGGTCGGGACCAGTGTGGTGTGGTTTCGGAAAAACGAATGACCGGTGCCAAATGACGTAGATGGCCGTAGGACGTTTGAGAGTCCATCTGCCAGCCCACCGCTTCTTCTGCTGTGATGCCAAGGTCAGCATTCGGCACTTCAACCCTGCCCTGGCGTTCCACCAACATAGCGGTCTGGCAGAGCGATACCTTGACGTGATAGCTGCCGCCTTCAGCGGCCCGACGGGCCAAAGCCAGCAGCGTGCCATAGGCCCCCAGATAGCCTGTGATATATTCACAGACATTGACCGGCAACAACGCTGGCCTTTGCATTTCGCTGTCCAGGCCATTGTCGTGGCAGAGCCCGGTGACAGATTGCGCCACTTGCTCCCACCCGGCACGATCCTGAAAAGGGCCGTGCTGGCCGTAACAATTGATTGTTGTGTAAATCAGGCCAGGGCGCAGAGCGGACAGTTCTTCCACCCCGAAACCATGCCCATCGAGCACGCCGGGGCGATAGCCTTGCGAAAATACATCGGCCTGCTGCACCAGCTCCTTCAACAGGGCGGCTTCATCCAGATTTTTGATATCGAGATAACAGCTGCGTTTGCCGTGCGATAAATCAATCACGAAATTTTTGATCTGGGGTACTGACCGGGCACCAACCATCAGCACGTCAGCGCCCTGTTCGGCCAGTGTTCTGGCAGCGACCGGACCGGCCAAAATGCGTGTCAGATCAAGCACCCGAATACCCGACAGAGCCCGGCCCTGGACGGGAAAAGGTTCTGGTGCACTGTCAGCAATCTTTTCAATCTCAACAACTGGCTGTGCAGCCAGGGCCTTGCCTTGTGGATGGGCCAACCATTCGGCAGGTGTCCGGACCCTGCCACCACAAGCCCCGACTTCGGCGATAGCATCTTCTAGTGCTTGCGCATCCCATTGGCGGACAGCGGCGCCAACGGCTTCCGGCGTGACTTCACATTTCAGAACATCTGCCACCCGTTTCTTCAGATGGGACAGACCAAAATGAGGTAGAAACCAGCGATCATCCCTTGTCGGATAAGGCTGGATCACTTCATAGGCCGCCGCCGCCGCAGGTGAGTTGCCCATGACCCGAAAATTTCCGTCTTCGTCGCGCCTTTGCAGGTGGGCAAAGCTGTGCAAGGCCGCTGCTGCCTGACGCACATTCACTGAAACCGTTTGGCTGCGTCCGGTCTTCATCTCATGGATATCCGATACAGCAACGCCGACCGCAGCCAGTACCGCTGCGCCGCTCTGTGCAACCCGGAAAGGTGTCGCATAGACAGGATCAACACCTTCGATCCCCACATCCAGCCTTGCAGGCAAGTTGCGAACCGCCATAAGCTCTTTGTAAGCCTTGTTCATAATTCGTTTTTCAAAAAGTTGAACCTACCTCTATTTAGTAAGATAGCTTTTAATTCAACGAATACATCACTTAAATCAAGAAATAACAGCCTGGCGCCAGCGACAACCAAATAGTGATTTCGACAATATGACTACATCAATCGGTGAACGCGGACTGAGATCTATCTACGAGGACTCTGCTGACCTGTTACTTCGCGTCAGCGAGGACGGGACGATTAATTACACCAATCTTGCATCTGTGAAACTACTCGGGCTCTCAACAGAAGAAATAGTCGGCAAGAACATTTCTGATATCACGCAGGATTTCGTTATTCAGGGCGAAAGACTCGACGAACAAACTGTCATTTTTAAAAACCATCAAGGTGAAGACACCCTGCTCGAAACCAGGTGGCGAAGCTTTGTCAATGATCCTGACATCGGCGGAATCATCGTCAGGGCACGGGATGCAAGTCGCAGCCGGGAACTGGAACGTGAACGGCAATATACGCTCGACCTGTTTACAGCGGCCTTTCGTGTCAACAATGCCATGTGTTCCATCACCGATCCCGAAAATGGCGAACTTCTGGACGTCAATGAAGTTTGGGTAGATACCCTTGGCCATAGCCGGGAAGAAGCCATAGGCAAAACATCACTGGAACTGAATATTTGGGGCCCGACTGAAAATCGGGACAAGGCCGTTGGAAAATTGCGTTCTGAAGGGCGACTGCACCACTTTGAGACAGATGTTTTTGCAAAAGGCGGAAAAAGCCTGACGGTTTCCATTAGCGCTGAAATAATTACTATTGCCGGCATTGAGCGCCTTTTCTTTTCTTCGACGGATGTGACGGAAGAACGCAACAGAGAAGCCATTTTACGTGAAAGCGAAGCCCGGTTTCGGGATATCGCAGAATATTCCAGCGACTGGTTTTGGGAACTGGACCAGGATTACCGGTTCACATTTGTTTCCCAAGGCGCAGATTTATTAGGTGATTTTGACCACACCAAATATCTGGGCATGTCCCTGCCCGAGCTTTTTACTTTTCCAGAGCAACCGCCGGGCGACAGGTTACTTGAACAAATGTTGCACGCCCGCCAAGCTTTCAAACGTGTCCGTCTTGAATTTGTCCCATCTGATGGCGATGTCAGCTATCACGAATTCAGCGGTAAACCTCTGTTTGACGAAACCGGGATATTCATTGGATATCGTGGCACCGGCACCAACACAACTTCTGAAGTCCTGGCCGAAGCAAACCGCAAGGCCACCGAGGAAAGACTGCAACAGGCTCAAAAAATGGAAGCCGTCGGGCAATTGACAGGCGGTGTCGCCCACGATTTCAATAATTTGCTGACTGTTATTCTCGGCAATGCAGAAATGTTGACTGAAACGCCAGAAAACAGCAAACAGATCACCGCCATCATGCAGGCTGCTTTGCGGGGCGGAGAACTGACAGGTAATCTGCTGGCCTTTTCACGAGCCCAGGTTCTCAATTCTCTGGATTTTCGTCTGGACGAGCAGTTGCAGCCAATGCTGGCAATTCTGCCACGTACATTGGGGGAGTTCATATCCATTACGTCCAAAACACAACCGGACCTTTGGCAATGTCACGCCGATCCCGGCCAGGTCGAAAATGCACTACTCAATCTTGCGATCAATGCCCGTGACGCTATGCCTGATGGCGGTCATCTCGAAGTCCTATATGCCAACCGGACAGATCAGGCAGGTGAGTATGTCACGATGACAATCAGAGATACTGGATCGGGCATGTCGGAAGAAATTCAGGAAAAAATACTGGAACCCTTTTTCACGACAAAGGATGTCGGCAAGGGCACTGGTCTGGGATTGAGTATGGTATACGGATTTGTTGAACAGTCCGGTGGGAAACTTTCCATTCAATCGACACCAGGTGTCGGCACCGCCATTGAAATCAGTTTACCCAGAGCGACACCCGAAGAACAAAAATGACCGAAACCCGTGCAACCCTGATTGGTGCGATCGCCGTTCTGCTGTGGGGGGCGTTGGCCCTGTTCACCACATGGACCGGATCAGTTCCGCCTTTTCAGCTCGTCTGCCTGACTTTTTCCATCGCTTTTTTGCTGGCATTATCAAATTGGATTATCCGGCGTGAGAATCCGCGGAAATATTTGCGACATCCCTTACCCGTGTGGATTTTCGGCATTGGTGGTCTGTTTGGCTATCATGCCTTTTATTTTCTCGCCCTGAAAAATGCGCCGGTTGTCGAGGCCAGCTTGATCGCCTACCTGTGGCCACTGTTAATTGTACTCTTTTCTGCCTTGTTGCCGGGGGAGCGTTTGCGCTGGTTTCATATTGTCGGCACTTTGGCAGGCTTGTCGGGAACTGTCGTCCTGGTCACGGATGGTGGTAGCGTTTCCTTCAAGGATGAACATATCGTTGGATATGCTGCCGCCTGTGCCTGTGCCCTGACCTGGTCCGGTTATTCCGTGCTCTCGCGCCGCTTTGAGCATGTACCAACCGACACTGTAGGCTGGTTTTGCGGGGCGACAGCCGTCCTCGGCGGCATAGCCAGTTTGATATTTGAAACCCCGGCCTGGCCAGCAGACCCCGCCATCTGGCTGGGAATTTTTCTGCTGGGCCTGGGGCCGGTTGGGGCCGCCTTTTTTGTCTGGGATGTGGGCATGAAGCGCGGCAATATTCGGGTCCTGGGTGCTGTTTCCTATTCAGCCCCGATGATCTCGACATTGCTTTTGATTGCCTTTTCAGACGCCATGGCGACGGGCGCCGTCTGGTTTGCCTGCCTGGCCATCGTCGGGGGGGCAATATTGGCAGCCAAAAACATGATTTTTGCAGAACCGAAAAAGGTTTGATCAAGATTGCCGGGAAAAAACTGCCTGGCTTCGGAAAAATCTGGTAACCCGGCCACTAATTGCCGCCCGGCAGAAGTCCAAAACCCCCGTATTCTGCGGCCTGTGAATGGCACAATCCTTGCGTATTAAGTGGGGTGAATTGACGAAGCCCCCATTCCTGATCACATCAGTCGATCAGGAAGCATTTATCGACAGGGAACCGGGATGGACGCGACAACGCCAGAAATGATGAGTTCGATGATGGATACCGGGCGCACACACACCATTACTATTCCTGTGACACCCCGGACCAACGCCTCTCTGGCCCATTACAGTTCAATCATTTCAGAACAGGTCCAGGCCCACACCCCTTGGCAGGAAATCACCGACCGCTATGACGTGCCCAATATGGGCGGACCGGAGGTGGTTATGTTCGCGCATGATCTGGTCTCCATCGGCATTGACCAGAACGAGGCCCTGGCCGTTACCTGGCCCATTTCCAGCCGAAACTTGATGGAAAAAATTGGCCGCTCGGAGTCGGCGCCGAAGATCGACAACTGGGATGACGTATTGCATCACCACATGAACCAGCGCAACATCGCCAAGAACCGGCACAATTTCTCCCGCGTTGCCTGGCTCGATAAACTGATCCGTCTGGCCCGGAACTTTGGTGACAACGACTTGCCCTGACCAGACAACAACGGCATGCTCAGGGCTGAATCCCTGTTCCCTTAAACCAGTGCTGTTGTCGAACCATGAAAAACAAATTCTCTCCCGAAACGATGGCGGCCCAGGCCATGGGTTTTGTCGATCCTGAAACCAAAGGACTGACCCCGCCTGTTCACACGTCAACGACCTATCTGCGTGACGCCGACAACCAATACCGCTCGGGCCTGGTCTATTCACGGGACAACAACCCTACCTACAATTATGTCGAAGACTTGCTGTCTGAACTCGAAGGCGGGGACGACGCCATGGTGCTGGCATCCGGCATGGCAGCGGCCACCTGTGTTTTTATGGCCCTGACGCCAGGTGATCATGTGGTTGCACCGAAAGTCATGTACTGGAGTTTGCGCAACTGGCTGGATCAAACCGCCAGACGCTGGGGTTTGGATGTCACCTTCGTCGACACAGATAGTCCGGCTGATTTGCAGGCCGCAGTCATCAAGGGCAAAACCAAACTTGTCTGGATCGAAACCCCGGCCAATCCCATGTGGTCAGTTACTGACATTGCACAAGCCGCAACAATCGCCCACGAAGCCGGAGCCCAACTGGCCGTCGATAGTACCGTGGCCACGCCGGTTCACACCTGCCCGATCAGTTTCGGAGCCGACTATGTCATGCATTCCGCAACCAAATATCTGAACGGCCATTCCGATGTTATCGCCGGCGCGCTGATTACCGCCAAAAAGGACACCCTTTGGGAAAATATGCGACAAAACAGGGGTCAAATGGGGGCTGTATTGGGTCCCTTCGAAGCGATCCAATTGCTGCGCGGCATGCGAACCCTGTTCTTGCGTGTGCGCCAATCCAGTCAGTCAGCCCAACAGATCGCTGAGACTTTACGCAGCCATAACGCCATTTCAGAGGTTTTGTATCCCGGCCTGCCCGACTTTCCCGGCCATGACATTGCAGCCCGCCAGATGAAGGACGGCTTTGGTGGCATGCTGTCGATCCGCCTGAAAGCCGGTGAGGCAGCCGCCATCGCGACAGCCGCCCATGTCCAACTCTGGCACCGGGCCACGTCGTTGGGTGGTGTAGAAAGCCTGTTGGAACATCGCGGCAGCATCGAAGGGGCCGGATCGCCGGTGCCACTTGATTTGTTGCGACTGTCGGTTGGCATTGAAGATCCGGAGGACTTGATTTCTGACCTCAATGACGCCCTAAATAGAGCCACGACTTAATAGAACGACGACCTGAAACCCCGGTTTTGAAGGAATGACCATGCGCCCTGCCCTCGCTGTAATTGCCAACGTTTTCACAATCTTCACCTTGTTGATTGCTGGTGCAGCATCTGCACGAGATTTGAACATTTCTGCTTTTGCCGGTCAGTGGCAAGGAAGTGGTGTGTCGGAAAGTGAAGTCAGCGCCACCTTCAGCATGACAGCCCGCGATCTCAACGTGGCTATCGAGATTCAGGGCGACAACTTTGTTGTCACGACAACAACGGTTCAGCGCAAAAAGGGTGATCCCTCAAATCCGCAAGCTGTGCGTAAAACCAGCAAGCGGGAATTTATTCCAGGCGCAAAACCCGGTGTCTGGCTGGCCAAAGGCAATGGCACCCCGGCCTCAGGGCAGGCCTTCACCTGGGCCAGGATCAAGGATCAAACCCTGACCATCACATCTGTTGAAGTGAACAAGGATGGCGGCAGCAATATGCTGATCTATGATCGCAGCCTGACAGCCTCTGGTATGAAGCTTGAATTCCGGCGCTTGGTCGATGGCTTCCTTGTGCGCACCGTCAGTGGCCCCCTCATCAAACTTGCTAAATAAGCCGCTTCAACTCTGCGATACAAGCATCGCGATCAGCATTAAACTCCCCGGCAATCCACCACGCTTGCATCGCTTTGACAAGTTCACCGACCTGCGGGCCAGCCGGTAGCCCCAAATCCAGAACATCCTGCCCCTTCAGGGGAAATTGTGGACGACGCCAGCGGTCGATCCGTTGGCGCAGACCGGTCCAGCCTGCGCGATCCTTTGCAGCCTTTGCCTGGTTCAGATAAGAAGCATCCAGAGCGGCCTCCACACCTCTGATATAAAGCAATTTTCGCAGGTCCCGGTCCGGCAGGTCCGGTGACAGGTTATCCATGCGGTCCGCCAGTGCCAAAACCCGTATTTTCTGTACATTGGACAAACGAAAGCTGGCGGCAAAAGTTTTTGCATCTGGTTTGTCCGGCTGGCCAAGCACAAACAACCGGCGCAAGGGGTCGGGCGATCCGGCGTCGACCTCAATTTTCACCAATTGCCGCAAATTATTGATATGCTGATCTCCGGGCAAAATCTGCGACAGCACGCTCGCCTCGGCCATCAACTGAACAGTGGGCACCGGGTCCAGGGCTGACAGTAACCGCAACATTTCCGCCGAGATGCGCTCCGCTGAAAGCCTGGGCAGCTGATGCGCATGGTCCTTGCAGGCTTTCAGACCTGCTGCATCAATATCACCTGAACTGTAATGAGCGAAAAACCGAAAAAACCTTAATATGCGTAGCACGTCTTCCTGAATACGGTCATCCGCGTCGCCAACAAAACGAACAGCGCCCGCGCGAAGATCAGCAAGCCCGTCGACCGGATCATACAAGGTGCCATCCAGGTCACAATAAATGGCGTTGAAGGTCAAATCCCGGCGTCCGGCGTCTTCCAACCAGTCGTCGGTAAAGGCAACCTCCGCATGGCGGCCATCGGTTTCCACGTCACGTCGCAGGGTCGTCACCTCAAAGGGCTGGCCGTTGGCAATGGCTGTAACCGTGCCATGTTTCAGGCCGGTGGGCACCGACTTCAGACCCGCTGCGGCCAATTTTTCAAGGACTATTTCCGGGGCGTCGGACGTGGCGATGTCGATATCCTTGACGGGCCGGTCCAGCAAGGCATCGCGTACACAGCCGCCAACAAACCGCGGCGTGGTACCCCTTGTCGAAAGCGCCACCATCACATCGCGTGTCTCCTGGCGCGTCATCCAGGGCTGCAGCGCGAGCTGTCCGGCAGGTTTCACCGGACTATTCGACCCTGCCAGGTTCAATCACGCCATTGACCATTTTGGGTGGAATATATTTTCCTTTTTTGCCATCGCTTTTATCCAGTCCTGTCACCAGCAAGGCAGTGATCATCAGGACTAGTCCGACAATGGAAAGGGATACCCAAGGCGTTTGTCGCAGGGGAGCCTGCCCAGCAGCTGCCCGTCGGCGTTCAATCCAGGCCCAGACAAAAAACATCAAGAACGGCAAGCCGAAAATAATGCCGTATTTCAATAGTTTGAACAGCATGGATCAGCTCCTGGAATTGATTGTTGGGACAAACGTCATTCAGCGACATCCGGTCCGGCGATGCGGGCATGCAGGGCCACCAACATACCGGCCGTTGCCCCCCAGATATCACGGTTCTCGTAGGGCATGACATAAAAATGCCGCTCAATCCCTTTATACACAGCACTGCGGCGGTGGTGATTTGTCGGGTTCATGAGGAACGAAAGCGGCACTTCAAATACTTCGGCAACCTCAAACTCATCAATCTGAAGGATATATTCCGGTGAGACAAAACCCACAACCGGCGTAATGCGATAACCTGTCCCCGTTCGGTAGGTATCTATTTCAGCGATAATTTCAATATGCTCGCGACCGACACCGATTTCTTCATGGGTTTCCCGCAAGGCCGTCTCTATGGCATTTTCATCTTCCGGTTCAACCCGCCCACCAGGAAAACTGATTTGCCCGGCATGATTATGTAAATGGTCCGTGCGTTTGGTCAGCAACACGGTCAAACCTTCCGGGCGTTCCACCAGCGGCACCAGAACAGCCGCCGATTTTAGATCTGCTTCCTTGATCTCTTGCCCTTCCAGCCACAGGGATGGATTGAGGTCAAAATCACTTTTACCTGCGCCGTTAACTGATCCCGTCAGTCGCTCGATAATAATTGCTTTGCTTTCAGACATTCTGATCCGTCAGTTTTCCGATATTTCTTCAGTTTTCCGTTATTTCCAAAGGGTCCCCCCAATTTCAAAGCAGGTGCCAGCACTCCAGACCGCCAGCATATCACGATCTGTTTCTTCCGCCAGATCAACCAGGTCATAGAATACCGACCGCACAATCAAGGCCTCAAGATTGTGCCTGACCAAAATATAGGGTGATGGCTCGCCAGTTTCATCATCTATGACTACGCGCAAGGGGTGGTCGGCGTCCATGGTCACCTGATCATCGACATTGGTCCGGAACGTCAGTTTCCGGTCATTCCCTTCGCCTTCGACAAACATTTCCACTGCTGTGAAGGGGGCGTCATCGACCTTGATGAGAGCCTTTTCCACCGGGGTTATCAAATAATATTGCCCGTCATCTTCCAGCCGCAAGACAGTGGAAAACAGCTTCACCAAAGGTTTACGGTTGATGATCGATCCCAGATAGAACCAGCTGCCATCGCGGGCAATGCGCATATCGATTTCATGGTTGCGAACACCGCCTGCTGATTCTGAAGACAAGGCGCCATCAAACATCGCCTGATCTGCCGACGTCAGCTTTTCGGGCTGTTGGTAAGTTGAATTATTTGTCTTATTCGACGCTGAAGGCACAGAATCCCTCTCGATATCGTGATGATCGTGGGGTACCTTTTCAGGGTCTGATCTATTTGAATCGTTGTCTGGCGTCATGATTTTGATAATGGCTGCCCTTTGGCGCAATCGTCGCACTTCGCTGGTGTCTTGATGCTACACCTGGAGGATATCCTATGAGTATAACTGACCCTCAGCCTGTCGCCAATGATGGCCAGGAAGGCAAAGAGGATTTGGCCGCAGATGTCGAAAAACTGGTGCAAAACCTGGCAGATGTCAAAAGCGGGATTGCACAAGTTATCTACGGGCAGACAGAGGTTATCGATGAAGTCCTGATTACCTTGCTGGCAGGTGGCCACGCCCTGTTGATCGGCGTACCAGGCCTGGCCAAAACACGCCTGGTCGAGACCTTGGGCACCGTTCTGGGGCTGGCAGAAAAAAGGGTTCAGTTCACACCAGACCTGATGCCGGCAGATATCATTGGCTCGGAAGTTCTGGAAGAAAGCGATACAGGCAAGCGATCCTTCCGCTTTATCGAAGGACCGGTTTTCTGCCAGTTATTGATGGCGGATGAAATCAACCGGGCCAGCCCACGCACCCAGTCCGCCCTGTTGCAGGCCATGCAGGAAAAGCAGGTATCCGTCGCCGGGCAGCGCCATATCCTGCCCAAACCCTTTCACGTTCTGGCCACCCAAAACCCGCTGGAGCAGGAAGGCACCTACCCCCTGCCGGAAGCCCAGCTGGACCGTTTTTTGTTGCAGGTTGATGTGGGTTATCCGGACCTTGAAGCTGAACGGCGGATGTTGCTGGCAACAACGGGCGACGATGAGCAAACGGCCCGTGAAGTCATGACCGCCGATGATTTGATGGCCGCCCAGCGTGTCATCCGTCGCTTGCCCGTTGGGGAGAGTGTCGTCGACGCCATATTAGGCCTGGTGCGATCCGGGCGACCTGAGGAAAGTGATAATCCTCTGGTTCAGGCTAATGTTGCCTGGGGGCCTGGCCCCCGCGCCAGCCAGGCCCTGATGCTGGCAGCCAGGGCCCGGGCTTTGCTCGATGGCCGGCTGACACCTTCTATTGACGACGTCGTTGCCTTGGCCCGTCCGGCCTTACGCCACCGTATGGCCCTGAATTTTTCTGCCCGCGCCGAAGGGGTGACACTCGAAACTGTGATCGATGATTTGTTATCTCCGCTGGCCTGAAACCAAGCCTGAAACCAAGCCTGAAACCGGACTGGATAAACGACCGTGACACGCCCTGCCCCGCAAGCCACCAGGCGATTACGCGCCGAACATCTGGGTAGCACCTTGCCGCCCCTGATGGTGGCCGCGGACCGTGTCGCCGCGACCATCGCTCAGGGTGTGCATGGTCGGCGTCGCGTTGGCCCCGGCGAAACGTTCTGGCAGTTTCGGCAATATGCCCAGGGCGACACCCCCAATTCCATTGACTGGCGACAGTCGGCAAAATCTGATCGGGTTTTTGTACGCGAGCATGAATGGGAGGCAGCGCAAACAGTTTGGCTATGGTGTGACCGGTCTCCTTCCATGGACTATGCCAGCCACAACAGCCTGGCCAGCAAACATGACCGGGCGGCTTTGTTGACCCAGGCGACAGCTTCCTTGCTGGTTCGGGGTGGTGAATATATCTCCCTGCTGGGTACAGACCTGACACCCTCAACCGGACGGTCTGCTTTGTTGCGCCTGGCATCTGAGCTGGAAGCTACAAATCCCGACAGCTTGCCCCCTGAATCAAACTTGCCCCGATATGCGGATATTTTTTGGGTCAGTGACTTTCTCAACCCCCTGCCAGAGATTGAGGCCAAGGTGCAAACCATGGCAGCAACCGGTGTGCGTGGCACTCTTGTACAAATCCTTGATCCCGCCGAGGTCAACTTGCCGTTTAAAGGTCATGTGCGCTTTGAAGGTTTGGAAGGCGAACTGGACCATAATGTCGGCAAGGCCGATAGTTTGGCCGTTCCCTATGTTCAACGTCTGAAAGCTCGCCAATCCGCCTTGACGGAACTGGCGGGTCGCCTGGGTTGGACGTTCCTGATCCACCACACAGATACCAGTGCGCAATCGGCCTTGCTGAGCATTTATCAGGCCTACGCCATGCGATCAGGTGCTCATCGATAATGTTATTTCCTGGTAACATCAGTTTTCTGTCACCGGCGCTGCTATTCGGTTTAATCGCCTTGCCAGCCCTGTGGTGGTTGTTGCGCATGACCCCCCCACCGCCCCGGCGCGAAATATTCCCCGCTGTCCGACTGTTGGCAGGATTGCCCCAAGAAGAAGAAACACCGGCCCGGACCCCCTGGTGGCTGTTGGCCCTGAGACTACTCGTGGCAAGCCTGGTCATCCTTGCCCTGGCGCACCCGGTTTCATCGCCTGGCAGCAGACTTGGTAATCGGGATGGCAGTGTTATTCTGGTTGTCGATAACGGCTGGGCCAGTGCGCCTGGTTGGGCAGATCGTCTGGCTGCCATGGATGCCCTGCTGGTCGAAACGGAACGCCAGGGACGATCAGCACGCCTGGTCACAACAGCCGCACATATTGACGGAACGCCATCCATTGTTGGCGATCTGATATCAGCACGTGATTTGCGGCCCATCGTCCGGGCCTTGCAGCCAAAGCCCTGGTCGACGGACCGGGCCGCAACCCTGATAGCGCTTGAAAAACTGAAAGGCGAAGGCGCTGCTGATATATTCTGGATCGCAGACGGTCTGGAAGAAAATGCCTCAGACCAAACACCCGGTCTGTCATCAGGCCTGTCATCGAGCTTGTCATCGGGCGACTTTTCTCTGGCTCTGCAAAAAATTGGACCGGTTAAGGTTTTGCGCGGTCTGGCAACGGAGCTGGCGCAAACCCTGACCATTGCCCGCTCATTTGCAGATGACCACGCACCTGCGAAGAAAACCACGACCGATGTTACTGCTGTAGCAGGCAGTCTCAATTTTGTTGCTCGTCGTGCAGGCGGCTTGCCCCCGGCTGATATCACCCTGGTTGCACGGGACCTTGAAGGTCAAATTCTGGATCACCAGGTCGGTCAGTTCACCATTGGTGTCGACGAGGCCCGCTTCACGCTGGATGTGCCCAACGATATTCGCAACCGCATTGCCAGAGTTGAAATTGTTGATAAAACCTCTGCTGCGGCGGTATTTCTTTTGGATGAGCGTTGGCGCCGGCGGTCTGTGGGTCTGGTGTCCGGGCAGAATATTGACAGTGATCAGCCGCTGCTCTCCAGTCATTACTATTTACAAAAGGCCTTGCAGCCCGTTGCAGACACCCGCATCGGCGAAATTGATAAACTGCTTGAGGTGGCAACGAGCGTGCTTATTTTGGCCGATGTTGGCCGTATCGTTGGTCGCGACAGAAACCGGTTAAAACGCTGGATTGACGGCGGCGGCGTGCTGGTCCGGTTTGCCGGCCCCAAACTGGCTGAAAGCGGTGATGACTTTGTGCCGGTTAAATTACGTACGGGAAACCGGGTTCTCGCCGGTGCCATGACCTGGAGCACGCCTTTGCCGCTCATGGCCTTCGATGAGACAAGTCCCTTTTTTGGCTTGCCAGTTCCGGATGATGTCCTGATCCGCCAACAGGTGCTGGCGGAACCTTCTGCGATATTGAGCGATCGGACCTGGGCCCGCCTGAAGGACGGCACGCCCATTGTCACGGCAGAAAAACGCGGTGAAGGCTGGCTGGTTCTTATCCATGCAACAGCAAACGCAGACTGGTCGGACCTGCCCTTTTCCGGTCTGTTCATTGGCATGTTGGAACGTCTGATCAATCTGGCTCATGGCGTCACCCCGGCTATCGAGGGTTCGGCAGAACTCAAGGCGCTCAAACATCTGGATGCCTTTGGTCGATTGCAAAACCCGCAAGGTGTTGCAAAAACTTATGCGCCAAAGGACAGCGTCGCGCCGGGTCGCCCACCTGGTTTTTATGGTTCAGCCAGTGCCCGGCAAGCCTTAAACCTTGGGCCCTCGCTGGACGCACCCAAGGCGTTTGCATCCTTACCGCCAAGCATTGGCGATGAAAGCCTTGCACAGCGGCCCGAACTTGATTTTAAACCGGGGTTGCTCTCTGCCGCTGCGCTGCTTCTGATATTTGACCTCTTTATCAGCCTCTTGATGCGCGGCTTTGTGCCGGGCTTCAACATCCGGTCGTGGCACACCTCCGCCGGACAGAATCCTGCTTTAATGCTCTTGATCCTGACTTGCCTTATTCTGACAGGCCTTATTTTGAACAGCCCCTCAGGCCAAGCCCAGGAAACTGGTGACGAATTTGCCATGGCAGCGTCACTGGATACACGCCTGGCCTATATCATCACGGGTGATGCCAGTGTCGACGCCATGAGTCTTGCAGGATTGACAGCCCTGACCGACGTTGTGCGCGCCCGCACATCGGTCGAAGGCAGCGAACCCCTGGGGGTCGATCCGCAAATTGATGAACTGGTTTTTTTCCCGCTTGTCTATTGGCCCGTTATAGCCGACATGGCACCGTTATCCGATCATGCCCTGGCAAAAGTCGATGCCTTTATGAAAAGCGGCGGCACCATCTTGTTTGACACCCGCGACCAACAATATGCCGCCATGGGAAGTGGTCCAGGTGGCACAACGCCGGAACGTAACCGGTTGCGGCACCTGTTGCGACGGCTGGATGTCCCCCCCCTGATGCCCATCCCGCAAAAGCACATCCTGACACGTGCCTTTTATTTGATGCAAACCTGGCCTGGCCGGTGGTCCGGTGGACAGGTTTGGGTCGAGCGGCACAATGGCGGCATCAATGACGGCGTTTCCGGTCTGGTCATCGGCGGCCACGACTGGGCGGCAGCCTGGGCCAAAGATTCGCAAGGCAATCCGCTGGCGGCTGTCGTGCCCGAAGGCACACGCCAGCGAGAAATGGCCTATCGGTTTGGTGTTAATCTTGTCATGTACGCCTTGACGGGTAACTACAAGGCAGATCAGGTTCATGTCCCGGCCCTGCTGGAAAGGCTGGGGCAATGACACAAAACCTGATCGTTGGGTCCAGCATCAATTTTGCGCCCCTGGTGCCATATTTTATCGTTGCGCTGTTGGCTGCAGCCATGCTGGTCCTTTTGGCTCTGGCCTGGTTCCGACGGGCCAATGGCAGCTTGTGGCGAACACTTGCCTGCGCAACCGTTCTGCTGGCTTTGCTTAATCCGTCCTGGGTCGAGGAACAAAGAGAGATGTTGCCCGATGTGGCAGCGGTTGTTGTGGATCGCTCTCCCAGCCAGGCTGTCGCCGGGCGCACTGAAGCGACCAGCAAGGCTTTGAAGACGCTGGTTGAGAAGCTGGAGCAATATAAAGGGCTGGAGGTGCGTGTTGTCGAGGCCGGTGCCGCCAGAAACGGTGACGACAGGGGCACGGAGTTGTTTGATGCAGGCAGCAAGGCATTACTTGATGTACCGGAAAGCCAGATTGCCGGCACCATTTTCATTACAGACGGTCAAATCCACGACCAGCCATCAGGCTTGCGCGGCCCTGTTCACGCCTTGATCAGCGGTAACAAAAACAGGCGTGACCGTCGCCTGATCGTCAAAAAGGCGCCGGCCTATGGTCTGGTCGATGGTGACCTTGCCATGGTGCTGCGGATAGAAGACAGCGGTGATGAAGATTTACGAAAGTCGAAGGATTCAGAGGCAACTTTCAAGGGAGCCGCGCGAATCAGTCTGAGCCTGGATGGTGGCCAGCCCGTGCAATATGACCTGCGTATCGGCGTCGACGAAACAATCCCTTTAAGCCTGACCCATGCCGGACCAACAGTCGTTGAAATCGACGTTGCGGCTGGCCCCCAGGAAATAACAATGCGCAACAACCGCGCAGCCGTGGTCATCAACGGGGTTCGCGACCGTTTGAAAGTATTGCTGGTTTCAGGCAAACCTCATGCCGGTGAACGAACCTGGCGAAATTTACTGAAGGCCGATCCGTCAGTTGACCTGGTGCATTTTACGATACTACGTCCGCCAGAAAAACAGGATGGCACGCCGGTACGGGAATTATCCCTGATCGCTTTTCCTATTTATGAATTGTTCGAAGTCCGCCTGGATGAATTTGACCTTATTATCTTTGACCGCTATCACCGGCGGGGCGTCTTGCCGCCCGCCTACTTCGTGAATATTGCGGAATATGTTGAAAATGGCGGTGCGCTGCTGGCCGCAGCGGGACCGGAGTTTGCCTCGCCTCTGACCATTCATCGCACGGCCCTGAATTCGGTTTTGCCCGCAGCACCGACGTCAAAAATATTCCAGGGTGGCTATCTACCCAGGTTAACCGAAACCGGCCGGCGTCACCCGGTAACCGCAGACTTAAAAGGCAGTGGAAGTTCCGCCACCAACCCTGAATGGGGTCGCTGGTTCCGCCATATTGATGCTGAGGTGAACCAGGGTGTAACCGTCATGACCGGCGCAGAAGATCGGCCTTTGCTGGTCCTGGACCGTGTCGGCGAAGGACGCGTAGCGCAAATTCTGTCCGACCATGCCTGGCTTTGGACAAGGGGGTTTGAAGGCGGTGGCCCCCAGGCCGAATTGCTGCGTCGCATGTCTCACTGGTTGATGAAGGAGCCAGAACTGGAAGAAGAGGACTTGCGTGCCGTTGCAGACCGGGGCCGACTGACAATTACCCGGCGCAGCCTTTCAACAGTGCCGGCTCCGATCACGATAACCTTACCCAATGGTCAGCAACGGTCCCTGATGCTGGTACAAAAAGGAGGCGGCAGGGCAACAGCTGAAATGACCGCAGACGAACCCGGCATCTACCGTATTCAGGATGGCAAGCGAAAAACCCTGGCAGTATCAGGCAATCTGAATTCTATTGAGTTTGCCAGAGTCCATGCGACGTCGTCGATCATGGACCCTGTATCAAAAGGCAGTGGTGGTGGCACCTTCTGGCTCTCTGACACGGCGACAAGGGCAACCGGTGTCCCAGCCTTGCGACGGGTCAAACCAGACCGTCGTGCATCGGGTACTGACTGGCTGGGCCTGGTCGCCAATGGTGCCTACCGGGTTACCGGAGTCCATCGTATTCCCTTGCTGCCCCCAGGCCTGGCCTTGTTCTTGATCGCCGGATTCCTGGGCATTGCCTGGTGGCGTGAAGGTCACTAGGGCTATAGGGATTGATCTGAAGTTGCTCTATTGAAGCCGCAGACCAATCGCCGTCTATTTGACATTCTCGACAACGCGCTCAACCGGGAAAGCAAGAGAAACGGTGGTGCCCACACCAACTTCACTTTCGAGATGAAGATCACCGCCGTGCAATTCAACAAATGACTTGGTCAACGGCAAACCAAGCCCCACACCTTCGAACGTTCGCGTAAGCGAGCCATCCACTTGTCCAAATGGTTCCAGCACACGGGCCAGATCGTCTTCCTTGATGCCAATGCCTTCATCACAGACGCAGATGATAAATTCGCCTGCGGAATTTATTTCTGCCGTAATGCTGACTTCCTTGTCGCTGTCCGTAAACTTTACGGCATTGGAAACCAGATTGACCAGGATTTGTCGCAGAATTCTGGCATCCGCGTACAGGCTTGGCAGATCGTCTGGCAAACCATCAACAATGATGACACCTCCTTCAGCTGCCCGTCCATTGAGCATCGTCGTCACACGCCGAACAATTTCCCTGACGTCTACCGGTTCTTCACGCAACGTAACCTGTCCAGCTTCGATGCGGGACAGATCAAGAATGTCATTAATGATTTCCAGCAGGTGTGACCCGCTATCATGAATGTCCTTCGCATATTCGCCATAGCGATGATCACCAAGTGCGCCAAAGGGTTCTGTTTGCAAAATCTCTGAGAAACCAAGGACTGCGTTCAGGGGTGTGCGCAGCTCATGACTCATATTGGCGAGGAATTCTGATTTTGCCCTGTTCGCCAGTTCAGCATGTTGCATGGCTTCCTGCATATACTGCTCACGCTTGACGACATCTGTTACATCTGTGCCCACGGCCAAAACGCCACCGTCGTGAGAACGCACATCGACAACTTGAAATATCCGGTCATCATTTGTTGTGAAATTGAAGGGTGTGCCGTCTGCCAAGCCAAAGGATTTTTTGTTTCGTTCTGCTATTTCTTCCGGATGGGTGCCGTCAGTCTTGTAAACCTTGTTTTCCAGGGCTTCGACAACCAACGCATCGAGATCTTTACCAGCAAATATCTTGACGCCCCTGGACTCGAAGAATTCTCTAAAGTTTTGATTGTACAAAATCAGTTTTTTGTCAGCACTCCACAGGGATACTGTTTGAGAAATCGTCTCGATGGCTTCCTCAAGATGAGCCCGGGCACGCGCCAGTTCATTTTCGGCCTGTACACGGCCCGTGATATCCCGCAGCATGACGGTGAAGACGGGACCATCCGGCGTCATTAACTTCGAAATCGCAGCTTCCGCCGGAAACTCTTCACCATTTTTTCTTAAACTGGCAATATTAGCGCGCTCATTCATCGTTCGTTCAACAGCATCTGAATCAGCGAAAGCCCTTACCCCTCCATCGTGTCCTGCACGAAAGCGATCAGGGATCAATATTTCAACTTTTTGGCCCACAACTTCCGACGCCTTGTATCCGAAGGCCCGTTCGGCACCGGAGTTAAAAATTTGAATCATCATAGCTTCGTCCGTTACAACAATCGCTTCCGGCGCAATGTCGATCAAACGTCGCATGTGTTCTTCAGATGCGCGCAAGGCCTCTTCCGTTTGCTTCAATTCCGTTATGGGATGGCGCACAAGAACACAGCCCCCGTCGCTGGTTCGACGCTCCGAAACCTGTACCCACTCACCGCCTGCCACGCGGTAAATATTGGTCGACGGCAAATTGCGATGTTGCTCCATTCGCGCTTCTACAAACGATTTCAGTTGCGATGCCGTTAGATCGTAACCACCACCTGTCGCCCATTTCGCGACAAGCTCTTCAAAGGTACTGCCAATCCTCAAAGTGTCCCGTACCAGGCCATCAACCATTTCTTTGAAGGGCTTATTGTGCAGGACAAGTCTGTCCTCGGCATCGAACAAGGCGAAACCATCTTCCAGAGATTCTGTGGCATCAAGTAACAAGGCCCGTGCAGCGGCTTCCTCTTCGCGCGCCGCAACTTCGCTGGTTTCATCCCGCGCGGTTCCGCGGTAACCGGCAAATAGTCCTTCTTCATCAAATGTCGGCAGACCATTTACGCGCAAGTGAATAACAGACCCATCCGGCCGGTTTACCGAATAACTGAAATCCTGAAATGCTTCCCGGCGCGCCATCAGGGCGTTGTGTTCTGCCCATTTTTCAACATTGGCTTTTTCTTCTTCAGTCAGGATATCCTGCAAAATTTCCATTCTGCTGTGGCCAACATTCTTGTCCGAAGAAATACCCGATATCTCTTCATTACGTCCACTGAAGCGCGTGTAACAAAGGTTCGCATCGATTTCCCAGAACCAGTCCGAAGCGGCCTCGGCAAAATTACGGAACCGGGATTCGCTTTCCCTGATTGCAATATCTGCTTCCCGACGCTCAGAGACCCTCCCCAATTGTGCACCAACCTTAGCCAGAACCGCCAGCAAGTCATGATCCGGTATGGCTGGTACAGAATGGAAGAATTCAAGAACGGCGACAACTCTATCCCCAGACAAAACGGGGAAAGCAAAGGCACCATGCAAGCCAATATCTTCCTTGTTGCCAGCGCGCGGAAAGTTATTGTCATCCATAACATCCGTGATCCAGGCAGGTTGTGCGGACGCAAAAACCCGCCCCGGAAGACCGATGCCGTGACTGAAGTTTGTCATTTCAGTTATACGCTGGAACTCGGCAAAGGAGGAACTGACCGACGTGTTCCAGATATTACTCGGCAACAGTTGTTGATCTTCGTCTCCGCCATGAATATAGGCATGGCCAATCGGCCAATCTGTAATCCGGCAAACCTCATCAACACAAAGCTGCAAAGCCTCCTCCAGAGACTGGGATGAATTGGCAGCGATGCCTATATTTCCGAGCAGTTCCAGCATTTTGTTGTTGTGCTGGAGATCACGATTGGCCGTGAGGATATCTGTGACGTCACGAGAAACAGCCAGAAATCGAGTTTGCCCTTCTTGAACGTCAAGATATCGCGCCCTGATTTCCAGTGTCCGCCAGGCACCATCGTATCGCCTGACGCGTATCCTGGGGGAAGGTAAGTTGTGCTGAACGGACTGTTTTCGTGCAGCAATCCGAATACCTCTGACGGCAATATTCAAATCATCCGGATGGATATAGTCGCGGACATTCTCGCCAATAATGTTGAGAGGATCATATCCCAGGACTTCTTTCAGAGAAGGGTTTCCATAGACAATTGTGCCGTCGTCCAAAAGAATGGAAATAACATCCTGAACATTTTCCGTAATCGAGCGGAAGTGATTTTCACTATTGCTGAGAGCCGTCGACGTCTGGATCGCATCTGTGATGTCCTGCACCGTGCCGATGAAGCCAACAACTTCGCCATTATCATCCAGACTGACTTCGGCGATCTCACGCACATACCTGACCGCCCCGCCGGGCTGGATAACACGGTGGTTGATGGCGTAGCCGGTCCGGTTTTTGGCCGCCTCTGACCAGGCCTGCAATAATTTTTTACGATCTTCCGGGTGAGCGCCTTCAATAAAAAAACTGCCCGTGAGTTGCAGCGCACCGGGTTCATACCCAAATATCCGATAGGTTTCGTCCGACCAGAAGATCAGATCATTTTCCAATTGCTGGCGCCAGCTACCGATATGGGTAATCGATTGTTCCGTCGACAACTGGATACTGATGCCATTGTAACGCTCTTCACTGGCTCGCAGTTCGCGCATGACAGTAACATAACGCGTTCCCACCGCTGCCAAGGCGAGCACCAGAAGAATAAGCGCCACGCCCAACCCTGCCAGGGCTGATGTCGACATGACAATATCGGTCGCCGCATATGCCGGTCTTTCAAATGAAAGGGCACAGAGCACAAATAAGGCGGTCAGACCAAGCGTCTGAACCGAGAAGCGGGTCATCTTCATACCCTCATCGGTCCACGATAATCAAAAAACAAACTTTCAAAATTATGTCAGAACCAGTCGTTCTGAAAGACTGTCAGATGTTTCAATGATTGCCCCTGTGTTTCAAGGCCAAAAGCGAAATTTGAGGCCTGTCGGGCAAATTATCTCACAATATCTCTTATAAAATGACAAAGGGAGCGCCGGATCAACCGACGCTCCCCCTGTCCTCCCGTTAAGGGAGTAAGCTTTTACTGATCAGACAGCAATTACATCATGCCGCCCATGCCGCCCATGTCAGGCATGCCGCCGCCCATTGGGGCGCCGCCGGCCTTGTCATCAGGCTTGTCAGCAATCATGGCTTCCGTAGTGACCAGCAGGCCAGCAACCGAAGCTGCGTCCTGAAGGGCTGTACGGACAACCTTGGTCGGATCAATGATACCGGCCTTGACCATGTCGCCATATGTTTCTGACTGAGCATCGAAACCGCGTTTGGTGTCTTTTTGCTCA
>JABIFY010000036.1 GCA_018650465.1 Alphaproteobacteria bacterium
CGGAAATGTCCTCAATGGCAGCAGCGATCTGGAACCCCTGATTTCCGTGAACCGGAATATCATGGAAGGGCTTAACGTTCAGGCTGCCGCTTCGGAAGACTGAATTTCAGAACAATATCCGGTTCAACGCCTGCGACGGTGACCGGAAACCCACTTTCCCCCAACAATTTTTCTTGCATGTACAACAGGTGATTTGCCTGATGGCAAATGGCTGTTTGGCGATTGCGATGCTGCCTGACCGACCAGGCCAGTGAGCCTGGTGCAGGTTTGGTTGTTGACCCGGCAAATAGTTCTTCCCTGGCGGCAGAAATTGCCGACCCGGTAAAAACTGCCGGGTAAACTCAGCACCCCTGGTTTGTTAATTCTTCATTTACCGTAATAAAAAACATTTAAAAACAACATCTTGTACCGGACAGAAGAAAATTCTGCCTGTCGGCAAAAATGGCACGTTCGTTGCTAGATATACCGCGGAATGAATTTTCCTGCGAGCAAAATGCTGGCATCAGAGACCTAGAATAAGGAGTTATTTTGATATGGGAATGTCCGTAAATACCAACGTTGGCGCCATGCTTGCGTTGCAGAACCTCAACAAGTCCAACAAGATGTTGGAAAGCACCCAGTTGCACATCACGACCGGTCTTAAAGTTAACGGACCGAAAGATGATGCTGCGACTTATGCTATTGCCCAGCGTATGCGCGGCGATATCGCAGGTATGGGTGCGGTCAAGACAGCACTTTCGAACGGTGAAGCGACGGTCAACGTGGCCATCACCGCCGGTAAAGCTGTTTCCGACATGCTGACCGAAATGAAAGCCAAGACAGTTCAAGCCAACCAGGCTGGTCTCGATACAGATTCCAGGACCGCTCTGAATAATGATTTCACAGCCCTGCGTGATCAGCTTGAAACAATCGTCCAGACGGCCGAATTCAATGGCAAAAACCTGATTACCACAGGTGCCAGCGCCCTTTCTGTCCTGTCAACGGTTGATGGCAGTACGATTTCGGTAACGGCTCAGATCATGAATGCGACTGCGCTCGGCATTGATACCAGCACCCTGGCGAACGCCTCCGGTGCGGCAACAGCCCTGACCAGCATTGATGCGGCAATCAACTCTGTGACTGCCTCACTTGCTTCGTTGGGTTCTTCATCCAAACGGATTGATGTCCAGTCTGAATTTACCGTTCAGCTGGTCGATATCCTGAAGGAAGGTGTTGGCAACCTTGTCGATGCCGATCTGGCAGAAGAAAGCGCTGCCCTGCAGTCCTTGCAGATCAAGCAACAGCTTGGCGTGCAGGCTCTGTCCATCGCGAACTCTGGTCCGCAAAGCATCCTGGCCCTGTTCGGCTAAGGATAAGACGACCAAAACTAAGGGGCGTCAGAAGACGTCTTTTAAAATCTCTCAGAACAGGAGAACACGAAAATGGGAATGTCAGTAAATACAAACGTCGGCGCCATGCTGGCTTTGCAGAACCTGAACAAATCCAACAAGATGTTGGAAACAACCCAGCTGCACATCACTACAGGCCTGAAGGTTAATGGTCCCAAGGATGATGCTGCAACCTACGCTATTGCCCAGCGCATGCGTGGTGACATCGCCGGTATGGGTGCTGTGAAAACAGCTCTCGCCAACGGTGAAGCAACGGTCAACGTGGCCATCACAGCCGGCAAGGCTGTGGCTGACATGCTGACTGAAATGAAGGCCAAGACAGTTCAGGCCAACCAGGCCGGTCTCGATACAGATTCCAGGACCGCTCTGAACAATGATTTCACCGCCCTTCGTGATCAGTTGGAAACAATTGTGAAGACGGCTGAATTCAACGGCAAGAACCTGATCACCTCAGCTGCTAGTGCCTTGACGGTTCTCTCGACCGTGGACGGCAGCACGATCTCGGTTGCGGCTCAAAGTATGGACGCTACTTCTCTTGGTATCCAGACTGCCGCTCTGTCGGCTTCCGCTGGTGCTGTGTCAGCTTTGACCAAAATTGATGCCGCCATCAACTCTGTGACGGCTTCACTTGCTTCCCTGGGTTCATCCTCCAAACGGATTGATGTCCAGTCTGAATTTACCATTCAGCTGGTCGACATTCTGAAAGAGGGTGTTGGCAACCTCGTCGATGCCGATCTGGCAGAAGAAAGTGCTGCCTTGCAATCCTTGCAAATCAAGCAACAGCTTGGTGTGCAGGCCTTGTCGATCGCAAACTCCGGTCCGCAAAGCATCCTGGCTTTGTTCAGCTAGGTGCCCGAAATTCCGGTCCTGGCAGCTATGCCGCCAGGGCCGGAAATTCACTTCCGGGCGTAGTAAAAAGATTGGTAAGGCGGGCACTTTTTTGGTGTTTGCCAATTTTCGGTTTTCAAGCTTGCATCTTTTGTTAACAAAGGGTAAAGTTAAAAAAGTATAAATTAGTTGGAGGTGCGTCCAAATAATGCTTTGACGAATTCAGGGCTCAGGACGTGCATTCGATAAAGGGGATTTCAGACTTTGTTCGAGGTGTTCAGATCTTGTTCAGGTTGGTAATTTCCGGGAAATCGACCAACTGATGACAGGCGTCGCAGAAGCATACGCATTAGCCCGCCGAAAGGGGAGAAGCCTCATTCGGATCTAGAAAAAGGGTTTCAGGTTATGGTGCAATCTATCAATACAAATGCGGGCTCATTCAATGCCCTGCAAAAACTTAATCAAACCACCAAGTCCATTGGAAATACGAATAACCGTATTTCAACTGGTCTGAAGGTGAACAGTCCGAAAGACGACGCAGCCACATTAGCCATTGCGCAAAGATTGCTTGGCGATATCGGGGGTGCAGGCGCTGTAAAAAGCGGACTGAATTTTGCCCAGAGCACAGTTGGTGTGGCCCAGGTTGGTGCCCAGGCTGTCTCTGACTTGCTGATTGAAATGAAATCTGTTGCGGTGCAGGCCGGCCAGGAAGGCCTGGATGCAACCTCAAGGGCAGCGCTTGATGCGGAATTTAATTCTCTGCGCGATCAGGCTGGCTCAATTGTTGAATCTGCAAGCTTCAATGGCACAAACCTGATTCAGTCAGGGGCCGGAAACCTGGATGTGCTCAAGGATGACAGCGGCAACCGGTTTGCTGTGGAAGCACAGGATTTCAGTGGCAGTGGTCTGGGGATCGACAGTCTCAGCCTCGATAGCGCGGCCAATTCGCAATCAGCTTTGACAG
>JABIFY010000037.1 GCA_018650465.1 Alphaproteobacteria bacterium
ATCCAAAGTTCTATGCCCGTGGCTTGAACTCCGTTCGTCTATATTCATGCTGCTATCTGATCTTCAAGATCATCAAACCAGCGATGAACAACTTTTTTTAGAAACAGCCTTCGGCGACCGAGTTTTGTGCTTGGCGGGATAGTCTCGCCATCTCTGCCTTCAGCTATAGCAACATAAATGGCGTTTGGGGTAGTGCAGAGCAATTCTGCTACTTCTCTGTCAATCCCGGAGTAAATATACGCCATATCCCGGTGTAAAAAGGGACCACTTTGCAGTGATCGATAGCTCTGTTATGGCAACATGATCCTGGCCCCTGGAATTCCAGGGGCCAGGATCATGTTGGCGATTTTCTTGGTGTTTCAGGTGGCGGGTTTTTGCGCTGGTTTCTTTTTCGGGGCCATGCTCTGGCGGCTTTGTTTGAGGCGGAAGCTGTCGCCGTTCATTTCCAGGATGTGAATGTGGTGGGTCAGCCGATCCAGCAGGGCACCCGTCAGGCGTTCGGAACCGAAGGTTTGGGTCCACTCATCGAACGGCAGGTTTGAGGTAATGATCAGGGAACCACGTTCGTAACATTGGGAGATGACCTCGAACAGCAGTTCGGCTCCGGTTTTTGATAAGGGAACAAAACCCAATTCGTCGATGATCAGCAGGTGCTGGCTGGCAAGTTGCTTTTGCAGACGTAGCAACTGTTTTTCGTCTCTGGCTTCGATCAACTCGTGAACCAGACTTGCCGCCGTGATGAAGCGCACCTTTAGCCCTTTCTGGCACGCTGCCAGACCCAGCCCCAAAGCGATGTGGGTCTTGCCGGTGCCGCTGGGACCGAGAGCGATAACGTTCTCGAACCGGTCCAGATATTCGCAGCGAGCCAGTTCCATCACCATCGGTTTGTTCAGCGATGGCATGGCCTTAAAGTCAAAGCTGTCGAGGCTTTTGACCGCCGGGAACTTTGCCGCCTTGATCCGGCGCTCAACCATCCGACGTTCTCGCTCGATGAGTTCCAGTTCAGCCAGGCGAGACAGGTAGTGAACGTGATCCCTGTTTTCAGCAGCGCATTGGTGGGCTTGCTTTTGATATTCCGCCATGAAGGTAGGCAGGCGCAGCTTCTTCAAGTGATGCTGCAATAAAATTTGTGGTACTTCACTCATGATGCGGCCTCCAGCAAGGCCATATAGCTGTCCGGCCTGGTTTTACCCACCGTGGCTCTGGGCAGGAACGGGTACACATCAAGATCAAGCTTTGGCGGCAGCTTCTCTTTCTTGCACAACACCAGCATCCGGATAGCATCAAAGCTGACTGCCCCCATATCCAACGCCTGCCTGACCCCGGCATGGACATCACCCATATCGAAGTGTTCCAGCAAGCGTAATACCCGCACATACTCCCGCTTTCCCGGATGACCGAGGCGGGCTTCGAACAATCGGCGAAGACGAGAAAACTCCTTTGGCAGATCCCAGCCCTTGAGTGGTGCCGCTTGATCAAGGGCATTGATCTTTTGCTCGATCAAGGGCAGGTAATGCAACGGATCGAACACCATATCATCCTTATCGTATGATCGAATGTGGCGAGCGATAGTTTCAGTGCCGCAGGCGATTTCTACCCGGTCCACGTAGCCGCGTACCTGGACCTCAAAATGGGCATACGCCACCGGAACCGAATAATCGTTACAACGATAGCGCACCAGCGATAATGAACTGGCGCGGGTGCTGACGTGCTCGCAAGGATCAAACGCCACGGCAGGCAACTTCATCAGAGCTTCGAGATCACGGATCAACTTATCGCCAATAGTTTCCTTTTGCCCTGCCTGCGTATCGTCCTGGCGGTTCAGGCAATGTTCATCAAGATGGGCGTTGAACTCATCGAAGCTGGGAAAGTTTGGGATCGGCACCATAAAGTTACGCCGCGAAAAGCCAACGTCACCCTCCACATGGCCCTTCTCGTTACCCCTGGCCGGGCGGGCGAATTTGTCTTCGAACAGATAGTGCGACTGCAGCCGGGTGAACACCTGGCTGCGCACCCGTTCCCGGTTTTTCAGAATGCGGGCAACGGCGATCTTGGTGTTGTCATAAACGATCGACAGCGGCACACCGCCGAAGAAGGCAAAGGCCGCAACATGCCCGTCACAAAAAGCCTCGGTGGTCTCCGCCGGATACGCCTTGACGAAGACACTACCGCTGTGGGGCAGGCTCATCACGAAGCAATGGGCCTTCATGCGGACCCCGCCGATATCCACCAGTGATTCACCAAAATCAACTTGCGCATGGCCGGGATCGTGAAACAACGGTACGTAAACTTCCTTGCTCTTCAACTTTTGCAGACGGATATAATCTGTGACAATTGTTACTTTACCGGTGAATCCATATTCATCGCGAAGACGCTCAAAAATGCGTTTGGCACTGTGACGTTGCTTCTTGGGAACCGTTTTGTCAGCCTCAAGAATATGATTAATGATCTGCGTAAAACCATCCAGCTTCGGTCGCTGCACGGGCTTGATACGCCGATATCCAGGCGGTTCAGGGTGATCCAGCATCTTTCTGACCACCTTGCGATCAACACCAAACTGTCGCTCGGCCTCCCGCTGGCTCATCCCGTGACGAAGGCAAGCCAGACGAACCTGTTTATATTTTTCCACTCCATGCATCTCCCGGCCCCTCGTAAAACGAAAGGCTCAACAGTGGCGGATTTTTACTCCGCTGCAATCAGACAATTTGACCGCTACTGTGGGGGATTATTGCTCCGGGATTTACATGCGCTCAAGTTTACAGAATGGAGCGCCTGGCGTGTTCTGTCAATTCAAGCTGTCAAACGCTGGATTGCAGCAACAAGTTCCTTCGGTGGGAAAGGTTTGACCATATATAATGTGGCTCCGAGCTCGAGGCCTTTGGCGATGTCGTCTTCCTCCGCTCTG
>JABIFY010000038.1 GCA_018650465.1 Alphaproteobacteria bacterium
CATCGGGCCTGTCTCTTCCCGATTAGCACTGGTTGATTGACCGACACCAGATGTGGTGTCAGGCCCCCCAAATACTTGCAATACACATTATGCCGTTTTTGTATGTGGAGAACTGTCCCTCGATAAACATGTGCTTTTTGATCACCGCCCTTGCCTGTCGTTCTCTTCTTAAAGAAACACAGTTGATTTCTGCCTGTCTATTGCCCGCCCGCAAAATGCCAGGCCATAATCCGGCATGACAAATCAATCTGACGAAACGACGCCACCGATTAACCGCTTGCTGGAAATCATGGCGCAACTGAGAGATCCGGTAACGGGCTGTCCGTGGGACCGTGAACAATCCCTTGAGACAATCGCGCCCTACACCATCGAAGAAGCCTATGAAGTGGCTGAAACGATTGCGGATGGTGATATGGCCGAATTACGCAATGAACTGGGTGATTTGTTGTTCCAGGTCGTTTTCTATGCCCAGATCGCCAGTGAGAAAAATCTGTTTGATTTCAACGACATTGCCAATTCGATCTCGGACAAGATGCTGGACCGGCACCCACATGTCTTTGGTGACATGAGCATTGAAGATGCGGAGGCGCAGAATGTCGCCTGGGAAACAACAAAGGCCGCCGAACGGGAAGCCAAGGCAAAGGCCAAAAACCGGGAATCCAGTGTCCTCGATGACATCACGGCAGGCTTCCCTGCCCTGATGCGCGCCCAGAAGCTGCAAAAACGGGCCACGCGCATCGGTTTTGACTGGCCTGACGTCACAGGAGCACTGGACAAACTGGAAGAAGAAGTCGGCGAGTTAAACGACGAGGTCGAGCAAAATGCCGATAAATCCAGAATCGATGCTGAATTTGGCGATGTAATGTTTTCTCTGGTGAATATCGGGCGTCACTATGGACTTGATGTAGAAACTTCACTGAGAACTGCAAATACACGCTTTGAAACACGTTTTCGACTTATGGAGTCCATGGCCAAGGCCCATCACGGCAAGCCAGAAACGGCGTCACTGGAACAGCTGGAAGCTTTGTGGCAAATTGCAAAAGAAAAACTGACAGCCTGATATCATTCATTTTAACCTTATCAACCAAACATCGACGGGGAGTATCGACGCATGAGTAATGCAGCCGGTCAAACAGTATTAATTACCGGGGCAACAGCCGGTTTTGGCGCCGCTATGGCACGCAAATATGCCAGTGATGGCGCAAAGGTTATTTTAACCGGTCGCCGCGCTGACCGCCTTGCGGCTTTGAAAGAAGAAATTGGCGATAACGCCCATACCCTGAATTTTGACATTCAGGACCAGGATGCCGTTTTTGCTGCGGTCGAAAGCCTGCCTGCCGAATTCAGCGATATTACTATTCTGGTCAACAATGCCGGCCTGGCTATGGGCATGGGTGGTGCCGATACGGCTGAAATGAGCGACTGGAACACCATGATCTCCACCAACATCAATGGTTTGGTCTGCGTAACACGGGCAGTATTACCGGGTATGGTTGCCAGGGATCGCGGTCATATCGTCAATCTGGGATCAGTTGCCGGTACTTACCCCTACCCCGGCGGCAACGTTTATGGCGCGACAAAGGCTTTTGTGCACCAGTTTTCCCTGAATTTACGGGCAGACCTGGTTGGCAAAAATGTCAGGGTGACCTGCGTTGAACCTGGCATGGCAGAAACAGAATTCTCTGTCGTGCGATTTGACGGTGACGAAGGCAAGGCTTCAGATGTCTACAAGGGCATGAAGCCAATGGCACCGGAAGACGTCGCTGAGACAGTATATTGGGCCACCATGATGCCGGCACATGTGAACGTGAATACCATCGAATTGATGGCAACAATGCAGGCCTTTGGCCCCTTTGCCGTGCATCGGGACTAGAGTGTTTCCAATTTTTATTGAAACACCTGGTGCTCGGAACCCGTTGCAAAATATGGAAGATATGAAGCCAGGGCGATTTCGGTATTACCGGAATCGCTTCAGCTACGCTTCATGCCTGGAACCCATTTGACGGCGCGCTTGCCGGACTGTGTGTAATACGGTTTGTCCGGCTGGTCGCCGTCAATCACTTTAGCGGGCTCTTTGCCGGCTGCGGGCAAGGTTCCGCCATAGGCCAGCGTCATGGCTCTGATCATGATTTCTGAATTCCGACCCTGGGTCAGGGCCTTGGTGTAGGCGGCATCGCCTTCGATTGACCGCCGAATGTCGTCGACCGGCTTTTCACCATAGCGGTCCCAGATTTCGTGCAAGAAGACTTCCGCCCTGCCCGTTGGATATATCGAATCAACACCGGGGTGTCCGCCTTCAAATATATGATAGATGGTCGGCTCCAGCGGTCCGCGGCCTGTCGCGATGAAGGTCGCCGGCATCAGTTTTCGGCCCTGGGTCTGCGATGCCCAGCGCGCCTGGGCCAGATACAGCAAACAATGCATACGCCCCGGATTTAACAGGCCCCCCGGCTGATTCGGCCCGTTCTATAAACCAGATGGCGACATCAAGGGTTGATCTGATCAAGGTTGTGGACATTTACACTGCTCATTTTGCTCATTGTAGATAGATAATATAAAACCCTCGACTGTTGGTTCCAGCCCCGGCGAGGCCGAATGTTCCAGGTTTTCCTGTTATATTGCCATCTTTCTATGGAACTCTCGTAAATTATTCCCTAAAAATGGCCTGGGTAAATTTGTATTCTACAGAAATTCTTCTGTCTTTGAATTGCTACCCTGACCGCCACGCCCGTTACGGCACCTACCTTTCAGGAAGTACTATTATGGAAATGTCCGGAGAACATCAGATCGCAGCGCCACGGCAACAGGTCTGGGATGCTCTCAATGATGCCAGCGTCCTGAAAGCCTGTATCTCAGGCTGTGAAAGTATCGAAAAAACTTCCGACACTGAGATGACGGCTGTCGTGATCGCCAAGGTCGGTCCGGTAAAGGCCAAATTCAAGGGCAAGGTCACCTTGTCAGAGATCGACGCACCAAATGGTTATACCATCAACGGTGAGGGTCAGGGGGGGGTTGCGGGTTTTGGTAAAGGCAGTGCAGTTGTCACACTTACTGATGATGGCGACAACACCGTTCTGAAATACACAGCCAAGGCCAGCGTTGGCGGCAAATTGGCCCAATTGGGCTCTCGCCTTGTGGATGCAACGGCCGCCAAAATGGCCGATGAATTTTTTACGGCTTTTGCCAGCCACATGGCCCCTGAAGTTCCAGAGACAGATGTGGCTGAGCAATCAGATGCTGGCGCACCAGCAAGTGCTTCAGCTGATACCGCGCCTAATTCTGGTGGCCTGCCGACCTGGGTGTGGGCAACCGGCCTGGTTGTTGTGGTTGCGGCAATATTGTTTGCCTGGTCTGAATAAGCTGGAATAAGCCGGAATAAGGATGAAAAAGTCTGATTAAGGGCGTTCAAGTCCGGCCAGGCAAGTTTCCTTGCCTGACGCGCCTCTCCGGTGGTAAACAGACAGATACCGTCGTCCCGATGCCTAGTTTGCTGCTCAAGACGAACTTGCCGTCATGAAGCTCCACAAGTTTACGGACCAGAGGTAGACCCAATCCGGTGCCTTCGTGATCCCTGGTATCAGTAGAGGCTGCCTGACTGAATTGCTCCATCACGCGCTCCAGGTCTCTGTCGGCAATACCCATTCCGTTGTCAGTGATTGAAATAATCAGATAATCTTCGGCGTTTGTTTCTCTTGATATTTCGATGCGTCCTCCAGGGTCAGTAAATTTGACCGCATTGGATAACAAATTCAGCAGGATTTGGCGCAATGCGCGCTCGTCAGCATAGACAACATCCGGGGCATCGTCGCCGGTGGAGATATTGGAAACCACGACCAGTTGACGGCTGGCGGCTTGTTCAGAGACCATACGTCCGGCCCAGTCGACAAGGCGTTGCAGATCAATTTCTTCCTCATAAAGCTCCCACTGTCCCGCCTCGACCTTGGCCAGATCCAGCACATCGTTGATCAAGTCCAGAAGGTGGTCACCAGCTTCATTAATGGCCTTGGCATATTCCTGATAGCTCGCATTACCGAGGGGCCCCTTTACTTCCCGCAACATGACTTCCGAAAAACCGATAATGGCATTCAAAGGCGTTCTGAGTTCATGGCTCATGTTGGCAAGGAACTCGGATTTGGCACGAGAAGCGATCTCACGTTGCAAGATTTCTTGCTGTAATTCGCGGGTGCGTTCTTCCACCCTGGCTTCCAGGGTATCTTTGGCTTCCTGCAGTGCTTCTTCCGCATTAATCTGATCGGTAATATCCGACGTAACAATGATCGAACCGTTTTTTTCATCCCGGTTCTGTTTGATCGCGTATATGCGGCCATCTTTTCGACGTGACTGAAGTTCGCTAATGCCCAGGTTCTGACGCTCAGCAATTCTCTCCTGAACCCAGGCTTCAGGGTCTGTCGCAGCTAACGGGTGTTCTACGGTCCCACTATCCAGAGTCATTCTGGCGAGTTGTTCGAGGGTGCACCCGATGATTTTTTCTTTATCTGGCGAAAAAGGATAAATTTCGTGGTAGCGGTTGTTGGTGAAAGTTACTCGATCATCAGCATCTAACATAATGATGCTATCGGGAAAACTGTTGATATTGTCGTGCATCAATTCTGCTGCACGTTCAGCCACAATTTTTTCAGTTACATCAGATGCCAAAGTCAAGAACCCGAAGCCATCAACCAGTCTTCTTCGCATATGCAGCCAGTGGCCGCTTGGCGATTTAGTGATTGTCTCATACCCGTCTGGCGTGGCGGACTTATCAAAATCAGCCATAACTGTTGCCATATGACTTTTTGCTAACTCACGCGCATTGTCACCAGGATCGCCATAGGTGCCCAGGGACACCTGGTATTCCAGAACATCCAGCAGCGGCAAGCCAACTTTCATTAATTCCTCAGGGTAATGCCAGTAATCGAGAAACAACTGGTTCCAGGCAACAAGTTTATAGTCCTCGCTCCAGGCCATAAAACCTTCGTTCATGGAATCAAGAATTGATTCCAATAAATGCAACGTATTTTCCCTGGGAGAATTCACTTTTCCGCCTGTCACCCGGTTTTCTTTTCTGCCTGGCTGAGGAAATGAATGGTAAAAGCCGAGTCCAAATCAGCTCCAGTAAACTCATCACCCGAACTCTCAAAAACTGTCTGATCAGACATTTCTTACCTGTACCGTAAAATTTACCCGAATTGTAGCGACATGGACCGGCCCTGAAAAGCAAAGGCAGCAAAGGATTTTCATTTGGTCGTGTTATTTTCTTGTCAAAGCATGAGCAGCACAAACAAAGTTCCCGACTATCTACAATACAGTGAACACCTTGGCATCTGCCCTGCCCCGGACCGGCGTTTCACCAATTGCTTCAAGCTCAAATTCATCGCCGCAGGCTTCAGCAGTTCTTTCTGCAATCAAAATTCGTGTGCCGGTTTCCTTGTTCATTTGTTCCAGCCTGGCGGCCAAATTGACTGCGTCGCCATGCACGGTATAAGCCAGTTGTTGACCACTGCCGACAGAACCGGCGATAACGTCGCCGGTTGCAATGCCAATTCGGCAGCCCAGCTGATGTCCTGCAAAAACTGAATGCTCCGCCGCTAGTCGGATACCAAGAGCAGATCGAATGGCCGCACTCGCGTGGTCCGGGTCTTCGACTGGCAAATTGAACGTTGCCAGTATCGCATCACCCTGAAACTGGTTGATCACGCCGCCCTGGTCCACAATGACCTTGCCGGCTTGTGCAAACCAGGCATTTAGCATGGCCAGGACATCCGCCGGATCCATGCGTTCCACCATGCTGGTAAATCCTTCAATATCGACAAACAGCATTGTGGCTGTTTGACGTTGGGGCTCCAGGGCACCGCGATCCTGAATGATGGCATTGGCGACGCTGGCCGGAACATATTTACCAAGTGCCTCCCTGACAAAATAACGATCTTGTTCTGCTTTTGCCTGTCGATAGACCAATCGCCTTGAGCGCATGACAATTGTCGCGACAAGTCCGGCGCAAATCAGAAACATAACGACTTCCTGCAATCTTACGCCCAAGTCTATGTACTTGATATTGCTCAGGTATCCAAAAGGATCAGCAATCAATTTGGCTTCAGGAACATTCAGGATTGAAAGCGTATCTGGCAGCGACAGCATCCAGAGCAGAGCGATCCCCCAACAAATGGCCCCGGTAATCCCACCGATCACCACCGTTGCCGGTCGATAGGAAAAAGCCAGTCCAATCAACACGACATAGAGGTAAATACTGTTGTTCAGGTGATAAGTCAGTTGCGGCGGGTATTCCAGCGTGGCGATCGGGTTCGGGATGATCAGAATAACCGTCAACAGGGCGAAGTCAGAGGCTGCAAAAAGATGCTGATGCCAACCTTTGTAAGCGGGATGGCGCTGCCAGAGATACCCGGCGACGCCAAGAAGTCCAAATACGGCAATCAGACTATGAAAATAGAATACATCCGGCATGGGTGTTACGAAAAAGAGCAACACGGCAATTGGAATCAAGGTAAATATGCGGCCCTTCAGCGCAAGGCGCTGACCATTGAGCTCTTCTTGCGCAAAAGTATGACTGACGTCAGCATTGCCAGTGCTGGATGTCGAAGACAGAGAGATACTATCGGGAACAACGCCTGCCATATCTGAGCACCTGAATTGTGGGTTCGTAGAAGTCGTTACCCAATATATAGGAACTATGCTGCCAGTTAACACTCCGCAAAGGTCTTTGCATTAGTTTTTGCGAACGGCTCTCAAATCACATTTCATGTCGACCGGCTATCGCCGGACCGTTGCAAGGAAAATACCTAATGCGAATATTGTTGGTGGTGTATGACAATGACAGCTATGTGCACTGGTTTCCGCAAGGCCTGGCCTATGTGGCCGCTGTTTTGCGCAATCAGGGCTATGACGTTGATGTCTACAGCCAGGATTTGCACCATTGGCCCGACGAGCATCTGACAAAATATCTTGATGAAAATGTCTATGACGTCATCGGCATCAGCGTTATTGCCGGTTATTACCAGTACAAAAAACTATTGTCGCTGTCTGAGGCCGTCAATCAGTCAAAAAAACGGCCGACTTATGTTATTGGCGGATACGGCCCGACACCGGACCCAGAATATTTCATGGAAAAGACCGGCGCCGATGTCGTCGTCATGGGAGAAGGCGAAGAAACCACCGTTGAATTGTTTGAAGCCTTTGAAAACAAAAAATCCCTGGCGAGCATCCTGGGCATTGCCTGGAAAGACGGCAACAAGGTCAATATCAATCCGCGGCGCGGTGTGATTGAAGATGTCGACAGCATTGCCTGGCCTGCCTATGACCTTTTCCCTATCGAAAACTATCGCATGATGCGGGAACCTGGTTGCGATAATTCCGATTTTCTGCTGCCGATGATGTCCGGGCGCGGTTGTACCTTCAAATGCACTTTCTGTTATCGCATGGATCCAGGCTTTCGGGCCCGCAATCCTGAGGCCATCATTGAAGAAATGCGATATCTGCAAGTCGACTTTGGCATCAGCTATATTGTCTTTTCGGATGACCTGCTGATGTGCTCGACGCCGCGAACGGTCGAAGTTTGCGAAGCCATCATCAAATCCGGGCTCAAGATAAAATGGAATTGCTCTGGTCGTTTGAATTACGCCAAGCCGGATGTTTTGAATCTGATGAAAGAAGCTGGCTGTGTCTTCATCAACTACGGCATTGAATCGGTCGATAATGAAGTCCTCAAGAATATGAAAAAGGGGCTGAATTACGACCAGATAATAGATGGGGTCAGCACAACCCGCGATCTGGGCATCCATACCGGTCTGAATATCATCTTCGGCAATTTGGGCGATACACCTGATACCTTGCAAAAGAGCGTCGATTTCCTGAAGGAATATAATGACGGTGGTCAACAGCGCACCATCCGGCCGGTCACCCCCTACCCCGGATCACCGTTGTTTTTTGAGGCCATAAATCGCGGTCTGTTAAAAGATTCGCGGGATTTCTACGAGGAAAAGCACCTAAATTCTGATTTATTGGCCGTGAATTTCACTGATATCCCGGATGATGACTTTCATGCCTTGTTGGCCGATGCCAATACCCAATTGGCTGAAAGTTATTTCGCAGACAAGCTTTCAGACACTAAATCAGTGATTCAGAACCTCTATTACGAGAAAGACATCACATTCCGGGGCTTTCGACAAACCTGATTTCTCTTGCCTTTTGAGCCACAAATACTTTAAGCTTAAAGTATATTTTAGCAGCCATTCCATTGCGGCTGTTGAAACGCTCAGGCGAGGGAGACCGACATTTCAAACAGCGATGAACAATTACCGACACGGGCGAACCCGCTGCGCGGCCAACATGCTTTTGTCACTGGTGCCTCTCGCGGTATTGGTGCATCGATTGCCACTGAACTGGCGACCCTTGGCGCAAACCTTTCCATCACTGGCCGAGACGTCGATGCCCTGAACACCGTAAAGGCCAATATTGAAAACGGCTGCGACGTTGATGTTCAAACCTTCGTCTTTGATGTCACAGACGCTGAGGCAATCAGCCGGGTGATGACAGAAGCTTCTCAATCATTCGGCCCTGTGTCGATCCTGGTGAATAATGCCGGAGCGGCAACCAGTGCACCGTTCATGAAAACAGACATCAAACGCTGGCAATCGTTGCTGGATATCAACCTCACGGGCCCCTTCCTCCTGACCCAGGCTGTTTTACCCGCCATGCTGGAAGCAAAGTCCGGTCGAGTGATCAATGTCGCCTCAACTGCCGGGATGATCGGCTACAGTTATGTGGCTCCTTATGTCGCTTCGAAACATGGCGTGATCGGACTGACCCGCGCCCTGGCGACGGAATATGCCAGGTCCGGTGTCACTTTCAATTCTGTCTGCCCCGGCTTTACCGAAACAGACATCGCTGCTCGAACCATCGATACAATGGTCACCAAAGCTGGTCGGACCGAAGAAGAGGCTTATGCAGAGCTTGCCTCACTGAACCCACAAGGCCGACTGGTGCAACCGGACGAAGTTGCCCAGGCTGTGGGTTGGCTGGCGCTTCCATCGTCATCATCAATTAACGGGCAATCGATTGCCGTCGCTGGCGGAGAGGTCATGTAATGTCCGAACAATTGACCGGCAATAACAAACTGGATTTTGAATCTTCCCTGCAAGCCGAGGACAAGCCCGAGCTGCGCGTCTGGCTGCGTTTGCTGACCTGTTCAACCATGATCGAACAACATGTGCGATCTGGCTTGCGTCAGAACTTTGAAACAACCCTGCCCCGCTTTGATATCATGGCTCAGCTCGACCGGGCCTCCGGCGACATGACCATGGGCCAGTTGTCCAGCCAGCTCATGGTCTCCAACGGCAACATAACTGGCCTCGTTGACCGACTGGTGCAGGAGGGTTTTGTCTCCCGCAAACCGGCACCCGGAGACCGGCGAACCCAGTTGGTTCGTCTGACAGCCCTCGGCAAAGACGCCTTTCAAAAAATGGTCCCCGAACATGAATCCTGGGTCGCGAACATGATGTCCGGACTGGACCGGGAAGAAATGAATGAATTGTTGCGCTTGCTTGGGCAACTGAAATCCTCCGTCAAATCTGCGACAGAATAAACCGGAAAGAAAAATACCGTGCCTGATAAATCTTACCTCGACTGGCCCTTCCTCGAAGATCACCACCGCGATCTCGCCAACCTTCTCGACGCCTGGACCGAAAAAGAAATCAAGCCGTTTGAAGATGACGAAGACGACGTCAATGCCCTGAGCAAGAGGTTCGTCCGCATGCTGGGTGAAGCCGGGTTTCTCCAGTATGCCGTTCCCGCAGAATATGGTGGTGCGCACGAAAGTCTGGATGTCCGCTCGCTGTGCATCTGTCGTGAAACACTGGCTCGAACCACTGGTTTGGCCGATTTCGCCTTTGCCATGCAGGGTCTGGGATCAGGGGCAATTACAATGTTCGGATCTGCAGAACTGAAAGCGCAATATCTGCCTGGCGTTCTGAAGGGTGAGATAATTCCTGCCTTTGCGCTGACGGAACCAGGTGCCGGTTCTGACGCCGGCGCCCTGACGTCCTCGGCTGTGGAAGATGGCGATGACTATATTCTCAACGGCACCAAGACATTCATTTCCAACGCAGGAATTGCCGATTTTTACTGCATGTTTGTGCGCACATCTGACGATGGTGCCCGCGGCCTGACGTGTTTTGTCCTCGATGCAGATACGCCCGGGTTCGAGCTTGTCGAAAGTCTGGACGTCATAGCGCCTCATCCTCTTGGCACCATTTCCATGACCAACTGCCGCGTCCCCAAATCAAAGATGCTGGGCAAACTCGGAGAAGGCTTCAAGGTTGCCATGTCGAACCTGGACATTTTCCGCTCGACAGTCGGCGCCGCGTCACTTGGATTTGCCCGCCGCGCCCTGGACGAAGCTGTTGCCCGGACAAAAGACCGCCAGGTCTTTGGCCAGCCCCTCAGCAATTTCCAGTTCACGCAAGGCAAGCTCGCCGATATGGCAACTGAAATCGATGCCTCAGCCTTGTTGATCTATCGCGCAGCCTGGACACGTGATTGCGTCGCCGACCGCGTCACACGCGAAGCAGCCATGGCAAAAATGTATGCCACAGAAGCAGCCCAGGTCGTCATCGATCATGCAGTACAATTGTTCGGTGGCATGGGTGTTCTGGTGGGCACGCCCGTTGAGCGCCTCTACCGGGAAATTCGCGCCATGCGAATTTATGAAGGCACAACAGACGTGCAAAAGATTGTTATTGCCACGCAACTAATGAAAGCATGAGGTGATTTTCGTGACAGAAAATGGGCGAGTCCTGGCAACATGAAACTTCTTGAGCCTCTCAAAATAAATCAAATCACCTTGCCCAACCGGGTGCTGGTTCCGGCCATGGTCACGCGCCTGTCGGGCGAAGACGGGTTTGTGAACGACGCCGTCATAGATCGTTATGCCGGTTTTGCCCGTGGTGGTGTTGGTTTGATTGTTGTTGAAGCTTGCGCCGTTCATTCCAGCAAGTCCGGACCCTTGTTGCGCCTGTCCGACGACAAATTTATTCCGGGGCATCGGAAACTGACAGACCGTGTGCACGGCATCAGTGATTCAAAGATCGTGCCGCAAATTATCCACTTCATGAAAGTCGCCCGTTCAGGCTGGCGTCAGACAGTGGACATGCTGGATACGGATCAGATCGAAGACATCATCTCTGATTTTGGCCGGGCTGCGATTCGCGCCCGTGAAGCCGGATATGACGGCGTCGAAATTCATTCAGCCCACGCCTATACCCTGATGTCCTTTTTGTCGCGCCACAATCACCGCAAGGATGAATACAGCGGCAAAACCCTGGAAGGCCGCCTGCGCCTGTTTGGTCGCGTGATGGCAGAAATCCGCAAGTCCGTGGGCAATGATTTTGCCGTTGGAGTGCGTTTCCTTGCCGAAGAAGTTGTGCGGGATGGCTACACCATTGAAGACGCCAAACCCATTGCCCTGCGCATGGCGCAACTGGGTGTGGATTACATTTCTCTGTCGGTTGGTGGCAAGTTCGAAGATGCTGTGCCACGTGAAGGCCAGCCGCTTTATCCCTACACGGGATATTCCGGCGACCGCTGCATGCCGGGGGATTGGTACCCTGCCATGCCCAATGCCCACCTGCCTGCCGCCATCAAGGAATATATCAACGGTCACGGCTTTGATGTGCCTGTTGTCTCTGTCGGCAAGATCAGTGATCCGCAGGATGCGGAAATGCTCTTGCAAACAGGCAAGGCCGATATCATCGGCATGGCCCGACAGTTGCTGGCAGATCCTGACTGGACCAACAAGGTCGCGGCTGGTCGCAGCGATGACATCGTCAAATGCATTTATTGCAATGTCTGCAAACAGCTTGATGGTGCCTTTAAGGAAGTAAACTGTTTCCTTTGGCCCAAGGGCATGAACCAGGCGCCGGCTGATGATCCCGATGGCATAAACCCGGTCTGGGGTGATGCAGCGGCAAGTTTGACAGGCGAAGTCGATGAACGCGGTCGGGTGATCCTCAACTGGCAAGCACCTTCAAATGACGCCACCCGGATTTATGACATCTACCGCGCCGAAGAAGACGGCAAGGTCACCTGTATCGAAGCTGTCAAAAAACCACGTTATATCGATCCGCTCGCCCTGGGTGGTTTGAAATACACCTACCATGTGCGGGCTGTTGCCCCGGATGGTCGATCGACGCCGCCGTCCAATTCCGTCAGCCTGACACCTGATATTCCGTCATACGAAAAACTGGAGAATGCCTGAAATGTCCAATGTTGATCAGGGCCCCAAGGGGGTTTCCGCTCACGTCGATGATTTTGGCAAGATCAGTCTGCCGCCACAGGACCAGTGGCCGGACATGGACTGGCAAAGCGTGCCCGAACTGGCGGCCTATCCGGCACAGATGAACTGCGCCGTTGAATTACTCGACAAGCAGGCGAAAAAATATGGAGATCGCCCGGTCATCCATTTTGAAGACACAACCTGGACTTACAATGATCTGCTGGCCAAAGCTAATCAGATTGCCCATGTGCTGGTTGACGATCTTGGTATTGTCGCAGGTAATCGCGTCTTCATGCGGGCACCCAACAATCCCATGTATGTGGCAATCTGGCTGGCGGTCATGAAAGTGGGGGCCATTGGTGTCGCCACCATGCCTTTGCTACGCGCCAAGGAACTTACCTACATCACTGAAAAGGCCGTGGTCAAAGTCGGATTCTGTTGCGACCATTTGAAGGATGAGATGGAAAAAACCATTGCTCAATCCACGACTTTTGAAAACGCGATCTATTTCAGTAATCTCGGCCAAAAACCCGGCAATGGTAACCTTGACCAGTTGATGGCGAACAAGCCGACAACCTTCGATAATGTGGATACGGCCGCTGATGACGTTTGTCTGATTGCCTTTACCTCAGGTACCACCGGCCCCGCAAAAGGCTGCATGCATTTTCATCGCGACATTCTGGCCATCTGCGACACCTTTTCGCGTTATGTGCTGAAGCCCACGCCGGAAGATATCTTCTGCGGCTCTCCCCCCGTCGCCTTTACCTTTGGCCTTGGGGCATTGGTGACCTTCGCCATGCATGCCGGGTCGTCAACCGCTCTGTGTGAAGGCCCTGCACCTGAAGCCCTGATGGGAATTATCGAGAAGCACAAGGCAACGATCTGCTTCACAGCACCAACAGCTTTCCGCGTCATGACAGACCTCGTTGATAAATACGATATCAGCTCCCTGACAAAATCCGTTTCCGCGGGTGAAACCCTGCCCTTGCCGACTTATCAGGGTTGGCAGAATGCGACCGGGATCAAAACAATCGACGGCCTTGGTTCAACTGAAATGCTGCACATCTTTATCTCTGCTGCACATGACGACATCGTGCCAGGAGCCACTGGTCTGCCCATCCCCGGTTTTCAGGGCAAGATTATCGACGACAACGGCAAAGATGTGCCCGACGGTGAAGTCGGTCGTTTGGCTGTAAAGGGCCCTACTGGTTGTCGTTATCTCGACAACGCCGAACGCCAGGCCGCCTATGTGCAGGATGGCTGGAACGTTACCGGCGACAGTTATATGCGGGATGAAAATGGCATTTTCTGGTTCCAGGCCCGTAACGACGATATGATCATTTCGGCTGGCTATAATATTTCAGGCCCAGAGGTCGAGGCCTGTTTGCTGGAACATGCCAAGGTCGCGGAATGCGGTGTTGTTGCAGCCCCTCACCCCGAGCGTGGTCACATCGTTAAAGCCTATGTCATGTTACGCGAACCTTCAGAAGCTGGCCCGGCTCTGGCAAAAACCTTGCAAGATTATGTGAAGGCCCAGATCGCACCCTACAAATACCCCCGCGCTATCGAATTCATGACCGACATGCCCCGCACAGAAACCGGCAAGCTGCAACGCTTCAGGTTACGAGAGATGGCAGAGGCAGAATCGAAAGCCTGAACGTCGAAAAACATCGGGTAAACTCATTAAAACCCATCGTTGTAAAAGGTCCATATGACGCGGTAGAATTACTTTGTATTTATTTCCTCCTGGGGAGATTACAAAGACACACGCACGAACCGAGGTGATGAATTACAATGAGACATGCGACAACAGGCTTGCTCTCCATTCTTCTTATTTTTTTTAATGTTGTTTCAACAAATGCTGCCGATGCCGAACAGAAAGAATTAGTGCCTGTTCGCGTGCAACTGAAATGGTATCACCAATATCAATTTGCGGGACTCTACGCCGCTATTGAACAGGGTTACTTTCGAGAGGCTGGACTTGATGTGAGCCTCATTGAGGGCGGCCCAACCATTGATCCCGTTCACGCCGTAATCAAGGGTGGGGCAGAATTCGGGATCGGGAATTCATCTCTATTAATTGACTACAGTAACGGCACCCCTGTCGTGGCGATCAGCGCAATTTACCAGCATTCGCCATTTGCCATTATTGCGCGACGGGATGGCGATATTAAAACTGTCCATGATCTTGAGGGCAAGGTTCTCATGAGTGAGACCCACGCTGCGGAATTGTCGGCATACCTTAAATTATCCGGGGTGCGACTGGACAAGGTCAAAATTGTTCCGCACACCGGCTCTATAATCAATATTGGAAAAAATGACCCCAGTGGCATTGATGCCGCAACGGCATACTTGTCAGTTGAAAATTATGAAGCTTCAAAACTGAAAATTCCCTATATAATTTTCAACCCGCGTGATCTGAAGATCAATTTTTATGGTGACACATTGTTCACCTCAAAGGATTACGCGACGAAGCAAAATCAGATTGTCATCTCCATGAGAGATGCTTTGCGTCGTGGGTGGGAATATGCTCGCCTGCACCACGATGAAGTGATTGATCTCATTCTTCAAAAATACAGTCCCCGCTCAGATCGTTTGGCCTTGAGCTTTGAAGCACAATCCACAAACACCCTGCTTGGTGAAGATATCATCGATATTGGTTATATGAGTAAATCCCGTTGGCAACACATTGGCGACACTTTTGCCAAGGCGGGAATGTTGAAACCAGATTTCACACTGGACGGATTTATGTTCGATGCCGAAGAGAACATCCCTCTTTGGCTCTACCAGTGGCTCGCCGGGTTCCTGCTTTTGCTCACTGTTTCGGTGTTTGTTGCCCAGCGTTATTATCGGATGAGCAACAGGTTGAAGCAGGAAGTGGTTTTCGGAGAGTCGCTCCAACGAAAGCTTGAAGCAGAAGTTGAGACTAAAAACAGGATTTTTTCCATCATCGCCCATGATCTGAGAAGTCCGTTTCAGGCAATATTCTGGAGTACCGAGTTAATTTCAAAACATCCGGAAAAATTCTCCAAAGAAGAAATGGTCGAGTTTGCAGGCGATGCCAACAAAGCAGGAAAGCAAGTGTTCTCTCTCCTTGAAAATCTGCTGGAGTGGGCACGTTTGCATGCTGACAAAGGCGGTCCCGAACCGGAAAGGTTCGCGGTCAGAAACGTATCAGAAGAATGCAGGAGCCTTCTGACATCTGTTGCAGAAGCGAAGGACATACAGATCAAAAACAACGTCGAGGAATTTGATGCATTCGCGGATAAACGTGCCGTCATGACGGTGATCCGCAATCTGTTGGCAAACAGTATCAAGTTCACGCCGCACAATGGTTCAATAGAGATGTCTACGACCAAACGTGGTCATGATATTCAGTTTACGATCCGTGACACCGGTGTGGGAATGTCGGAAGAGCAGATCAATGTGGTATTTGAATTTGGCCAAAACACCTCAACACAGGGAACCTCCGGTGAAATGGGGACGGGCTTGGGTCTTCCTCTTTGCAAGGAGCTGATTGAGAATAATGGCGGTCAGTTCTGGATTGAAAGCACACCCGGCGAGGGCTCCCGGTTTCACTTCACCTTACCCGTTGGAGCCGGAAAAGCCTGAGCATCAGGCACTGATCACGCGCACCCAATGGGAATCCCGGATTAGCTCGAATACTACTCTGCGGCCTGACTGCTTCGACCGGCTTCGACCTCAAGGTAGGGCCGGTCATGCTGCAGGGCCGGGACCATGCTGCGGCATTTTTCGATCTGGGACAGATCAAGGGTGGCCGAAACTACTCCGACGTCAGGGCCAGCGTCGGCCAGAACCTTGCCCCAGGGATCAATGATCAGGGAATGGCCATAACTTTCCGAGGTACCATGCAGGCCGGTTTGGCATGGGGCGACGATAAAGCAACCGGTTTCAATGGCACGACTGCGCAACAGAACATGCCAATGCGCTTCACCGGTCGTGCGGGCAAAGGCGGCGGGTACCGTGATAATGCCGGCTCCACCACGGGCCAGTGAACGATATAGCTGGGGAAAGCGCACGTCATAACAAACCGTCAGGCCAATGCCGCCCCAGGGGGTATCGGCGACCACAGCCCGGTCACCAGGCTGAATGGTGGCACTTTCGCGATAGGTTTCACCATTGGCCAGATCAACATCAAAGAGATGAATCTTGTCGTAGCGCGAGACCACGTCGCCCAGATCATTGAGCAACAAAGAGCGGTTAACGATCTTGCCGCCGGGGGCATTGACTGCCATGGAGCCGATCAGTATCCAGACACCGGTTTCCTTTGCCAGGTCGGACAGATACACCAGGGCCGGATGGCTTTCTTCCACATTGGCACCAACAACAAATTCCGCCCCGTCCACACCCAGACAAGTTCCATATTCCGGCAGGCAGACGAGGTCAGCACCATCCGCGCGGGCGCTATCGATCATGACCCGCAAATCCCTAAGGTTTTGCTGAACATCCGTTCCGGCGCAATTTTGCAAGCAGGCGACATTGAGTTGAGGTGACATGAAATTTCTCCCTGTGATTACCGCTATTGAGCACCAAAAGGTGAAACGGGTAAAGCAGTAGTTTCAGGCACCCCGACGGACTGTCGCTGTCAGCAACCCGGCACCGATCAGAAATGCTGCCCCTGTTCGATTGGCCAGTTGCAGTGTACGGGGTTGTTTGAAGCGATCACGCAGTTTCGACGCGAGCAAAGCCCAGAGCAAAATATTGACGAAAGCCAACACCAGAAAGGTGGCCTCGAGAATGACAAATTGCGGCAAGGTTTCTTGTGATACATTCACAAATTGGGGAACGAAGGCGACAAAAAATACAATGCCCTTTGGGTTCAGGGTGGTCACCATCCAGGCGTTCCAGAACATCGATTTCCTGGATAGGCCAGCGTTGGCCTTCGGCACCTCATCCAGGTGCGCCTCACTGCGCCAAAGCTTGAGGCCAAGCCAGATCAGATAGGCAGCACCGCAGAATTTCAGAATCGTAAACAGGGTTGCAGATGTGGCGAGAATGGCACCCGCGCCCAGCAGGGAAATTGTCATGGCGGTAAAATCGCCAAGCGTCACACCGGGAACAGTAGCCCATGCCGCTGAACGCCCCCTGCCAAGAGCGTAGCTAACGACCAGCATGACCGTTGGCCCCGGCACAGCAAGCAGGGCTGAGGTGGCCAGCACAAATGAGAACCAGACTTCAAATGACATGGTCTGACCTCGACCTAGTCCATTGTGTTCTTGTAATGCTCAATCATTTCTTCCTGACTCTCAGCCACGATATCCAGTTCGGCCTGGTCTTTGATGATCTGGCCAATGCTGGGAAACATATCTCGGTTGATATAATTGGCCGGGTCCCAAAGGTTTGAGCGCATCAGCGCTTTGGCGCAATGGAAATAAAGTTCACTAACCTTAATCACCGTCACCGACGCAGGAGTTTTGCCGTTTTCTACAAAGCGTTCCAGCAGGTCCTGGTCATCACGAATTTCAGCCGTGCCCTGAACACGCAGTGTCTCATTCATGCCAGGCAAAAAGAAGATCAGGCCAATAGCCGGGTTGCTGATAAGGTTGGTCAGTCCGTCCAGGCGGTTGTTACCACGACGATCCGGTATGGCGAGGGTCTTGTCGTCGAGCACGGCAACAAAACCAGCAGCATCACCTTTCGGAGAAATATCGCACAAGCCGTCTGGCCCATATGTCGACATCACCAAAAACGGTGATGCGGCGATGAACTTTTCTGCGTGCGGGTCTATCCGTGTGATCTGTTTGGCGACCGCACGCGGTGAAGCTGCGGTATAGATTTCTCTCAGTTTTTCAATAGTGTCGATTTTTGCCATTTCTAATCTACCTTCACCCATTCCTGGCTACGCCCGAAAATTGGTAAGCCAACATAACCCCGTACGGTCAGTGTGCCGTCATCATTCAGAGTCATTTTCGAAGAATAAGTCTTGCCGTTTTCCGGATCATAAATCGTCCCGGCGGTCCAGGCGTGGGCCGTTTCCGCGTCCTCGACAAAACCGTTCAGCATCACCAGACCAATAATCGGCTTGCCGCGGACACTTTCATCTTCATTGTTAATATCGACCTTTGGCTTGCCTTCTTCTGTCAAAGGCTCTTTCAGCCAGATAAATTTGCCACAAATTTTCTCACCACATTTATAGACCTGAACCTTGGATTTATTATCCAGGGTGTACCACGTCTGGAGTACGCCACCATGCCCGGCCCGTACCGTTTGGCTAATGCCAACCACAAAACTGAAGGCCAAAGCGGTCATCAACAAGCCGGTCATCAAGAGAGGCAGTTTTTTCATTTTCATTCCCCTGGAAAATTGTTCTGATCTAGAAAGTACCTGGATAGAGACCACCATCAATCAGGAAATTTTGACCGGTAACAAACCCGGCTTGAGCGCTACAAAGATAAGCGCAGGCATCGCCAAATTCCGAGGGTGTCCCGAAACGGCCAGCGGGTATGCTGGCGGCCCGTTCGGCCATTTGTTCCTCAAGTGTAATACCCCGACCTTTCGCTGCTGCTGTCTCTGTACTGCGCAGGCGATCCGTATCGAAACGACCGGGTAACAGATTGTTCATGGTGACGTTGTGCTGTGCCGTTGTGCGGGCAATACCGGCCACAAATCCGGTGAGACCTGTCCGCGCACCATTGGACAGGCCCAGAATATCAATCGGTGCCTTTACGGCGCTGGAGGTAATATTGACGATGCGACCAAATTTGCGCTCGATCATGGGATCAACGGTTGCCTTGATCAGCTCGATAGCAGTCAACATGTTGGCATCGATTGCCTTGATCCAGTCATCGCGCGTCCAGTCGCGAAAATTTCCGGGCGGTGGACCACCTGCGTTGTTGATCAAAATATCGATATCACCAGCGGCTTCCAGGGCAGCGGCGCGTCCCTCCTCCGTTGTGATATCTCCTGCAACGGCGGTCACAGAAACACCTGTTGCCTGGCGAATTTCCTCGGCGGTGGCTTCCAGTGGCCCCAAAGTACGAGCGGTGATTGTTACGTCAACGCCGTCCTTTGCCAGCGACATGGCGCAGCCCCGCCCCAGGCCTTTACTCGCGGCACAAATCAGCGCCTTCTTCCCCTTGATGCCAAGATCCATAACCTAAATATCCTGTTCCCGAGATTCCAGTTGTTGCAGCACTTGCCGCGCCAGCGGTTTTGTGACGTTGCGTTGTCCGGCAAGGGCAGCCTGATCCAATTCACGCACAACCAGGCGGGCCATTTCAAAAGACCGCTCCAGCCTGGCAACCAGATAGGTAATGACATCTGAAGCAACATTGATCTGGCGATCCGAAAATTGCTTGATCAATAAAGCAGCAAACAGATCATCATCTGGCGGTGCCAATTCCACTGCTGTGACGACCGCCAAACGGGATGCCAGATCAGGAAGCCGAACCGGCCAGCGCGCCGGGGCGTCAGCACCTGTCAGCAACAGCGAGCCTTCAGCCTGAACAATCATGTTGTAAAGATGAAACAAGGCAGCTTCGTTGACGGACCTGTCGGCACCTTCGAGGATCAATCCGGGCCGAACCGGCTGTGCCTTGATCCACTGAAAGGCTGTTTCTTCATTCAGATCAGCGGCATCGTAAATTTGCGCCCCTGACATGGATTGCCAGACATGTGCCAGGTGCGTCTTGCCGCAGCCAACCGGACCGTAAATTGCCAACATGCCATTGGGCCAATCCACCTGACGGTCCAACCAGGCAACAGCATCGGCATTCCCCGGAACCACCATAAAATCATCCAGCCCCAAGGCGGGGCGCGGCGAAAAATCAAAAGGTAGTTGGCGTGCCAGATTCACGAAGTCGAATCCTCAAGCTTGATTTCATTATTCTTGACGAAATAACGGCTGTCGCGATAACGCGAAGCTGCATAGCGCACCAGAACGCCGATGGCAGCCCCGGTCGGTACGGCAATCAAGACACCAAGGAAACCAAACAGGGTGCCACCAGCCATCAAGGCGAAAATCACCCAGACCGGATGCAAGCCAACCCGGCCACCAACCAGTTTGGGTGTCAGGAAACTGGCGTCCAGAGTTTGGCCAAATGCGAACGTGCCAATAATCATGGCCAGTGGGACAAAATCCGGACCAAACTGGGCGAAGGCCACCATCAAGGCGAAAACAAAACCAAGTGCGGCACCGACATAGGGAATAAACGCCAGAACACCAGTTCCAAGGCCAAGAATCAAACCGAATTCCAGTCCGGCAATGGACCAGCCCAGACCGTAAATTATGCCAAGTGTCATGGCCACAGTCGCTTGCCCCCGAACAAATCCGGCAATGGCTTGATCGATTAACAGTAATTGTTCGCGGATCACGGAGGCGCTGTCGCGTGGCAACAAACCGTCGACGCGGTCAATCATGTTGTCCCAATCGCGCAAAAGGTAAAAGGCGACAATAGGTGTAATGAACAGCAGCGAGACAACACTGAACAAGGCCAGACCGCCGCTCCAAAAGCGGCGCAGAACCCCGCCAAGCCAGGCAGCCGCTTCACCGGCAAATCCAACAGCGGCGTCGCGGACTTCGGACGAATCCGGAACCGCTATGCCCGCTAGGTTGAGAGCGGCACCCGCTTCCTCAAACAAAGGCCAGATGATTAGTCGTAATCGTTCAACGTAGGCCGGGACGTTGTTGGCAAAGCCAATGATCTGTGATTGCAATATTGGAAACAACAGGATGACGACGACAATCAGAACGGTGAAAAACAGGGCGGTGACAATGAACGTGGCGAGTGTGCGGTTCAGGCCGCGAGCTTCAAGTTTGTCGACTGCCGGATCAAGGAAATAGGCGACGGCCAAACCAGCCACAAAAGGTAATAATATGCCCCGAAGCAAATAAAGCAAAAGGGCTATGACGCCACCGCCAATGAGCCAGAATCGAATCCGCCCTTCTTCAGTCATAACGTCCCTTCCCCCAATTCCAATCTAGTGTCCGTGACATAACAAGTTGTACGGCTCTACTGGATATATACATTCAACCGCAATCATTAAATACACCTCCAGCGACTTTAGTATTCATTCGACAAGCATTTGAATTTCTTGGGGCACCTACTTCGTCGCTTGAAGGACCCAAAACCCTTCTTCTTGCTTCAGGGACAAATCACTTTGCGTCAAGGCAACCATCAAGGCACTTTCATCGCCGAGGTGATGCAGAAAGACCTGAGCAGAATTCCGGGTAAGCTCTCTCAATTCAACCTGGTCGACCGCAGCAATGGATTCCAGTCGACGTTTGAGCGTGATCCAGTCCGCCAGGTTCGACAGCTTTAGATGAACACTCAGAGGACCACGTTCGGAAAAACCCAATCGGGTTGCCAGCTTCCAGTTTTCCTCGATCAGACTGGCGACGCCACTTGCAGCGTTTTCCATAAGATCAGCCAGAGTTTCGCCAGCCTTGCCCTTAAAGCTTTCGATAACGGTGCTGTCTTCAGTCGAACTAAAACGCTGTATGGCCACATTCAGTTGATCAGTTCCGCTGGCCAGGTTTCGTCGCTGAATGGCATGGACGATAATGACCGTCTCAACCTCGTAACGCGCCGCAATTGCCGCCAAGCGCCCGGCATCAGCATTCACAGCCTGATCAACGCTGATCGCACCCATGTCGTGCAGCCCGCCTTTTGGCACAATCAAAGGCACAAATCTGTTGCTGTTATCCATATTCTGCCAGGCATCGCGCCATGGATTTGGATCATCCCATAAATTTGCAGCCCCGGCCCGGTCATATATAGGCAAGATCAAGACAGGTTTACTCATGGTTTCAGAAAATGGAATAGCCAGATTTCTCAGCAAGCGGCGTACAGCACCACGTCGGAAGTTGAACACCAGTTCGGCCAGATAGCGGGTAGAGGATCTTTTTTCACTCAGAACCTCCATACTTTGCACCAGATTGGAGACGTATGAACTGTCAGCTTCAGGTAAGTCGGCATGTCGATTGAGCGGCGTTATCCGCTTCAAGAGTTTTTCGGCTGCGATGTTCTGCCCATCAGCCAAGGCTATTTTCTGTGCCGCTGCGGCCGTGTCTGCATTGGCATCAACCTTCACCCCGCGCACCGAATACACAGATTTGACCATGTCAACGGCCTGTGCCTGAGCCGAAACGTTCTGAAGCACGAAAAACAGACCCATGACAGACAGAAACAGCAGGAAAACCCGATATTGCATGTGATTCAGGTAGGTAAAGCGGTTGCCCATGTAGCCATTTCTTGTTTTTTGCGGCGTGGAGGCCGATCAAGGCCTGCACAGGATTGATTTGCGGCGACGATTCGGTCATGTTGCCGCTCAGGCGCAGCATAACTTATCGTCAAGGATAGCGGCAACAACATGACAGTGGAAAAAGGTCCCTGGGCCTCGAAAACGTCGTCAGAAGCACCGTCGAACACGTCTCCAGACAACAACAGCAATGTTTCGGGCTCTTCCGGTCTGTCTTATCAGGACGCTGGTGTTGATATTGAAGCGGGGAATGAACTGGTCCGCCAGATCGCTCCGCTGGCCAAATCGACCAGCCGGCCTGGTGCGGATGCAGGTTTGGGCGGATTTGGTGGCTTTTTCGACCTCAAGGCGGCAGGTTACACCGATCCGGTCCTTGTTGCCGCCAATGACGGCGTTGGTACCAAGCTATTGGTGGCCAATGCGGTTGGACGCCACGATACAGTTGGTATTGATCTCGTTGCCATGTGTGTCAACGATCTGGTGGTTCAGGGTGCTGAGCCTTTGTTTTTTCTGGATTATTTTGCCACGGGCAAACTGAGTGTTGAGGCGGCAACGGATGTTGTTCGCGGCATCGCTGACGGTTGTTTACAGGCTGGATGCGCCTTGATCGGCGGTGAAACAGCAGAAATGCCAGGTCTGTATCAGCCAGGAGAATATGATCTGGCCGGTTTTTCGGTTGGTGCGGTTGAACGCGGCCAGGCGCTGACAGGCGAAAATGTTCAGGCGGGTGATGTTATTTTGGGACTGGCCTCAAGTGGCTTGCATTCCAACGGGTTTTCGCTGGTACGCCAGGTTGTTGATATCTCCGGCATTGGATATGACGCCCCTGCCCCATGGGATGACAGCACAAGTTTGGGTGAGGCTTTACTCACACCGACGCGGATCTATGTCAAAAGCTGCCTCGATCTGGTGAAAGCTGGCAAAGTGCATGCTTTTGCTCACATTACAGGTGGTGGGCTATTGGAAAATATCCCACGTGTCCTGCCTGACGGTCTGACAGCCCACATCGACGGCAAGTCATGGACTATTCCCAATCTGTTTGGCTGGCTTGCCCTGCGCGGTGGCATCGAGAACCAGGAGCTGGCGCGAACCTTCAACCTTGGCATTGGCATGATCGCTGTCGTTTCAGCGGACGAAGAAGCCGCCGCCAGAGCCGTTCTGGAAGCTGCCGGAGAGACGGTTTACCGGGTCGGCGAGATACGCCCAACCCAGGCAGGTGAGCCCGCAACGATTGTTTCGGACATCGTGCTCTGATGTTGAAGGTCGCTGTTCTCGTTTCCGGGCGAGGTTCCAATTTACAGGCCTTGATCGACGTCTGCGCCCAGGCAGATTTCCCGGCGGAAATAGTGACCGTCATTTCCAATATTCCCGACGTTTTTGCGCTGGAACGCGCAGCACAGGCCGATATTGCGACAACAGTGGTCAATCACAAGGAATTTGCCGATCGTGAGGCGTTCGAAACCGCTTTGCAGGCTGCCATTGTACAGTCCGGGGCTGAATTGATTTGCCTGGCAGGCTTCATGCGCATTCTGACCGCAGGCTTTGTCAATCGCTGGCGTGATCGCCTGGTCAATATACACCCGTCATTGCTGCCTGCCTTCAAGGGACTGCATGTGCATGAACAAGCCCTGGAGGCCGGTGTAAAGGTTTCAGGCTGTACGGTACATTTTGTTGTACCCGATATGGATTCCGGACCGATTATTGTCCAGGAATCCGTACCGGTCTTACCGAGCGACGACGCAGACGCCCTGGCCGCCCGTATTCTGGAATCTGAACATCGCTGCTATCCACAAGCCCTTCGTTTGATTGCCGAGGGTCGGGTGGAAGTTGTTGGCGAACGGACCGCCATCAAAGAACCCGCCAAATGAAAAAGGCCGGAATAAATCCGGCCTTCCCCAAAATATATTGGCGTGCCTTATCCGACGATTTCGTCGTCGCTGAAGAAGTACTTGATTTCTTCTGCTGCGGTTTCAGGGGCGTCTGACCCGTGTACCGAGTTGGCTTCGATGTTCTCGGCGTACAATTTGCGGATTGTGCCTTCTGCAGCTTCTTCCGGGTTTGTGGCGCCCATGATTTCACGGTTGCGGGCGATGGCGTTTTCGCCTTCCAGAACCTGAACGACAACCGGACCTGAAGTCATGAAAGCAACCAGTTCGCCATAGAACGGGCGTTCCTTGTGCACGGCATAAAAACCTTCGGCCTGATCTTTAGTCATCTGGATGCGCTTGGAAGCAAAGACGCGCAGGCCGCCTTCTTCCAGTTTGGCAACCACGGCACCTGTCAGATTGCGGCGTGTGGCGTCGGGCTTAACGATAGAAAATGTGCGTTCGAGAGCCATTTGATGTTACTCGCTGGTTTGGAAGTTTCATTTGAAGTGTTCGATGGGGAAAATTCGTTGAATTTGCGCGGGTTATAGCGCCCACAGAGCCTTTGCGCAAGCATCCCTGACCACAAATCAATGTGGTTCCATTATTATATGCCCGGCTTGAGCACCAACACGCTCTAGCCAGGCTCTGATACCCGGATACTTAGCCAGATCAAAGCCGCCCTCATGGGCGACATGGGTATAGCCGAAGAGGGAAATATCCGCGATTGAATAAGCATCTCCAGCGAACCAGTCATGTTTCAGCAGGTGTTGTTCCATCACATCCAGGGCCTGATAGCCTCGCGTTTGCTTTTCTGCCAACTGAGACTGTTGGTCCGGTGTCATCTCTACATAGTGCAGCCAGAACCGGGCGACAGCGATGAATGGCTCATGGCTGTATTGTTCAAAAAACATCCAGCGCAGGGCCTCAGCCCTGGACCAGGCATCTTTTGGCATGAATTCGGTCCCTTCTGCCAGAAACCAGAGGATGGCATTGGATTCAGGCAGATATTTGCCTTCATCTGTTTCCAGAACAGGAATTTTACCGCCCGGATTCAGGGTCAGGAATTCAGGCGTATGGGTTTCTCCGGTCAGGATATTATGCTCAACCAGCTCATATTTTTGTCCCAGATTGGACAATAGCAGCCGAACTTTATGACCATTTCCCGAACCAGTAAAATCATGTAATCGCATTTTGCCCCTCCGCATGTGAATTTCCCGGCAGAACAATGCCCTGGCCGACAATCATCTGGCAAGTTGTGTTTTTAGATACCTTCAAAGTTTATTGTACTGATACAATAACTTATGTGTCTTGGTTCGTGTATAATATAAAGCTTGACGCTTGGGATGCGGAACCTTGTTGGCCCTCCCCTTCCCCTTGACCCAATGGCGTGTTAAGACCCCGCCGTCATGATACATATTAATAACCTTCATCATCGCATCGCAGGTCGATTGCTGCTGGAAAATGCGACCGCACATATTCCGGCAGGATCCCGTGTTGGCCTCGTTGGCCGCAATGGTACCGGCAAGACGACATTGCTGCGTCTGATCATGCAGGAAACCGAGCCTGAAAGTGGTTCGATATCTGTCCGTAGTACAGCCCGTGTGGCAGCGGTCTCTCAGGAAGCGCCATCTGGCAGCCAGACTTTACTGGATTTTGTCCTTGCCGCAGACGTTGAACGCGCTGCCTTGCTGGAAGAAGCTGACACAGCCACCGATCCGGGCCGCATCGCCTATGTGCATGAGCGTTTGTCCGATATTGATGCCCATTCCGCGCCGGCACGCGGGGGCTCCATCCTGTCAGGCCTTGGATTTGACGCTGAAACACAAAAGCGCAGCCTGTCCGAGTTTTCTGGCGGTTGGCGCATGCGTGTGGCACTGGCCGCCGTCCTGTTCTCTGAGCCAGATTTATTGTTGCTGGACGAGCCGACAAACCACCTGGACCTGGAAGCCGCCCTGTGGCTGGAAAACTATCTCAAATCCTACGAACACACCGTTCTCATCGTCAGCCACGACAGAGATCTGCTGAATGGGTCGGTAAACCGCATATTGCACCTGCATGACAATCGTCTGACACTCTACACCGGTGGTTATGACGAGTTTGAACGTCTTCGCCGTGAAAAATTGACCATCCAGTCCAAAATGCACGCCCGCCAACAGGCGCAAATGCGCCACATGGAGGCCTTTGTTGAGCGTTTTCGCTACAAGGCCAGCAAGGCCCGCCAAGCCCAAAGTCGCCTCAAGGCGCTGGAGAAGATGAAGCCCATTGCGGCGGTCATGGAAGACAATGTCACGGAAATAAATTTTCCAAATCCGGAAGGTGCATCACCGCCTTTGATCCAGATTGAAGAGGCCTCAGCCGGGTACGAACCTGGCCTGCCAATCTTGTCTGATTTGAACCTGCGCATGGATCCGGACGACCGGATCGCCTTGTTGGGGGCCAATGGCAACGGTAAATCGACCCTCGCCAAGGTCCTGGCCGGTCGTTTGAAGCTGGAAACCGGCAGGCGCCGAGCCCATCGTAAACTGGAAGTCGGTTTCTTCGCCCAGCATCAGCTGGAAGAACTGACCCCGGGTCAATCTGCATTAGCCCACCTCATGGATATGATGGAAGGCCAGCCAGAATCGAAAGTCCGGGCCCGATTGGGGTCCTTTGGGTTTGGATTTGACAAGGCCGATACGCCGGTTGAAAAGCTGTCAGGTGGCGAGAAAGCTCGTTTGCTGTTGGCACTGGCCAGCTTCAAGGCCCCACACATTTTAATTCTGGATGAGCCGACCAACCACCTGGATGTGGATAGTCGTGAAGCGCTGATCCAGGCGATTAATGCCTATGATGGCGCGGTTCTTTTGATTAGCCACGACCGGCATTTGATCGAGACCTGCGTTGACCGACTGTGGCTGGTGGAAGACGGCACTGTAAAAACCTGGGATGGCGATGTCGAAGACTACCGAAAAGCCGCCTTGTCGGCTCGGGGTGCTGGCAAAACCAAACAGGAAGCAAAAGAGGAACGCTCGGTCGAGAAGCATCACCGTGGGTCGCGCAAAGATGCCCGCCGTGAAGCCGCCGCCGCCCGTCAAGCGTTGTCTGGCTTGCGCAAAGACGTGCAAAAGGCTGAGAAACGCGTGCAAGACCTGGCAGCAGAAAGCCAAAAGCTGGAAAGCGCCTTGGCGGATCCAAAGCTTTATGATGAAGACAAGAACCGCTTAAACGATCTCATGATCAAAAAAGGCAAAACCGACAAATTGAAAGAAGAAGCCGAAGCCCGTTGGCTGGCGGCAGAAGAAAAGCTGGAGCATGCCCAGGCTTGACGCCTTCAGATTTGTCATTCAGGCTCTGCCGACAATCATTTAAGTCGGAAGGCCATTTCAATGTCACCTGAAGAAATTCTCTCCCATCCCGCCCGGGTCCTCAGCCAGGCGCAACGTGAGCATTATTTCGAACAGGGCTATGTAAGCGTTGAAAGTCTGGTGCCTGCCGATTTACTGGCCGAACTTGTAGCCGTGACTGACAGTTTCCTGGATCAAAGCCGGGCAGAAACAGACTCTGGCCGGAAATTTGACATTGGTCCCGGTCATTCCAGTGAAAGTCCTGTTCTCAGACGTTTGAAATCTCCGGATGACCAACATAATGCCTACTGGCGGTTTGCTTCAGGTCTGATGGCTGACGTTGCGGCGGATATTGCTGGCCCTAATGTCATTTATCACCATTCAAAACTCAATTTTAAATGGTTCGATGAAACCGACACTGTCAAATGGCACCAGGATATACAGTTTTTCCCGCATACCAATTATAACGTCTTCACAATTGGCTGTTATCTTGAAGATACAAATATGGAAAACGGACCGCTGGCCGTTTTACCCGGCAGTCACAATCAGCAGCTTTACGATCAATATGCCGACAATGGTGACTGGAATGGCTGCCTGAATGATCGCGATGCTGCCACAATTGATATGTCAAAGGCTGAATATTTATTGGGTGCTGCGGGTTCAATCACCATCCATAACTGCCGAACCCTGCATTATTCGCCATCCAGCAAATCACCAAAACCAAGGCCTTTGTTACTGAACTGTTATTCATCAAGCGATGCCAAACCCTATACACCACACCCGGATCCGTCTTCCCATGCATTCAAGGTCGTGCGGGGCGAAGCCGTTAAGTGGGCCGAACATGATCCACGACCCTGCCAGATCCCACCGGATTGGTCACAGGGTTATACGTCGATCTATGCGGCTCAGGCTGGTGAAGAAAGCAACAGCCAGACATAGTTTAAAACTCAAAAATAGCTTCAGATTCAGACGAACCGGCCAATATCGCCTGCCAGATTGGCATAAAATTCAGGTTTTTTCTGCACGAGAAATTGGATCACATTTTCTTCAACGGCCTCAACATTAAAGCGAAATCTTTTTTGGCCGATTTTGTGTGCGTATTGGATAATGGCTTTGGTAATCGCTTTTCCGGCGCCGGTATTTTGCTCTGGATCCAGCGTCCGGGTCAGGACAAACTGTGGTACCTTGCCCATCAGGAACTGAAGTTGAGTCTTGCTCATACCAGCGTTCCGGCCCAGACAATGGATAAGAACGATGCCCAACGTTGCTGCGGCTTCAAGATCACGTTTGGAATTTATTGTTTTGGCGGATACAGCCACCTTCATAACCTGTTCAAACAGGAAAATTGCAGTGGCCTCTACGTTGTCGTAATCTTTCGCTTTGTCACCTTTTTCAGACACTATACCAAATGTTTTCATGGTCGCTTCGAATTCAACCATAAAGACATCTTGCGAAAGCGATGACTTCAAAGGTTCTTTTTCGCCGCTAAACAGGCCAAATACCATCGCAAATGCTCCCCCCGAGACATCAGTAGTCTTACGTCAAGTATAATAACGGAAAATGTGCATAAAGTACCACAGCTGTTATCGTAAAAGGGGTTAAATATTCAGCTTGCCGAATATTATGGTGTTCAGGCAGCCTCACGCATTCCTTGCTCCGCGGCCTGCCATTGCTTCAGCCATTCAGGCTGTTCAGGGGCTTTCATGTCCATGCCCATCAAGGCATTGATTTTTTCCGGTGGGACCACGCCTTGCGGACTAACGAAACCACCACGAACATAAATGATAACGGCTACTTCTCCGTGACGGACAAACCGGTGCTCAAAATAGACCCACTTTTCATCCCAGGTCAGAATACGACTTTGCAGTTCATATCGCCTGAAGGGCAGAAGTGATTTTCGATAACGGACGGTCGTCGATGCAACAACCGGCTTCCAACCGCGTTTGAAACATTTGACGATCAATCCCGTCCGCAATGCCATGTCCAGGCGACCAACATCTGCAATTGTCAGGATGCGACCATTATTCGCGTGAAGATTCAAATCAAGGTCATGGGGCCAAATGCGAATGGGTATGAATGATCGCTCCATCATGTTGACAGCGGGGCGCCACAGCGCGGCAATCAGACTAAGTAACAGCCTGCCAAGCAAACTCATTGTATATCTCCTGCATTGACGGGTTTATGAAGCAATTCCACGGCTGCCCGCCGTGTTGAACGTAAGATGTGATCAGAATAATCTTGATCCCCGACGGCCCTCGACAACATCAATCCACCGACCATCATCGACATAACGGCAAGAAAAAGTTCATCATCCGCTGCGTTGGCCGTATGTGCATTGATGAGCTCTACCGGTAACAGCTTGTCCAGGCCCGATACCAGTCGGCGCAGACCGCGCTCGAAACCCTGCCTGGCGCCCTCGTCCCCACGCGACAATTCCGACCCAAGGGCTGCCAGCGGGCAACCTAGTTCAGGATTGTCGCGATGAACACGACTGAGATAACGCCCGATATAATGAGCAAGCCGCTCCTGTTTCTCGATACCTTCCAGACCCTCAGTCAATTTTCGGCCCGCATCCAGCACTGCTTCTTCAAAAGCTGCGGAGACAAGGTCATTCTTCGAATTAAAATGAGCATAAAAACCGCCATGCGTAAGTCCTGCATGTTTCATGACTTTTGCGATACCGGTGCCAGCAATGCCTTCAGATCGGAGAAGATCGGCGGCAGAAGCTATGATTCTCTGTCTGGTATCAGCCTTGTGTCCGGCGCTGTATGGCATTTTAATATGATCCTTATAATATATTGAGTAATATATATGATATTGATCATATATTATCAAGCTTATTTCCAGTTACCTCTTGAAAACCCTGTTTCAGATTTGTTGGCGAATAAACTTGATTGCGCCTGGAAATAAATAGTGTAGTCGGTGTCAGGCACTGTAGTGACCGTGAATTTGCCAGAGAAAGCAATCCAGAGCGCCTGAACCGTGATTCAATAGTATTTACCCATCACCATTTCGTTCTTCAGTGCGTTTCTGTCTTGACGGAACAAGGTTTGCCCGTGAAACTACCCGATAACGATAGGCGTGCAGTCAAAAGAACTGCACCGGGTGGGGTCATTCCAATCCGGCTAAGCCTTGGCAGTTTGGGGAGGAATACCAATGCCCACCGTTTCCATGACGGTGAACGGCAAAGCTGTTTCAGCAGACGTTGAATCACGCACCTTGCTTGTTCATTATATCCGCGATCATATCGGACTGACCGGTACCCATGTCGGGTGCGACACCAGCCAGTGCGGCGCCTGTGTGGTGCACGTGAATGGCAAATCAGTCAAATCCTGCTCCACTCTGGCCGTGCAGGCCGAAGGGGCAGACGTCACGACCATTGAAGGCTTGGCTTCCGGGGAGGAATTGCACCCGATGCAGGCAGCTTTCAAGGAAAATCACGGCTTGCAGTGCGGTTTTTGCACACCGGGCATGGTGATGAGTGCCGTTGATCTGGCAAACAACATGAAAAACCTCGACGAAGCGACGATCCGTGAGCAGCTGGATGGCAACATCTGCCGCTGCACCGGTTATCATAACATCGTCAAATCGATCAAGGATGGCGCAGAACGGATGGGAGGCTGATTGTGACTGAAACAGGAATTGGCGCCGCCGTACGGCGCACGGAAGACCAGCGTTTCCTAACCGGAAACGGAAATTATACGGATGACATCAACGTCTTTGGCCAAACTTATGCGGCCTTTGTTCGTTCACCTCATGCTCACGCCAAAATCAATGGCATCAACAGTACAGCGGCTGCAGCTGCGGACGGTGTGGTTGCGATCCTGACGGGTGAAGAACTGGCTGCTGACGGTGTTGGCCCACTGATTTGTGGCTGGAACATTGCGGGTAAAAACGGCGTTGAAGCCCATAACTCACCAGTACACCACGCCTTGGCCATGGGCAAAGTAAACTACGTTGGTGACCATGTGGCGCTTGTTGTTGCCGAAACCCAGGCCCAGGCAGATTCTGCTGCCGAGATGGTTGAAGTTGATTACGAAGAATTGCCAGCCGTTATCGGCACCGGCAAAGCCTTGAACCACGCTACGACGATACATGAAGAAGCTCCCGGAAACATGTGTTATGATTGGGAAATTGGCGATGCATCTGCAACAGATGCTGCCTTTGCCAATGCCGCTCATACGACAACGATCGAGATCGTCAACAACCGGGTTATTCCAAATGCCATGGAGCCTCGTGCTTGCCTGGCCCAATTCAATAAGGGCACCGGCGACTGGACGCTTCATGTAACTTCGCAAAACCCGCATGTGCATCGACTGGTCATGTCCGCATTCAATGGCGTGGCACCTGAGCATAAACTTCGCGTTATTGCGCCAGATGTTGGTGGCGGTTTTGGCTCCAAGATCTTTATCTATGCTGAAGAAGTCGTTTGCACCTGGGCCACCCGCAAGGTTGGTCGTCCAATCAAATGGACCGCAAAACGCTCGGAAAGCTTCCTGTGTGACGCCCACGGCCGCGATCACGTCTCCAAGGCTGAGTTGGCTCTGGATGCGGATGGCAAGTTCCTCGGTCTCAGGGTCAACACCAAAGCGAACCTAGGCTCCTATCTGTCGACATTTGCTTCGGCTGTACCGACCTATATGTATGCCACATTGCTGGCGGGAACCTACACGACCCCGGCCATCTATTGTGATGTACAAGGCGTGTTCACCAACACAGCACCAGTAGACGCCTATCGCGGCGCTGGTCGTCCGGAAGCAACATATCTTTTGGAGCGTGTGGTTGAAACGGCTGCCCGTGAGATGAACATTGATCCGGCAGATCTGCGTCGGCGCAATTACATCCAGCCAGATGCTTTTCCTTACCAAACGCCTGTTGTCCACCAGTACGACATCGGTGATTACGGGGCGAGCCTTGATAAAGCCTGTGATATGGCCGATGTGGGTGGTTTTGCCGCCCGTCGGGCAGATAGTGAAAGTCGTGGCAAACGCCGTGGCCTGGGTTATTCGTCCTACATCGAAGCTTGCGGTATTGCACCGTCAGCAGCGGTTGGCGCCTTGGGTGGCGGCGTTGGACTGTGGGAATCAGCGGATATCCGCTTTAACGCCACAGGCAGCGTCACAGTCATGACAGGTACCCACAACCATGGTCAGGGCCACGAAACAGCCTTTGCCCAGGTGATATCAGAAAAACTTGGTGTACCGATCGAAAACATCGAAATTGTTGAAGGCGATACCGACAAGGGTCCATTTGGTATGGGCACTTATGGTTCACGTTCAATCGCCGTTGGTGGTTCTGCTATCGTCAAGGCAGCGGACAAGATCGTCGAGAAGGGCAAAAAAATCGCTGCCCATTGTCTCGAGGCTGCTGAAGACGACATCGAATTTGCTGGCGGCAACTTCACTGTGGCTGGCACCGACAAGGTGATGAACATCGCCGAAGTCGCTTTCACCGCTTATGTGCCGCACAACTATCCGGAGGGTGTAGAGCCCGGTTTGCACGAGCAAGCCTTCTACGATCCGCTGAACTTCTCGTTCCCGGCTGGTGTGCATATCTGTGAAGTTGAGATTGATCCGACAACGGGTGAAACCGAGATCGTCAACTACACAGCAGTCGATGACTTCGGCACCATCATCAATCCGATGATTGTGGAAGGTCAGGTTCACGGTGGTATTGGCCAGGGCGTAGGCCAGGCCATGCTTGAAGGCGCGAACTACGACGAAAACGGTCAGTTGGTGACCGGTTCCTACATGGATTACACCATGCCACGGGCCGACAACCTGCCGAACTTCAACGTCGGTACCACCTCGACACCGTCACCGCTGAACCCGCTTGGGGTCAAGGGTGCTGGTGAAGCCGGTGCCATTGCCTCGCCACCTGCGGTGATCAACGCGATCACAGACGCCTGCGGCGGTGCCATGATCGATATGCCTGCAACCCAAGAAAAAGTCTGGCAAGCCTGCCAGGCGGCTGAATAAGGAGGACCTGAATATGTACGGTTTTGATTATCACCGTCCCGGCAGTGTAGCCGACGCAGCCTCCGCACTCGGCGGGGCTGATGATGGCAAGTATCTGGCCGGTGGCCAGACCTTGCTGGCAACCATGAAACAACGCCTGGCATCACCGTCAGACCTTGTTGATCTTGGTGGCATTGCCGATCTCAAAGGCATCACGGTTAGTGGTGGTTCCGTCTCCATCGGTGCCACGACGACCCATGCCGAAGTGGCAGCCTCTGCGGACGTTCAGGGCGCGATCCCTGCCCTTGCCGCTATGGCGGGTGACATTGGTGACCGTCAGGTTCGCAATGCGGGCACAATTGGTGGCTCTTTGGCCAACAATGATCCTGCGGCGGACTATCCAGCGGCCATTCTGGCTCTGGGTGCGACGATTACCACGAACAAACGCCAGATTGCGGCTGATGACTTTATTGTCGGCATGTTCGAGACAGCTCTGGAAGAAGACGAGATTATCACCTCGGTATCCTTCCCGGCACCAACTTCGGCTGCCTACATGAAGTTCAAGCAGCCTGCATCGCGCTTCGCTCTCGTCGGGGTGTTTGTGGCCAAGACGGCTGGTGGTGTACGTGTTGCTGTTACCGGTGCCACATCTGTGGCCCATCGGGGACCGAAACTCGAAGCCGCCCTGAACGAGAATTTCTCAGCCAGTGCTGTCGACGGTGTTCAGATCCCGGTTGACCACATGAATGTGGATATCCACGCCGGTGCTGAATATCGCGCCAATCTGGTCAAGGTTATGGCCAAACGCGCGGTCGAAGCCTGCGGTTAAGGTTTCCGAACGCACAAGATCGGGGGGAGGTTCGCCTCCCCCCTTTTTGTTTTACGAACTTCTTGATACAAATAATGTTACTATTTCAGAATCGCACGTATAATCATGACCCTGCCCACTTCCATTGACGACACAGAAAAACTGCTGCACCACGGCAATTATGTGGCCGACCGCAGTCTGGCAACAACGCTTTACCTCAGCCTGAGCATGGGCCGCCCCTTGTTCCTGGAGGGCGAAGCCGGCGTTGGCAAAACCGAGATCGCCAAGGTGCTGGCAGATACCCTGGGCCGCAAACTGATCAGATTGCAATGTTATGAAGGCCTTGATGTGGCCTCTGCCGTCTACGAATGGAATTACGCCGGTCAGATGATCGAAATCCGCATGGCGGAAGCCGAAGGTGCCACCAACCGGGCTGACCTCGGCAAAGATGTCTTTTCAGAAAAATTCCTGATTGAACGCCCGCTCTTACAGGCTTTGACACCTGACGAAGCCGGACCGCCTGTCTTGTTGATTGATGAACTGGATCGTACGGACGAGCCCTTTGAAGCTTATCTGTTGGAGGTTCTGTCCGAATATCAGATAACTATCCCGGAGATCGGTACCCGCAAGGCCGCTGAACCACCTTTGGTCATTATCACCTCAAACCGCACCCGGGAAATTCACGACGCCCTGAAGCGGCGCTGCCTCTATTATTGGGTCGATTACCCTAACGCCGAGCGCGAATTGGAGATCCTGGCGCTAAAGGTTCCCAATGCCGGCGAGAAACTGGCTAAACAAGTCGTCGCGTTTGTTCAGGAACTGCGCAAAAATGACCTCTTCAAATTGCCTGGTATTGCCGAGACCATCGACTGGTCCACAGCCCTGATCCAGCTCGACAAACTGGCCCTGGACCCTGCCACGATCAACGACACTCTCGGTGTCTTGCTGAAATACCAGGATGATATCTCCAAAATTCAGGGCTCAGAAGCCGCCCGCATTCTCGAACAAGTCAACCTCGAAATCGCCCAGGCGGGTGGTTAAGCCGATTACAGCGCTATGACTGACCTTGATAACGATCCTATCGTCGGCAAACTGGCTGACAACATCATGTATTTTGGCCGGGCCTTGCGTGTGGCCGGATTGCCGATTGGGCCGGGTAAGGTCATCGACGCCATCAAGGCAGTCGAGATCGCCGGGATCACCAGGCGTGAAGATTTTTACTGGGCCCTGCACAGCGTCTTTGTCAATCGTCGGGATCAGCGTGAGATGTTTGATCAGGCCTTTCATATTTTCTGGCGCAACCCGGACATGTTGAACAAGATGATGTCCCTGATGCTGCCTTCCATGGGTGGCGGTGGTGGCGAGTTCGAAGCCCCTGCTCCCAGTCAGCGTTTGCGCGATGCTTTGTTTCAGGGCAATGAAGACGAGCGTGAACGCGACATGAACCCCGGCGAGATCGAAATTGATTCGCAAGGGTCGGCATCGGCCCGTGAGGTTCTGCAAAGTATGGATTTCGAGACGATGAGTGCCGATGAATTGGCGGAGGCTAAACGCGTAGTGGCCAACATGCGCCTGCCGATCATGAATGTGCCCACACGCCGCTTCAAACCAGACAGCCGGGGCCATCGGGTTGATATGCGTGCCACATTACGCGCCGGGCTACGTTCAGGTGGGGCCGTTATACCGTTACAATTTCGCAAGCGCGCGCGACGTCATCCGCCCCTGGTTATCCTGTGTGACATATCCGGTTCCATGAGCCGTTATTCGCGTATGCTGTTGCACTTTGTGCATGCCATCACCAATGATCGCGACCGGGTACATTCCTTTGTCTTTGGCACCCGTCTGACAAATATCACGCGCTTTTTGAGGCAACGGGATGTCGACATCGCGGTCGAGCAAATTACCGAACAGGTAGAAGACTGGTCTGGTGGTACGCGGATTGGCGTCACCCTGAAAGAATTTAATGCCACCTGGTCGCGGCGTGTGCTGGGTCAGGGAGCCGTTGTTCTGTTTATCTCGGACGGCCTTGATCGGGATGCCGGTGTTGATCTGGATGCCGAGATGGAGCGCCTGCACAAATCCAGCCGCCGCTTGATCTGGTTAAATCCCCTGTTGCGTTTTGATGGCTTCGAGCCCAAATCTATGGGGATCAAGGCAATTCTTCCGCATGTAGATGATTTCCGTACTGTTCATAATCTGACTTCATTGGCCGATCTTGCTGATGTGTTGGGCAAGGAACAGATCCGCAAAGAGGAAAGCCTCAGCAGTTTTCAAAGGAGTGTGGCATGAGCGGACAAACCAGTGACCCTGGCCATAATATTCAGTCGTGGCCCGATGATGTGCTGGAAACAGCCGCCGCCTGGAAAAAAGACGGACGCGACGTGGCCATTGCAACTGTCGTGCATACCTGGGGCTCCAGCCCGCGGCCCGTTGGCAGTCAACTTATTGTTGACGGCACAGGTGCCATGGTGGGATCAGTTTCAGGCGGATGCATCGAGGGTGCAGTGGTCAAGGAGGCCATGGAAGTCATCGACGGTGCCCCTGCCCGGGTTTTGGATTTTGGCGTCAGCAACGACCAGGCTTGGGAAGTGGGCCTGGCCTGCGGTGGCAAGGTGCAAGTCTATGTGGAACGGCTGGATTAAATGAAAAGCGAAACACTTGCCGCCGTATTGAAAGTCCGTGCGGAAAAACGTGCTGCGGTCTTGCTGACAAATTTGCAAAGCGGAAAAGAACGACTTGTCGAAGCCTCCCAACTGGCTTCATTGCAGGCGACAGAATCGGAACTGGCCGAAGAAATCGCCGCAGCCTTGCGGTCCGACAAGTCCAGAACTATTGAAACAGATGATGGGCCAGTGTTCCTGAACGTCTATAACCCGGCCCTGCGTATGATCATTGTCGGTGCAGTTCACATCGCCCAACCCCTGGCCCGCATGGCGGAACTGGCGGGCTACGGCGTAACGGTTGTTGACCCCAGACGGTCCTTTGCCAGTGAGGAGCGTTTTCCGGGTGTTGAGTTGAGTTCAGAATGGCCGGATGATGCCTTGGCCGACTTTGGCCTGGATGCCCGTACGGCCGTCGTCACCTTGACACATGACCCCAAGCTTGATGACCCTGCCCTTGAAGTTGCCTTGAAGTCAGACGCGTTTTATATCGGCTCTTTGGGCAGCAACAGAACCCATGCGTCTCGTCTGGAACGACTGACGGAAATGGGTTTCGATCAGAAAAGCACGGACCGCATTCACGGTCCTGTGGGGCTAAATATTGGCGCAAAATCTCCTGCGGAAATTGCTGTTTCGATCCTAGGTCAAGTCACAGAAACCCTTCGAACTTCAGGTTAGTTAGCATGTTTTTTGGCGACATCCCCCTTTTCGAAGCTGAAGGCTGTATTCTCGCCCATTCAGTAAAATCAGGTGATGTGGCCTTCAAAAAAGGACGCTGCTTGTCTGCTGAAGACATCACGACTTTACAGGCAGAAGCCATAGAAAGTGTCATCGGCATAAGACTGGAAGTTGGCGACGTTGACGAAGATACGGCAAGTGAAACCGTTGCAAGTGCGGCCTGTGGCGATGGCGCACGCCTTACGGCCCCTTTTACGGGGCGTTGTAATCTTTATGCCCAAACACGCGGCGTCGCGGTTATTGACCGGGAACGTGTTGATATTCTCAATCGCATGGATGAATCCCTGACAATCGCCACGCTGTCACCATATAGTTTGGTCGAAGCCGGTCAGATGTTGGCCACGGTCAAAATCATTCCTTTTTCAGCACCCCAGGCGGCCGTAGACGCGGGCGTTGCCATTGCGACCGGAGACGGTCCTCTGGTTCGGGTTGCGCCGTTTAAAGCGATGAACGTCGGTATTGTTCTCACCCGCCTGGCTGAAACCAAAGACAAGGTCGTGGAAAAATCGATTGCTGTTACCCGAACCCGCCTGGAAAACCTGGGAAGCAGTCTGACTGCCTCAATGCAATGCGATCACACGGCACAAGCGGTATCGTCGGCCATCCAGGAAATACTGGCGATGGACGTCGATGTCGTCCTGGTCTTTGGTGCCTCAGCCATTGTTGATCGCCGTGACGTTATTCCCGCAGGCCTGCTGGCCGCAGGTGGCGAGATCGAGCATTTTGGCATGCCTGTTGATCCCGGAAATCTTTTGCTTTTAGGCAAAAAAGGCCAGGTGCCGATCATTGGATTGCCAGGCTGTGCGCGCTCGCCAAAGCTCAACGGATTTGACTGGGTATTGCAACGCCTGTGTGCCGGGTTGTCCGTCAGCAAAGCCGATTTGATGTATATGGGTGCCGGGGGATTGCTGAAAGAAATCACGTCGCGGCCCCAGCCTCGGGATGGCAGCACACCGGCAGATGAAAATGCGCCACCTCATATGCCGCGGATTGCAGCCCTGGTTTTAGCCGCAGGGCAATCGCGCCGCATGGGGGCACAAAACAAGATGCTGGCAAGATCTGGTGGTGTGGCCCTGGTCCGTCACTGCGTCGATGCTGCCCTTCAATCCGCCGCCGATCTCGTTCTTGTCGTCACAGGCCATGAACCGGATGGTGTACATGACGTGTTAAAGGGATGTGACGTCGGCTTCACCCATAATAACGATTATGCGGAGGGCATGAGTACCTCCCTGAAAGCGGGCCTGAATGCCTTGCCTTCAGATATTGATGGAGTTGTGATTTGTCTGGGCGATATGCCCGCCGTATCTGCACGTCACATTGATAAATTGATTGCGGCATTTGACGATGAAGAAGGCCGGTCTATTTGCGTGCCGACATTTCAGGGCAAGCGTGGCAATCCGGTATTGTGGTCGGCTTCGCTTTTTGACGAGATGCGTAACATCGCCGGTGATGTTGGCGCCCGTCATTTAATCGGCGAACACGCAGCAGATACTTGCGAGGTGGCCATGGAAGACAATGCTATATTGCTTGATCTGGATACACCTCAGGCCCTGCAAGCCTATGAAGAACAGGACAAGAATTGATGAGTTTTGACGTTGACGCCCTTCGCAGCCAATTCCCGATTCTGGATCGAACTGTGCATGGTAAGCCATTGCATTATCTGGATAATTCAGCAACAGCACAAATACCTAATGCTGTCCTGGATGCAGTGGAGCGCCATGAAATTGCCCACCGCGCCAATGTGCTGCGTGGTATTCATTACCTGGCTGAAGCGGCCACCGAGGCCTATGAAAATGCCCGTCTGGATGTCGCCCGCTTTATCAATGCGGCCGATGCCTCCGAAGTTGTTTTCACCTCAGGGACCACGAGTGCCATCAATCTGGTGGCTCATAGTTTTGGGCAAGGTCTGAAACCAGGCGACGAAATCGTCATATCTATGTTGGAGCACCACAGCAATATTGTGCCCTGGCAGTTATTGCGGCAACGCTCAGGCATTGTCCTGAAAGTAATTCCGGCGACGACGGATGGACGCCTCGATCTCGACAAACTTGATGATGTCATCACGGACAAATGCAAATTGGTTGCCGTCACGCATGTCTCGAACGTCACCGGTGCGGACACGGAAATCTATCGGATTGTTGAGGCTGCAAAAGCCGTGGGTGCAAAGGTCCTGATAGATGGTGCCCAACGCGTACCGCACGGCCCCATTGATGTGCAGGCCCTCGGTGTCGATTTTTATGCTTTTTCCGGCCACAAGATGTATGCGCCCAATGGCATCGGCATTCTTTGGGCCCACCGGGAATTGCTGGACGCCTTGCCCCCCTTTATGGGTGGTGGCGAGATGATCCGGACCGTGACTTTGGAAGATACTATTTTTGCCGAACCGCCCCATAAATTCGAAGCCGGCACGCCGCCCATAGCGCAGGCTGTCGGCCTGGGCGCTGCGACACGCTGGCTAACAGAAGTCGACACACCGGAAGCAACCTTGCATGTGGCGAAACTGGCTGAACAAACTCTTTCCGGTTTGGCTGATATCGCCGACGGTCGCATTCGCATTATCGGGCCTCAAGGCACCCAGTCACGTTTGCCGGTTATTTCTTTCACCGTCGATGGCATCCATCCGCATGACGTTTGCCAAATCCTGGATTCTCACGGCGTTGCCCTGCGTGGCGGACATCATTGTGCCCAACCCCTTATGGACTTTTTCGACGTCACTGGTACAACACGGGCCAGCTTGACGTTTTATAACAACCAGGCTGATGTTGACGCATTGCTGAACGGTCTTGATGCCGCCATCAAGAAACTGACCTGACCCCCTTCCAATATATTGAATGCCTATGACTTCCACGCCTACGACTTCGAATGACATGTACCAGGATGAGATTGTCACCCTGGCCAAATCCAAAACCGGTGCACAACGCCTGGAAAATCCAGACGCGACAGTGACCCTTGATAATCCGCTGTGCGGTGACCGGGTCACACTCGACGTAAATGTTGCGGACGGCAAAATCATGGCCGTTGGTCACCGGGTGCGTGGCTGCATGTTATGTGAAGCCTCAGCTTCACTGGTTGCCCGCGATGCTATTGGGACAGATACAGATTCAATTGCGCCTGCCCGCGACAAACTGGAAGCACTTTTGAAAAAGGGCGCGGAAGTTTCAGGTGATGACCCCTGGTCAACCGTAACCACCTTCGGTCCCGTGGCTGAATTCAAAAGCCGTCATGAATGTGTTTTGTTGCCCTTTGAAGCTTTGGGTAAAGCCGTCGAGCAAGCCGAGGACAAAGACTGATTTGGGTGATCTTGCCGGATACTTTCTGGCAGCCCTGGCTCTGTGTGGCAGTCCGGGGCCTGCGACTTTAAGCATGGCTGCAGCCGGGGCCGCTTTTTCTGTCAAAGCTGCTTTGCGTTTCTATTTTGGATTATGGACCGGTGTCGCCATCGTCGCCTCATTAGTGGCGTCCGGCATTCTGGCAGCGGTCACAGCAATCCCGCATGCTGGCCAGGTTTTGACGGCAATCGCCATCATTTATATGGTCTGGCTGGCCTGGAAGATCGCCAATGCACCGCCGGTCCAACAACCCGGAAGCACCGACAAAGCACCTGGATATTTCTCGGGCATTGTGCTCAACCTGACCAACCCAAAGGCCTATGCATCTTTTACGGCCGTGTTTGCCGGATTTGACCTTTTGCCCGGTGACGCCATCGCCTCAAGCATACTTGAAGTCCTGGTTTTGACAGGTCTTGCAGGTGCCTTCAACCTGGCTTGGTTGCTGGCAGGTAACGCCTTGCAACGCTTTTTCCAGGATGAAAAAACCAGCCGCAGGATAAATATCAGTTTTGCAATTCTCTTGCTGGCATCAGTGGCAGTGGCATTTCTGATTTAGCCTTTCATCTCACTCATCGGCTTTACATGTTCCATTTCGGCAGCCTTGGGACGGTTAGGCTCTTCTTCAGACAAGGCTTCAACCGCCTTCATCGTAGCCAGGCAACGCTGCGCCAGTTTCTGATATTCAGCTGTTGCTGAAGACTTCCATTTAATCTCCACCTCCCCCATCTCCTTGATGATTTTGGCGGGTACACCGGCCACCAAAGTCCGGTCCGGGACTTCAAACCCGGCTTTGACAAAGGAATTGGCGGCAACAAAGGCTGAGTCCCCAACGATGGCGTTATCCATCACTGTGGCATTCATGCCGACAAGCGCATTGCGTTTGATGGTGCAGGCATGCAGGACCGCCGCATGGCCGATATGGCCGTCTTCTTCGACCACCACAGACCGCCCTGGAAATGAGTGTATGACGCAATTATCCTGAACATTGGCCCCGTCATGAATTTCGATGCGGCCAAAATCACCGCGTAACACGGCGCATGGGCCGATAAAACAACGCGTTCCGATGACCACGTCTCCAATCAACACAGCATCGGGGTGGACGAAGGCACCGGGCTTGATCACCGGGACAAGGCCTTCAAAGGCATATACTTTTGACATGGAACTATCCTTGGGGGCTGATGTTTCACTGTAACTTGTGCACTGGCGTCATTGCCGCAACGGCAACAGAGCGGTATTGTTGACCTGTCCCCCAATTATGTCCAGTGACACGCATTTTATACCTTGGCAATATTCTGAAATCCCCCCGTTTTGAGGAAATACCGATGACTGAAGCTTTTATCTGTGATGCCGTTCGAACCCCCATTGGCCGTTATGGTGGCGCATTATCAAGTGTTCGTGCCGACGACCTGGCCTCGCTACCCTTGAAAGAACTGATGCGTCGCAATGAAAATGTGCAGTGGGCTGAGATTGACGATGTTTTTTATGGTGCTGCCAACCAGGCTGGCGAAGATAATCGCAACATTGCCCGTATGGCATCCCTGCTGGCCGGATTGCCGGTCGAAGTCTCCGGCGTCACCGTCAATCGCTTGTGCGGCTCCGGTCTTGAGGCTGTGGGCCAGGCAGCACGCGCTATCAAAGCAGGTGAAGCCGACATCTGCATTGCTGGTGGGTCAGAAAGCATGAGCCGCGCGCCCATGATCCTGCCCAAGGCCGACAGCGCCTTTTCCCGTCGGGCTGAAATATTCGATACCACTATTGGCTGGCGTTTCATTAACCCGCTCATGAAAAAGCAATATGGCGTAGATTCCATGCCGGAAACGGCTGAAAACGTAGCCGAGGAATTCCAGATCACACGAGAATCCCAGGATGCCTTCGCCTTTCGCAGCCAACACAAAGCCGCCGAGGCACAAAAAAATGGCCGCCTTGAACAGGAAATTGTGCCGGTAATCATCCCCAAACGGAAGGGCGACGACGTGGTCGTCTCTTCGGATGAACACCCCCGCGAGACGTCTCTGGAGGCCTTGGCCAAGTTGGGTACACCGTTCAAGGAAGGTGGCACAGTCACAGCTGGCAACGCCTCAGGTGTAAACGACGGGGCCTGCGCCTTGATCATTGCCTCGGAAGAAGCCGCCAAAAAACATGGTTTGACACCTCGTGCGCGCATTCTGGCCATGGGTCATGCCGGTGTGGCTCCCCGCATCATGGGATTTGGACCAGCGCCTGCCTCCCACAAGTTGCTGGCGCGTCTCGGCCTGAAGTTCGATGATCTGGACATAATCGAGTTGAACGAGGCCTTTGCAGCTCAAGGCCTGGCTGTTACCCGCGACTGGGGTCTGGAAGATGATGACGCCCGCGTAAATCCATTGGGCGGGGCAATTGCCCTTGGTCACCCCTTGGGCATGTCGGGTGCCCGCCTGGCCACAACGGCCATGTATCAGTTGGAGCACACCGGCGGCAAACGCGCCCTCGCCACCATGTGTATTGGCGTCGGGCAAGGGATTGCCGCCGTTATTGAACGCGTCTGATATCGTTCCTATATTTAATTGAGGGGTCTTTGCATCTTATGCGGAGACCCCTGACGTAACGGTACAAGGACCTGTTTGCCCATGGCATTTGTTATCGCCCAGATCAGTGATTTGCATGTTTCCGACCCAGGCGTCGGGACTGACTTGCATTATCAGACTGCCGAGCATTTAGAACGATGCGTCGCCCGTCTGAATACGGTTAGCCCAAGGCCCGACATTGTCGTCGCAACCGGCGATCTGGTCGACAAAGCCCAAACATCTGAATATGTGAGATTGCGGGAAATTCTCGAAAAACTCGAGATGCCTTATTATCTGTTGTGCGGAAACCATGATTCCCGGGAAAACCTGGTGCCGGTTTTTCACGATCATGACTACCTGCCGCAGGATGGTTTTTTGCAATATGTCCTGGAAGACTATCCCATCCGTATCGTTTGTGGGGACACCCGTATCGCCAAAAAGATCATCGGCACCATGTGTACCGAGCGTCTGGACTGGCTGGACAAAACCCTGACGGCAGAGCCAGACCGGTCGACCCTGGTTTTCCTGCATCACCCGCCTTTTACCAGTGGCCTTGCCCCCATGGACAAATATGGATACGAGGACAAGGCTGGCATTGAAGCCGTTATTCGCAAGCATCCCCAAGTCGTTCGCGTGGCTGGTGGTCATCTGCACAGACCTGTCATCGTCAACTGGGGCGGCACAACGCTCAGCGTCTGCCCAAGTTCTGCCCATCAGATCGCGCTGAACCCCGTGCCGGACACGCCCGTGAATATCGTCATGGAACCACCTGCTTTTCACCTGCATATGTGGCAGGAAGATACTGGCCTGATTACGCACACCATGTATGTGAACGACTATGAAGTCCGCACCAAAGTGAAAATTGGTGTCGGGGCCGTGGGCTGACGACCGATTTCCGAACACCAAATAACGAATGCGCAGGCCCGGCGTATCTTCATGGCACGCCAGGGTTTGTGTGCCGTGCCGCACCTTCCCTTTGACAAGGCCGATCTACGTGACCTGATCCAGCAATTGGGGTTCGTGCAGATCGACAGCATTCGCTCGGTCGAGCGGGCCCACCATATGATCCTGTTTGCCCGCAACCAGAATTACCAGCCGGAACACTTGCGCCAGTTACTGGAAGAGGACCGGCATCTGTTTGAACACTGGACCCATGATGCGTCCCTCATTCCGACAGAATTTTACCCGCATTGGCAGCAGCGTTTTATCCGCGCGGAAGAACGCTTACGCGAACGTTGGCGCCAACAGCGGCCCAAAACCAAATCCGGCGGCAAGACTATCAGCTTTGAAGACATGATGGACCAGGTGAAATCCCATGTTGATCAGACCGGGCCGACCATGTCCCGAGACCTGAAGCCAAAGGATAGCCAGCGTAAAAAAGAAAAAAACGGTTGGTGGGAATGGCATCCATCCAAGACGGCGCTCGAATTTCTTTGGCGCACGGGAGATTTATCCATCACCCGGCGGGACGGTTTCCAGAAAGTATATGACCTGTCCACCAGGGTTATCCCGGACCACGTCTTGTCTGACGAACAAAGCGAACATGACGCATTCGTCGACTGGGCTTGTCGTACAGCGCTTGACCGTCTGGGCTTTGCCACATCCGGTGAACTGGCGGCTTATTGGGGATCAATTAATGCCGCAGAAGCCAAGGCATGGTGTAACGCGAATGCGGGTCAGGACCTGATTGAACTCACTGTGGAGAGTGCAGACGGCAGTGCAGCAAAACCCGTGTTCGCCCGCCCTGCCCTTGTTGATGAATTCGAAGGCTTGTCTGAACCATCGGACCGCATTCGCGTTCTAAGTCCGTTCGATCCACTGATCCGGGATCGAAAGCGGCTGCAACGGTTGTTCAATTTTGACTATCGCATCGAAATATTTGTCCCTGAAGCCAAGCGCAAATATGGCTACTACGTATTTCCATTGCTGGAAAAAGACAAGCTGATCGGTCGTATCGACATGAAAGGCCAGCGTAGCGACAACCGCCTGCACGTCACCGGCCTGTGGCTGGAGCCCGGCATCAAATACACCAAAGGTCGCGAGAAAAAACTGATGTCAGAATTAAACCGCCATGCGCGGTTTATCGGCCTGGAAGATGTGACCTTCGATGACGGTTTCCTGAAGGCCTGACCCGTCTACCCCTGCCCGTTGATCTCGGCCAGGCGTGTGAGCAAATGTTTCACACCTGAAACACGCGTCTCAGGTATTTCCCAGTCGCGTCGGTAAACCAGTTTTTGATCCGGGCGCAATTTTGCCGTCCCGGCCTGTTTGGAAATGAAATCCACCAGGCCAGCCGGGTTCAGGACAGCGCCATCCCGGAACGTCACGGTGCAACCCTTGGCACCGGCATCCAGTTTGGATACGGCGGCCGGTTTGCAAAGTTGTTTGATGGTAACAATCGCCAACAGGCTTTCGACTTCCTCGGGCAGTTTTCCAAAACGGTCGATGAGTTCCGCTGCAAATCCATCAATTTCAGCACGGCCATCCAGTTTCGACAAACGACGATATAGGCCCATGCGGACATCAAGGTCTGCTACATAGTTTTCCGGGATCAACACGGACGCACCCAGGTTAAGTTGTGGTGTCCAGTCTGATGCATCCATTTGATCACCGGTGCCGTCGGCGGTGCTGCGCGCTGTAGCCACGGCTTCTTCCAGCATCTGTTGATAAAGTTCAACACCAACCTCGCGGATATGGCCGGACTGTTCTTCCCCCAACAAGTTTCCAGCCCCGCGAATATCCAGATCATGGCTGGCCAGACTGAAGCCGGCCCCCAAGCCATCCAGGGACTGCATGACTTTCAAACGTTTGTCAGCGGCTTCGGTTGGAATGCGTTTGGCCGGGATGGTCAAATAGGCATAGCCACGTATTTTGGATCGCCCGACCCGTCCCCGTAATTGATAAAGCTGGGACAGGCCAAACATATCGGCACGGTGAATGATCAAGGTGTTGGCGGTCGGTATATCCAGCCCGGATTCAACAATGTTGGTGGAGATCAGGACATCGATGGCCCCGTCGTAAAAAGCGTTCATCACCCGGTCAAGATCACCAGGTGTCATGCGGCCATGGGCAACGGCTGTTTTGACTTCCGGGATATTCTCCTTGATGTAGTTCGTCACCTCGTCGATGTCGTTCAGACGCGGGCAGACATAAAAAGTTTGCCCGCCACGATAATGTTCCCGCAAGATCGCTTCGCGCACCACAACCGGATCAAACGGCAATATAAACGTTCGCACAGCCAGCCGGTCGACAGGTGGTGTCGCAATCAGGCTAAGTTCCCGCACACCTGTAAAAGCCATCTGCAAGGTTCTGGGGATCGGCGTGGCTGTCAGGGTCAACACATGCACATCACTGCGCAGGCTTTTCAGACGTTCCTTATGGGCCACACCAAAGTGCTGTTCCTCGTCGACAAGAACAAGACCCAGATTGCTGAACTTCACATCTTTGGCCAACAGGGCGTGGGTACCGATAATGATATCCACATCACCAGCTTCCAACCTGCGTTTGTTTTCTTTCATATCCTTTGCCGAGACAAAGCGCGATAGCTGGGCGATGTTCACAGGCCATCCTGCAAAGCGTTCGCTGAAGGTCTTGAAGTGTTGACGCGTCAGCAGTGTCGTTGGCGCGATCATGGCGACTTGCCGGCCAGACATCACTGCGACAAAGGCTGTGCGCAAGGCAACCTCGGTTTTACCAAAACCAACATCGCCGCACACAAGGCGATCCATGGGCCGCCCCGATGCCATGTCTTCCAGGACGTCGGAGATGGTATTCTGCTGATCTTCTGTTTCGTGATAAGGAAAGCGAGCACAGAACTCATCATAGAGTCCTGTCGGCGGCGCCATCTTTTCACCTTCCTTTAATTCACGTTCGGCAGCGATCTTGATCAGTTGATCCGCCATATCCTTGATGCGTTTGGTGGCACGGGACTTTCGGGCCTGCCAGCCGGAGCCACCCAGTTTATCAAGGACAGCCTCGCTGTCTTCCGAGCCATAACGGGAAATGACTTCAATATTTTCGACGGGTAAATATAGTTTGTCATTGCCGGCATAGATCAGCAGAACGCAGTCATGTAGAGCCCCACCAACATCCACAGTTTCCAGGCTTTCAAACCGACCGATGCCGTGCTCCAGATGGACGACAAAATCGCCCGGCGACAAGGTCGATGCCTCAGCGATGAAGTTTTCGGATTTGCGGGCGCGTTTGGGAGCCCGAACAAGACGATCGCCGAGGATATCTTGCTCCCCGATGATCGCGAGGTCTGTCGTCTCGAAACCATGTTCAAGTCCGACCACAGCCAGTGCCACATGTACGTCTTCAATCGCCAGGGCCTGGCCCCAGTTTTCAACATGCACGAGATTGGTTATATCATGATCTTTAAGAACACCACCGAGGCGCTCCGCTGAACCTTCCGAATATCCAGCAATGATGACGCGCTTGTTTTGTTTCTTCAGATCACTGACATGGGATGCGACGGCATCAAAGACATTTTGATTGGGTTGGGATCGTTCCGGGGCGAAGTCCCTGCCCTGTCGGCCCGCAGCATCAATCACCTGAACCCGATTTTGTGCTTCCCCCTCCGGCACCGCAAAAGGTGAAAAGGTCGCCACAGGCCGCAAGCCCAGTACTTCATCCCATTCCGCTGCCGACATTTGCAGCTCGTCTGGCTCAAGCGCCCGGTAGACAGCACCGCCACCCAGGACTTCACCCTCACCCGCCGCTTCACCGATCTTGCGGGCTTCATAATAATCCTGAATTGCTTCCAGCCTGGCGTCACGGGCGTCATCATCATGATGGTCCATGGTGATCGCAGCATCAGGAACATAATCGAACAAAGTCTCAAGTCGTTCATGAAACAGCGGTAGCCAATGTTCCATGCCCATATGCTTGCGACCGGACGACACTGCTTCATACATGGGGTCATCAACCCCGGCTGTGGCCCCAAAGCGCTGGCCGTAGCCTGCCCTGAAGCGGGCAATGCTCTGTGCATCGAGAAATATCTCGCTGACCGGTTCCAGGGAAAAACTATTTTCTTTCGATAAGGTCAGCTGGGTCAGCGGATCAAACCGCCGCACACTTTCCAGCTGATCGCCAAACAAATCCAGCCTCAGGGGACTTTCATCACCGGGTGGGTAAATATCAATGATCCCACCCCGGACGGCATATTCGCCTGGCTCGCGCACGGTGCTGGTGCGGGCGAAGCCATCCCGTGCCAGATAGGCCAGCAGACCATCAACATTGATTTCATCGCCGACAGATGACTTGAAGCTTGCGGACGCCACAACGTCCCGCGCAGGCACACGTTGCAGGGCACCATTTACCGTCGTCAGAATGATTCGCCCGGCTTTAGGCATCTTGTCCAATGTTGCCAGATGCCACAAGGCATCCATTCGTTTGCCGGCCAGGGTTGGATTGGGCGAAACCCGATCATAAGGCAGACAATCCCAGGCTGGAAATTCAATGATTTGGGTTTTTGGACTAAAAAAGGCCAACGTCGTTGCCAACTGAGACATGCGAGCGTCATCGCGGGCGATATGCAACACACCACCGGTTCTGGTCGCCGCTTCGGATAGTAAAAGCGCGTCATAACCTTCCGGTGCGGAGCCAACCTTGACCCGTTTCGGGCCCGACAGCAGTTTGGCGAGGTTTTTCAATTATTGTGCTCGTAGAACTTGAAGTCGCGGATCATCTGCAGGACCGGGGTGTCAAATTCATCGGGCGCAGGCTTGCCGGTGATCCAGCCCCAAACATCCAGGTCATCTGCATCAAGCAGGGCCTCATAGAAATCCAGCTGCTCATGACCAAATTCGTCGATATGGGCGTCGGCAAAACTGCCCATCAACAAATCCATTTCCTTCATACCCCGGTATTGGCTGCGAAAACGCAGGCGTTTACGGCGAGCTTCAACATCTTCTGAATGAGCTGTATTCATGCTTCTCTCCAACGGCAACAGCCCGCCACGGAGTCCGGGGCGGGGGTGCAATTGATATAGCTTGCCGTGACCTGATTGTCAGCCTGTGGTGAATAAATATTCGATCAGTCCTCAAATTCTGCTCAGGCATGGCACCACATGGGGGCATAAGTTATTCTGATCCCATCATGCGCCCGGAAATACTTTTCTCACTATTTACCCCTGTCACCAGTCTTGCCGGTGTCGGGCCCCGCATTGCCAAATTGATTGAAAAAGTCGCCGGCGAGCGCATCCTGGACCTGTTCTGGCACTTGCCGGCGGGTTTGATCGACCGCCGCTTCAGCCCTTTGATTGCCGAAGCCATGGAAGGCCAGATTGTCACCCTGACTGTCACCGTCGGTAGCCATAGCAAACCGCAGAATCGCCGACAGCCCTATCGTGTGACCTGCTTTGACGAAAGCGGGGATATTTCGCTGGTTTTCTTTCATGCCCATACGGATTATTTAGAGAAAACCCTGCCAGAGGGTGAAGTTCGCGTCATCAGTGGCAAAATCGAGTTTTTTAACGATACGGCCCAGATGAACCACCCGGATCATATTGTAACAGTTGAAGATGCCGACAGTATCAAGACAGTCGAACCCGTCTTCCCCCTGACCGCTGGTTTAACTACCAAAACCATGGGGAAGGCCGTAAGGGGCGCACTTGAGTACGTACCGGACTTGCCCGAATGGATTAACGAGCCTTATCGTGCAGCGCGGGGCTGGAACGACTGGAAAACATCCCTGCTGGCCGCCCACCATCCCCAAAGCCTGCAAGACCTTGAACCAGCTACACTTGCCCGCAGCCGCCTGGCTTATGATGAACTGTTGGCCAATCAACTGGCCCTGGCACTGGTGCGTAAATCCCTGCGTCGACGACCTGGCCGCGTCACGCGTGGTGATCAACGCCTGCAACGACAAGTCCGCGAAAGCCTGCCCTGGCCCTTGACCGGCGCGCAGGAGCGCAGTGTGGCAGAAATTGTCTCCGATATGGCCGAGCCTCACCGGATGTTGCGACTGCTACAAGGTGACGTTGGCAGCGGCAAAACCATTGTTGCCTTGCTGGCCATGCTGAATGCCGTCGAGGAAGGCCGACAGGCTGTGCTTATGGCACCAACAGAAATCCTGGCCCGCCAACATTATCAGTCCCTCAAACCCCTGGCTGATGCCGCCGGGGTGCGCATGGAGGTTCTAACAGGCCGCGACAAAGGCAAACCCCGTGAGGCAAAGCTTGCCGAACTGGAGAGCGGCGCAATCGATATTCTGGTAGGCACCCATGCCGTCTTCCAGGAAACAGTTGCCTTCAAGGATTTGGCTTTCGCGGTCATCGACGAGCAGCACCGCTTCGGGGTCCATCAACGCCTGGCCCTGTCGGCCAAAGCAACTGAAGCCGCACCTGATCTATTGGTCATGACGGCAACGCCGATTCCACGCACACTGACTTTGACAGCCTATGGAGACATGGAAGTCTCTCGCCTGGATGAAAAACCACCAGGGCGGGCTCCGGTTGATACCCGCGCCCTGCCGCTGGAACGCCTGGATCAGGTTGCCGAAGGGGTGCGTCGGGCGGTTGATGATGGTGCCCGTGTTTATTGGGTCTGCCCTTTGGTTGAAGAATCTGATCTGGTTGATCTTGCAGCTGCGGAAGAACGCTTCGCCCACCTGTCAGGACTGATGGGTGATCGCGTCGGGTTGATCCACGGACGCCTTAAAGGGCCGCAAAAAGATGCCGTTATGGCAGATTTTTCCAGTGGCAAGCTGGATGTGCTGGTGGCGACGACTGTCATTGAAGTTGGGGTTGATGTGCCCGAGGCCACCGTCATGGTGATCGAACATGCCGAGCGGTTTGGCCTCGCCCAATTGCATCAGTTGCGCGGTCGCATCGGGCGCGGCAATCGCCCTGGCACATGTTTGTTGCTCTACACTAATCCACTGGGCGAAACCGCAAAGGCCCGGATCGAGATCATGCGGGAAACCGAAGATGGTTTTTTGATCGCCGAGAAGGACCTGGAACTGCGTGGGGCGGGTGAAGTTTTGGGCACCAAACAAAGTGGCCTGCCGGCGTTCCATCTGGCCGACCTTTCTGTTCATGCTGACTTGCTGGCCGCCGCCCGTGATGACGCCAAACTGATTCTGGAAATGGAACCGGAACTTGACGGCAAACGTGGCCCGGCCTTGCGCGTATTGTTATACCTGTTTGAACGCGATGCGGCGGTATCGTACCTGCGCTCAGGATAGACTATGCAAAAAATTACCATCGCCATCGAATCCCCTGATCAGCCGGAAGTGATTGCCCTGCTGGAAGCCAGTGACGCATACGCGGCTGCCCTCTATCCAGCGGAGAGCAATCACATGGCTAGTATAGATAGTCTGATGACACCGGACGTTACGTTTCTGGTCGCCAGACTGGATGGCAAGATATGTGGTTGCGTTGGCTTGTTTTGCAAAGGACAGGACTGGGGCGAAATCAAACGCATGTATGTTGATGATGCAGCCCGCGGCCTGAGCCTCGGCAAACAGTTGTTATCCGCTCTTGAAGACCAGGCCCGGGACGCCAAACTCGATTGGGTCCGTCTGGAAACAGGGATACATCAGCCGCAGGCTATCGGGCTTTATCATCGAGCGGGCTATGTCGATATTCCGCCTTTTGGCGATTATTTACCCGACCCGGTCAGTGTTTTTATGGAAAAACGATTGAGCTGATAACGGGGTTATTTCGCCTGGTATTTATCTTGCCATAATTTCAGCAATGTTTTGGCTTCGTTCAGTTGCTGAGGCGACATGTTTTTTTCAAGTTTCAGTTTATTGACCAAGGCTTGATGATGCCCTTTCGATCCTGCCAGGTTAAGCCACATATACGCTTTGGCAAAATTTCGACGCGTGCCTGTGCCACGCCCCAGCATCATACCCAGGGCGTATTGTGCGTCCCTGTGACCGCCTTGAGCCGCCCGATAAAACCAGCTGGCAGCTGTGGCCAGATTTTGTTTAACGCCCATCCGTCCTTTCAGGAAATTAACGGCAATCTGGTATTGCTGTTCCGGGGTGCCCTCCCGAAACAATTCTTCCTTGCGGGCAGATGCTGCAGATATTGTCACGCCGCTTCTGCGTAAATGGGCCATATAGTCTTCCAGTACGACCAAAAGCTTTGGTACATCCGGGTTCAGGCGCTCCCACAATTGTAATAATGATGGCACATGTTTTAAGACATACCTTTTAAAATCTGTGCAATGTCCGTTTTGCCCATCAGATCCTTCCAGCTGTTTGCGGAAATCGATCATGGCCCTGGAATGTTTATCAAGCTTCAGGTCCTGATAAGCCTGCTCTTCATACATCCAAGCCTCGCATTCCCGTTCAACAGGGCGCATGTTTTCAAATCGATCAAAAAGATGTTGTGTCCCGTGCCCGGCCAGTTCATGCACCAGCACGCCAGCCAATTCATCCAACGGCCAATTGATGCCATTGCGGCTGACGACAACGACAAAGCTCTTTTTATCCACCTCCCTGCCGCTCATATCAGCATATTGGGGTAAAAAAACCGCCGCCAAAATCGAGGCTGTCACCTTGGCCGGATCAGGAAAATTCGGATCATAAATGATCAGAACTTTGCCACTGCGTTTCAACGCTTCGATCTTGCTGACATTGAAAGGCGACCGGGTATAAATCCGGTCCAGCGCTCTCGTCAGCTTTTGGATTGCGTCAGCTTGCTCAAGAATATTGGTATCAAATTTGGTGTTTTCATGAACGGCCAGGGCGGTCAATTTCATGCCCAGGTGACTTTTGACCACAGCCTCTGAATTTGGTGCAGCAAATCCAGGTGCAACAAACAGGCACAGGGATAGCGATGCAAGGAATCCGGAGCGTAACAATTGGTGCATTTCACAACACCTCTGTTTCTGGTGGGCTGCAGGAAAACTCAAATGACGCTAAATTACAAATGCACAATCAGATTGTTTCATCAGGGTACATTTTTCAGGACGAGGACAGAAACCGGTTATTTCCCTGAGCGTATAACCGGAATATCCAACTCGCGAATTTTCTTACGTAATGTGTTTCTGTTCAAGCCTAAAAGACCGGCAGCCTTGATCTGATTGCCCCGGGTAGACTCCAGGGTGATGGAAATAAGCGGTCGCTCAATCTCGTGCAGGATGCGGTCATAGAGGCCATCTGGCGGCAGACCATCAGAATGGGCTGCAAAATATTTGTTCAGATGGCGCTCGACCGCCTCTCCCAGACTTTCGTTATCCAGACCGGCAATATCATGAGGCGTTGCGTTGGCCTCGGCAAGCTCCGAACGAATGACACCCACATCGATGGTATCTTCAGCGTAAAGTGCAGCCAGCCTGCGGATCAGGTTCTCCAACTCTCGCACGTTACCCGGCCAGGCATACTGACTGAGTTCATTGAAGGCTTCTGACGTCAAATTTTTGAGAGGCAAACCCTCTTCAGCTGCCTGCGAGAGGAAATGCCTGGCAAGATCGGCAATGTCCTCAGCCCTGTCACGCAGAGACGGCAACCGCAGGGGGACAACGTTCAGGCGGTAAAACAAGTCTTCCCGGAACAACCCCTGTCGCACCAACTGGCGCAGATTTCGATTGGTCGCAGCCACAATACGTACATCAGTCCGAATAGGTACCCGCCCGCCAACTGTGGTGTATTCGCCCTGCTGCAAGACACGTAATAACCGGGTTTGGGCTTCAACTGGCATATCGCCGATTTCATCCAGGAACAAGGTGCCGGATTCGGCCTGCTCGAAACGCCCGACACCACGATTATTTGCCCCGGTGAAAGCACCTTTTTCGTGGCCAAACAATTCGCTTTCGATCAGCTCGCGCGGAATAGCCGCCATGTTAACGGCCACAAAGGGGCCGCGCTTACGCTTGCCATAATCATGCAAGGCTTTGGCAACCAGTTCCTTACCTGTGCCGGATTCACCGCTGATCAAAACAGTAAGATCAGTGCTCATAAGACGTGCCAGCAACCGATAAATTTCCTGCATGGCAGCGGAACGACCGATCAGCGGCATTTCCTCGTCTGTGTTTTCTTTGCTTTCAACGACACCTTTGGGGGTATTCAGGGCGCGTTCAACAACACCGGCCAATTCGATCAGATCAAAGGGCTTGGGTAAATATTCATAGGCGCCCCGTTCGGCGGCCTTGATTGCCGTCATCATGTTGTTTTGGGCGCTCATGACCAGGATTGGCAGTTCAGGCCGGGCCTTGCGCATTTGCGGCAGCAGGTCCAGGCCATTGCCGTCTGGCATCACCACGTCGGTGATAACCAGATCGCCTTCACCTTCGGAAACCCAACGCCACAAGGTCGACGCATTGTCTGTTGTGCGCACATCATAACCACTGCGTCCCAGGGCTTGCTCCAGGACAGTGCGGATGGCCCGGTCATCATCGGCAACAAGGATTACCTTATCGGTCATGATAAATCCTCGTCGACCTGATCAAATGGTGTGCCGGGAGGGCACATAGGCAGGCGCAAACGGAAGGAGGTTTTTTTCGGCTGTGATTCAAATTCGATGATACCACCGTGATCACGAACCGTTTTTGCCACCAGAGCCAACCCCAGTCCGGTACCACCAGGCTTGTTGGTCACAAAGGCTTCAAACAGATGGTGGCGAAGTTCGTCGGAAATACCCTTGCCGTTGTCCTGGATGGAAACTTCAAGAGGCAGGTTTACCCGATCCAAACTGCCGGGTACTGCAATGCGAACGCCTTGGCGATAGGCAGTGCCCAGGGTAATTTCACCGCCGCCCTCGGTCCCGATCGCCTCCGCAGCATTCTTCACCAGGTTAAGCAGGGCTTGCAATAGTTTGTCCCTGTTGCCGAGAACCGGTGGCAGAGACGGGTCGAACCGGGCAACAAATCGCATGCCTTTTGCAAAGCCATTTTCACCCAGACGCCGGATATGATCGAGGACTTCGTGGATGTTAACCGCGCCGCGTTCCAGGGCGCGTTCATCCGAGAATTTGTCCATATCATCAACGATGCCACAGATCCGGTCGGTTTCATCACAAATCAAACGCGTCAGCTCCTGATCCTCGGGCCGGACATTTTGCTCGATCAATTGCGCTGCACCGCGAATACCAGACAGGGGGTTTTTGATTTCGTGGGCCAGTACCGCAGCCATCCCCATCACAGACCGGGCCGCGCCCTGATGATTGAGTTGACGGTCCATGGTTTCTGCCATACTGCGTCGCTGCAAGGTAATCAACACCCAACCAGGTCGCTCGTTCAGGGGCACGCCCTGCATGTCGACGTGCTGCGTCCCGGTACGTGGGGTGGAAAGCTCAACGCCGTGCTCTGCAACACTGATTTCCTGTTCCCGGACCTGATTGGCAAGGGCATTCAAGGGGCTGTCGTAATGGACAAGTTCGGCCAGGGTCTGACTGCAAATGAAGGTCCGGCCTGCGCCAAAAAACTGTTCTGTTGCCGGATTGACGAAACGAATATATCCAGCCTCATCCATCACCAAAACAGGGTCTGGCAGGGCAAAAAGAATAGTTTCGGAAGGCAGGTCTTCTACATCTGACGTCGGGATCGCTGTAACTTTGGCGACCATCAGGCAGCTTCCAGTTCCAACAGTCCCTGGAAATATTCATCGAACAGGCGGCGCACCTCTTTCGGATCGTCGGCATTGTTCACACCATTGCGGAACACTGCCGAATCCGGCAAGCCTTTGGTGTACCAGCCAACATGTTTACGTGACGCACGATTGCCGATGACAAGACCATAATGTTCCAGCATATCTTCATAGTGACCGCTGACCGTATCGTACATTTCCTGCAAACCCGGTCCTGGCAGATGTTCCCCGGTTTTAAGATAGTGCGCGACCTGATTGGGAAACCAGGGACGGCCGTAGGTCCCGCGACCGATCATCACGCCATCAGCACCTGATTGTCGCAAACACTCCGCCGCATCTTCGACCTGAACAATGTCACCGTTTGCAATCAAAGGCAGTGACGTCACTTCCTTGACCGTTCGGATAAAACGCCAGTCCGCATGGCCGCGATACATTTGACAACGTGTACGTCCATGCACAGTCAGCATCTGTATACCGCTGTCCTCGGCGATCCGTGCAAGCTCGGGTGCGTTGCGGGTGTCATCGTCCCAGCCCGTGCGCATTTTCAGGGTAACCGGCAAATCAACGGCTTTAACCACGGCATCCAGAATGGCACCAGCCAGTTTAAGATCCTTCATCAAGGCGGACCCGGCATAGCCATTTACAACTTTCCGAGCCGGACAGCCCATGTTGATGTCGATGATGGTGGCACCACGATCAGCGTTCAATCGAGCGGCTTCTGCCATCAATTCAGGCTGGGTTCCCGCCAGCTGGACCGCCATGGGATATTCATCTGCGCTGGTGGTTGCCATCTTCATCGTGCGCTTGTTCTGATAGATCATGGCCTGACTGGCGATCATTTCAGACATCACCAGCCCCGCGCCATAGCCAGACACCAGCTTGCGAAACGGCAAATCAGACACGCCTGACATGGGGGCAAGCAAAACAGGATCTGTGATCGTTACAGGGCCTACCTGAATGGGCTTCAATTGGCTCTGGATATCAGATACAGGACTAATTTCAGATGTGGACATGACTATTCTATTTGCAATAATGGAAAATGCTGAAAATTTGGGCAGATACTATGTGATTGCGATCAGCCAGGCAAGCAAAGGTCCCGCGGCTTGTGCCAATAAATATCCGGCCCTGATCTCTTACTCTTCAAGTTTTTCCCGCAGCAGATCGACGCGGTCGCAACCCCAAAATATTTCACCCTCATGGACGAACGACGGGACACCAAAGATGCCCTGTTGATCAGCTTCGGCCTTCAGATCGTCATGAATTATGAGGCCTTCGCCTTGCAGAAAGGGGCGATACCCGTCTGAATTGGCACCGACTTCGGCCAGCACGGCTTCGATGGCGTCGACATCATCAATTTCAAGAATATGGTTCCAGAAGCGATAGAAGACGGCATCATTGTAAGCCCTGAAGACTTCCGGGCCGTGATTTTGGGCATATAGCATGCCGATATTGGCCGGGCGGGAATCGTACACCTTGCGCGGCCCCTTGATTGTAAGATTACGTTTGTTGGCGAAGCGGCGCATGTCCATGTAGGCATATTTCACCTTGCGCCATTGCGTCTCTGAACGCTCCTCTACCGAGCCCAGAAATGAAGGAATATCCAACGTATAGGGCCGCCAAACGACCTCCAGATCAAAATCCTTCTCCAGATCATAGGCAAGCTGAACTGCCAGGTAGGCGTAGGGACTTTTGTAATCTGTATAGTGGAAAACGCGTTTTTTACTCAACTGCACTACTCCTTGTATGGTTCGGAATACACAAGTTCAGACTTCTTTATGCTTCCTCACCGCCCTCGCGCAATGACTTCAACACCATTTTCGATCAGGTCGCCAGGATGGACAATAACCTGGTCTCCTGCGACCAGCCCCGAGGTTACTTCTGCCCAAAGCCCGTTGACGTGTTCGATCTTCAAGGGCTTCAGCTCGACCCTCTTATCGACAACCGAATAGACGGCCCAATTGTCCCCTTCCCGGAACAAGGCACTCATGGGCACACGAAGAACTTCAGGCGCGCGCCAGACCACTATTCTGGTTTCGACCCGAAAGCCATGTCCCAGGCGTTGCCAGGCAGCTGCTTCACCTTCAAAGTCGACCAGCACATTGACGCGTTGTTCTTCTATGCCCAAAGCGGAAGTTTTGGTGAAACCTGTTGGCTCAACCCGACGCACGACGCCGTTTAGCGCTTTTTCACCACCCCAGCCTTCGATCAGCACGGCATCACCAACAGTGACACGCACGGCGTCCGAGGATAGCAAATCCACAACGATTTCCAGATTTTTCGGGTCGCCAATCTCCAGCAACGGCGCTCCAGCCGCGACAACACTCTCGCTCTTTTGCATGATATGCAAAACCTGGCCATTGACGGGTGCCTTTACCTGAACACAACAGTTGGCTGCCCGACTTGCGGTGCTGCCCGGATCAATTAATCGGGCACGGGCGCTTTGAAGCTCATAATCGCGTACACGCAGCGCAGCTTTGGCCGTTGAAACAGCCGCTTCAGTCGTTTTGACAGTTAGTTGGTTGCGCTCCAGGGCCCTTCTGGAAATCGTGCCCCGCTTGACCAGGGCATCTGCCCGGGCCAAATCCGCTCGCGCGAAGTCCAGCTCTGCTTCAATCCGCTTCAGTTCAGCATTGGCCAACGCCCGACCGGCCTGCGCCGCCTTGACTGTGGCTTCTGCCTGCGCGTGTGAGCGTACATCCAGAAAGGCAGGGTCACTGGGTTCAATGGCCGCCAACAGGGTTTTCCCCGCTTCGACTTTGTCCCCGATTTCGACCGGTACCCGCAGTTTCCTGCCAGAGACAGGAGATGACACGACATAGACATGCTTGACCCGCGTTTTTCCTTCCGCATCAATAGTGACCCTCATGGGCCCCACTTCAACCGGTTCCAGGTCGACGGCAACTGGCTTGGGCTGGAAGGCAACGGCAAGACTGCCACCAACGACGATGATCAGAACCAGATAGACAAATCGCCTCAGCCAATTTGATTTTTTTTGTATGCCCATGGTCATTCCCTCGTCTTCAAAACGGCAATCAGGTCAAAATTATCGATACGGCGGCGCACAATAAGGCCGGACAGCACAGATGCGATGATAACGGTCAGTACAGATGTGGCATAGGTTGATGTTTCGATGAACATGGGAATACGAAACAGGTCTGTTTGCATGCTGGCCGTCATAAGATGAGCAAGCCCCAAACCAAGAACACAGCCCGGCAGCAGTGCCGCCAGTGTCAAGATACCCAATTCTCCCAGAAGGATGTAGGACACTTCGCCTCGCGTGAAGCCTAACACACGCAGGGAAGCCAGTTCCCTGCCCCGTTCAGACAGCGATATCCGGGCACTGTTATAGACCACGCCAAAAGCGATTATTCCGCCAAACAGAACGTAAAATGACATCATAATATCAAGGGTTTCTGCCATTGTATTTCGAAATGTAATTAAGGCTGCGGTTTGCAGGGTTACGCCGGCAACGCCGGGCGTGTCTTTCAATTGACGGTACAGCTGATCTGCGCGTGCCGCATCAATCTGCAAATAGGCGCCAGAACGTAAATCGCCCTCCCCCATCAAACGATTAAGGGCCTTCAACTGCATATAGGCAGGTGCGCCAATATATTCCTCAACCAGTGCCGTTACCGGTACTTCCCGCGTATATCGACGCCCCTGAAGTGCCTCAACCGTAACGCGGTCGCCCCGCACCACGTCCAGCTTCTTCGCCAAAGTGGTTGAAAGAACAAGGCCATGGTCAGGCATTGAAATCGGTGTCAGGTCCAGGTCCAGGACCCGGTGCAGGATAGTGTGTGTTTCAAGACCAGTGATCCCGGCGCGTTCTGTTTTGCTGCCCTTGTGCAGTTTTACTGCAATGGCCCGCCAGGGTTCGGCATACAGGACGCCAGGCATGGCGCGGATTTCAGTAATGCTTCGGGGGGTGGTGGCTTCATTGAAGACAACGGTTACGTCCTGCCGTTGGCCGTTATGGAAAATAGATTCGATCATATGCTCGATCGCATCGTAAAAGAACAAAGAGGCCACGAGGATTGCCACCGACATGGAAATTCCCAGCATTGTTAACCCGGTCCGCAGTGGCCAGCGCCCGATATGGCGGAAAATCATCAGGGTAGGCTGGCTCAACAAACGAGTCAGGCCAAGGGCTGCAAGGACGCCGCGCCCGTAAACCGTTGGTGGTGCAGGTTGCATGGCAACAGCCGGGGCCAGGACGACGGCTTTGCGGATGGCCGTCAGGGCACCACCTGCAGCGGCACCGAGGGAAACCAGGGCGGCGACCGCGAAAACCTGGTAGTCCAGATGGAAATACAACACCGGAAAGCGAAAGAATTCGCCGTAAAGCGTCGTGATGGCCCGGCCAAACCAGGCACCCGTGCCAAAGCCAAGCAACACGCCGATTACGGCGATCATCAGCACCAACTTCAGGTAATGCCCTCCGATAGCGGCATTACTGTAGCCAAAGGCCTTAAAGAGGCCAATTTGTTCCCTTTCTGTCGCAATAATGCGCGAAATCACGACATTTAGCAGGAACGCGGCAACTGCCAGGAAAATGGGCGGCACGATGCGACCCATGGCATCAAGTTGCTTCATTTCGTTGGCAATGTAGGCGTTGGAAACCTGGTCCTTGCGCGCGATTGCCCCGGCACCTCCATAGGGCTCAAGAATACGATCAAGTTCGGCAATAACCTTTTCCGTAGCAGCCGAAGGAAACAATGTCAGAACAACGTCGTTGAAGGCATCGTCGAGATCAAATGCCGCCGCCATAGCTTTTCTGTTCAACCACAGCACACCGAACCGCTTGTCATCGGGCATCAGGGCGCCCGGTCCCATGGCATAAATATATTCCGGCGACATGCCGACACCGACAATTTCCAGTTTTTGGCGATAACCATTGATTACGGCACTGATGGTGTGGCCCGGACCCAATTTGTGGGCGTCGGCAAAGGCATCTGACAGAATGATTTCCGACTTGCGGTCGGGTTCCGGCCAGCGGCCTTCCCGCAGCAAGACATTATTCAAAGCACCGCTCAGGGCTGGCGGCAGTGAAATCAGTAGTCCCGAAACCGGCTCGTTCATACCGACCACATCCAGGGTCGCACCGGCAACCACGCGACTCTCCGCCTTTTTGATACCCGGAATTTCCCGGATATGATCCAAAACCGATTTCGGTGCCCGCTTCAGGCTGGCAAAGACATTGGCGAAGTTTTGGCGCTCATAGTAGGCATTTTTGGTTACCTGCAACGATGTCAGCGTCCCAAACGACATCACAACCGTTGAAACACCGCAGGCGATGACAACAGCGATGGCGATAGCCTGGCCCCGAATATGCCAGAGATCACGGAACAGTTTTTTATCCAGTGCCCGCATGATTGCCCGTCACCAATGAATATCGTTGACAGGTGTACGCTGCGCATTGCTGCGCTGTTCAGTCACGCGACCGTCGCCAAAGACCACGACCCGGTCCGCGAAATCTGCAATTGCAGCGTTATGTGTGATGACAGCTGTGGTCGTGCCCAGTTCCCGGTTTACCCGCTCTATGGCTTCCAGCACACCGATGCCGGTCTTGCTGTCGAGGGCGCCAGTGGGTTCATCACACAACAGGACTTGCGGTCGTTTGGCTATGGCCCGGGCCACGGCCACCCGTTGTTGTTCACCGCCTGACAGCTGGGCCGGAAAATGATTCAGACGTTGCCCCAACCCGACCATTTCCAATGCTTCGGCCGGGGTCATGGGATCATCGGCAATCTCAGTAACCAGGGCGACATTTTCACGCGCCGTCAGACTGGGAATGAGGTTATAAAATTGAAAAACAAAACCGATATGATCACGCCGATAGCTGGTCAAATCCCGGTCGTTGAGGGCGATCAGATCCGTGTCATGAAACCGTACCTGCCCATCAGTTGGCGTATCCAGGCCACCAATGATGTTCAGAAAAGTGGATTTGCCGCTGCCGGATGGTCCCAGCAGAACAATCAATTCTCCCTTGTGAAAATCCAGATCAATGCCCTGCAAGGCGTGAATTTCCGTTTCACCACTGGGATAAACTTTGGTCAGTCCACGGATATAAAAAGTCGTTGCATCAGCCTTTGACGCCTCGTCGGATGACAAGGACGCCAGCTCCGTCATTTGCTTTCAGACTCTGACTTGAGTTTGGCCAGCGCGTCATTCAATTCATCGAGGTTGGAGACAGTTTCGTCTTCCTCTTCTTCGAAAGGAAATTCTTCTTCAGCCTCTTCATAAGGCCAGTTCATGCGCCAGATATTGCTCCCATCCGGCGTGACCTCACCGGCCTCCACACGTTCCCAGCAACGGTCACTGATAACCTTTACATACAACAGCACCATGGGTCGCAGAAAACCGGGATCGACGATGTAACGGGGGCTATGGATACGGTGCTCAATGGCAACCCGATTGTTTTCCACAAAAATGAACAGATCATCGATCAGGGTTTTGGCTTCCAGAATCGTTGGCAGAAGCGGAATGGCGTCCCGCAGTACCAAATAGATCAGGTTGGCATAGCGTTCGGTTCTGGGGTCAAATTCCAGACGCCGGACAAGATCATAGAAATAGACCGCATCCTTTTCGTTCAGCTGTTGCAGCGCCGGTTCAATCAATCGTCTATGCACACATTCACTCCCTGGCCCTGGCTGAGCCTTCACCCAGGGAATTTTTCGCTATGGAGCGTATATTGGCGTAACAAACGATGTTTTCAAAGCGACCAGAGGTCGCAGGTAGGATTTATCGCCAGTTCTATTTCACCCGGTAATTCAAGGGCAGAAAAAACATATGATCCTGGCTTTGACCAACCCTGGCATGGCAGGCCCCACAATATTCGACATTTTCATCACCCTCGCCATTGGTTTCGCCAATGAAACTGCCGTCCGGCAGATACATGACATATTTCCAGTCGCCAAATTCGGGTTTGAATCCCTTTTGCATTTTTTCCATCAAGAACAAGGGGCCCGGATAAATTTCACCGCTTTTCAGCACCGTAAAGCTATCCTTTGCCAACACTGATCCTACTGGCATAATTCCAGATTTCTCATATTTAACATAAGCTTGTGATTTTTTATTCGTGTAATTATTCAGGTATCTGTCCCCGTGTTCGGTCGATTCGTAAGGGGCTATGTTATAGCGTTTCCAACTCAGATATTTGCTGGCCGAAGTATCATCCGTTTGCGAAAATGCAGCTGCCATTTCTCCTTTCACGCTGTCATAGGCCTTTTGGGCAGCTTTGGGGTTCAATCCATGCGCTGCGTCAGGTGCCTTGATATGGCCGGGGGCACAGGGGTTAAGGGGATTACTGGCCTCAGGTTTCTTCGCCGCACAAGGGTTTTTTGCCTGTCCAATTGCTGGAGTCGTTGCGGATAGAGCGACACTGATGGCCAAAACTGAAACGGCTGCTACAGAACATACAAATTTGTTCGTCCCCGACTCAAACATCTAAAACCTCCCGACAATAAGATAAATCACTAAAATTAATGTGGGAAAGTTCTCCAGCAGAACCATTCAAGTGTCGTCACGCTTGCGTGAGTCATTACTGCGCCGTAGGTTGCTGAAATGACAGCCTTTGCCCTTATCGTTGCCGCCGGACGCGGTGCCCGTATGCGGACGGAAACACCCAAGCAGTATTTGAAGCTGGGGGGTGTGTCCATCTTGCGGCGCACGGTTCTTGCTTTTCTGGACCACCCTGGCATTTCCGGCGTGCAAGTCGTTTATCACCCGGACGACAATACGCTTTATCAAGCCGCGGTGGACGGCCTTGGACTGCCCTCGCCTGTCTCGGGTGGAGATGCCCGGCAAGATTCTGTTCGTCTCGGGCTTGAGGCTTTGGCAGATCGCAATCCAATTCATGTTCTGATCCACGATGCCGCCCGTCCTTTTGTATCAAAAAGTGAAATCTCGAATGTTTTAGCCGCCCTCGATCACCATGCTGGTGCGATATCGGCCTTGCCAGTGGTCGATACGGTCAAACGCGCGGACGATCAGGGCGTTATCACAGCAACTGAGAGCCGGGAGGGTCTCTGGCGGGCACTGACGCCCCAGGGGTTCAAATACTCGACAATAATGGCGGCGCATAAGGAAATGGCAGGCCAAAACCTGACGGATGATGCTGCCCTGGCCGAAGCAGCCGGACTGGCGGTGCGGCTCGTTCACGGCAGTCAGGATAATTTCAAAATCACCTCACAAGAAGATATGGAACGGGCGGAAGCCATGGTGCGCGAGAACCTTAAAGACACAAGAACGGGTCAGGGCTTCGATGCCCACAAGTTCAGTGACAATGCGCCTGAAAATGGTGCCATTGTATTGGGTGGCGTCCCCGTTCCGCACGATTTCGCCCTCGCCGGACATTCAGATGCTGATGTCGCCCTGCACGCGCTGACGGATGCAATACTCGGCGGACTGGCTGATCATGATATTGGCCATTACTTCCCGCCCGGCGATGACCAGTGGAAAGGCGCTTCGTCAGACGTTTTTCTGACCTTCGCCAAAGACCGGGTTGCTGCGCGAGACGGGGTTATTGCCCATGTGGATCTAACGATCATCTGCGAGCGTCCCAAAGTTGGGCCGCACCGGGATGCCATGCGCAGCCGTATCGCACAAATACTGGAAATTTCCCTGGATCGCGTCGGTGTTAAGGCCACGACCACAGAAAAGATGGGCTTTACCGGCCGTGGCGAAGGCATCGCTGCCCAGGCCACGGCGACAATAAGGCTTTAGTCCACCAGTTCACCCATGGCGGCACGCAGGCCGGCAATATGTTTGTCCCAGCCAGCGTCCAATGCCAACAGCATGCCCATGGCGGCTTCACCTGCGGCAGCTTCGATGCCTTCATGGCTAAGGGATAATCGTGTGCCGCCATGAACTTCTTCCAGGGTCCAGGCAACTGTTGTCAGTGCGCCTGCCAAAGGCGCGAAAGTGAAGGTATAGACCAGCCTGGACGTTGGCACCATTTCCTGAACCGTGCCCCAGCATTTCTGTTCCGAAGAGCCATCTGCGGCCGTACCCACAAGCATATAATCTTCGCCATCAGCCAAATTAGCTTCGGCCCTATAGAACCAGAGCGCCAGCTTGTCCTTGTCCGTCAGGAAGCTCCAGACCGTGGCGCAATCAGCTTTGATGATGATCGACTTGGAGATAACTGTGTTTGTCATTTTGAATTTTCCTTTTCATTTTCAATTGCTGTTTTCAGGTCTGACATGCGGTCATCCCAAAATCTGCTGAAGTGGTTGACCCATTCAGACACTGTTTTCAGTCCCGTTGGTTCAAGCCGATTGATGCGTTCTCGTCCCTTTTGATGAACGGAAATAAGTTTCCCCTCTTCGAGGATGATCAGATGTTTTTTAACCGCGGCCCTGGTGATATCGAACTGATTGACCAGGTCACCGATTGGCATCTCGTTGGTACTTAGATGCATCAATATCTGGCGTCGGGTGGGATCAGCCAAAGCCCGGAAGACGGCCTGGGAGTCGGATGACGGGTTTTGAATCATTGATACCTCCTATTACAATACCTTTTGGTATCATTTTTATATAATACCTATTGGTATTATGTCAATGATCTATTTCAAAGTCCTTGGAGAAGTCCCCGATTTAGACCGGCACGTCGCCTTGCAAGGTAATCCGGTGCATCTCACGGCGATGACCGTGATAATCATTCAGGGGATAATGTAATCCGCAGCGGTTATCCCAGACGGCCAAAGTATTTGCGGTCCAGCGAAAACGGCATGTGAATTCTTCCTGGATTGCATGGGCATAGAGATATTCAAGGATCGGCGTACTTTCGGCAATCGTCATGCCTTCAAAAGCAATTGTGTGGGCCTGGCTGATATACAAGGATTTGCGGCCTGTTTCCGGATGGGTGCGGACAACCGGATGTGTAGCCATCTTCACATCAACCTCTTCCACATTTTTGCCCGTCATGGCGCCGTCTTCCAGATGGTCCATGCGCAGGGCATCCTTGTTTTTGGCAGCGCTGTTAATCCCGCGCAAAGACGATAGCATTTCTTTCATCCCATCCGACAAGGCATCATAGGCGGCATACATGTTCGACCACATGGTATCACCGCCGACAGCAGGCACCTGGCGGGCATAGAGCATCGAGCCCAGAGACGGTTTCTCCAGATAAGTCGTATCCGTGTGCCAGATACCGCCGAAATTGCTGGTTTGGTGGGCTTCTTTGATGATGGCGATGACGTCGGGGTTGCCGTCGACGGGTTCGGCAAAGGGATAACGACCTATTGGGCCAAATCGCGCGGCAAATGCCACTTGTTGCCCGGAAGTCAGTGTCTGGTCGCGGAAAAACAAAGCAATGTGGGAAAGGAATGCCCTGTGAATTTCTGCAAACACCTCGTCAGACAAGATTTGCGATAAATCGACGCCAGAAACCTCGGCACCGATTGCGGGGGCAAGCGGCTCAACGCTAATATGTTTATATGTATTTTCCATGGTGTTTATTATGATGACATACCCGGCATGACACTGTTAACCCCCTTACCCCCAGGATTGCGCTGGTATCATCCGGCTGCATGGATATCCACCTGGTTCGGGTCCGGCCTGTTGCCCAAAATGCCTGGCACCTGGGGCACAGTGGCTGCCCTTCCCTTCGGCTGGGTGATCCAGTCCTATTTTGGCAGTGAAGGGCTTTTGGTCGCCACCGCCCTGGTCTTTGTTATTGGCTGGTGGTCCACGGCCGGCTACATCGCAGCTGACGGTCGCGGCGACCCTGGCATGGTCGTGGTGGATGAGGTTGCCGGGATTTGGTTAACCCTGGCGTTCGTCAGTCAAAATGCGGAGGGCTATATCGCTGCCTTCGTCTTGTTCCGGTTTTTCGATATGCTAAAGCCATGGCCGATCCGTACGGTTGAGCGAAGTGTACCGGGTGCTTTGGGCGTCATGGCCGATGATATTGCGGCCGCAGTGTTTGCCATTGTGGTTTATATTCTGTTTGTCACCTACACACCTTTTTTGCAGGGGTAGCGCATCATGTTCTCCGACGAAATTATTGATCTTGCGACGAAAGTTATCAGTCATTGCAGTAAAAATGGTTACAAAATAGCTTTGGCAGAGTCCTGCACTGGCGGTCTGATCACGGCGGCTTTGACAGAAATCCCAGGTTCATCAAGCGTTGTTGACCGCGGCTGCGTGACCTATTCCAACCAGGCCAAACGGGATTTATTGAGTGTTGATCGCCAGACCCTGGCTGTTGAAGGCGCCGTCAGCGAAGATACCGCCCGGCAAATGGCTGAAGGTGCCCTGAATATGACCAGCATCGATGCGACCGTCGCGGTCACAGGTATCGCTGGCCCCGGTGGCGGCACACCAGGCAAACCGGTGGGCCGGGTACACATCGCCGCCGCACGCAAGGGCTACGATACCCG
>JABIFY010000039.1 GCA_018650465.1 Alphaproteobacteria bacterium
ACCCTCAACGCTTTCCAAATGAACTGCCATCTCGGCCTCAAGAGCCGCTTCCGTCAGTTGCTTGATCAACGGCGTCAAAATGCCGTCCTTGCCTGTCAGCTTCTGGCCATCTTGCAGGGCAGAAAGAGCTGTATCAAAATGAAAATCATTTCGCATGTGTCATTCCTTTTCTTCAGTTTAAAGAAATGACACGGAATTTCTAACGCTCCCGGGCGCTTCTTCGGAAGCGCCCGTTCTTTTTTCAACCTCTTCGTTTAAACCGGAAACGCTCTTTCAGGCTTTGCGATGCAGCCACCAACCCTCTTCATTCAGAGAGAAAATGGGGCGGTAGTGGCGAATGGTTTTTGATTCGACCACTTTCTTGATCTGATTGTCCAGAACCAGAACCTTGCCTCGGACATATATGGCCAGTACGGCATGTGCGATCTTCAAATTCATATCCTGAACCACAACGATCCGCATGGATTTGGACGGAATGCCCAACGCCCTGAGCGAGAGAAATTTGACGATGGCATAGTCTTCGCAGTCGCCATATTTGGCAAAAAACTGCCCCGGCGTTGACCAATAATCCTTGACCCCCCAGTTCATCTTGTCGACCACATAGGGTGCGCGGTTCATGAATTTATTAACCCCGAGTATTTTTTTCCAGGGGTCCTTGTCCTTCAAACCATCGATCATGTTGGCCCAGGTTTGGTAATAACATTTTTTTCGGGCCGTTGGTTTGCACTTGCCGTCGTTCTTTTGTTTCTCGCTGATGAAACGTTCCATGGCACCCGTCCACTTCGGAAACGGCTTCAGGCCTTTTTTCTTGATTTCGATTGTGTTGAAAATGCCGGGCTTGCCTTTTCTGGCTGCCTCGGCGTTATTGGAAAAAAACAGACCCATTCCGCCCGTAGCGGCAACCCCGATCAGTCCGCTGGTCGAACGCAGCATCGCGCGCCGCGACAAGCGGTGCCGGGATAACAACTGATCTGTTTCTTCGTTCAACATAGGCACTTTTACCACAGCTCTATCCCAAATGTGTGAACTATCGATTTGAAATTACGTAAAATTGTTCCATTCGTGAAGTTACTTTCAGGTCGAAAAGTAATTCAGACTTGCGTACAAATTAACCTTTCACCTACAGTTCTGGTGCACGATAGGTTAGAACAATCGGGGCAGGGGTATACCCAAACGCGGGGAACGGGATGAGCGACGAAAGCAGCACAACGCCAAAAGCGGATACTGACAAGCCAAAAGAGGCTGCTCAGGAGGCTGGCGTGCAGAAGGAAAAAGTCAAAAGGGGCGTGAACAAGGTCGTGTTGGTGACCGCCCTTGTTCTTGTTGCGTTGGCCGTTGGCGGCGTTGCGGGCGTCTTCTGGTTCATTGAGAATGAACGTGCCCGCGACCATCAAGCCTGGCAGGTGCGCCTTGGTATCGTGGCCGACAGTCGGGCCGCAGCCGTGACCGAATGGGTCGACACGCAATATGGTGTGCTGCGCGAAATGTCTGAAAATGCCTCTTTGCAGCTCTACATGACTGAGTTGATGCTCAGTGATGGCGACCGCAGCGAGATAACGGATGAGCCTGCCCAGGCCAGTTATTTGCGGAATTTGCTGGTGGCATCGGCGGATCGTGCCGGTTTTTCAGCCCCGACTTCCGCTGGAGAAGTCAGTGCCAATGTCGAAAAAGCCGGGGTTGCCGGTTTGGCCCTGACGGATGCTGATGGTGAAGCCCTCGTGGCCACGCCGGCCATGCCACCCATCACCGGGCGATTGCGTGCCGCTGTTGCCGCGATGTCTGAAGGTGATCCTGGCTTTGTTGATATTTATATAGGTCTAACAGGTTTGCCCACCATGGCCTTTATCACGCCGGTTTACGCCGTTCAGGGGGGCTCGGGCGGCAGCGATTTCATTGGCCTGATTATCGGCGTGCGTATCGTTGGTGATGATCTTTTCGAAAAGTTGGAACAACCGGGCGAAATTGAACAAACTGCCGAAACATACCTGGTCCGGGCTAACAAACCGAATGTGGAATATGTCTCGCCCTTGAAAGACGGCACCAAGCCTCTGAAGCGACGCCTGGCTCAAAATACGCCGGATCTTGCCGCAGCCTTTGTGTTGGAAACTGCCGGTGGGTTCGGCATTATGCGGGATTACGATGGTGAGCAAGTTTTGGTCACCGGGCGCCCGCTAACGGCCGTGCCCTGGACACTGGTTCGCAAAGTTACCACAGCAGAAGCACTGGCAGATACCGATACGCGCCTGACCACCATGTTGGTTGTCTTTCTGATGCTAATCGGTGGGATGGCGGTTACCCTGATCGCCGTGTGGCGTCATGGCACCAGCATTCGTGCCGCAGAAGCCGCCGAAGGGTTCCGGATATCCGCGGAACGCTTTGGTAATCTCTCCAAGTTTCTGAAAGTTGTGACCGATGGTCAGCCAACATCAATTATGGCTGTCACGGACGCAGGCATCATTACATTTGCCAATTATCAGGCCTCCGTTGGCACCGGCATCACCCACGAAGAGATGCTGGGCAAATCAATGTCCAGTGTTATCGGACCGATCAAGGGTAAATATTTCCTCGATTTAAACGCTGAGATAATTCGAAATCGTGAGGAAGTTCTTGCTGGTACTGGGCGTGTGTCGAACGAAAAAACGTTTGAGGATGAACGCGGACGGCACATCATTCGCTCCTACCATATTCCCCTGCGCCCGGACCGGGATTATCCCCCGGGCTGTTTGATGATTCTGGATGACATCAGTGAACTGGTGGAACAGCGTGAGCGACGCAGCCTGATCATGAACCAGTTGGTCTCAACCTTGTTAACAGTTGTCGGACGGCGGGACCCCTTTACCGCCGATCACGCCTTGCGGGTTTCGGATGTTGCTGAATGCATTGCCAAGGAAATGGAACTGGAAGACCAGGCTGTGCAAACATCTGGCATATCCGGCAAGCTCATGAACCTTGGCAAAACCCTGGTACCGGTGGAAATCCTCTCCAAAGAAGGGGCCCTGACCGACGAGGAAATGCAGATTGTGCGCGACAGTGTTCAGGTCAGCGCCGACCTGTTGCAGGAAGTCGATTTTGATGGCCCGGTTGTCGATACAATTCGCCAGGTCCAGGAAAAATGGGATGGTTCAGGTCCAAGGGGCATGTCAGGTGAAGACTTGGAAGTCAGTGCCTGTATCGTCGCTGTTGCCAACGCTTTTGTCGGTATGGCCAGCGCCAGACCTTATCGGGCCGGAATGGAATTCGACAAAGCGAGCGGTATTCTGATTGGATTGGGCGGTAAAGAGTTTAGTCGAAAACCCGTTGCAGCCCTCGTCAACTATATCGAAAACCGGGGTGGCCGGGACCGCTGGGCCCATTTCTCAATTCCACCCAAGGCCTGAATAAATCTCAGAGGAAAATCAATAAAGCGGCAGCCCTAATCGAATGCCAATATTGTAGCTCCAAAGATGTTGCGGGTGGCTATCACGTGAGACGGATTTCGCCAGTTGGGGGAAGTAGTACCACGAGCCACCGCGAACCGTGCGGCGATCGCAATTGCCGTCAGTGCGCGGTGTTTGATCCTTCGGTGCGAAGGCATGGGTCTTGTTGTGGCAGTCCAGGGTCCATTCCCAGATATTGGCATGCATGTCATAGATGCCCCATGGATTTGGTTTGAAGGACCCGACGGGGGCTGATTTTTTACCTCCCCACTTGCTGCCGCACTTACGACAATTGGCATATTTCTTTTTGAGTTTGTCGCCCCACCAGTATCCGGTTGTGGTGCCCGCGCGCGCGGCGTACTCCCATTCAGCTTCACTTAACAGTCGGTACGGTCTGCCGGTTTTTATGGCGAGCCACTTGGTATATTTGACAGCCTCGTCCCAGGACATATTGATGACCGGGCGTTTGCCGCGGCCCCACTTGTGACTGTCAGGGTCACGGGGGCAGGCGCCCGCCTTCTTGCATGCCAGCCATTCATTCCAGGTGACTTCATAGACACTGACGGCCAGCGGGCCCTTGATGGAAACTTCATGGGCTGGCAGCTGGCTTTTTTTGCCTTTGTCGTCTCCCATCAGGTATTTACCTGCCGGGATAACAACCATTTTTGGGCAAGTTTTACAGTCCTTGAAGGTATCACCCACCTTCAGCGCTGCAGCTGCCACGGGTTGAGATGTGCTGGTGCCAGCCAAAATCGCCACGGCAAGAAACCCGGCAGCAGTCAGCTGTACCAAAATGCCAGGCAGTTTATTGCCAAGTCGTCGAAAACTCTTTCGACTTACTGTTTGGTGTCTTTCAGTTCGTCGTCCCATTCGGCTTCAGTCTTCCCGGGTTTGGTCGCTTCATTTCGAGGCGTGAACAGCACTGATACTTTATCGTCAGAAACAAGTTCATCATCCTCCTCAATATCCAGTTCCTTCAATGGCGTATTTTCAGCGTCGTCATCGTCGCCACCATTTCGGGAGCTTTCCCGACTGACGCTGTCGTCGTCTTCCTCAAGCTCATCTTCCAGAGACTTCGCCTCCGGCTTGTCATCAGGCTTCTTCAGGGAGAGCCCATCATCGTCATCTGTACCATCTTCGGAATTGCCATCCCCGCTGTCTGAGCTGGAAAACGGGTTTGATGTGGAGGCATCACTATCATCCTCGGTTTCGATATCGCCTTGCTCCTTGGCCGCAAAAGGATTTGCGGCTTCTTCTTCCTCTTCGTCATCCGAAGATTTGGAAAACGGATTGGCGGCCTCTTCGTCGCTGCTTTCTTCGCTCTTCTCAGGTGCGGCAAAGGGGTTGGCTGCTTCTTCGTCGTCTTCATCTTTTGAGGGCGCGGCAAAAGGATCTGCAGGCTTGCTGGCCTGGGCATCTTCCAGCGTACGGTGAACAACGGTTTTCAGACGACCAGCGCAGCGATCTTCATAGCGTTTTTTTGCGTCTTCACGAACTTCTTTAGTGTAGTCAAGGTCGAGAATATCAACGAGGTTCAGACCCTGGGCAATGGAGAGACGGTAGATGGCCAACTTTTCATCATATCTTGCGGCAACTTCATTGATCTCGGCATTAAAGACTTCGCCCTCGGCGTCCAGCACGTTGATAGTGGTTTCCTGACCAGCTTCCTGCAGACGCACACGAGAGCCATGCACTTCTGCCGAGATCAATACCGCGTTGGCCAACAACAAGCGACGGTCACAGGCGGTTAACATGGCTTGCCAGGCCAGTCTTACCTCTTCTTCAATGCGTCGGTTAACAAACAAATGGTTGTTGATTGTCGCGGAATAACTGTGGGCAGCTTCGGCGACAGATGATCGGGTGGAGAAGCCGGAAAAGAGATTCCATGTCGCCTGCACGGTGACAGAATAATCCCGGCGATTGCCAACGGTGCCCTCGCGATCATCTTCATAGTTGGCAGATCCAACCACGTCGACCCGCGGGAAATAGTCAGACTGGGCAGACCGTTGTCGCATGCGAGCGATATCGATTTGGCGATTGCTGTTGACGATCAAAGGATTGGCGGCCAGGGCGGCTGAGACTGCAACATCAACATCCGTTGGCACCAACACAAAATCCAGCCTGGGGTTTTCCATATTCTTGATGTCGGGCGGGTGCCCGAACAGCTGCGTATACCGGGTGACGGAATCACGCAAATTGCCTTCAAAAACAATTCGTTGTTCCTTGGACCGCTGAAGTCGGGTTTTGGACAACAAGACATCAACAGCCGTACCGCCACCGCGTTTTACGCGTTCGTCCTCAAGATCCAGCTGGTAGGCAATGGCCGATTCGCTTTTGCGCGCCAGTCGTGTCAGAGCGATCTGACGCAAAATGTCGATATAGATATTTGAGGCCTGCAACAAAAGCGCCTGGCGGGTTTCTTCAAACGTACCTGCAACCGCTTCCTGATTTAATTGGGCTGTATTCTTGTCGTGATCCTTGCGGCTGCCATCAAAAATATTCTGGGTAACCGTCATGGTCATTTTGTCAAAACCACGACTGAAGTCCTTGCCGGCTGTGCGACTGGCCGGGTTATCGATAATCTTGTAACCAGTGTCACCGGCCAGACTGACGGTTGGCAAATACAGCGAGCGGGCAAAATTGACGCCCTCGGTTGCTGCCGCAACATTGTCCTTGCCAGCTCTTAACTGTGGATGTTGTTGCAGAAGCTGCGTCAGTTCTTCCTTCAGCGTTGATGCTGTAGCAGGCAAAGAAAATACAAACATCGCAAAGGAAATTGCCATCGCAAAAACTGATTTGGTGGACGACAGTCGTGCAGGCACACGAATTGGCACCACGACTTCAGTCGCTGTGCAATTCTCTCCTGTGTTGTCTTTCCTGTCGGTCAATCCAGATTCCAAATCATGTACAAATTCAACAAGTCAAATGCAACAAGGCGCAGCCCTGCCGATCCCCTTCTTTCCAGAAAAGGTCGATGGGGCTGTCAGGCGCGGAGCCTGGTTCAATTCTTGTCATTCAATAACGCTTAGTTCCGCTCCAGGACTATACATCGTCTTCGCAGGCCTTGTCTTTAGGCTATTTTCGAGGTTTTCTGGATTTTTTGTTGAATTTCAGCGCATTGTGCTATGCTTACATGCAAATATTGGGGCGCCTGGCCGGGGGAATTTATGTCTGATACGACGATACGAAGCAGTGAGGCAGATGAAGGCCCCGGATTTGGTGGGCGTTTGCTGGATAAATGGAAAAACCGCAAACGTCGGACCTGGAAACAAAGGTTCAAGTCCTGGTTCAGTCCCAGCCGCCTGATCGCCATCATGATATTACTTTCCCTGGGTGTCGTCCGTACCCTGGATTTACCGCCCCTGGAGCCGTTGCGCGTCAAAACATTTGACTTATATCAACGACTTAAGCCGAGAGAAAAAACGGGCGATCCTGTATCGATTGTCGACCTGGATGAAAAATCCCTGACCGAGCTGGGGCAGTGGCCATGGCCGCGAAATGTCATTGCCCAGATCGTTGTTAATCTGGCCAATGCCGGCGCCGCTGCAATCGGCTTTGATATGTTCTTTACGGAACCCGACCGTTTGTCGCCCAATTTATACGCCCAATCGATGCCGAATATGCCAAAAAACGTTGCGGCAGCTCTATCCAAAATGCCGAATAATGACGAAGTTCTTGCGAACGTACTTCGCCAGACAAATACAGTGCTTGGGCAAGCTGCGATCCACGAGGATATTGCGGGGCGTGCTGCCCTGCCGAAGCCGACCAGATATGCTGAGATAAATGGTGATCCGAAGGAGCTACTGGAGGATTTCACAGGATTGACCGGCAATACCAAGGTATTGTCAGATGCTGCCAGAGGCCATGGCATGGTGACGATTACCCCTGAAGGTGACGGCATCGTGCGGCGCGTTTCGATGGTTCTGCAAGTAGGCGGTAAACTGTATCCATCTTTGACGCTGGAGATGTTACGCCTTGCCTATGGACAAAAAGGCTATATCGCGCAAGGGGCACATCCGAAATCTGGCCTGATTGGTCTAACCAAGATCAAATTGCGCAGCAAGCCCAAGAATTTTGTTATTCCTACTGACGGCAAAGGCCGGGTTCCGGTGCACTTTCGGCCCTACGATCCAGGTCTTTACATTCCTGCTGTTGATGTCTTTCGGAATAAATTCGACAAGGAACGGGTCCGTGGGCGGGCCATCCTGATCGGAACCAGCGCTGAAGGTCTGAAAGATATTCGAACCAGTCCGATTGATGACGCCCTGCCTGGGGTTGAGGTGCACGCCAATCTTTTGGAAACGATTCTGGCCCACAGCTATCTGAAACGACCGATTAATTCTCTGGGTAACGAACTGGTCGTGGCGCTGATCTGTGGCTTTCTGATGATCTGGCTGGTGCCGAACCTAGGTGCGGCTTTTACGGCCTTTATGGCGGTCAGTTTGATTGCCGCCATGGTCGGGTATTCCTGGTGGGAGTATTCCGGCAATATATTTGGCCTGTTTACCTTCGGTGAAAAGGCAAATCTGAATTTGATTGACGCGACCTACCCGGCGGCATCAACCTTTATTCTCTATACCTTCCTGACCTATTCCAGTTATGCCAAGTCAGCTGCTGAGCGAAAACAGGTTCGCGGTGCCTTTGCGCAGTACTTGTCGCCAGCCCTGGTCGAGCAACTCGCCGACGAACCGGAGCGTTTGACGTTGGGTGGTGAGATGAGGGATATGACTGTGCTGTTCGCTGACATTCGTGGCTTTACGGCTATCTCGGAACAGTTCAAGACTGACCCTCAGGGGCTCACCAATCTTATTAACCGCTTCCTGACGCCGATGACGGATATGATCCTGGAGCGCAGAGGTACCATCGACAAGTACATGGGTGACTGCATCATGGCGTTCTGGAATGCGCCTTTGGATGATGCGGATCATGTCGTACATGCCTGTGATTCAGCCTTGGCCATGTTCTCGGCGCTGGAAAGCCTGAATGCTGCCATCAAGGCGGAACGCGAAGCGGCGGGCGAGTTGTTCCTGCCGATCATCATCGGCATCGGCCTCAATTCCGGTGAGGCCTGCGTCGGCAACATGGGGTCGAATCAGCGTTTTGACTATTCGGTGCTGGGCGATACGATCAACCTGGGCGCGCGCCTGGAGAGCCAGTCAAAGAACTATGGCGTCGGTATCGTCATCGGTGATCTGACACATCAAGGCGCACCCGGTTACGCGATGCTGGAAATGGACTTCATTGCGGTCAAAGGCAAGACAGAAGGCGTACACATCTACACCTTGCAGGGCCGCCCGGACATGGCTGAGACGCCGGCGTTCAAAGCCCTGGCGACGAAGAATGCCGAGATGATCGAGGCCTACCGTGGCCAGCAATGGACCGAGGCTCGCGCCATGGTCGTCGAGTGCCGCGAATTGGATGACTTCCTCGAAAAGCCGCTGGACGTGCTCTACGACATGTATGATGAACGTATCGACCACTTCGAAGTCACTCCCCCGCCCGCCGATTGGGATGGTGTTTTTGTGGCGACGTCGAAGTAGATATCGATTTATTCAGCAGCGTCCGACGATTTTTTAATGCGGGGCAGGGTGATGCCGGTTTGTCCCTGGTATTTCCCACCCCGCATGGCATAGGTCAATTCACAGGCGCTTTCGCCGCGGAAGAACAGAAACTGACAGGCCCCTTCATTGGGATAGATCAACGCGTCCGTCGGTGTTGTATTGGAAAATTCCAGGGTGACATGCCCTTCCCAACCCGGTTCAAGCGGCGTTACATTGACGACGATGCCACATCTTGCATAACTTGATTTGCCCAGGCAGATCACCAACACATCATCCGGAATCTTGAAATATTCAACCGTACGTGCCAGCGCAAAAGAATTTGCAGGGAGTACAATTGCCTCTTCAGAAACCTTGGTGACAAGGCAGCTGTCATCAAAGTTCTTGGGATCAATCAGCACCCCACCAGGGTTGGTGAAAATCTTGAATTCCGGGGCAACCCTTGAATCATAACCGAATGACGACAGTCCATGCGAGATCACACCATCTTGCTTCAGCGTTTCGCTGAAAGGCGAAATCATTTCCTGCTCAAGAGCAAGGCGACGAATTTCATGATCAGGTAGAATGGACAAAGTTGAATATTCCCTGGGGCAAATTATTTAAAGAATACAATCTATCAATGTATTGCGCAAATTCAACGGAGTTTTGAATAGAAGAAATTTCCACAATAATAATGAATTAACATTCTTCTTTCGTCATGCGCGGGCTTGACCCGCGTACCCATGGTTTGACGGTATTTGGTTTTTGACACGGATTTATTTGTAGAGAGTGAAGAACATCGGACGCCCGTCTCTGATGTACATGTTTCCTGAAGACGTCGGTACGCGGGTCATGCCCGCGCATGACGTCATTTTGGATTTGATCTGGAAGGTGGAGCTTCTCAGCGTTCGTGGAAGGCTTCGTAGCGGATTTTCAGGACCGGGCGGACCAAATATTCCATGACGGATTTGTCGCCGGTCTTGATGTCAACGCTGGCTTGCATGCCTGGGGTGATCGGCAAATCACCTTCCTTGGTGCCAAGGTAGGATCGCTCGGTGGATACCTTGACCAGGAAATAGGGTGAGCCTTGTTCATCAAGGTCACTGTCGGGTGAAATCTGCGTCACCCGGCCATCCAGGCCGCCATAACGGATGAAGTCGTAACTAGTTACCTTGACCAAGGCCTTTTGGCCAACTTCCACATAGCCCCGATCTTCCGGTGCCAGATGAACTTCAATCACAAGCGTTTCTGATGTCGGCACGACTTGCATAATCGGCTCGCCAGCTTTCACCACGCCACCAACTGTGTTGAACGCCAGATTCTTGATCACACCATCAATGGGGCTGACAATTTCCGTACGCAGGCGTTGCGCACTGGCTTGTGACAGTAATTGCCGTGCACTGGCAATTTTTTGTTGGATATCGCTTAACTGACCAGCTGCTTCCCGGCGAAATTTGAGGGTTAATTCTGTGACGCGATCCTTGGCTTCCTTCAGGGCAGATTGTGCTTTGGGAATTTCCACGCCCATGGTGTTAACCTGGCCCTCAAGCTGGACAACGGCACTTTCCAGCTCCTGGTGTGAGGTCTTGGTCACCAGCCGGATTGCCAGTAACCCGGCGGATGTCGCCAGTTTGTCCCGGGATATTTTTAAATCTTTTTCCATGGACGCCTTGTTGGTCCTCAGGGTTTTGATGGCCAGCTCGGCCTGCGTCACCTGGCTTCTTTGTACTGTCTGGGAGCTTTCTAATTCGCCCCTTCGGGAATCAAGCTGGTTCAATTCAGCAGACGCCAGTTCAGGATGACGCTTGGCTTCGTCTTTGGGCATGATCATGTCACGTCCGCTTGATTCAGCCTTTAATCTGGCACGGGTCAGCGCAAGGCCATCGAGACGAACCTGCAAATCCTCCCGGTTCAAGCCGGTACTTCCCAGTTTAAGCTGGATTAAAGGGTCGCCTTTGTTGACGGAATCACCATCCGCAACATAGATGTCCTGGACGATGCCGCCTTCCAGGTGTTGCACAACCTTGATCTGGCTTTGCGGCACGACCGAGCCGATGGCGACGGCATATTCAGGCAAGGTAATGAAATATGACCAGGCAACAGAAGACGCCAGCAAAATCATGACCGCCCAGACAAGCTTGTGACTAACCTTGACCGGGTTTTCCGCAACAAGGTCGTCCAGTGGGTTATGCAAACCGCCAGTGGAGTCAATCGTGGAGTCGGTCATGGTGTCAATTAGTGCTTTCTGCAGCGTTGGAAGATCATATTATCGAATTTAAGGCAATTCTGTTAACTAAATGTGACTTCAGGCAGCTGTATGCAAGTTCCTGGTTTGGCAAGTGATCGGGTCTGGCTGGCGATCAGGCCTGGCGTTGATAAATTGGTGGTGCCGTATGGGTTCCCAGCAAGTGCGGCAACACATCCAGCGGACGACCACTGCGTACAATCCGGCCTTTTTGCATGACCAGAACCTGGCGGCACTGGGACAAAACACCCGGCGCGTGACTGATCACCATGATCGTGTGATTTTCTGCCAGCTCATTCAATGTCTCCATCAGTTCCATCTCGCCTTCGCGATCAAGATTTGAAGAGGGCTCGTCCAGCAACAAGATAGGCGGGTTGCCCAGCATGGCGCGGGCGATGGATAATCTTTGCCGCATGCCGCCGGAAAGCCTGGCACCGGCTTCACCAATATCCGTGGCATAGCCGTCCGGGAAATCTATAACCAGGTCATGCAAGCCGGACTTCTTGGCCGCTTCGACCAGTTCGTCGTCTGTGGCATCGGGGCGGCCTTTGACCAGGTTATCGCGCACCGTCCCAGTAAACAAAAATGTTTCCTGGGGCACATAGCCAATCCACTTGGCCATTTCCGAACGGGTGAACTGATTGATATCAGCACCATCCAGCAAAACCCGGCCCTGGGTAGGGCGATACAGCCCCTGGATCATCTTGATCAACGTGGTTTTGCCGGAACC
>JABIFY010000040.1 GCA_018650465.1 Alphaproteobacteria bacterium
AAGCACTTCAACCTGCCGCAGCATCATCACAATCTCTTCTGGTTTGTTTCGCTTGATAGCCATTTCTGATCCTCCTTCAACTAACTATAAAGGTGGACCACTTTTTCGGGGGAAGACCAATCAATCGTCAGAAAAACGATACTAAGAATAAGGGCAGTTGCAAAAATGATGTTCCTGCCTCGCGGCATGAACATTGGACTTTCATTCATTCTCTCACGTCCTGAATTTTCAATTATCAAATGACAATGTAATTCAAAAATGAGACAAAATAACCTCCTTTCAACATAAATAGCGCGACACTCACTCTGGATGACGTGAATGAACTGCTTCGGCAAAAATGTCTATGCCCGTTCTGCATATGTCCGTTCATGGCTGATAGTCCCCGTTTTTGACCGCCACCGGATTTATTCTGCTCTTGACCAGAATAAACAATACTGCGAGCAAATTGCTCATCCACGGAAAAAGTGATCCATCTTCAAATTAGGTGCAGAAGGATCAAGGATGGCTCCATTTTTTCTGTTTGTCCGTTTCGGTGAATTCGCCTGCATGGTAGAATTTTGCCACCTTATAACAGCCTAACCGGAGTTCTACGTTATGGTCGCAAAAGCAATAGAAGTTGGTCCAAATCGTTACCGTGAATCATACGGTCGTTGCTACGAAGAGTTCGCAATTGGTGATACTTATGAACACCGCCCAGGCCGGACAATTTCAGAGGCAGACAACACCTGGTTTACGCTGCTCACCATGAACCAGCACCCTGTTCATTTTGACCATGCCCTGGCCAGCCAAAGTGAATTTGGCAAGCCAATCGTCAACAGTTGCCTGACACTTTCTGTTGTCGCAGGCATGAGTGTTTCAGATATCAGTCAGAAAGCGATTGCCAATCTGGGCTGGACTGACATCCATATGCCAGCACCCGTTTTCCACGGAGACACGCTGTATGCGGAATCAGAAGTGCTTGATAAACGAGAATCATCTTCACGGCCAACGCAGGGGATCGTGACAGTGGAAACACGAGCCCACAATCAGGATGGCGTATTGGTGATGCAGTACAAACGCACAGTTCTGGTACCCAAATTGGGTCACAGTCTTGAAGACATCGCGGATGCAGCTGCCGCAGCTGACGCCTGACAACTTTACGGGCATGCGACTTATTTACGTCAGCCCTCGGCGGCCTTGTACCAATCGGCAATCTGGCTACCGTTCATGAATATTGTATCGTCGCGGGCAAGTACGTCGTCCAACATGCGTTCCAGTTCATGGATCCGGTGCGGGACCGCAATCAGATGGGGATGAAGACCAACAGCCAGCACCCTTGGGTTCTGGCTGCTTTCCCTGCCAAAGGTTTCCAGGGTATTGGAAAAGCGCTGATACATTTCGCCAGTTGCGTGCTTTTCAATGGCGTAAACGATGCTGTCATTGATTTCGACATTGTAAGGCATCGACATCAGGGGGCCGTGTTTTGTCGTCATCCAGGACGGCAGATCATCGACAACCCAATCGAAGACAAAATCCACGCCCAGGGACTTTAGTATATCCGGCGTATCCGTGGTTTCTTTCAGGCCGGGACTTAACCAGCCACGTGTCTGGACACCCGTAAAGCTCTTCAAGACATCCAGGGCCGACTGGATCAACCCGGCTTCATCTTCTTCGCCTTGCATTGATTTTTGATGCATACCGTGGCCAACAAACTCCCACCCCGCTTCCAACATGGCGTTTGAACATTCAGGATAGGCTTCGATAACACCTGCGTTGATGCTGGTACTGGCCGGTATTCCCCGAGACTTGAAAAGATCAAGAATCCGCGGCATACCAGCCCGCATGCCGTATTCAGCCCATGAATAATTGGGGATATCCGGAATACTCTCGGCCCCGTGCGGCGCCGTAATTATTTTCCGCGGCATGGCACCGTCGAAAAGCCAGTTTTCAACGTTCACAACCATATGCACAATGATTGGCTTGCCGGCGGGCGGCTCAATCGGCTTGCGAGCGCTGGACATTTGATAGGGAATTCTTGGATTAGACATATCGCTGATACTCCTATGCCAGTGCCTTGGTTGAACCGCCGTCAGCCGTAATCGAGATACCCGTCAGGTTGGCCGCCATATCGGAGGCAAGGAATGTTACAAGACGTGCAATCTCTTCGGGCTCACCCATTCTTTTCATGGGGATGTTTGAGACAAAATCTTTCTCGACTTCATCCATGGGGCGGCCAGACGACTGTTGAATATTGTTCAGAATAGTGGCCATGCGTTCAGTTCGGGTTGGGCCTGGATTTACCGCATTAACAATAATGCCATCCTTCACCACTTCGTCGGCCAAACCTTTGGTAACCACCAACAGCGCCGCATTCGCAGAAGCACTTGGCAGCATGGTTGAGGGCGGTTGTTTACCAGTATTGCCAACGATGGAAACGATGCGTCCGTAACCCTGCGCCCGCATACCAGGTATCACGGCCCGCATCATGCGGACTGTGGCCATAAATTTAAGGTCGAAACTGTCCTGCCAGACCTGATCAGGAACCTCCCAAAATACGCCGCCCTTGGACGCTCCGGCTGAATTCACAAGTATATCAATCCGGCCAAATTTTTTGATCGCCGCTTCAACAACCGCGTCGGCCGCATCTGGTTTGGTCAAATCAACTGCCATGGCGCCAACTTCGGCTCCACTGGATCCGGAAATGGCTTGCGCTGTTTCAGTCAATTTTTCATCATCGCGTGCTGTCAGAAATATCCGGGCTCCTTCAGAGGCCAACATCGCGGCGCAAGCGGCGCCCAAACCACGATTACCGCCGGTAACCAGCGCGACTTTTCCGTCAAGGTGGAGATCCATATTACTTCCTTTGTCGTACTTACAAAAAAAACTTGTGCCAGAGAAACCGGGAGGCCTGAGGCGAGCATGGTACTAGTTCATTGAAATAGGTCATAGCCTGCAACATATGAAAAAATGGCTCCGGATATTCTCCGAAGCCATTTACTTCAAGTCAGACAATGCAGGTTAGTTAGAAGCTGACAATCCGTTCACCTTGCCAATCGTTTCGTTGAAGGTTTTTGCACAATCTGCGCCACAACGTTTGGCCCAACGCGGCAAAACCGTATCGAGCATGATCTGGCGCAGCAATTTCAAATCTGCAGCAGAAGGATCGACACGTTTCATTCCACCTGCTTTGCCCTCTGTGCAAGGACCTGTGGTGTTGCAATTGATGCCAAGTTCGCCTTCGGAACGGTTCAGGTCCCACATATCGTCTTCGTGTTTCTGAATGGTATCTTCAATCACCTTGCGGATGTCGGCATCCAGTTTGTTCCACGCCTCGATATTTACGACGGTGACACCGGCAGCAAAGTTCAGAGGTAACGTGTAGAGGTATTTTGCGCCTTCATACCACTTGGCTGAATAACCACCCAATGTTCCCGTAACGGCACAGTCGATGACGCCTTTTTGCAGGCCCTGTTGAACTTCACCAAACGACATGGGAATGCCCGAAGCGCCAACAGCACTCAGGAAATCAGACTGGGACACGCCAGAACTACGAACTTTCCGGCCCTTTAAATCAGCAAGGCTTTTGACTTCATCACGACAATAGAGAATTTGTGCCTGAAATGACTGCAACGTCAAAATCTTGAGGCCAAATTTTTCTTCGTAATATTTTTCGAGTGTCGGGCGAAATGCCACTGTGACTTTATGAAAGTCATCGATCGTAGGTGACATGCCTGCCAAATCTGTGGTGTCATTAATCGGCGCTTCACCGGATACATGACCGAGCTGATAGGACGCAAATTGGGTTTGTCCACGCTGGGCAAGACGGAAAGGTTCTGGTCCTTTGAGGCCCATCTGATTCCAGGCCTTGAAATTCACTTTAAGTTTGCCACCGGTCAGCTTGGGAATGACTTCCGTCCAATAAGGCTTTTGGATATCCCTGAACTGGGTCGTGACGCTGACATTTCCGATAACATTGATTTCTGTCGCCGGAAAAACGCCGTCTGGGCTATCGGCAACGGCTACTGCTGATCCCATGGACACAACTGCTGCTGCAGCTATCGCCCCGTACATCTTGTTTCTTATTTGCATAATTATCTCCCTGTGCTTGTTTTTGGAAAGCCGCTCGCCAATGCGGCCTGGTGGAATAAGGTGGTTGGTTTCGGCGACCCTGCTAAATCAGTTGAAAATCTCTGGCAGCCACATTGCCATCTGCGGAAACATCAGCAGAAGAAACATCATGGCAACCATCATGAGTAGGAACGGTAATGAACCCAGGACAACATCGCGGAACGGACCCTCACCGCGAACGGCCTGAACAACAAACAAATTCACACCGATCGGCGGTGTGATTAAAGCGGCTTCGATCAGGATCATAAACAATACGCCGAACCAGACCTGGTCGAAGCCCAGTGCCAGAATGACCGGAACGACGATGGGCGTTGTCGCGATCATCAACGACAACGTTTCCATGAACATGCCCAAAAGTAGATAGAAGGCGATAATGGCGACCATGGCCAACATCGGATTAAGGTCCAATCCGTCCATGAACTCGTTGATAAACTCGGTCACGCCGATCGATTGCAACACGAAGTTCAGGAAGAAGGCCATCACAACGATAAGTGAAACCATCGCCGTTGTGCGCATTGTTCCTTCGAACGCCAACAGCAAGACTGGACCGTTGATACGCCGTCGAGCAAATCCGAAAATCAATGAAGCAACAACGCCCAGTGAGGCAGCTTCAGTCGGTGTCGCCAGGCCTGCATAAATTGACCCCACAACGATAACGAACAGCAAAATTGGTGGCAGCAAGTGCTTGAGAGCCTTGATACGTTGGTCCCAGGTTGCAGGCTCGCGCGTTCCACTAAGGGACGGCTTGATTACGCAGGCTGCAAAAATGGCAAACGAGAACATTACAGCCAGCAACGCACCCGGAATCATCGCCGCCAGGTAAAGGTCTGTGACCGATGTATCCGTCAGGACAGCATAGATGATCATGTTTATGCTGGGAGGAATCAAAATACCCAGCGTACCGCCTGCTGCCAACGAGCCAAGAAACAGTGGTGGGCTATATTTTCGCAGTTTTATATTCGGTATGGATACTGTGCCAATGGTGGCGGCTGTTGCAACTGAGGAGCCCGACGTTGCTGCAAACAATGCGCTTGCAGCAATGTTGGTATGCATCAAACCACCCGGTATCCAGTTCACCCAACGGTCCAAAGCCCGGAACATATCGGAGGCAATCCCCGTGTGCAGTAATATCTCGCCCATCAGTATGAACAGGGGAACGGCAACGAGTACGAACTCAGTGCTCGCAGACCAGGAGATGTCACCAAGTGCCGGCAACAGAGGGATGAAAGAAAAGGCCTCGCCCAGGGAAACCGCGAGAATGCCTAATATGGCAGCGACATAAATGCCCATTCCGGCAAGAACGAGTAATCCGATCAGCGAAATCCCTGCCATCAGGAATTCCCCCGGGCTTGCTCGTTTTCGTCTTCCCTGGCAAGTTCCAAAGCCTCGTTAAGTTCAGCCTCACCCTCGCGTTGTTCGACACCAATCAGCTTCGTCACCGTCGCGAAATCACCTCGCAGAAAGTAATACAAGGACTGAAGCAAATAGACGATGCAAACGAAGGCAAACCAGGTCAGACCAAGCGCCCAAAGCGATTGGGGAATGACCAGGGGTACAGACATATCGGACGCAGAAACTGCGCCCAAATTTCCCGGGCCAGGTAATTTGAAGCTTTCGATAGACAGGGACCAGGCATAAAAACTCATGAGGGATGCCAGCCCCGTCAGCATTATGATAGCTATGATATCGAGGCCCGCGCGCCAGCCAGGTGGAAACTTCGCGTAAACGACATCGATCCGGATATGGGTCTTGGTGACCAGGGCAAACGAAAAAGAAAACGCAACTGTAATTGCGTACAGGTAGATCGTGATCTCATAACTTTCAAAGAAATTGTCGTTAAACAAATTTCGGGCGATGACGTCGAGGGTCACCAGAACAGCACAAAAAAGAATAGTGCTGCCTGCAGCCCAACTCAGATAACGGGACATCCGCTCTAGCACGCCCGTATGCCTGTCATCCGAAATTTGCGACAAAATTTGGCCCTTTGATAATTTGCAAGAAATGATCCCTTGAGACCTTTGGTCAACCCAGGGACACTAAATGTCCGGACAACTTTATGTTCCTCGAAAAGGAAAAGTCAACGGTAATATGTCCGGACAAGTTTACTTTCGGTTCCAACTACCCTGCGACCAGATTGTCGACCAGAATGCGTACGTCATCCAGGTCCTCCAGATGATCGACCAGATCAACCATCGCATCAGCTTTCTCACGAGAAATCGGTTTGGCCGCACCTGCTGCATTTTTGTGGAATTTCTCGAGCCAGGCATCTCGTGTCATGGCATTCTCCGGATTGCCATAAACAATTTCAACGCCTTGCCGCAGCACAGTTCCATTTTTGAGCGTCACCGAGACTTCGACGGGTGATAGTGCATTGGGATCTGGATTGTCGTTTGCCTCGACCGAAATTCGCTTCGCCAGTTCAACCGTTACCGGATCACGGAAAGCTTTTTCATGGAAATCCGGGATGTTTATTTCGCCTTTCATGAAGGCAACAGCAGCCACATAAGGCGAACACAAACGGGCATAATTTACATCCATGGCGTCATGAGCAGGCCGACCAACCAAATGCTTCGTCAGCGACGGCATGGTCAAGGTTGCACTTTCAATCTGATCTGCCGTCAGATTGTGTTCTTTTTGAAGGAGTAGTGCGGCATCGGCGACACCATGAGTGGCGCGGCCAGACGGAAAGGGTTTATGGGCCATTTCCGTCACCCGCCAGATCTTGCCTATATTGGCGAGGATATCCGCAAGATCATATTCAAGCTCGATCAGTGAAAAATACCCGAACGGTCCTTCCAGAACACCCTGAAGTCCTGCCAGTCCGGCCTCAGCCATATCACAGGCAACCACAGCGTTGCGGGCATTGAACCCGATCTGCATGCCCAGCAGCATAGAGCCTTCGGTGTGGGGTTGCATGGTGCCGCTCAATTGAGCATAGCCAATGGAAAAGGCCCGGGTCAGGGTTTCTTGATCAAATCCGCGCAAAATAGATATCCCGGCAACGCCAGCGAACAGGCCAACGGTGCCAGGTCGAAAAAAGCGCAGGCCGGTTTTGGCCGCAAGACCAAGATTGCAGGCAACATCAACACCGATTGCGACGGTCGTAATCAGTTCCTGACCGGTCATTCCACCGCGACGCTCAGCTTCGGCTAAAACACAGGGCAATACGGCTGTCATGGCGTGGGCGACGGCACCTTCATGCACGCAATCAAATTCTGAATTATGTATTTGGTAAGCGTTGCACATAGCCGCGGTCGGGGTTGGGACACGGTCGCCACTATTCCAGATCCTTGCATCATTTCCCTGCCCCCAGAGGGACTGTGTCTTGATCAGTTCAGTTACCCATGGCCCGCTTGAGCCGATCATGCCAACTCCGAAACAATCCAGAATAAACTTTTTTGTTGCCGCACGGGCATCTTCCGGAATGTCCTCGAAACGGGTCTCAATGACAAATTTGGCAAATTTGTGAATTGCGTCGGTCATGGGAAAAAGCCTTTATGTTTATCAGGAACCAGGCGAAGACATCTGGCATCAATCGAGAAAGCTGGTCTTGTTACTGTTTTCGTCAGGGCAAACAATCAATGGGATAAATCTGGATCAATACGTTGATTTAATTAAGTTTTTTTACATATTCCGCAGCCGACTGACCGGCCAATCGGCCCAATGTCAAGGCCGTACACAGCCCTGCAGCCGGGAGATAACCAGTTGCCCCGTTCCCGGAGATGCCCTGTGCCGTCCCGCCTCCAGCAAAGAAATTTGGTAACAAACCACCATCTTTCTTCAGAACTTGTGCGCGACTGTCCACCTTTAATCCACCCTGTGTGTGATAAAGCGCGCCTGTGATGCGTATCGCCCGATACCCTGGTTGTAGTTTTGGCTCGTTACCAAAATCCCGACCAAAAGGACACTGGGCGCGACCATCAACGATATCATCAACAGATGCCATGGTTTGTGCCAAGGCATCGCCTGGAACACCGATCACCTCCGCCAGTTGGCTCAATGTATCTGCCACCCGGACAGCGCCCAGTTCCGAGAGCTGCCGGTATTCTGGCATGTCATCGCAGCGCGCGCCGCGCACGTCATCAAATATCAACCAGGCTATTCCCGACGGCTGGTCCAGAACACGTTGTGCTTGTCCGGAAATGTTGGCAATTTCGTCAGAGAACCTTTGGCCCAGAATATTCACGGCGATGCCGCCGCCCATGACCACATCATAGTTTACTGAAATCGCGTGGGGCTCAGCGAGGGCACCATATCCCTGAAAGGCGTTCATGCCATCAACAGCACCACCGAGTTCCATACCCCAGAGGATGCCATCGCCTTTGTTTCCTTCGTGGCCAAAATACTTGTAATTCTTTGCATTACCGAATTCAGGGATGAACTTGCGGATCATTTCCCGATTGCCCCCAAACCCACACGTCGACGCAATCAAGGCCTTGCATCCGATCCGTTCCTCGCTGCCATCGGGCCGCTGGAACGAAACCCCTCGGACCAGCCCGGTATCGGTCGCGAACAAACCAGTCACATGGGCATCAGTGACGATATCAACGCCAATATTTGCTGCAGCGCCGGCGAGTGCTCCCGACAATTCCTCGCCCGTTTTCGATGGCACACCATGCATTCGATTCACCGAGTGTCCGAAAAAACCACTCCAGCTTGGACTGACGGAGAATGGAACATCAAATTTGTCCGTGAGCCAATCAACAGTCGGGCCGGAATTTCCAGCCACCGTTCGCGCAATGACTTCGTCCGCCTGGCCAGAAGTTTTTGCCATGATGTCGGCATAGAAAATATCTGGTGAATCCTCTATCTGAGACTCCGTTTGGGATTTGGTTCCCGCCGCACAAACATATCCCTGTGACATGGCGGTACTGCCTGCCGGAACGGGGTCGCGCTCCAGCACGATGACTTCCGCGCCTTCGGATCGTGCTGCCAGTCCCGCAGTCAGGCCGCAACCACCTGCCCCAATGACCAGAACCGGAACTTCCATATCGAAATCGATATTTTCATAAGAAATACTTGTAGCCATGCCACCCCTGCGCTGGCCGACCCAGCGCCTCCCCTGGAAACAGATATCGTCCGGCGGTTGCCGACATACGATATGACAGACCCCCTCTTTGCAGGCCCCAATATTTCATCGCACTTGACAAAATACCTGGCCATCATAGAATTTGTCCGGACAAACTGTCAATGTGGAAAACCTTATGACAAATATCTGCCGGTCACTTCTTTTTGCCCCGGGTTCACGCCCGGAAATATTCGCCAAAACACTGGTCGCCGGTGCCGATCTGGTGGCAATTGACCTGGAAGACGCAGTGGCCCCTGCCTTGAAGGCAGATGCCAGGATCGCTGGCATTCGTTTTCTTGGCGAAAGTGACGGCACCGGACCACGCCGGGCGTTACGCATGAATGCCCTGGACACCGCTTTTGGCTTGACTGATCTTGTTGCGGTCGCTGAGGCCTCGCTGCAACATGGATTGTTGTTCATGCCCAAGATCAACAGCCCGCGTGACCTGCAGATCGCAGATACTGTCCTCACTGCCGCTGGATCAGGATTGGGTCTGATCGCCCTTATCGAAACCCTTGATGGCCTTGAGGCAGTGCATGAAATTGCGCAAGCCACACCGCGTCTGGAATTGATGATGTTTGGCGGTGTCGATTTTTCGGTCGAGTTGGGAACCACGCTGGACCGCGAGCCGCTGCATTACGCCCGGTCCCGGATCATCCATGCCGCCAGACGCGCCGGTATCCCTGCTCTGGATGTTCCGACAATCGCTTTTCGTGATGATGATATCGTTCGCTCCGACGCCGAATATGCACGCTTGCTTGGCTTTTCCGGAAAGGCCGTTTTGCACCCGTCGAATGTGGCAACAGTGAATGAAGCCTTTTCACCGTCAGATGCCGAGGTTGAAGAGGCAAAGGCGATCATTGCGGCCTTTGAAGCCAGTGACACAGGCGTCGCTGTTCTTGACGGAAAACTGGTCGAGGCACCTGTCGTAAAGTCGATGCAGAATATCCTTGCCCTTGCCGCAGCAGAAGGTCGGGAGTGATGACACTTCGACCCCTGGACGGCGTGCGGATCATATCGGTTGAACAATATGGGGCCGCGCCTTTTGCAACCATGTACATGGCGGATATGGGTGCCGACGTCATCAAGATAGAACAGCCTCCGAATTCCAATGGCCGTGGCGGTGATAGTTCACGGGCCTCAGGCCCCCATTTCCTGGGCCCCAACAACAGCCATTTCTTTCAAACATTCAATAAATCGAAGAAGAGCCTCACCCTCAACCTGAAAAACCCGGATGCGAAGGAAGTCCTGCATCGTCTGGTGGCAGGTGCCGACGCCGTCACCAACAACATGCGCGGTGCCCAGGTTGCACGTAACGGCCTTAACTATGAAAGCTTGAAAGCATGTAACCCCGCCATTGTCTGCGGGCATCTTTCCGGCTATGGCCGCAAAGGGCCGCGGGCCGATTGGCCTGCCTACGATTATCTGGCACAGGCCGAGGCCGGATTTATGGCTTTGACCGGCGAGCCCGATGGCCCGCCACAACGCATGGGCTTGTCAATCATCGACTACCTCGGCGGCATCACGCTGGCCTTTTCCGTAACTGCTGGCATCGTCGGCGCCCTGAAATCAGGCAAGGGTCGGGATATCGACGTCACCCTTTTTGATGTCGCCATGCATCAGCTGACTTATCCCGCAACATGGTATCTCAACGAGGGCGACGTCGTTGAAAGACGGCCCAACTCCGGCCATCCAAGTGTCGTCCCTTGTGAAGTCATGCCAACAGGTGACGGATCGATATTTGTCATGTGCGTCCTGCCAAAGTTCTGGGAAGCCATGTGTAACGGACTGGGCAGGCCGGATCTGATCGAAGACGCCAGGTTTAATACTCCGGGCTTACGTTACCAGAACCGGGACGACCTAATGGCGCTGCTGAATGTGGAAATGAAAACCAGGACAACAGCGGAATGGATGGCGCGTCTGGGTGGCAAGGTTCCCCTGGCACCCATCCTGTCCCTTCCTGACGCGCTCGAAAATCCTTTTTTCGTTGAGAGTGACGGGATCGAAAGCATGGACCTGCCCCAGCGCAAGAATTTTCGCATGGTCGCCAGCCCCATCAGACTTGATGGACATCGCGCAACTGGAAAACCGGCACCGGAACTTGGCGCCGACACAGATCAAATCCTGACGGAATTGGGATATAGCACCAATCAAATTACAGCGTTGCGCGGAAACGGAACGATATGAAAAACAATTTATCAAGGTTGAACTACCAGGTAGTAGAAAACCGAAATCAATCTTTCCAAAAAAGACATCTCCCCCGTTTCATTTGACAATAGTCAAAGCGGGTTTTCAGTCAGAACCTGAATATTGGTTGCAATCGCATTTTTGCACCAGAAAGAAAATAAAATGGATATCGATCTACAAGGCGTACTAATTTTCTTCCATGTTCTGTTATTTGGCTATTGGTTGGGGTCTGACCTCGGCGTTTTCTATTGTGACAGCCAATTGACCAGGGAAGACCTTAGTCTTGAGGAGCGATTGCGCGTTCGGGATATCCGAAAAAATATCGACATGGCACCGCGCACATGCGCGCCGTTGATTTTACCCATTGGCTTTACCCTTGCGCTGCAGCATGGGTCTCAAATAGACGGGGTGTGGCTTGTGGTGGTTTGGGTGCTCAGCCTGCTCTGGTTGCTCACATTGTGGGTGGAACGACTTTCCGTTGGTACACCACGAGAAGCCGGGCTCAACAAGGCTAATCGCAAAGTCTGGTTTCTGATGGCGTTCGCGATGACGGCACTGGGCGTTTATGCCCTGGTTACTGGCAACCTTGTTTCCGAGACCTGGTTAGCGGCGAAAATAGCGCTCTACGGTCTTATGGTTCTCAGTGCCACATGGATTTTGCGCGCGGCAGATCACTGGGAGCCAATATTTGAAATGGTCAGAGCCGGTGGTGCGGAAAAAATTGAAGGCGAAAAAAGAATGAAAAGGAACCGGATCAATGCCGGAAGCGCTGCCGGAACCTTATGGGTTGTTGTTCTTCTGATCGCCTTCCTGGGTGCAACCAAGCCGTTCTGAGGGTATCGTCCATAATTCAGGTCTTAGTGCTCGGACAACAGACGCCCATATCCAAAAATCTTGTCGTCTATGCCAGACTGGCGCAGGGCAAAATGATAAATGGCCGTATTGATGGCGACGACCGGCTTTTCCAGCCAACGCTCTGCTTCTGCCGCGATAGCACCAAGGCATAGATTTGTTCCAACCTGGATAATGAGATCCGGTTCGCTGGCGTTCAGTTCCTTGAGGGAATTCACCAGGTCTTCTTCTTTTTGGCAGGCAATATGGATCGGACTGCGGGCCTTCAAACCCTTCAGAGCGACAACCTCAAGGCCAATTTCCGTAAAATAGCGGCGGACCATCTCGTCGCCTACCGGCCAATAGGGCGTCAGCACTGCGACCCGTTTTGCCTTAAAGGCATCAACAGCTGTTTGACAAGCCTCTGAACCAAGAGCCACCGGCAGACCACCAGCGCGTTCGCTCAAACGTTTTTTCAGGATTTCGCTGCCACCTTTGCCATCCCAAAAGGTTTCCGCTGACATACCGAGTACAATCATATCCGGCTCGCACGTGATCATGTCATCAACAGAGCGATCAAGTGTGCCCTTGATTTGCTCAATCAGTTTTTCGAAATCTGCATCTGAATTCAGATCGATATTATCAACATGAAACCGCCCCGTGTTGTTGCTCACACCTTCGGGTGCCAGACGGGCAAATTCGCTCTCGACAATTGTGTTGGTCGATGGCACCAGGACGCCAAATTTTGCGCGGTATCCGATCGGGTCGATCATTCTTTCGGTTTTCATTTTTCTTCCAGTCTGCTTTGAAAATACTTCGGGATATTCATATCCCGAACAAGTGCAACGGCACCTGTGAAATCATGTGAACTTGACAAAATACCTATTATCATAAAATTTGTCCGGACAAAATAAATATCCCGAATAAATTCCCGGACAGCCAAATTTTCCTTGATATGACTCAGCCTACTTTACATGTCCCAGGAGAATTGAAATATCGGATTTATTGCATTGGGGACCATTGACCAGCCCTTGGCGTGGTGGCTTCGAGAAATAGCCCCTATGCAAATAATGTGAGTAAAGAAGGAACCAGATCATGAGTGACCTCAACGAACGAAGAGAAAAAGGAAAAAGCCTGGCAGCCAAACTATTGGACGGCGTTCCCCCGCCGGCAAAGATGCCAAAAAAGTTTGTAGACTACACTCTCGAACATGTGTTCGGCGATGTTTGGCAGGATGAGTCCATGTCCCTCGAGGAACGCTCGTTGGTCACGTGTACAATGCTGGTGGTAATGAACCGTGAACCCGAAATGCGCGTACATTTTCGCGGTGCATATAATCTCGGCATTCCAAAGGAAAAAATTGAAGGCATGATCATTCATGCCGCCCATTATGGTGGCTGGCCAGTTGCGGCTTCAGCTTTCAGGGTCCTTGCTGAAGCCTGGCCTGAAGACCAGGGCTAGTCAGGTCATTTTTTGCCGGGAGAGCAGGCTAATCATCTCGCTTTAGATGCATGACGTAACTGAATTCTTCCGCCGGCGTCCAGTTGAAAGACGTCTGGATCGGCATATCGTCGAGTGCCAGGTATCGCCGAATTGCCAAAACTGACCAACTTTTTTCACTTCGGCCAAGCGCCTTGGCGACATCTTCCGGAAAAACCTCGGCACTGATCGTCTGAACAGCTTCACTGACACTTACGCCAAACCGGGCCTCTATCAAATCATAATGTGGTCCGCTCAGATCATGGAGTTCCGGTTCGATTTTGCGAAAGGCCTCGTTGATATATATTCTTGTATAATTTAATGCCCGGCCCTGAGGGTTCCGCCGCAAGGCATCGACCTGTAGCCACTTGGACCCTGATGGTCGGCCCAGTATTTGTGCAATTTCGTCGTCAACAATGACCATTTTGCTGTCAATATAATCAAGTTTGGTTAGCGTGGCATATTGATGCAACTCGCTTATCGACTGCATCCGGTGGGAATAAACTTGCGGTCCATTCTCTGCAACAACCTGGGAACCAGAACCCTGACGGCGTTCGACAATGCCACGTTCTGCCAACCGCCGAAGCGCTTCCCGAACTGTATACCGGCTGATCCCAAATTCAGCACACAGTTCCTTTTCTGTTGGTAACGTGCTGCCCACGGGGAAGACACCATTGCTGATGCGTTCCAACAAATCGTCAAAGACCTGTATGTATTTGGGCTTTAATGTGTTGGTGTCGGTCATAGTTGCTCCGGGTCACTTTTTTCTATCATACATGGTTCGATAAAATCAGCGCCACTTCTTTTATTCAAGTTTTCTAATTTAAGTCCAATCCAGGTTGCCTGCCCTGCTGAAGAACGCATTTGACTTGCACCCTTCCAGCGATACGATATTATATGTCCGGACAAATAATGAAAGTAGCCAGTGCCTGAAACGACTGATTTATCCGGGGTGCCCTCCCTGCTTGAGATGCTCGTCAAGCGGCTGGTCCGCCCTGTTGATGACGCGACTATCGAGCGTGCTGCTTTACATGTGCATGACTGGATCGGATGCGCTTTTGCGGGCTCAGCCCAGCCAGTGGGCCACGTGCTGGCCTCCGCCCTTGAAACTGAGGGCACTGGTGCCTGTCTGGCACTCGGCCAGACAAAAACCTTTCCACCGGCGGCTGCCGCTTTCCACAATGGTGGCCTCGGCAATGTCCTTGAAATGGACGACATTCATCGTACTTCGCGCTCTCATCCCGGTCCTGTTATTATTCCTGCAGCACTTGCGGCGGCACAATGGACAGGCGCAACCCCACAAAAGTTCCTTGCAGCTGTCGTTCATGGGTATGAGGCAGCACTCCGCATAGGTCGCTCTGTTGGGCCTGGGCACTATGCTCTGTGGCACAATACGTCCACCTGTGGCGTATTTGGGGCCGCCGCAGCTGTTGCTGACCTGATGGATTTGACACCGGAACAGACGGTCTGGGCGCTGGGGAATGCCGGCGCCCAAGCCGCCGGTCCGTGGCGCTGTAGACATGAGCCCGTGATGACCAAGCAACTCCACACTGCCCATGCGGCACAGGATGGATTGAAAGCTGCCATGTTGGCAAAACACGGCCTGACAGGGCCCCGCCTGATGCTGGAAGGTGAACAAGGTTTTTTTGCAGCAACTGCACCGGATGCGGACCCTGCGGCTGTAAACGCGACACCCGACGCACAGTGGCTTATTTGGGAGACCAGTTTCAAACCATGGCCTTCCTGTCGTTTTACGCACACTTCTATCGATGCCGCATTAGACCTGCATGAACAAAAACCTGATCTGGATGATGTAAAGGAAGTTCTGATTGAGACCTATACGGACAGCGCAGTCATTTGTGATGAACCTGTTCCCACATCAGAAATTCAGGCCAAGTTCAGTTTACAGCATGTGGTTTCAGCGACCCTGATAAATGGCCCGCCAGGCCTCGATCAGTTCCGGGGCGCGGCCCTGACCGATTCTGCAATTGCGGAGCTGCGAACGCGCTGCCGGATCGCCGAGACAAAACAATTCAATGATGCCTATCCTCAACACTATGGAACAGCTGTTTCACTGACATTTGCGGATGGCTCGGTGGTCGATGCTTCTCGTGCGGATGCACTGGGCGATCCGGAAAATCCGGTTGCACCAGAAGCCATTGAAAACAAGGCCGCTACGCTTATGATTGATGCCGGACTTGACGCCGGCACCATCACCGAAATCAGGAATACTTGCAGAGACCTTCCCCGCAGCAAAAACCTATCAGAATTGATACAGTCCCTGGCAAACGCTGCCGGGTCCTGATCTCAGGAGTTCAAATTTGTCCATCACGTCCTACTTCGATGCATTCGACGTCAAGGCACTACGTCGCGACTTCCCTCTTGGAGAAGATCTGTTTACCACCTACCGCGGCATGAGCAGGGACGAACTGTTCGCCAGGCAAAATGCCCACTTCATGAAATCCCTGGCTTTCGCCTGGAAAATTCCTTTTTACCAGCGGCTGTGGGGCGGGGCGGGTGTGGAAGCCGGAGATATCAAGTCCCTGGAAGATATCGAAAAGCTGCCGATTTATTCAAAATCACATTTGATGGAATCGGTCGAAGCTAATCCGCCATTGGGTGATTTTGACGGACTGGACACCTATTCCGACGACGAACGCCCTCCCCTGATTTTTCAGACGACGTCAGGTACAACGGGACGGCCGCAACCACTTCTCTTTGGACCCAAAAGCCGAGAGGCCCAAAATTTGCTACTCGGCCGGGTTTATGCTTTGCAAGGTATGACCAACCGGGATGTCATCCATTCCGTTTACGGTCACGGCATGGTCAACGGTGGGCATTACGCGCGGGAAGCTGTCACACATTGGGTTGGCGGCCAAATGCTGACAGCGGGAACCGGTATCGAAACTCGCTCCATTAACCAGGTCAATCTCATGCGCGACTTTGGCGCGACAGTCATTATTGGATTTGGTGATTACATCAATCGCTTGTCGGAAGTTGCCAGGGAAGCCGGTCTGGAACCGGGGAAAGATATTCCTGTGCGACTGATTTGCGGGCATATGGGCGTCGAATCCACCGCGACAATGTCTCGTGCCTGGGGCGGTGCAGAAGTTTTCGACTGGTATGGTGTCGGCGACACAGGTGCTATCGCCGCCCAGGGACCAGACCGGGACGGTTTGCACGTTCTGGAAGACGCGCAATATATCGAAATTCTTGATGTCGACGACAATACGCCTGTTGCGACGGGCGAGATTGGCAACATGGTCTGCACCTGCCTATACAAGGATGATGTATTTCCGATCATTCGCTTCAACACCCATGACGTCAGCCGGTACCTGCCAGGCGAAAATCAATTGGGCCTTCCCTTCCAGCGCATTGCCGGTTTCCTTGGGCGTTCTGACAACATGGTCAAGTTGCGCGGGATTAACGTCTATCCACAAGGCATCGGAACCATTCTCTCCACGCAGTTTGATGCAACAAACGGCGAATATTATTGTCGCGTCACACGCGCCAGCGGTCGCGATGAAATGACTGCTGTGGTGGAAGTTCGAGAGAAAACCGACGGTTTGGCCCATGCGATGGAAGACAAGCTTCGCACCCAGTTAGGCATTTCAATTACCGTTGAACTGGTCAATCCTGGTGAAACTGCTGAAACAACAGGTGTGGAAGTCAGACAAAAGGCAACTCGCCTCGTGGAGGTATCTGCGTGACCGTTCAGGATCGCACCAACCAAGCGCTTGAAGCTATCGAGCAACAGCGCAGCCACAACATATTCCTGGATGTCGATGCTGACAGGTCTCGTCAGGCTGCGCAGGCAGCAGATCAGAGGTCTGTACCCCTGGGACCCCTGGACGGCAAACTGATCGGGATCAAAGCCAATCTGGCAGTAAAGGGTTTGCCCTGGACTGCTGCCATCATGGGGCTTAGCGACAGGATCGCCACGGAAGACGCAGGGGTCGTTGCCCGACTTCGCGCAGCAGGCGGCGTTATTCTGGGCACATTGAACATGCATGAAGGCGCGTTGGGTGCCGTAACAGATTCGCCCGGATTTGGTCGTTGCGCCAATCCTTTGATCCACGACTACACGCCAGGCGGCTCTTCCGGTGGATCGGCAGCCGCCGTTGCTGCGGGTCTGGTAGATTTCGCACTGGGCAGCGACACGATGGGATCATCCCGTGTGCCCGCAGCCTATTGCGGGGTTGCCGGGATCAAACCAACGGATGGATTAATCGGCCGATCAGGCATGGCTTTCCTCAGTCCCAGCCTTGATGCAATTGGTCCTCTCGCACAAAGGGTCCGGGACCTTTGGCCCATTCTGTCGGCACTTGCAGGCCCCGATGCACTGGACCCTCTGGTTCAACCCCTGCCCCGCCACTGGCCGACTGATCCTGAGTGGAGAGATGACTTGTCAGGTGTCAGGATTGGCCGCCCCAAACAGATAGACAATGTTGAGTGTGAGCCTGAAATTCTGGCCGGCCTGAACCTTGCGATCGACGCATTGAAGGCACGCGGCGCGACAATTCTGGATGTCGACATATCAGGCTGGAATCCCGGCCATGCCCGTCGTGGCGGCTTGCTATTGTCAGAAGCAGAGGGTGCTGTGGTAAATGCCGAACTGCTGGACGGGCCGCAAGGCACGATCACACCAGAGTTTCGGCAGAATCTGGAATTTGGTCGGGATGCATCTTCAAGCCGCTTGGTCGACGCCATTTCAAGAATTTCGGCTGCCGGGGCTGCTTGTGCCCGTGCCATGGTGGATGTTGACACGTTGATCATGCCAACAGCACCACAGCGTGCCTTCCCGCACGGATCAGACGTACCGAACAATCAGGCTGATTTTTCTGGATTGGCCAATTTTGCAAAACGCCCGGCGGTCAGTATACCTGTACCATTATCAGGTGAAATTTTGCCTGCAGCTGTTCAGCTTCTCGGCCACCCCGGCGAAGACCCTGCTTTGTTGGCCATCGCCGACGTACTGGACCGCGAGCTGGAGACGACTAGTTGAAGTTTGGTTTTCGCTTTTCAAGAAAGGCCTTATAGCCTTCCTTGAAGTCATCAGAAACAAACGAGTCATCAAAAAGTTTCCGGTATGCGGGCGCGTCCGGATCTGCGCCGGCAACAACCGCTGCAATCATTTGTTTGGCAACGGCAATTGAATTCTGCGACACCGCGCCCAATTCTTCACAATATGCCCTGACGGCTGTTTCCAGTTCGGCTTCCGGATAAATCCTGTCGATCAACCCGATGGCCAGTGCTTCATCTGCATCGATCAGTCGCCCTGTATACAGCAGATCACGCGCCTTCGCATGCCCGACAAGATCAACCAATTGTTTCGTATCCCCGAAAGAAACTGCTGTTCCAAGCTTTGCAGGTGGAATGCCATATTTTGATCCTTCAGATGCAAAGCGCTGATCACAAACCATAGCCAGTTCGCATCCACCGCCCACACAGGCCCCATGGATCATAGCCACAACAGGCTTCAGCAAACCCGCAAATGCCAGCTCCCCCGCACGGAAATTGTCATTATAGATGCGAGCTGATTCTGCGGATTTGTAATTGTCGGAAAACTCCTCAATCGCAGCGCCCGCTGCGAAGGCTTTGTTCCCCGCCCCTCGAAGGACGACCGATCGCACCTCATCGTTTTCAGCGAGCATTTTTGTCAGGTCTGGCATCGCCCGCCACATAGCCCCCGTGATGGCATTGCGTTTTTCAGGTCGATCCAGCGTCACCCACGCGATACCATTCTTGATCGTGCACTCAATTTGACCATCAGCGAATTTCATAGATGTCTCCAGGGGGTAACAAGTAGGTAAAAGCTTTGCTATCGCATGGTGTTCGGTAGCCAGGTCACGATACCAGGATTAAAAGTGAGAAACAAAACCAGTCCGATCATGATGAGGCAGAAAGGCAAAGCCGCAATGGCGATTTCGCCGATCTTTTGACCGGTAATCGACTTGATCACAAAAAGATTAAACCCGATAGGCGGGGTAATTTGCGCCATTTCAATTGTGATGATCAGGAACACACCAAACCAGATGGGATCGAATCCGGCGGCAATAACCAACGGCAGCGTCACGGGCAAGGTCATGACAATGGTAGACAATCCGTCCAGAAAACAACCAAGGACAAGATAGAAAAACATCAGCATAAAGATCAGAGCCATCGGTGACAGATCGAACCCGGCAATGGCAGCTGCCACGTCTGTCGGAATGGCAAGTCTTGCCATGGCCTTGGACAAAAACAGCGCACCGGCGAGAATGATGGCGATCATCGAACAGGTGCGAACGGTTCCCATGAGGGCACCGGCCATAACCTTTACATTGAGCCGTCGGTCAGAGGCAGCCAGAATAGTTGCGCCCAGCACGCCGATTGCGGCGGCTTCAGTAACGGATGCAAATCCAGCATACATGGAGCCAACGACAAAACTGATCAGCAAGAATGTTGGCAATAGTTTCAATAATGACTTCAACTTGAACAGCATCGTCGTGCTGTCGCTGGTCGATGGTGCCAACTCAGGACTGATAGTCGCCCGCACCCCGATATAGATCATGAACAGTAGCGCCAGGATCAGCCCTGGAATGATGCCTGCCATAAAGAGTTTCAGGATAGAGACTTCGGCCAGAACACCGTAAACAATAAGCGGTATGGAAGGCGGGATAAGAAAGCCGATGGTACCTGACCCGGCCAAAGCGCCTGCGACAAAGGATTTATTGTAACCAAGCTTTGTCAGTTCTGGCAGGGTTATCCGTCCGACAGTCGCCGTTGTCGCAGCGGAAGATCCGGATACAGCTGCAAAGATCGTACTTCCCAATACATTCACGTGGGTCAATCGTCCAGGCAATCGCCGCACCCAGGGTGCCAAACCGGCAAATAGATTTTCGGACAATTTGGTTTGAAACAGAATTTCACCCATCAGGATAAACAGAGGCAAGGTGACCAGTTCAAAGGCCGTGGCGGTCGACCAGAAATCCAGCGCCATGAAACGGTCGACGCGAATTGTCTTGAACATTTCAAGTGACAACGCCCCGATTGACATCAAGGAGAACCCGACCCAGACACTGCTTCCCAAAAAGCCAAATAGCAAAATGAGAATAAAGATCAGTGGGGCTGTCATTCGTTGAACCCCGCAATTGTTGAAGGCGTCTCAACCACTTCGCCTCTGAATTGGCGAATAATTCGTGCAAGCAGGGAGAGGGAAAGGATGATTACAGACAAGGCCAGAGCTGCTTGTGGGACCCACAGGGGAGAACGGCTCGGGAAGACGCTGAGGGAGCCAAATCCGTAACTCCGCCAAGCATGTTCGACCAGCGCGGAACTGAGATAGGCGGTCAAGGCAAGGGCCGATAATGAGCATAAAATATCAAGTGGCCGCATCCAGTTGGCCGGCAACATGTCGGTCAGGGCTGTTACCCGAATATGGGCGCCCTGCTTCAAAGCCCAGCCAGAACCGGAGAAAAGAACAAACAAAAGAAGATAGCCACTGAATTCTACGGCCCAGGGCTGAGACCATTCAAAAAATGACGTCACGATAACTTCAAAAACCAACATAACGGCAAGACAAAAACAGGCGATTGATGCCGTTACAGCACCCGCAAATGCTATTCCGTCTATCCAGCGCAGAATATGCGTCATTCCGTTCCCCCTTTAATGACCGGACCCACAAGGCAACCACCCTGCAGGTCCGACATCATATTAGGCCGATTTCGCTAGTGGCGAAATCGCTTCGTCTTTAACAATAGGCACACACCATAGTGTTGATGTCACGCCTCATTTCCGTAAAGCCCGGAAATGCTCTACTTGCCGGCACGCTTGCGGTATGCCGCAATGATTTCAGCAGATTTTCCACCAACGCGTTTGATGAAATCAGCTTCCATAGTGACAGTCGCTGCGATCATGGCTGCTTTCAATGCAGGTGTTGCTGCCTGAACAGTCATGCCATTCTTGACCAATTGAGCCATCCGTTTTTTGTGCTCTGCTTCAGAAATCACCCAGAAGTCACGCTCCATCTTGCGGGCCAAACCTTCGATGGCTTTCTGATGCGCAGGTGACAAAGCATTCCACATGTCAAGATTAACGTTCATGACATTCGATGCCCACAAGTGGTTGGTGTTGTATGTGTGCTTGAGAAATTCCCAATATTTCTGAGCGACAGCCGTTGAACCTGAAGTCATCACAGCATCGACCTTGCCTGTGGCCAGAGCTGGAACAACGTCAGCCGAGTTCAATTGCAAAGCCACCATGCCAAGATTGGAAACCATGGTCGCCGTGTTGGCGTCATAGGTCCGCATGCGGATGCCCTTCATGTCGGCTTTGCTTTCGATCTTCTTCTTGGTGAAGAAGTTCTGACTGGGCCATGGCACCGAATAAAGCATTTTCTGGTTGCGCTTCATCAGTTCGGCTTCCCACGTCGGGCGCACGATGTCCTGCATGATACGCAAATCTGCATAATTCGAAATCAGGAAGGGAATAGATTCAACGCCCAGGATCGGCACATCGCCAACGTTCACGAAGGCAGCGAATTCGCCCATGGCGACCAAACCGTCTTCAATAGCCCGCAGACTTTCGTTGTGACGAACACCTAGCGAGCCACCCGCATGAACAGTCATGACGACTTCGCCACCGGTAGCTTCTTTCACGGCAGCAGCAAAGGCTACTGCATCCTTGGTATGAAACTCACTGGCACCCCAGGGAATTGAAACATCCCACTTGGTTTCCGCGAGTACAGGGCTGGATATTCCGACCACCACCGCGGCCGCTATTGCTGCTGAACTTAACCTGTTGAACATTACTTGTCCTTTCGATTGCAAGCCCGGTTCCCGGGCTTTGTTGACCCGTCTAACGGGCTTCTGTTTTGGGGAAGTTTCCCCTCATCCGGTTTGATGTTCTGGCTGAAGAATGCCCCCCTGTGTCAAACCGGATTACGTTCGATCAATTGTTTTGCGATAATCATTCTCTGAATTTCATTGGTGCCTTCGCCGATACACATCAGGGGTGCATCACGGAAATAACGCTCCACATGGTATTCCCGGGAATAACCGTAGGCACCGTGGATGCGCATGGCTTCAAGCGAGTTTTCCACGGCTGTCTCCGAAGCAAAATATTTGGCCATGCCCGCTTCCATGTCGCAGCGTTGGCCCCGGTCATGGGCAGCGGCGGCGGCATAAGTGAGTAAACGTGCTGCTTCCAGATTTGTCGCCATATGGCCCAGTTTCAACTGAATTGCCTGATGTTCACATATTGGTTTGCCAAAGGTTTGGCGAACCTGGGAATAAGCAACGCTGTCTTTCAAGGCTGCAGATGCAAGGCCGCAACCGCGCGCCGCAATATTGATCCGGCCCAGTTCCAGGCCGCCAAGGGCCGTTTGCATGCCCCTGCCCTCTTCTCCGCCAATCAGGTTTTCAACCGGCACCCGATAGTCAATAAATGTAAGGCCCGCCGTATCGATTCCTTTGTATCCCAGTTTGTCAAACTTGTGCGTTACCTCAAATCCTTCGCCCTTTTCGGCGATCAGCATGGACATGCCTTTATGGCGGGGCTCTGCATCGATATCGGTTTTGACCAACAACGCGTAACAAGACCCCTCAATGCCATTTGTGATCCAGGCTTTGGTTCCGTTCACAACATAATCGTCACCGTCGCGCACGGCGCGGACGCGAATAGCTTGCAAATCCGTGCCGCAATCGGGCTCGGTCAGCGCCAACCCACCCCTGATTTCTCCGGTCGCGAACCTTGGCAAATATTTTTGCTTTTGGGCATCAGTACCCATTCGGGAAACGCAAGACGACATGATCAGGTGGCTGTTCATGATGCCAGTCAGGGACATCCACGTTTCTGCGATCTTTTCGATAACCTTGGCATAGGTCGTGGCACTAAGGCCCAGGCCACCATACTCTTCGGGAATAGTCGCGCCAAACAGGCCAAGCTCCTTCATTTGCTCGACCATTTCCAGCGGATATTCATCACCATGATCAAAGCGCAATACATGGGGGCGTACATCACGCTCCAGCCACTTTTCAACGCTGTCGAGAATCATTGTTTCAACGTCATCGTTCTCCATCAGAGGGTCGCTCATGTCTCTCATTCCTTTGTTGAAAAATAATGATGCCGGGTATTCCTGTGACGCTTAATCTTCACGCCGACATGGTCAGTCAATCCGCACACCATACTACCACCAAACCCCCAAAATATGTCCGGACAAGTTAAAGGCGTTAAATACTGGTGTCAATTATTGTTGTCCGGACAATCTATTCCTGGCTTTCTGACCAAGGATTTTCCGAGACAAATCGTTCGGCAATTTCCTGGCGGGAGGTAATCCAGATTTCCGGAATCTGGCTGACATATTTCAGGAATTCGTCCAGCGCCCAGATCCGGCCAGGACGGCCGATGATACGAAGGTGAAGACCAACCGAGAGCATGCGGGGGCCTTCTTTGGTTTCCTCAAGCATCCAGTCAACCGAGTGACGGACATAATCCAGCCATTGAGTTGGCGTATAGGCAGGGGCAACCCAGAACTTCATGTCATTGGTATCTATGGCATAAGGCATGACAACCAGTCCGCGCTTGCTACCATCAGCCATCTCAACTGATTTCCAGCGCGGTACGTCATCTGACATGTCATCCATGTGATACGTGTAGCCCTCCTCAAGTAGCAAACGATGGGTCTGAGCGGTGTGCAGATACCGGCTTAACCAGCCAGCGGGCCTCGTTCCCATCGTTTTTTCTATACTCTCGGCGGCCTTGCGAATGAATTCACGCTCGCGGTCTTCCTTGTAGGAAAATTGGTGAACCCAGCGCCAACCGTGCGAACAAACCTCGTGCCCCTGGCGTTTGATTTCAGCAGCCAGGTCCGGTGCCCGCTCCAGCGAGAGGGCTGCTGCCGTGACGGTTGTCTTTGCTTCGTACTTGTCCAGTAACTTCATGACGCGCGGACCACCTGCCCGAATGCCGTACTGGTAGTTGCTCTCGTTGACATAGTTGCGGATGGGAATCTTCAACGCCACACCAAGTTCATCAACCGGCTCCGGCAACTTGTCGCCGTCGGCAACATTCATCTCCGAGCCTTCCTCTACATTGATCACAATGGAGAGTGCAAGGCGTTTGCCGTCAGGTAACGTGAAATCAGTCATGGATGCCGGGCCCTTCAATAAGCATGATGCTCGAACCAGAATACACTTTTTCGGTTCGATTTTTTGTCCGGACAAATATTTGATCAGTAGCCGGATTTGTCAAGTAACAAGCGGTAACTATCAAACATCGACCTTGACGAAACAAGATGATCTTTCCTAATTTGTCCGGACCGAATTTACGGAGATAGTCTATGCCTGATCCCGCCCTTGAACGCGTTGCTCGTGAGGACATGAGCGAGCGCATGCGCGATGAATACGATACGGCCCTGAACCTGCGTGATGACGCGACGATGTACGAGGTCGGGGCCAATGCGCCTGAACTCATGGAATGGTACAAGGACGAATTCTATGGGCGTCTGTTCTATGGAGGACGGGTTGAACCACGCGTCAAAGAGCTGCTGCGCTACAGGTTATCGATGACGCACGGCTGCGCCTATTGTAACAAGGGAAACCGGGTCGCGGCAGAAACCCACGGCGTCACACCAGAGCAGTTAAAATGGATCATGAATGAAGATGCCGATTGCTTCGACGACAAGGACCGGGCCGTTCTTTGGCTCGCCGATCAGATTGTCATGACCAACATGAACGGTCACCTGGGGCCAGAACTGCACGGTAAACTGAAACCTCACTTTGACGATGCACAAATTTTCGAATTGGGCATGGTTGCAGGAATTCTGACGGGCATGGCCAAATTCATTTTTGTCTATGATCTGGTCGAAAAAGAAGCGAACTGCCCCATTCAGCCGTTGGAATCCGGGACCTGATCGCCAGACTTTCTGAACCGTCTAATGTTCCTCGCTTGATCTGACCGCTCGTCTGAAAATCAGCCAAAATAATGACATCGCGACGAACCCTTCGGCGCTCATGATCAACAGAGCCTTGCCGCTGCCGAGCCAGTCCGCCATATAGCCAAGCACCGAAAACCCGACAGGTGCTATGCCGATACAGAGGGTTAGAATGCCAAACATACGACTTCGCTGATCAGGGGGTGACAGGCGATAAATGATCATGACTTGCGACGTCGCAAAGAACCCACCGCCAAATCCTGCAAACAATATCCCGAATACAACAAGTGGTACATCCTGGCCCATGCCGATTGCCAGGATACCCGTGAAGCTCCCCAACACACCGATCATATAGGTCGTCCAGATATTGCCGATAGTTTTCGCGTTACCGGCAATCAATGCACCTGCCATCGCACCAACCCCTTCCAATGCCGCGATCATGCCCACTGAGTCGGGTGCCAGGCCGAGGGTTTGTTTACCGATGACAGGAATAAGAGTTGTAAAGGGGAAGCCAAACAGATTGAAGATCAGAGTGATGCTGAACGCCGCCAGAATGTCACGTCGCGTCGCAGCATATTTGAAACCGGCCCATATTTCAGGCAGCAATTTCGCCGCAACTGCCTGAAAGTTTTTCACCGGCGCAATCAACCGATATGCCAGAAGAGTGGAAATCAAATACAGCGCCATGGACACGACCAAAATGCCCTTCACACCCAAAGACGCCATGAGCAAGCCGCCAAACAAGGGGCCCGCAGCCCGCGTCAAGGTGCTGCCAGCCGTATCAAATGACAATATCCGCGACAAAAGATCCGGCCCGGCCAGCAGCCCGATCAGGTTGCGACGTGCCGGGAAATCCGTCGTCCAGTAGATCCCGCCGAGAATGATTGCAATGGCGAGATGCCACAGTTCGAGTTGATCAGTTAGCACTAACCAGGCCATAACGCTTGAGGACAAAGACATCGCTGCCAATGAGTATCGCAAGACGTTCTGATGGCCGAAGCGATCAACCAGACCGCCCATGACAGCGCCAAAAATCACAAATGGCAAAAACCTGAGCATGGTGAATGTCGACACCATGAAGGCTGATCCCGTCACGTCATAGACGTAAATGCCAAAGGCCAGAAATTCGAGCCAGCGAATAATCCCGGAGAACATACCGATCAGCCAAACGCGACGAATGTCAGCGTGGGTCAGCAATAATTGCAGTGAAGTTGTGGCGTTATTTGAAGTGATTGCTTTGTCTTTTTTCGCTGCCTGCGGGCATAAATCTTTGTGTTCTGAGCCAGAACATACCAGTTGTCAGGTAATTTCAAGCCTGGCGTCTGTCTTTGTTCCCGGTACAACAACGGCTCCCCGATCTCCAACATCAATACTTTCCTGCCGATCAAGATAGACAGGCGCCAGCTCTCGTCCCCTTGAAGGACATAACCACAAACGAAGCAAATGGCGCTTTCGTTCACGGTCCGGCCAATCCTGAAAAGCCGTGCGATCGTGCAAAATCTGGTAGTTGTGGAGAAACTGAATATCGCCTGGTTCAAAATCAACTGTCAAATTCAGGCCCGGATCTTCACAAAGAGCCTGAAACAAATCCAGGGCCTCAGTCTGTATTTCCGTCAACCGCGGCACTTCCGGAAATCGTTGTCCGGAATCAATATAGGGCCGCGTAAATCCGGTCGTCAAAAGCCCGTGGTGCCAACTGAAAATGGGCATTTCATACCAGGGATTTTTGCCCTCAGGGTTTTCACCACGGCGATCTACATAGAACGGCGCAAACAATTCCTGCATCAAATCGGGTCTACGGCGGTACATTTCGTTGTAAACCGTGACTGAACTCAGAATACTGCTTGCCCCGCCGCTCATCGACTTGCGCCAACACAGAAGCCCGACAATATCGGATGGATCTGTATGGTAGTTCTGCCGTGCAGAAGTCTGATAGAGGCGGGCATTGGGATCATCTGCGGAGCGCGACAGATCGATGACGTGCCCCAACAAGTCACCATTCGCGTTCTGGGATGTGGGTTTCCCGAGATAGCTGCCCAATCCCCAATAGGCCCGGGCCGCTGTTTCGAAGTCATACCGGTCCACCGGCAAGCCGCGGATGAGGACAAAACCTCGCCCCTCAAGCAGTTCGGTCAACAAGTCGTCAAGACGCGGTCCCAACGTCGGTAGTGGAAAGTGGGCTTTGTCGATATCTTTGATTTGGAGAGCGAGACTGGCTTTGATGGCCGCCTCAATTTCCTGAATATCTTGATCCTGCAGTTGAAAAATCCATTGCCGGGAGTTGGCCATATCCTTCCCATACCAGGCCGAAGCACCGGTGATCAGTCCATCTGGCATATCAAACTGCATATTTCCGGCGTCGCCCATGGTCAAACCTGTATCAAGATAAATTCAATTCAGTTCAGTTCAGGCTTCGAGTTCGATAGTCTCCGGGTCACCCGGTACATAGATTTCAAGCACAGTGTAATCATCGGAACAATCGATAAGCCAGTGGGCCAATTCGGGTTCCTGGTACATGCACGACCCGACATCCATCCGAACCTCGCCAACCCCTTCAAAATGCGTCAAAGACCAGCCCTGGATCACATAAGCCATGTGGAAATCGACCTTGTGGTAGTGCTTTTGAATTGCACCATCAGGAGACTTTCGAGGCCGCACAAGATGAGCCCGCAACTTGCCGCCGGTCTGGTCGTAAATACCTAGATCGCGATAACTGTAATTCTTCTTCTTGTTGTCATCCCACTCAGATTCGCTTTCGTGGCTGACGGAAAGTTTTCCTTGTGAAAAACTCTTGGGTCCGTACTTGTCACCTTGATTTTGATCACTCAATTGCTTCCCCCCCGATCAGAGCACTGCTTGAGAAGCAATGATTGGATTCACTTTGGCCGCAAAAGCGAATTGATGCAAACATGACGGTTTAGATAACTTTCTGCTCACGTAGTTCGTCAATGCGTTCAGGGGAATAGCCAAGATCGTGCAGAATTTCATCATTGTGCTCTCCACATTCCGGGGGTGCTACAACCAGGCTACTGGGTGTTCGCTCAAGTTCTACGGGTTGGCCAACCATTTCCATTTCACCATGTTTTTCCGACCGAACGGACTGTGTGATATCCAGATGCTGGACCTGTGGATCGGCAAAAGTCTGGTCAATAGTGTTGATCGGACCGCATGGCACGCCAGCCTCGTTCAGTGCATCAACCCAATGTGCTGACGAAGCCGTCTTCGTTATTGCTGCGATCTGCGCGTTCAGGTCAGTCCGGTTTTTTGAACGCATCTCCTCAGTCCGGAAATCCGGGTGATCGACCAGATCATCCAGCCCAAGAGCTGAGCAAAACCGCTGCCAGATCGGCTTGCCTGTAACGGAGATATTGATTTCACCGTCTGCGGTTTCAAAAACCCCCGTGGGAATACTTGTCGGATGATTATTACCAGCCTGCTGCGGTACCTTGCCGTCGATCAGCCACCGCGCCGACTGGAAATCAAGCATAAAAATCTGGGCTTGCAAAAGCGAAGTATGAAGCCATTGGCCCTTGCCTGATTTTTCACGCTCCAGCAGGGCAACAAGAATACCTTGCGCCGCGAACAATCCGGCGGTTAGATCTGCGATCGGAATACCAACACGCATCGGGCCTTCGTCTGCCTGTCCGGTAATGGACATCAGGCCGCCCATGCCCTGGGCGATTTGGTCAAATCCAGGACGGGTGGCATAAGGCCCACTTTGACCAAAACCGGAAATGCTGGCGTAGATCAGTCCGGGATTTTCAACACTTAGTGTTTCGTAGTCGATCCCGAGGCGGTGTTTTACATCCGGGCGAAAGTTTTCAACGATCACGTCCGCCTTTTGCACCAATTGCCCAAAAATCGTCACGCCTTCCGGATCTTTCAGATTCAGGGAAAGAGAGCGTTTATTGCGGTGCAGGTTTTGAAAATCTGAGCCTTCCCTGGCACCGCCCATCTGCTCGCCACCGGTCAGGGATTCCGGCATTTCTACTTTGATGACGTTTGCGCCCCAGTCGGCCAATTGACGCACACAGGTGGGTCCTGAACGGACGCGGGTCAAATCCAGAACTGTATATTGCTCCAGTGCAGAGGACGCGGGAGAATGGGGCATGGATGGTTCCTGTGATTTTAGGGTCGAATAAGTATATCGATATATCATTTGTAGAAAGCGCATCAAATGAGTACCATTCATAGACCATTATAATAAATAGCTTCGATAAAATTGATCAAAACCATATTTCAGGGGAAAAGTTGGTGTGAAACGGGCACTTACCGAACGCTCGTTGCGCCACGAAAGGGAGAAATCATGAATCAGCAAGAATTTACACGACGTCTCATGCTTAAAAGTTTGACAGCCGCAGCGGCGGTGACAGCAACCGGTGGCTTATCGCTGGCCAGCGCCCAGGCGGCGGGACCGCTCAAGCTGTGGACAATTGGCCTGGCAAAGGTCGGTGCCAAAGACTGGAGCGCAATGGAAGCCCAGGCCGGTATCAAGGTGGCCTATAACGCCAAAAGCGGCAGCGCCAGCGAAGCCATTCAGAAAATGGTCGTCGGTGATGGCTCCAAGCTCTACGATGCCCTTTCCGATAACGGCGGCGGCATGGAAGATGCCCTCGGCGGTGAAGGCGTGATTGAAGCTCTTGATACTTCAAGAATCTCTAATTGGAAAAATATACTTCCGATCTACAACGAAGGTGGTCTGGCCGCAGGCACCATTCGCAACAAGGGTAAGGTCGTTTCAGTTCCCTATATCGGCAATGCCGACTCACTGGCCTATAACCATGGCAAGACTGGTGGTGATCTCAACAGTTGGGAAGCCCTGTTTGATTCGCAGTTTCGGGGCCGGGCTGCCATGCAGAACGACTTTGGTCCGACTTTGACCAATACGGCGATTTACCTCAAACAATCCGGCAAACAGGATATCGAAAATCCTTCCGACATGACGCCTGCAGAAGTGAAAGGCGTCTCTCAGTTCCTGATTGATCTGAAAAAGAAGGGACATTTCCGGACCTTCTGGGACGGCTTCGGAAACGGCGTGCAGATTTTAGCCAGTGAAGAAGTTCTCGTTGCTTCGTGCTGGGAGCCAATCCAGATCATTGCCTCTCGCAAGAGCAAGCTGGACATTCGCTATGGCACAATGAAAGAAGGCCATCAGACCTGGAACAACATGTTCATGCTGACCAAGGGTGGCAAGGCCCGCGGACAGGAACAGGCCTTTTATGATCTGATGAATGTTTACCTGTCGCCGTGGTTTGGTGCCCGGACCCTGAAGGGCCTCGGTTTTACGCCGCAAATGCAGGGTGTAAACGAATATGTCGACGCTAACCCGAAAGATTTCGATGCGGCCGCCAAGGCGGAAATTGCAGCTCGTTTGAAAAACAAAAACGATCGCAACATTGTTTCCGGTAATTCCTGGCAGAATGTTTTCCCGAAAAATATTCGCGCGTATCAGGACTGGTGGGCGAAAGTCCAGGCGGCCTAGGGAAATCCGGTTTGACTAATCCGGTTTCAACGAGCCCGAAAAACAAGAATGAGGGACGAGGTGGGAGAAATCCTGCCTCGTCGCTTTTCGTCAGGTATCCGCGGTTAGGCGACACGGCAGGGAAAATCCTGTTCGCCGTGCCTGTTGCCTTCATGTGTCTGTTTTTTGCGTTGCCCCTGGCGCTGACCTATGTCTGGAGCTTTTTTGAACGCACAATGTTCTGGATGAAGCCAGGCTTTACGCTTTTTTCCTACCATAATTTTTTCACTTCTGCGCGGCTGGAAAACTTCCTCGCTTCGATGGGCCATTCCAGCATTTCCGTTATCGTCGCCTTTATATTCGGCTTCCCCATTGCCGTCTTCATTCGCCGACGAATCCCGCAGGTCGCCCAACACCGGGTAATCCTGCTTTTCATTTTACCCTTTGCTGTCTCCGAGATTATCCGGATATTTGCCCTGCGACCGTTCCTCCAGCGCAACGGACTGGTCAACAACATTTTGCTTGAACTGGGTGTTATTTCCGAGCCCATTACCGCAATTTTGTACACGCCGATGGGCGTTATTATTGGCGAAGTCCTGTCCTTTCTGCCCTTTATCGTCTTCGCCGGATTTCTCGCTATGGAAGCCGTGCCAAAGTATGTTTTCGAAATTTGTGAGGACCTCGGCGCCAGCCAATACAGAGTTTTTGTCGACGTCATTTTACCGTTGGCGGCACCCGGTATTTTTGCCGGCAGCGTATTCATTTTCGTCAACGGTCTGGGCGTGGCGTTACTGCCAAACATCCTTGGTGGACCAGGGGCGGTGAACGCGGGCCTGATTGCCACCCAGGCGATCACTGCACTTGATTTTCCATTGGCCATGGCTGTCAACGCCATCATGATGACGACATTGCTGGGTCTCTTGTATATCGGTCACAAGTTGTTCGACCTGACCAAAATCCTGTCACCGATGAGTTGATCCCATGCAAGATGATTACAGTAGTCTCTGGGGATATCGGCTGAAGTGGCTTTATACGCTGCTCGTGGTCTTCACGTTGATGGCACCGGTATTCTACGTCATGTACATTTCATTCAACGAGAATGGATTTGGCGCCCGGGATTACGTTTTTACACTGGATTGGTATGTCGTCATATTCTCAGACTTGTTGTTACTTGAATCGTTTCTCAACACCCTCGTGCTGGCGACAATCACTGTGGTTGTCGTTGTCCCCATGGGACTTGTCGCAGCCAAGCACTACAAAATCACCCGCTACCCTTTGGCGGTCGTGTCGTTGATGCTGTCTCCATTGTTTGTGCCTGCCGATATTCTTGGCTCGGCCCTGCTGGTATTTTTCAAGAACCTCAACAAAACCTTTACGCTCCTTGGGGAGTCATTCAGCGTCAACTGGTTCGACAACTGGTTTGATCTTGGTTATTTCTCAGCCATTGTCGGGCTGATCATCTATACCCTGCCCTATGTTTTTGTCGTTATCCTGATCACCATGGCACGTTACAAGGATCAGCAAACCGAGGCCGCTCGTAGTTGTGGTGCGACAGCCTGGCAAGCCTTCTGGCATGTTGAGTTTCCACAAATTCGAGCTGGTATATTTAGCGCCTGCTCCTTCACGATTATTCTGACCTTTAACGAATATACGCGCACAAGCCTTCTCAAGGGTGGCTACGATACCTTCACCAGCGTGCTGGTTTCACAGATGCTGAACGAAGGTATGTCCGAACAATCCTATGCCATGAGCGCCATGGTGAGTTATATCGCTATAGCCATTATCGGCTCGATTATTTTGCTAACCCTGGTTCGCTCGGAACGGCTGGAGCAGGTTGCCCGTGCCAAGGCCGATCCCATGGGCGCCACCTGATCCCCGCCATCCATTCAACATACGAATTGCCCCTTATGCCCGAAAAAAATGACATTGCCGTTGAAGTCAAAGGCCTCTCAAAAAACTATGGCGACGTTCGCGCGCTGAAGTCCATCGACTTGCAAATTGGTGCTGGTGAGTATTTTGTCCTGCTGGGCCCCAGTGGTGGCGGCAAAACGACGCTGTTGCGCTTGATCGGTGGCTTTATCCGGCCCACGGCAGGAGAGATATTCCTGCACAGTGCCGAGGTATCGCACCTGCCGCCAAACGGGCGCCCAACGTCGATGGTATTTCAGAGCTTTGCCCTGTTTCCTCATATGAATGTTCAGACAAATGTCGGGTACGGCTTGCGTCTGCGAAACATGCCCAAAGTGGAAATAAGAGAACGGGTTGATGCGATGCTCGAAATGGTCGGATTGACAGGCTATGGCGAACGTATGCCCCATGAATTGTCAGGCGGTCAGCAGCAACGGGTGCAGCTGGCGCGATCACTCGTTCTGGAAGTCAAGATCCTGCTGCTGGACGAGCCACTGGCAGCACTTGATGCCAAACTCCGCAAAGAGATGTGCATCGAACTCAAACGTATTCAGGAGAAAGTTGGCATTACTTTCATCCACGTTACCCACAATCAGGAAGAAGCAATGACGGTGGCGGATGATCTTGCCATTATCTCGGGTGGTAAACTGCTGGAAAGAGGCAAGGCGCGAGACCTCTATGAAAACCCCATTCACCGTTTCACAGCTGAGTTTATTGGCGAGAACAATGTTTTTGATGGCCATGTCACTGCTGTCGACGGCGAAGGTCACGTCATGGTTGATCTCGGCTATACAAACCTCACAGTACATGGCCGCGATCAGATGCCTGGTGTTGGTGACAAAGTTTCAATTTCGGTAAGATCGGAACTTGTTCAACTTGTTGACGGCAATGCCATGGCAGCGCAAGGGCAGGAAATTCTGTCTGGCACACACCGGGAAACCGTTTACCTCGGGCTGACAACTTCCGAGCTGGTGCGGTTGCCCAATGGCCAGGAGCTCCTCGTCCGCCAGTTGTCCGATGGATCTGGCGGGAATGGTATCAAAGTAGATGAAGCGGTTCAGATCAGCTGGCGGACAGTCGACGGCAGGTTACATGTCTCTTGAACAATCTTCTTTCGCGTCAGCAAACGGCATTGTCACATTAATTAACCAGTGTTTGAGTTCTGCCTCCGGGTCACATATTGAGATGTAGAGAATTCCTTCAAGCGTCTCCGCTTCCCACCATCAGTCATTCACCATGCGGTTTGGCTATACGCTCGATTTACACTGAGCTATCGGGACATGGAAGATTTGCTTGCCGAGCGTGAACTTGATATTTACCAAGAAACGGTCCGGTGCCGTGAGCGCTAAATGCAGAGGTTCAAATCAGGGGGCCGCAAGCAATTTCATTCTCAGTTTGATGTTAGAACCTCACCACATAAACTCTCCTCAACAATCAAAGAATTTCCTTCGATTTTGATAAACTGGTCACTCAGATAGAGAGTCTTCCCGTTTGAGGTAGCCGTAGATATAGAGCTTGAGCAGAACCGACGGATGGTAGCCCGGCCGACCCGTTGCCTGTGGCGCAACCCGATTGAAGCCCAGATCGCCCAGATCAAGCTCATCGACAAAAACATCGACCAGCCGCACAGGGTTGTCCTCACCGACGTAATCATCCAAATGTTCGGGGAACAAAGTGCTCTGGCTGCGATCTTCGCCTTCAATGAAACGCTTCAAAAGACCCTCCGCCAAAACAATGACAGAATCATATCACGCTATGCGTTTTGACACAGCCTGGACCCGTAGGGGACCTTTGCGCATAGCCCATATTTCACTTGCTCGTTTTTCCAGGTGCACAGCGGGGATATGAGAGCCTTTGATGATTATAAAAGGTTTATCCTATGGGCTTCAGTTCGCCTGCTTCGCATTCAGTGTTGAGGGCGTTATTACCCCTGTATTAAATGGCGGCAGTTCTTCCCGCCGGGATTCTAATGACAATTCGTCAGAAACTCAGGGATATGTCCTGATGTCCCGCCGCGCATGCCGCGACAAACAGTGCCTGATCATGCGTCAGGCGAGGTTGCTGACGGATGCCAATGCTGCCCTTGATGACATTTTCATAGCGGCTAATCTCGGCACGCACCTCGGTCAGGTCGTTGCGTCGCCAGGCCAGCTCACTGTCATAGGCCTTGAGCGCATTCGCCATGGCTTTCAGGGCTCGTTTGCGGTTCGGTGTTTTGGCTTTCAGGGCCCGGCGGGCCTTTGATATCTTGCTCTTGACCGAGGTCGCCCCTTCAATCGCCGAGAACTTGTTCGCGAGGGTTTGCAGCGGTGCCACAAGTTGGGCCTCCGTTTCGGTTTCTACGCGTTTCGCCATGGCCTGCAGATCACCCTGCAAGTCCAGGAAAGCAGCGTTTCCACCCAGTGTTTTCAGAAGTTTTTGAACAGGACCATAGGCATTGTCGACAGCCCGACGGTATTTCAGGCGTGCCGTGCGTTCCTCTTTCTTTAGAGCCTTGAATGCCTTGTTGACGCCAGTCCAGGTCGTCGGAACCTGTGCCTCCAGGGCTTCTTTGGCATGGCCAAGTTCGGTCATCCGCTGTTCTATTTTTTGGCGTTCAGCCGCGGCGTTATCCCCCCGCAGTCGTGACAGCAGGGTTTTCAACTCTTTCGCTTCGGCGTCGACTACGCGTATCTGACGATGAAGCTGACGCACTTCGGTGTGAAGCGGCCGGTAATCGGCTTCAGCGGCGCGTGCGATTTTTTCCTTTTCGAAAACCAAATCCAGAAGTTTCATAGATTTTTCAGCTTCGGCAAAACTGCCTTTGACTTCCGATGCCAGACTTTTGGACAGGTTTCCAAGATCCAGGCTCGCAACCTGCGTAATCGCCGCCCCGATCAGGGCGCCGTCAGAGGCAAATTGTTCGGCCACATATTGCTCAACGCAATATTGCAAACGCGGATTGCGAGGGGGTGGCGCGCTTTCGGACGTCAGGGACATGCGATTTGGCAGATAGTTTACCAGGCTCGGGAAAAAGCCCACGATCCCCAAGGCCACGAGCTGCAAGATGATAAAGGCTATAACGCCCTTGTAGATGGAAACCGTTTTGACGATGGCTGGTGCCACCCCTCGTAAATAAAACAAGGCAAAGCCAAAGGGGGGCGTCAGGAACGATGTTTGGATATTCAGGCCAATCATCACCCCAAGCCACACGGCCGTCACATTGGCCGACGGATCCGCCAGCAGGATCGGAGCCACAATGGGCACCACAACCACGGCAATTTCGATAAAATCAAGAAAGAAGCCGAGGATAAAAATTACCGCCATAACGATAATAAACTTGGACCAGAAACCACCCGGCAGGCTGTTCAGGAAATCCCGCACAAGATCTTCGCCGCCAAAGGCACGGAAGGCTGCCGTCAGCATGGCAGCACCCAGCAGAATGATAAAGACCAGGGAAGATGTCTTGGCGGTTTCGATCATCACGCCGTCCAGTGCACCCTCGATCTTCCAGGCACGCCAACCGCTCCAGAACAAAGAGACCGCCAGACCAATCACTGCAATGATCGCCAGGGTCGCGCCGAACACATCAGTGCTGCTCTTCAGTGATTTGAGATTGAGATCAAAGGTCGCCATCAGCAGCGTGATGGCCAGCAGGGACAGGATGCCGATAACAGCCGGTGTATAGATGTGTCTCGGCCCCTGATGAAGACGGTAACCGGCCATCACCACCGCCCCGGCGGCACCGATAGCACCCGCCTGGTTCACCGTTGCGATGCCAGTGATAATGGAACCCAGCACCATGAAAATCAGAGCCAGCGGCGGCACCAGAGTCAGCAAGGCCTGGCGCGCAAAGGTGACGTCATACTTGCCATCAAAATGCACGGCGGGGGCTGACTTGGGCTTAATCATGGCGAAGACCAGGATATAGGCCATATAGAGACCAACCAGCACCAGCCCTGGCACAAAAGCACCGAGGAACATTTCACCGGCACTGGTCGATGCCACATCAAACGAGGACGGCATGCTGAGTTCGCCCGTGGAAGACTTGAACAGGGCCTTGCGGGCAGTACTGGCCTGATCCACGGCACTGCCCAATTGATCAGCCAGAATAATCAGCACAATGGATGGCGGAATGATTTGCCCCAGCGTACCGGAGGCCGCAATGACACCCGTCGCCAGGGGATGGGAATAGTTTCGTTGCAACATGGCCGGCAGGGAAATCATGCCCATGGCCACCACGGTGGCACCAACGATCCCTGTCGTGGCCGCCAGCAAAGCACCCACAAAGACCACCGAAATTCCCAGGCCACCAGGTACCGGGCCAAAAAGCTGCGCCATGGTCACCAGCAAATCTTCGGCGATCTTGGAACGCTGCAGCATGATGCCCATGAAAATGAACAGCGGAATGGCGATCAGGGTATCCCGCTCAACCTCCCAATAGACGCCGCGCAGGTTTGTCACCCCGGCACTGAGCCATTGGCGGGGGCCGCCTTGCGCAAAATAGGCGTCCACATTGCCTTCAAACATATAACCGCAGGCCGCAGCCAGACCGATTGTCAGAATGGCCGATCCCGGCAGGGCAAAGGCAACGGGATAGCCAGAGCCCAAGGCTGTGGCCATCACGACGAGAAGTAAGACGAGAAAGAGGAGTTCCACGGAGAAAGCTTTCCTTGCTTCAGGCGACTATTGAGGATTCATGATCCTGATGTCCGGGTTCTTCACGGACATCAGCGGCGGATTCAAGGAAGTAGGCGACAAACTGGATCGCCATGGTGACGGCAAATACACCCAGGAAACCAGCCATCAAATATTTGACATACATGCCAAATCCAGACTGGGAGACTTCAAAATTAACAATCGGACCGTTGATGATGCCGGTCTTGCCATCCATGCCGATCGACATGATGGTCCAGGCGACGGACAGGCCCAACAGAACAGATCCAAAAGCGTTTATATAGCCGCGGGTGCGGCCCCTGAAGCCGGCATACAGCACATCCACCCGGACGTGACCGTCTTCCAGCAGGGTATAGGCGCTGGCGAACAGGAACAGGGCGGCATACCAAAACCGCACCAGATCACCCATGAAAGCCTGCTCATAGGAAAAGACAAAGCGGGTAATCACAATCGTCAGTTC
>JABIFY010000041.1 GCA_018650465.1 Alphaproteobacteria bacterium
ACTTTTCTCTGAGCAGAAACAGAGCGTTGAAGATATTCGCTCTCGAAATCAACTAACTTCGACGAAACCGTAGTTCTGAACACTGAAAGCCCTTCGTCTTCACGGACTTCAAACAGAGCCTGCTTCCTAATTGCGACTTCGATCGCAGTCGTCAGCGCCTGCGAATCCAAGTTTACATACTTGTATTTTTTGAGATTGCGCAGCCAGATTCGAGCGTAATATTCGTCGCTCTCACCACCAGTCAATCGGCGCTTTCCGACGACTACTTGCTTGTTGATCTTAGTTACCTCCCCTGCGAACCAACTTGCCATATCTGTAACATTTCTGTAAGAGTCACATACTCTAAGTCATTGATATTTCGCCAATGTAACACTTTAGTAACACTGATACCAGTTCATTTTATTGTTTTATTTCAGCATATTACTATTTCATGATCATTGTGTAGATGTACTGATAGGACGCCATGGTGCGTATTCTTTCTGACAGGTTCGGAAGGGGTGACCATTTTGGATTTGGGCCGATTTTTAACCCAATCCTGCGAGGGGTGCAATGCAGGGCGCCGCAGGAAGTGTTCGCAGAATGTATACTGCTTTCATGTAATTAATGATATATATCCTGTGCAGACAGCCTGGGGGTTTTTCGGAGGGACCGTATGTCAGACAATTTACCGTCACTGGGACGGTATTCCGGGGAGTTTACCGACCCGGCCCATGAACGTGAATACAGAATGGCCACGTTCGCCCAGTCGTCCCGACGCACTCAGATATTTCTTTGGTTTGCCAGTGGTGTGCTGGCAATTGTCCTTGCCCTGGTGTGGCAAGGCCAGGCTTCTGCTGCCGATTTTCTGGATATTTCTGTGCCGAGAATTACCGTCTGGATTCTGGCCATGCTGTTTCTCTGGCTCAGCTATCGCACGCCGTCGTGGCAGCGTCTGGATAATATGGGCGCGGTTACTTACTTTTGCATGTTCGTCTTAACCGTCATTTACAGCGCCGATTCCGGATTGCCATCCGCCTCATTGATCACACGCAATCTGATCATCGTATTTTTGGGCTATTTGATCAGACCAACCAAAATGATCTATCTGGTGCTCATTGGCTGTCTGTTGTCTATTTTCATGGTGAACCAGGTTCTGGCCGTACCTGATGTAGCCAGACAAGAAATAACGGCGGCCGTTGCCTCTGCCATCATCATCAATGTGGTTGGTTATTTTGCCAGCCGGGACACCTCCAGAAACCTGCGCGTTAACTATCTTTTACGCTCGCAATCAGAACGCTTTGCTTACGAAGCCGAGGTTTCACGTGCCATGGCCGTAAAGGCGAACGAATCAAAATCAGAATTCCTGACGGCCCTGAACCATGAACTGCGTAATCCATTGAATTCTGTTGTTGGCTTTTGTGAAGTCCTGAACCAGAGTTTTGACGAGACAACAACGGATATGCAGCGTGAATCTGTTGGCTATATTGCCTCTGCCGGAAAACACATGGTCGAGATCACCGATCAGGTGCTGGATCTGGCGCGCATGGAAAGTGGATTTATAGAGCTGAACCCGGAAAAAATTGAAATTGGTGATTTGGTCAAGAATTGCCTTGGCATGATCGATATTGAAGCCAGGCAACACCATCTGACATCGGAAGCAGAAATACCGGCCCCCTCCCCCGTCGTCTGGGCCGATGCCACGCGCGCGCGCCAGGTTTTGCTGAACCTGCTGAGCAATGCCATCAAATACAATCACGACGGCGGCAGCATATCAGTGACGGTCAATGAAGTTCCCCACGCCATCCGCATTGCCGTCAGCGATACAGGCGAAGGCATTCCCGAAGAACGCTATGACGAGTTGTTTGAACCTTTCAATCGCCTGGAAATGGAAGACCGCAGCATCAAGGGCACGGGCATCGGCCTGTCCATTGCCCGCAAGATTGTTGAAGCCATGGCCGGACGCATGGGCGTCGAAAGCGTTGTCGGCAAGGGATCGACCTTTTGGTTCGAGCTTCCCCTGCCCGTAGCTGCGGCAGGGGCAGAAAAATAAGACCAGGCGATATCGATCTTGTCGGGATCGCCCCGGCTCATATTTTCTATGCCTCGCAACGGGTTACAGGCATCAGGTGTTTCAATCAAAATTGAAACGCCCTGGGTCAGACTTTCCCCAGCCAGTCCGACGCTTCGACCCACAGGTTGTCGCGCAAAGGCTCCCGGAAAAAACCAAAATGACCGATGGATTTCAGACCAACGTCGGACGGTGCAAGATTGCGCCAGGTAATGTCCGCCTTTTTGAAACGCCCGATCACACTTTGATGGTAGTGCGATGACACATAGGTATCGTCATGGAAGCTGAAGGCAAGGATAGGAGCCGTAAAATTTGCATAGCCTGCAAAATCAAGACTTGCATCGCTGAACAAATAATCCGGATGCTTGCACCAGCGCGACCACTGCAAGGCGACTTCACGAGGTAAATCAGCGATCCCAAGGCGCTTGCCGGGATAGTGGCCCAGCAATCGCGCAAGGCCCGGCATCATGACCGACCACATTAAGCGCAGGATCAGGCGTTTGGGCAAATATTTCAGCCCAGCCCAGTGTGCGTCATGCCCGCCGATGGCCGCCACCGCCATAAACCCGTCCAGCAGATCAATGTTGGGCACCAGACCCATGGTCTGGCCACCGCTGGAATGGCCAATGGCCAGCAATTTATTCTCGGGCCAGGCCGACTTCGCCCAATCAAGGACGCCCGGCGCATCGAGACAAGCCCAGTCGCTCATGCGGGCCTCGAAGCCTTTCAGGCTGCCGGGTCGGGACTGACCGTTGCCACGTACATCATAAGTAATGACGTCAAAGCCCTGATCGGCCAGATATTCTGCAAAGGTACGATAATATTGTCGCGGCACACCGAGGGCCGCGTTAATCACGACTGTGCGCGCCTGACGCTGAGACGGGACAGCGTCAAATCGTGAGGCTGAAAGAGCAAATCCGTCGCTTGCCATAATTTCAAGATCGGACATAACACCCCTGCTAGACTGAAATACACCAATACCAAACATGTAGTTAACGTTTACGTAAACGTCAATCTAATAGTGGCTGGATATTTATTCAGCCGGGATCGGATTGGCGAGGTCAGAGATAATTTCACAGTTGGCAAGACCCTGAAAATAAGCTGGATCGACAATCACTTTTTTGGCCCGGCTGCCGCCACCCAGAATAACCCGGTCAAATTCCATAACGCGGGCATCAACCCAGACAGCAAGATCATCCGGCAGGGCAATGGGCGTTACACCGCCGATTTCCATACCTGTGTGCTCACGAGTCTCATCGGCTCCGGCAAAACTGGCTTTGCGCGCACCCAGCTTCTTTCTGACAACCTTGTTCACATCCAACCGACAATCAGCCAGTACAATACACAAGGCATATTTTTCTTCGCCTGATTTTGATCGCACGAGAATAGCATTGGCCGAATTTGCCAGATCATACCCATAGTGAGCACAAAACTGCGCGGTATCCGCCAAGGCAGGATCACAGTCGATTATTTCAAAAGCCACTCCGGAAGCCTGCAATGCTTTTAGAATACGTTCTTCCAGATCGGGCAGTGTCGACATATCAACCATCAGTTTTTTCACTCAGGAACAAATTGCGGCCCGCACTTGCAGAGATACCAATGACCGGCAGATCAAAATAAAAAACCGACCCTTTGCCGACTTGTGATGAAAAATCGATGTCGCCATTGTGGTGTTCAATGATCGCCTTACAAATGCTCAAGCCAAGACCTGTGCCGCCGATTTTGCGGCTATCCGATGAATCAGCCTGGGAGAAACGTTGAAATATCCTGCCCAAAAATTCATCGGGAATACCAACACCATGGTCGCTCACCGATGCTCGCCAGGCCTCATTCAGCTGTTCAAGTTTCACCTCAACAACATCGCCGTCAGAAGAAAACTTGGCGGCATTTGACAGTAAATTTGTAAGCACCTGCATCAGCCGGGCATGGTCGCCATGGACAATCGCCGGTTCATCCGGAACTGAAAGGTTCAGTTTCACATTGTGTTCTGCGGCGTAAGCCTCGTGGGCATTCGTTGCTTCCGCAACAAGTGAGCCGAGATCAAGATCGACCATATTGAAATCCATTTTCCCGGCTTCGATTTTTTCGATATCCAGAATATCGTTAATCAACAAGACCAGACGTTCCGAATTTTTGTAGGCAATCTCCAGCATCGAGCCAAGTTCTTCTGGCAAATCACCCGTCACACCGGCCCGGATCAGGCCTAGCGAGCCTTTGATTGAAGTCAGTGGCGTGCGCAATTCGTGACTAACTGTCGATACGAATTCTGACTTCATTTTTTCTGCCCGCTTTTGCGCCGTAATATCCCGGACAACGCAGGTGAACTTGCGCTGACCTGCCACCGTCATTTCACTGATACCGATATCAAGCGGAAATTCAGTACCGTTGCTGTGCAATCCCTGAATTTCACGCCCCCCACCGACAATCTTTGTATCGCCGGATTTCCGGTATGTTTTGAGATACCCTTCATATTCATCATGCCAAGGCCTCGGCAACAGAACCCACATTTTTGCCCCGATCAGGTTGGCCTCGTCATATTCGAAGATTTGCGCAGCCGCCGGATTAATGGATTCAATAGTGCCATTTTGATCAAAAGTAATAATGCCATCAACGACGGTTTCGACAATAGCCCGTACACGCGCTTCGCTGATCAGGGATCGCTGAGTGGCTTCCTTCAGCTCAGCCGTGCGCTGATCAACCAGGATGCGGACTTGCTGGTTCTGGCGGGAAATCGTGGTGAAGAAAACGGCGGACAAAAAAGAAATCATCAAGATAGCGATTGATGTCCCGGCTGCGGCTATATGCCAGGTTGCGGCCAGTGAAGTGACCGTTGGGCGCGCGATCAGCTTCCATGCGCGCCCGCCAACAATAATTTCATGACTGAAATAAATATCTTGCCGGGCCGTATCGAAGTCCAGAACGGGTGCCGGGCTTTTCCTGGATCTTGAGTTATGAACGTAAATGAGTTCCTGTTTATCGTTCGTCCCGCCATCAAACAGATAGAGATCAATTCCGGCAGGTGATCGCACAGCCTTGTTGGCATCCGATGAATTAAGGGCTGTATCGACCAACAGGCTGATCTTAAAAACACCCAGGGCAAAACCATGCAGATTTTTCTGACGCAATTTGACTGTCGAAATATCTGTATTATTCTTGTAGACCGGAGAAAACACCAGAACACCAGCCGGATCGTTTGGTATTTGCACCAGATTGATACGGGCACTGGCAACACTTGAATTGCTATCTCGTGCCAGTTCCAGTGCCTTTAACCTTGCCGGGTTTGATCCCAGATCAAACCCCAGTGCCCCCTCGTTCCCCGTATAGGGATAAACGAAGTGAACCGGAAAATACGCAGTCCGATCCGCTGGAACCGGTCCCATTTTATGGTTCTCCAAGCGTTGCTTGAAATGATAGGCCGCAAAACCATCAGCCTTCCCGGCTGCCTCATATTGTTCTTTTTCAGCCCTTGGCACCCGCGGAATCCACTCCAGGGCCTGATAGGCATGAGTTTTCAATTTGCGTCTGGAAGCTTCGATTAATCGGTCAAAATCGGCCCGATCAATATTTGGCTGCAGCGTGACATAGGCCACCAGCGTATTGACGACAGAAAGCTCATTAATGATGCGGTTTTCAACGGCCGCGAATCGTTCCAAGGCATTATGTTCAAAATCTGAAACAAATTTTGACTTGCCATATTCCAGCACAGCCAGATGAGCCACAACGGCAAAGATAATGCCGACAAGTGAAACAAGAATAGCTGGCAGATATATCCGGCTAAGTATCTTTGTCAAAAATCGCGCCCCACCTGAATTTGTCTTCGCTTTGTCTATGCCTGTACTTCAAGAAAAATTACAAATAACCTGGCCCTGACAGCCCTTAATTTCCACGCACGAATAGTTCGTGGCGAAAGTCCTACAACCTTGCGGGATTCTTGATCATTATCAACCCGAGATTAGCGTTGCTCAAAGGAAACAAAACTTTTGTCTCATTTTTGTCGGACAGCAAAACCATGTCGCCAGTAATTTTGGCTTTTAGATTGATATAATGTAGTTCCCTGAACAAACCACCCGCGAATGTAACAATCCTGATCGCCGTACGGCTTTCATTCGGAATCAGAATATCTGAAATGCCATCGCCGTTGACGTCCGCAACCGCCGATAGCTGCATGTCTTGCATACCAATGCCATGATTGGAAAATCCCTGTGCTTCGTGGTCCGGGACAAGGCGGTTTCCGTCCAGCACAAACAAACGCAGCAGAACGCCCAGATGCGGTGTTATTACAGCCGCGATTTCAATGTCGCCATCGCCATCAAAATCGGCTGCGGAAACCGGATTTAGCCACCTGTAGGCTTTGCCGATGACAGCGGATTCTGCAAACGGTACAATCCGACCCTGACGAATTGAATAGGCAGCTATTCTGGCACCACCATCAAAGCCGCTTTTGACGGCGACGAGTTCCGGTTTCTTGTCCCCGTCAATATCCAGAAATCTTATACGACGATCTTCAAACACATGATGCGGCGAAAGCCGGTAATTTATTTCCTCGCCGGTATTCATTTTAATTCTGAACCCGGTCGCTTCGATGTCGTCCCCCAGGACGGCGTGATCATACTGACGCGTTGGTCCGGTTAGCCAGCCCTGCATCTTGTCATCATCTGAAACTGTAATTTCACCATCGGGCAGTCCGTCCTTTGGCTTTTGTCTCACAGGCCTTTTCCCCCGTAAGACAAACCGGAACGGTGGTGCAAACCCTGCCATTTGGTATTGCTGGCCCAAGCGACCTTCGATCACTATCCGCCCGCCTTCAGCTGTGATTTCCTGAACGGCAACAGGCGGGACAATATTCAAGAACCGCACATCTGAACCGGCTATCGAACCATGTGGCGCAAAAATAATCACAATCCATGTTGCAATTGCAGATACAAATCGTAGTTTCCAAAGACGCCTGCCTGGCAGGAAGTGTTTACGTGGCATTTTATTCCTTCATCTTGCGGGGTTGGTGAACACCTTATTTTACGACAGGATATATCATGCAGGAGATTTTTCTTCTTGTGTTGATGACTTGTCCTCAGAAGACCGGGCGAGAACACTTATAAATCTGGCGAGAAAACCTGGAATTGATGACAACATACGGATATCCTGGGCGCCATGAGCAACATTGAAGAGTTGCGCCTTAGACTGGAAGACGCTGAGCGGCGCTTTGGGTTAAAGTCGGCGAAAAACAATCAATACAGTGTGCGCCTGGTTCAGCTTGTCGATGCCGTGGTCGATGATCTATGGGTGCAGCGGCGCGATCACGAACGCTTGAGTTTTGAAAACGAAGAATTTCGCTCCATGTTGATATCCTTGCTGGCCACGATCGAAGGCGGCGACAAGGATGATTTGCGTACTATGATGCACGGCATGGCCGAGCGAATCGCAACTTTAATGGCCGCCGGTGCCGGTGCACCTTCCTATGAACCGGTCCTGGAACGATATCCTGATCCTGAATTTGATCCTGAGCCCGCACTCGCACCAAACCCAGTGCATGAACCCGCGCCGCAATATGAGGCCAATGAAGAAGAAATTCCTCTGAGTGCAGCGGATTTACCCGAAATTGTAGATGTCTCGCCACCGCAGCCGCTGCCTGAAGAAATTAACGCCACGGCCATCGATGATCCTGTACTTGATGCCCCGGAAGAATTCGAACAATCTTCCGAGCTCCCTGACATCGACGTCGACACCATTTCGGCCGCAGTGGCAGATCTTGCCCATAAAACAAAATCTGTTAAACCTGTTCTTGATTTTGGATCCGCTGAGCCACAAACGCCCGAGCCGGTTGCGACACATGAGGCCGAGCCAGTGCCCCCCGTGCAAATAGATGAACCTGTCGCCGGGCCGCCACCAGCAGCGGACGAAACGCCGTCAGATATTGCCGCCATGGCCCCGACTGCTGAAATGCCACGGGAAATCAAAACACGCACCGGCGAATTTGCCGACCTACATAATGTGCTGGATGACATTCGGGAACTGGTCGGTTTGATGGACCCAATTGATGCCCCCTCTCCGACGGAACCTGGGCAAGTCTGATGGCATCCGGAGATGTGATTGTCATCGGCGCAGGCGTTATCGGGTGCTCGATCGCTTTTGAACTGGCCAAGGCAGGCTGGTCTCCCGTGGTTGTCGATAAATTGCCGGCTTCCGGTTATGGCTCGACCAGTGCCTCCAGTGCCATTGTCCGCAGTTTTTACTCGACCGAGGCCGGGTCCGCCATGGCTTGGGAATCAACGCAGGTCTGGAATCGTTGGGCCGACTACGTTGAGCATGCGGATGAACGGGGTGCCGCCGTGTACCGACAGACAGGTTGCCTGCTCATCAATGGCAAGGACGACGCTTTCGTTTCTCTGATTCGTAAGGTCATGACGGATATCGGCGTGCCTTTCGAAAGCTGGGACGTTGATGCTCTTGCCCGGAAATTGCCTTGGCTTGATCTGCATCTTTATGGTCCTCCGCGACATCCTGACGAGGCAGGTTTTGCAGAAGCTGGCGAGGCACTGGTCGAGGGCGCCCTCTATTTTCCCCAGGCAGGTTATGTCAACGACCCCCAACTGGCCGCCCACAATTTACAACGCGCCGCCGAAGCCCACGGCGCGACCTTCCGCTTCAACGCGCAAGTCAGCGCAATTCGCCAGAGTAACGGTCGGGTCGATGGCGTCGAACTGGCCGATGGCACTTCCCTGCCCGCCCCTGTCGTGGTCAATGTTGGTGGACCGCACAGCGGCGGAATTAACCGCCTTGCCGGGGTCGATAAAACCATGACCGTCCGCCACCGGCCTTTGCGCAAGGAAGTCTGCTATCTACCCGGTCCGTCTGACGTCGACCTTGAAAGCCAGGGCTTGTTTATTGCCGATATGGATGTGGGCGGATATTGCCGTCCTGAAACCGGCAACAAGCTGGTGATTGGCAGCACGGAGCCAGCCTGTGATGACTTGACGTGGATTGATGATCCGGACGACTACAATACCGCCTTCAGCAACCAGTGGACCGTACAGGCCATGCGTATGGCCATGCGGATACCCACGCTGGGTATTCCGGGCCAGGCGTCCGGCACCGTCGCCCTGTATGACGCCAGCGAAGACTGGATACCGATCTATGACCGTTCTGATTTACCAGGCTATTACATGGCCTGTGGCACCAGCGGCAACCAGTTCAAAAATGCACCTGTGGCCGGTGCCCTGATGGCAACCTTGATCGGGACTTGCGAAAATGGGCACGACCACGACCAGGAGCCCGTGCTTTTTGACTTGCCAGAAACGGGACGGACCCTTGACCTCGGGAATTTTTCCCGGCGCCGGTCTATACATCGTGAAAGCAGTTTTTCAGTTCTCGGATGATCCAGGCAGTTAGCCTCTGATCCGGTCAGCCAAAGCCAATGGCCAAGGCGATTTCCTTACGCAGATCGGGCGCAGAAATGGGTTTGGTCAACACTTTGGTTGCCCCGGCCTGTTGTGTCACTTCGTGCATAAAAGTGTCATGGTCGCCTGTCAGGATCAAAATCGGAATGCCGGCAAGTTTCGGCACTTTGTTTCGGCGAACAAGATTGGAAAACTCCAGACCATCAATATTTGCCATATGCAAATCGCAAATCACCAAATCCGGCGTTTGATTGCTGGGATGCATCAAATAATCCAGCGCTTCCCTGCCATCTTCGGCTTCAATAACGTTTTCAATGTTCACCTGACTTAACAGCCTGCGAATGATCATGCGCATGGCGCGCTGATCATCGACAATCATAATACATAATTCACTTAATGGATCGTCGGACATCGGACCTCCAATACCTTCCGCTCGCTGACAGGCGGGCAGCAGGTATAAACACTTACCAATAAATACTTGTCTACCAAAATACTCAGCTTTCAACCGCTTTGGGGTCGGGCAAAAAGCCGACCGGGTTCATCAGTTTGTTTTCCTGGTTGATCAAGGCACCAAGTTTCGCGCTTTCGCGGGTATAGGCCAGCCATTCTTCATCTGCCCACAAGGCCGCACGTTTGGCCTCGCGGTCACCGGCGTCTTCATAGACCCAGATATGCATGTATTGATTAGGATTTCCTGTTTCCGTCGTCATGTAGGCAAGTGGCGTACCCAGGCATTTCTTTTGCGGCGCCAAGCCAAGACGGGCATAGAGCTCCATATGTTGTTTGAGCGTTCCAGGGCGGCAGGTGTAGGTTCGAACGTCGAGAAGCATGAGTAAAATCCATTAATTTCAGTTTCAATTTGGAAGATTATACCCCGGACGAAGGGTTCGCGGAATGCCTTTCGGTGTCGAATTAGATGATCAGGTTCCCGGCTTCAACCTGTTCAGGTCACCCATGGGCAATAATCGCGCTGCAAAGCCCGGATTTCAGCGCTTTATTGGCAATAATTTCGATCAAAAACCAGTTAATTCACTGATCTACAATGCCTGTGATATATTCTTCATCTGAAAGAACTGTCAGGATCACGACTGGTATCGACAAAGATGAAGGGCGCGCATGCTTTTTTTGAACAAATTTAACGTCTTTGTTTCTGAAATTAAATCAGACGGCAGCCTGACGAAATTGACTTCTGACTTGTGGCGAGAATAGAACGGTGCCTTGGCAAAACCGGGTGACGCCCACAGGCGAAATCATCAGTCACAAAATGCGGGGCCTGTTCATGGGTAACCGCGGTATATTGCATGACGACCACGGTCAGTTGGGTATCAGTCGCTGGAAGCATCCTCACTGGATCATTTGCCTGACTGAATTTCGGAACCGTCATCGTGTGGTCATGAGCCCGCGACGTTATACTGAATTGTTTTTTCTTGATGAAGCCGTGGCCCTGGCCGCCGGGCATCGTCCCTGCGCTGAATGTCGGCGGCTTGAATATAACCAGTACCTTGTCGCTGTATCGGATACTTTTGATGAAGGCCCTCCAAAAGCCGCTGAGTTGGATCGCAGACTTCAGAATGAACGGGTCAGCCGGCTGCGCCAACAAATAACGCATCAGGCCCCGGTCACTGTTTTGCCAAACGGCACCATGCTGCGCCTGGCGGATGATGCAAATCAAATCCGTCTACGGGTTGGGAACCGGTTATTATTATGGACGATGGAGAGTTATATCGATGATGGAATGGTGGTTCACCAGCCTGGTGGAGAACGATCGGCAGAAGTTCTGACGCCACCCACTTCGGTACGCGCCTTGCTGGCCGGTTATCAGCCGGTTCTACATCCAAGCGCCCGGCATGGCTGACACCACAATGGATGCATTAGAAATATTGCCCTTCAGACAGGACAAAAGTAGACATTTTCTGTCAGAATTCACGCAATACATCACGAAGACCAATTAGCTGAAACAGGGGAATATCAGTGGCATCACATAACCTCAAGCGTCTTTTCGCCGGTAGAGGTCTCAAAGTCGGGCACGCCATTTTCGAATTTGAGACACCAGGTATTGGCCAGATCATCGGTCAGGCCGGGGCGGATTTTGCCTTTATCGACATGGAGCATTCCGGCTTTGGCTACGCCGAACTAAAGCGTCTGGTCACATCCATGCGGGCCGCCAATATCCCTAGCCTGGTGCGGCCACCGTCGAAATCAGGACCGCACATTTCCCGCGCCCTGGATGTCGGGGCCGATGGTTTGATCCTGCCTATGGTCGGTTCCGCTGCCGAAGCCGAACAAGCTGTCGCCGATATGAAATATCCTCCCATGGGTCGCCGCGGTGTGGCCCTGGGCATTGCCCACGACGGCTATACAACTGGCGGTGCGGCGAAAAAACTTCAGGCAGCCAACAAACGCACGGCTTTTGTCGCCTTGATTGAAACGGCCGAGGGCATAGAAAATGTCGATGAGATCGCCGCCGTCAAACAGCTGGACGTTCTGTGGGTCGGGCATTTCGATCTGTCTTCATCTCTGGGTATTCCCGGAGAGTTTGATAATCCCCTCTTCAAAAAATCCGTCGACAAAGTGCGACGGGCCGCAAAAAAACACGGCAAGTCCCTCGCCCAACTGGTCGATAATGCGCCCGCCGGTGCGGCCCTCCATAAAAAGGGTTTTGATATTATCTGTTACGCCGGTGATGTCTGGACCTATCAGAAAGCCTTGACCGAAGGCATTGGCGATTTGCGGGCAGCCTGCGCACCAAAATCTGACAAGACCGCATCAGGCAAGCGCAAAAAATGAACACCTTCCGGGTTGCCCTGTCCGCAGATTTCCGAAGTGAAGATGGCAGCCTCACCTTCCCGGACTTTGATCTGGCACCGCTTTACGCGGACAGCAATATTGACGTCGCATACATTCCGTCCAGAGACGGTCGGATCGCGGCAGAGGATGTGGCTGATTTTGATGCCCTGATCCTGTTAATGCCAACATTTGATGGCGACAGTATTCCGCACAATGGTCGTCTGGGGATCGTCGCACGTTTTGGAGTGGGCTATGACACGGTTGATGTAGGCGCTTGCAGCAAGGCAGGCATTGCGGTGGCCATCACGCCAGATGGCGTACGCCGTCCGGTGGCCGCAGCTGTTTTGACTTTCATACTGGCTTTGGCAGGTAAACTGTTCGTCAAGGACAGTCTGGTACGGCAGGGACCTGAGGGTTTCGCCCGGCGCGTCGATCACATGGGCATGGGCTTGGTGGGCAAAACCCTTGGCAGCATCGGCCTTGGCAACATCGGCGCTGAGGTTTTTCGCTTGTGCGCACCCCTGGACATGAATTTTATCTACACTGATCCCTATGTAGATCCGGCTGTTGGCACATCTGTAAATGCCCGCATGGTTGATCTGGAGACCCTGTTCCGGGAAAGTGATTTCATCACCGTCAATGCGCCTTACAACGATGAAACCCACCATCTGGTCAATGCTGAACGCTTGGCAATGATGAAACCAACCGCCTATCTGATCAACACAGCCCGCGGCCCATTGGTCGATCAAAAGGCGCTGGTCAACGCCCTGCAAAACAATGCCATCGCAGGTGCCGCCCTGGATGTTTTTGATCCGGAGCCTCCCATGGCCGACGACCCTTTGCTTGCACTGGATAACGTCATCCTGACACCCCACGCCCTGTGTTGGACGGATCAGTGTTTTGCAGGCATCGGTGCGTCTGCTGTAGCCGCTGTGCTGGATGTCAAAAATGGACAGTCCCCATCCCACCCGGTTGATAGCGCCATTGTTGATAATTCACAGTTCCAAGGTCGCCTGAAAGCGAACATCAAACTTTTTTCTGACTAATTTTCTGACCCGATTTCTGGTCAGTTTCGGCTGAAGCCGCTTCAGTTAAGGATTACAGATTATTATAATACACACTAATAATATGTGTTTTATTTTATTTCACACTGTTTATTGATTTACTGTTTGTAAACACCAAATATTTATGTGATACAAAGTTTAGCACATAATAATTAGACAAATTAGGACAGGAGCCTCCCATGACGGCCAGGATCATCACAGCCAACCGCCTCGACACCGGTATCGTCGTTTACCTGAACCAACTTTTTGATTGGAGCACGGAAATCTCGGCAGCCCGTGTCATCACAGAAGACAGCGAAGTTGAAGACGTTCTCAAAATCGTCGACCGCGCCAAGATCGGCGAGAACGTCGTGGGCGTTTATGCCATCGATGTTGATGACACTGACGAAATCGACGTGCCTGTGCCGCTGCGCTTCCGCGAACGTATCCGGGTTAACGGTCCCACAGTCTCACCTCACCACGTCACACCCCACCACGCCTGACCCCCTCTCAGCTTACAGGAGCCGGTATATGTATACCTACCAAGCCCAGGACCAATTGCTGGTCGATCAGCGCGCCGCCCAGTTTCAGGAACAGGTTGAGCGCCGGTTTGAAGGTGCCCTGAATGAAGACGAGTTCCGGCCCCTGCGCCTGCAAAATGGTCTCTATCAGGAGATGCACGCCTATATGCTGCGCATCAATATCCCCTATGGCACCTTGTCTTCCAGGCAACTGCGCAAGCTGGCCGATATCAGCAGGACCTTTGACAAAGGATATGGCCACTTTACCACGCGCCAGAACCTGCAACTGAACTGGCTGTCCCTGAAAGACACACCGGCTATCCTGGCTGAACTGGCCACCGTGGAAATGCATGCGATCCAAAGCAGTGGCAGCTGCATCCGTAATGTCACGGCGGATCACTTTGCCGGGGCCGCAGCCGACGAAATTGATGATCCCCGGATCTGGGCCGAAATCGTGCGCCAGTGGTCAACCCTGCATCCGGAGTTCGCCTTTTTGCCGCGCAAGTTCAAAATCGCTGTATCCGGTGGCGGCAAGGACCGCGCAGCTACTGCCGTGCATGACATCGGCCTGAAACTTGTGCGCAACGATGACGGCCAGATCGGTTTTGAGGTTATGGTGGGCGGTGGTCTCGGCCGTACGCCTATGCTGGGCAAAGTCATTCGTGAATTTCTGCCAAGCGATCACCTGCTTTCCTATCTGGAAGCCATCCTGCGGGTTTATAACCAGCTCGGCCGTCGCGACAACAAGTACAAGGCACGCATCAAGATCATGGTGCATGAACTGGGCGCTGAAGTTGTGCGCGACCTGGTCGAAGACGAATGGCTGGCCACACGTGACAGCGGCCTGAAACTGCCCCAATCAGAAGTCAGCCGCATCCGTGATAACTTCCAGCCCCCTGCTTTTGAAGTTGTTGACGCGCCAGACCCGGATCATCAGGTGCAGGAGCCCGGATTTATCGACTGGCAACGCACCAACGTGCATGCCCACAAGCAGCCCGGCTACAATATCGTCACGGTCTCACTGAAGGCCTTTGGCATTGCCCCAGGGGACGCCAGCGCTGAACAGATGTATGTGCTGGCCAACCTGGCTGATGCCTACAGCTTTGGTGAAATCCGCGTTAGTCACGAACAAAACCTGATCTTGCCACATGTGCGCCGGGACCACTTGCCTGCCCTGTGGCAATCCTTGCAGCGAGTTGGGCTGGGAACGGCCAATGCGGGCCTCGCGACCGACATTATCTCCTGCCCTGGCATGGATTTTTGCACCCTTGCCAGCGCCCGTTCCATTCCCGTATCGCTGGCCATTACCGAACGCCTGGATGACCTGAAGCGCCTGCATGATATTGGCGAATTGAAGATCAAGATTTCCGGCTGTGTCAACGCCTGTGCCCACCACCATGTGGGCCATATCGGCATTCTGGGCCTCGAGAAAAAGGGTGAAGAATTCTACCAGGTCACAGTCGGTGGCCGGGCAGATGAAGAAGCCGCCATTGGTCAGGTTGTCGGACCCGGTTTCGCCGGCCACGAAATCCCCGATGTGATCGAAAACCTGATTGCCGTTTATCTCGACGTCCGCAAGAACGGTGAACTTTTTGTCGACACCGTGAAACGCCTCGGCACCAGCCCCTTCAAGGAGAGCCTCTATGCCCATTCTGAAACACGGTGAAATCATTATCGACGACTGGCAGAATCTGGCCGATGACGAAGTGTTGCCAGAAGAAGGTCTGGCTATTGTTTCGCTGGCACGATGGCAGACTGATCGCGACCAGCTGATCAACGCCAGGCGTCCACTGGGCCTGCGCCTCACTGGCAAAGTTGATGTCAGCGAAATCGCCGCTGATCTGGATCACTTTGATCTGGTGGCGGTGTCTTTCCCCGGCATTGCCGATGGCCGGGGCTATTCACAAGCCCGACTACTGCGCCAGCGCTTTGGCTTCACAGGTGAGCTTCGCGCCACCGGTCCCTTGGTCCGCGATGTTTTTGCAGCCCTTGAACGGGTTGGCTTTGACGCCATCGAAGCCCGTGACCAAGCCGAAGCCGAAGCCTGGTCAGTGGCTGTAGGCCGTATAACTGTGCGTTTACAGTCAGACATCACGGCACCTGAAATGTCTTCCTTTCAGACGGCAGCGGAATAGGTCAGGATCATGACCGCCCTTGCCATACACAACCTTGAACCAGGTTTTGATCCCGACCGGAATGCCCGTACCCTTGAGCAAAAATATGCAAACTTGGGTGCGCGTGAACTTGTGTCTCGATCCATAAATGACGTCTTTGGCGACCGCATTACGCTGGTATCCTCCTTTGGATCAGGCTCGGCGGTGCTGTTGCATATGGTGGCGCAAGCCGACAAAAAAACGCCTGTCTTGTTCGTTGATACAGGCAAACACTTTGGCGAAACCTTGCGCTATCGCGACCAGTTAATCGATCAAATGGGTTTGCAAAATGTGGCCAGCCTGAAGCCGTTGAATGGCGACGTGTCGATCCATGATCCGCAAGGCATCCTGTGGTCACAAAATTCAAATGCCTGCTGTGCCATTCGCAAAGTGGCGCCCTTGAACGCTGCTTTACAAAATTACGACGCCTGGTTTACCGGCCGTCGCCGCGAACAATCAGATCACCGGCAAGCCCTGCCGCGATTTGAGGTTGCCGATGGCAAGATCAAGGTCAACGCATTGGCAAACTGGACCGCTGAAATGGTTGAAGACTATTTCAGCGAATTCAAGCTGCCCAAACATCCCCTGGAAGCCGATGGTTTTCTGTCTATTGGCTGCATGACCTGTACAGACCGGGTTGCCGCAGGCGAAGACCCACGGGCCGGACGCTGGCGCGGACAAGATAAAACAGAATGCGGCATTCACTTAGCCAACACGGAATTCAGGAACATCGGAATAGACATATGAACCACCTTGATGCCCTCGAGGCTGAAAGTATCTACATCTTGCGGGAAGCGAAAAACCGTTTTGAAAAGCTGGCCCTGCTGTGGTCGTTGGGCAAAGACAGTAATGTCATGATCCGCCTGGCGCAAAAGGCTTTCCTGGGCCAACTCCCCTTCCCCGTCGCCCATCTGGATACGGGCAAGGAATTTCCCGAAACATATGCCTTTCGGGAACAATATGCCAAGGAATGGCAGCTTGATCTTATTGACGATGATTGCCCGCCCATTGAAGACGTCGATATCGACCTGGAGCCGGCATCACGTTTTGCCGCCCGCAAGAGCCTTGGTCTGAAACAAGCCGTCAAGCGGTATGGTTTCCAGGCCCTGATCACCGGTATTCGTCGCGACGAACAGGCCACCCGCGCAAAAGAACGGGTGTTCAGCCCGCGTGGTGAAGACGGTGCCTGGGATTTTCGCGATCAGCCACCGGAAATGTGGAATCACTACAACACTGATTTTCCGCCAGGCACGCACATCCGGGTACATCCCCTGTTGCATTGGACCGAAGTTGACATCTGGCGCTACATCCAGCGCGAGGATATCCCGGTGGTGCCACTGTATTTTGCCAAAGACGGCAAGCGGTTTAGGTCTCTCGGCGAAGAAGGCATTACCTTTCCCATCGACAGCACCGCCACAACCCTTGATGAAATTATCGAAGAACTGGAAGCGACGCGCGCGCCGGAACGGGCCGGGCGGGCCATGGACCACGAGGCAGAAGATGCCTTCGAGCGCCTGCGTGCGCACGGCTACCTGTAGGAAATACGAACATGACAACGAATAGCGAACCAATCGATCTGACACCCTTGCCTATTGTCATTGTCGGCCACGTCGATCACGGCAAATCAACCCTTGTTGGACGATTGTTGCACGACACCAACAGTCTGCCCGAGGGCAAAGTTGAAGAGTTAAAGGCCCAGGCTGACCGACGCGGTGTGGCTTTTGAGTGGTCCTATGTCATGGATGCCCTGCAGGTCGAGCGCGACCAGGGCATCACCCTTGATACCACCCGCATCTGGTTCAAAACGCCAAACCGTCGCTATGTGATAATTGATGCGCCTGGCCACAAGGAATTCCTCAAGAACATGGTCACCGGTGCGGCCGCCGCCGACGCTGCCTTGTTGGTAATTGATGCAGAACAGGGCGTGTCGGAGCAAACCAGGCGGCATGCTTATTTGCTGCATTTGCTGGGTGTGCCTGAAGTTGCAGTTGTCATCAACAAAATGGATCTGGTGAACTATTCGCAGGAACGTTTTATGACTGTGGAAGCGCAAATTCGTAAATATCTACGTGAACTTGGCATTGCTGCCAAAGCGATTATTCCGGTTTCCGCCCGTGATGGCATCAATATCAACAAGCGATCTGACGATCGGGGCAAATCTCGCATGGGGTGGTGGAAGGGTAATAATGTTGTTTCCGCCCTGGACAGCTTTACGGCTCAGAACGCCCCTACCGAACAGGGATTGCGTTTCCCTGTCCAGGATGTTTATCGCCAGGGCGATCAGCGTTATCTGGTGGGTCGCATTACCAGCGGCCTGATCCGGGTCGGCGATCAATTACAGTTTTCACCGGGCGGTCAAACGGCGAGGGTGCAGTCCATTATCGATCCGGGCCAGACGAACAACCCTTCTGCCAGTCTGAGCACGAGTTTGACCAGTGGGGCCGGACAATCCATCGCCCTGACCCTGGATGAAGAAATATTTGTTGAGCGTGGGCACATTGCCAGTCATCGAAATGCGACGCCTGTTGAAACCAACACCCTGAATGTGCGCTTGTTCTGGTTGGACAAAATACCCTTGAACAAGGGCGACCGACTGGTGTTGAAACTGGGTACCGCCGAACACACGGTGACCGTCGCGGATATCAGACGTGTTATCGACGTGGAGACTTTGCAGCCCGATCCAGTCAACAACGAGATAAGCCACAATGCGGTTGCCGATGTGACCTTGCGTAGTCGTTCTCGCATGGCGCTGGATGCCTTTGTTGATCATCGGGCCACCGGGCGCGGTGTATTGGTGCGGGACTATCGCGTTGTCGGTGGCTGTATCTTTGAAGGCGCGGTCGACCTTGCCGCGGCCCGCCACCTGACCGCCGTCGATCAAACCGTCACGCAAGTCGAGCGTCTGCAAGCCAATGGCCATGCCGGTGGCGTGCTGTGGCTGACCGGACTTTCTGGATCGGGCAAATCAACCCTCGCCATGGCGTTGCAGCGCAAGTTATTTGAACGAGGTGACCAGGTTTATGTGCTGGACGGTGACAATGTCCGCCAGGGTCTGAATAATGACCTGGGTTTTGGCCCGGTCGACCGCACGGAAAATATCCGTCGCATCGCCGAAGTCGCGAACCTGTTTGCCGATGCCGGTTTTATTGTTGTCACGGCCTTCATATCGCCCTACCGGGAAGACCGCGACAACGCCCGTGCCATCGTTGGCAACAAATTCCGCGAAGTCTTTGTCAAAGCCAGCCTCGCCGCCTGCGAAGGCCGCGACCCCAAGGGCCTGTATGTCAAAGCCAGGGCAGGTGAAATTCCGGAATTTACCGGCATCAGCGCCCCCTACGAAGAACCCTTGTCACCAGAATTAGTGGTCGATACAGAACATCAGTCTCTGGAGGCGGCCGTCGCAAAAGTTCTGGCAGATATTGACAGGTCCGCCATTCGTTCCGGCGATGAGAAACGTAAAGCGGGTTGAGCCTTATAATTCGCCGCGGCTCATGGGGCCATGCAGCACCTGACTGAGCAGTGTGAATAAAGCCGCTGATCCAATGATGGTTCCCAGGAAAATGAACAGGGTCGGTTTGGACCAGGCACCCCATAAAACCGGGATCATGAAAATGGCCACTGCACCGGACAGCGTTTGCAGCGAGCGCAAAAGCCTGAGGATGGTCAGACGAAAAGTGGATGTGTTTGTCTTCATGCGTTTCTATTGATGCTTTGAAGGAGCTGCCCTGGAAAGAGCTGCCTTTAACCCAGGAATAATAGCAATAAACCCTTTTTCTTGCGCGTCGTCCAGCACCTGGCGAGCTTCCGATATGGTTTGATCATCCACCTGACCTCGACCCATGGACGCCATCACCCGAGCCCGACGAATGATGATATTCATCCAGGGTATGGGTTGAGGAGAGATATATTCTTCGGCAGCGTCCGCAATAGCCTCGGCCCCCTCCCAGTTTTCTGCAGCCAGCAAGGCATCCATGGCGTTGCGATAGAACCAGATATGGCTGTGCCCGACACAGCCTTGCTCCAGCACGGCCATGCCTTCACTGATAGCGAGGCGCCGTTCTTCTTCACTGTCCGTCGCCATGGCCAACGCCCCCATGGCCAGGGGGCCTGCAAACCGAATACCTGTTTCCCGACTGATCGCAACTGCCTTGCGGGCCATATCCACAGCCTTTGCGCGATTGCCTTCAACCAGTTCGATTTGTGTCAGGACGGCAAGATTGACAGGCTCAAACCGTCGGGCACCAATTTTGGCGGCTATGTCGAGAGCCAGCCCCAACTGTTTGCGGGCCTCTTGATATTCTCCCCTGTCGAACAGGATTTTTCCGCCGCTGCTGCCTCTGGCCACCATTTCTGCCCGAACATTGCCAGCCTTGACGGCCAGCTCGGCGGCCATCATGGCATTCTTCAAGGCCTCATCCAATTCCAGCAAATATAACTTGGAATGCCCATACATGGCTCTGTTCACCGGCTCGATCTGCGTCAAACCATGTTGTTCGACAACGGCCAGACAAGCCTGAAAACTGTCATGAGCCGTAATCAAATGCCCTCGCATGAACCAGGCATCGCCAAGGCCACTGAGAGCCCTGGCTTCCATGGCCGGGGATGCGGCTTTGCGGGCAAATTGTTGCGCCTGTTCGTGTTCATGCAAGCAACCATCAAGATTGCCCATAGGAAAATAAATATTGCCGCGCATATAGTGAATATGCGCCAAGGCTTCGTCATCATTAACCGTTGTCGCCGCAACTTCGGCTTTTTCCAGGGCCTCAAGGGCATCAGGATAGCGATCAAGAATACGTAAGCCCGCGATTAAATCCAGCAGCAACGGTAATTCCAGGGCGGTTCGCTTCGGCGATTGAGGCATGGATGCCGTCATCTCCAGACCGCGTTCCAGGTGCCCGACGGCTTCTGCATTGGCCCAGCGTTCGCCAGCCCGGTTCGCTGCTTCTTTCCACAAGGGCACAGCCTGTTCCGGCGCTTGTGCCTCGGAATAATGATGCGCCAGAATTTCAGCAGGCACTTGATCGTGGCCAACCTGGTCATGCCCGTCTCGACGCGCAGCCAGGGCCTTGGCGACATCAAGGTGATAACGCTGCCGGGTAGCCTTCAGTAAAGATTCGTAAGCCGTGTCCTGAACCAGTGCATGTTTAAACTGAAAAGTTGCGGACGGCGGCAAGCTTTGGCGCACAATCAAATCCGCTTCGATAAGCTGCTCCACCGCCGCTCTGAGGCTTTCCAGATCAAGTTGGCAAACCTCGGCCAGAATGTCTTCATCAAATTGCCGCCCGATGACGGCCGCGATCTGGGCCACTTCCTTGACCGGGGCCATGCGATCCAGCCGAGCCATCAGGCTGTCATGCAAGGATCCCGGAATTTCGATTCCCTGCATCTTCCCCGCCAGCCGGTAATTGCCTTCAAACAATTCAAGGGAGCCTGATTCGAGAACAGTTTTTGTCAGCTCTTCGGCAAACAACGGCACCCCGTCTGTACGTTCTATGATCTGGTTCAGCACATTGTCTGGCAATCCAGCTCCGGCGATACCCCGGATCAGAGCTTCACTGTCGCTGCGGCTGAGGCGGTTCAGGGTAAAGGTTGTGACATGTGGGTGGCCAAGCCATGGGGCTTGATATTCCGGTCGCGTACTGAGGACCAATAACAACGCGAGATCCCGCAGCCGTTCGATCAGCAAACTGCAAAATTCCTGGGTGGAAGGGTCGATCCAGTGGATATCTTCGCCGATCATGATCAGGGGGCGTTGACGGGTTTGGGCCTCCAGCAGAGACAGCAGGGCATCCCAGACCAGACGGCGTTGTTGTTCCGGTGTGCCACCCAAATGTTCTTCCGGCAAGGTTGCCCCTTCGATCATCACGGAGGCCACAAAAGGCACGATGTCGTCGGTTTCCAACCCGCACGCACTGACGAAATCGTCCAGCTTTTGCAGTCTGAGGGCGGCTGGGTCTTGTCGCTCAATATTCATCACACGTTCAAGACAGCCGATAATCGGATAAAGCGCTGTGTTGCTGTGAAAAGGCGAACAGGACAAGGTTATCGTGCCGTGATCTTCATTTTCAATGCGTCTGCAGAAAGCTTCTACGATGCGGGATTTGCCGACCCCGGCCTCGCCTGACAGCATCACCACCTGACCTTCGCCCGATTTACATTGTCGCCAGCGGCCCAATAACAGTGAAATTTCTTCTTCCCGACCGACCAACGGACTAAGGCCTGCTTCGGTTGTCGCTTCAAAACGGCTTGTGGTTTGGCTTGTGCCCGTTACCCGCCAGGCATTTTCCGGATCCTTAATGCCTTTCAGTTGATGTGGACCCAAATCTTCGTAATCAAAAAAGCCACCGGTCAAACGATGCGTCCGGTCACTTATAACAACCGTGTCATATTCTGCCAGGCTTTGAAGGCGCGCGGCCAGATTGGGCGTTACCCCAAGAACAACGCGTTCTTCAGACGCCCCTTCACCAATGATATCACCTGCAACGACCACACCGGTGGCAACCCCGATGCGTACATGCAGGGCCAGGTCAGGGCGGACATCCAGATGATTTACTTTTGCAATGATATCCAGGCCGGCATGAACCGCCCGTTCAGGGTCATCTTCATGCGCCTGGGGATAACCAAAATATACCAGGATGCCATCCCCCATATAGCGGGCAATATAACCACCCCATTTTTCGATTTGTGCCGCAGCAGCAGACTGATAGGCAGCAATAACGTCACGCAAATCTTCCGGGTCCAGTTGGCCGGATAACTCTGTTGAATCCGCCAGGTCACAAAACATAACCGTCAGGTGACGTCGTTCGGCAGCCCCTTCCCTGGCGAGCGCTGCTTCCCTGGCAGGTGCTCCGTCCCTAACCGCTGGCTGATTTTTTTCAGAGACCGGGGTGGTGACTGCCGACGGTTGGTCGGTGTTACGCGCATCAAAGCCGCAATTACCGCAGAAATTATTACCCGCTGGTATTTCACTGCCACATGAAGGGCAGGTGTCGGGCAGTTGCGTGCCACAGCCCCCGCAAAACTTGTTTGTCAGTGGATTTTCCGCCGCGCAAATGTGGCAGCTGGATACGCCCAGAACCGAACTGTTACTCACGCCCCCACCTTATCAATGCTTTTCAGTCTGTCGTGCAAGACGGCTGTGCCTTGACGAGACCCCAGCCAAAAACTTTGTCCCGTCCCCGTTTGCCCAGATCAACGGTTTCACGGCGCAGACTGCGGCGCAGGATTTCCGGGTCTGCCCGCTGGCCTTGTGCAACGCGCAAGCCAGCCAGCACGGAAATGAACGGCGCCGCATAAGACGTGCCATCGCCCAATTGTCCTTTTGGCCCCACAGGCACCCAGACGCCTTCGCCGGGGGCTGCGAAATCGACATAGCGTCCTTGATTGGCATTAGCAAAAATTCTGTTTCGACGCCCGACAGCCGTGACAGCAACCACATCGCGGTACGCCGCCGGATAGGCTGGCTTGTTCTTTGCTCCCCAGTTTCCAACGGAAGCAATCAAAACCATGCCTGACTTGCGCGCCTTCTTCAGGGCCCTGGCGACGGTTTTATTGTCCGCACCGGCGATACTGAAATTTACCACTTTCACATTGTTACTGATCAGCCAGTCCAGGGCCTTGAGCAAGCCGCCACTGTTGCCAACGGTTTTGTCCTGACGGTCGACTTCAAACATGCTGGCGGCAAACAACTGGGCTCCTGGTAACAAACCGGACCAGCCATTGCGCATGGGCTTACCGATCAGCAAGGTGGCGATCGACGTCCCGTGTCCATCCTGGGAGGGATTGCGTGTCTTGTCGTGGAACGACCGGTAAACAATGTTTTGCCCCCTGAGGGCCGGATTTCGAACATCAACGGCACCATCAATCATGCCAATGCGTACACCCTTGCCACAATTCGCCGGAACTTTGGACCAGCCAGCAACCTGGCGTGGAAATCGCAAACGGGTATTGGTGGCCGATAGATCGTATCGATGGTTCGCATCGATAATCCCCGAAGGATACCGAGCATTTAAATTGCCAATCATTTTCTTGACTGAACTGCCTTTTGGCAACCGCAGGCGCATCACTTCCAGATTGAGTTTCGGGATCGTGATTTTCTCGATTAATTTCAGTTTCAGGGTTACCATATTTGCCTGGAACTTGCGCGGCATTTGGGCCACCAGAATTTCACCGGGCTCGAAGTCATCCTCAGGCGCTGGCCGTCCCTCACGCCCTCGCAGGTTATGACGACCCGTTGCCCTGCCTGTGACTCCGTTCGCCCCACTCTTGCCGGAGACCGAACGTTCTGTCTTCTTGCCCCTGTCATAGGACCGGACTTTAACTTCCGCTATTGCCGATGCCGTGAACAGCACACCCATGCCCGCGATCAGCACAACAGAAAAGGCAAGCCGAAGCCGTCGTGAACTGTCTTTCACGAGATCAAAGGTGCAATAACTTCTTGCTTCGGGCATCAAATATCGGTCTTAAACCGGCATAGGGGAGGTTATATCGCGGAATATAGGGCAAAGTGGCCGATATAGCGAAAGTTATTATCGGACACCCGCAAATTATCCGGAATTGTCTACGCCCGTGGTTTCTGGCCCGGAAACCGGCAAAAGAACTCTGAATTCAGCGCCTTCACCTTGTTTACTGCTTATGGAAATATTGCCACCTAATTGTTCGACAAAGTCCCTGCAAACCTGCAGTCCAAGTCCTGTCCCGGTTTCACCATCAGTCCCGGACAAGGATTTCACCCTTTCCAGAGTAAAGGCCTTCTCCACCTCTTCCGGCGGCATCCCGATACCGGTGTCTGATACGCCCATAACCGCCTGTGGACCATCAATGGCCGTCATGATGGTAATGGAGCCACCTTCGGGCGTGAATTTCACGGCGTTACTCATCAGGTTTCGAAATACCGCCGCAATCATGTCCCGATCGGTCGTCATTGCCACAGGCTGGATTTGATCAATGATCAAAATGTTCTTTTGGGCTGCTGAAGCAGTGAACAAATCCCGGACTTCGCCTGCAACCTCATGCAGTTGAACCAGTGTCAGATCAACGACAGCACCGTCCATTTGCGTACGTGACCATTCCAGCAAGTTGGCCAGCAACAGATGCAAGCCGGTCGCCGACTCATTTATCGCATCTGCCGATTCGATGATCTTTTCCGGTGCCATTTTTCCCGCTTGCATTTTCAGCAAGCTGGAAAAACCAATTATGGCGTTAAAGGGGCTTAACAGATCATGGGCCAGTATCGAGAACAAGCGATCCTTTTCCTGATTCATTTTGACCGACTCACTGCGTGCCCGATCCAGATCGACGCTTAGCTTTTCCAGATAATTTTTTTGTAGTTCCAGCTCGTTTTCACGGCGTTTCAGTTTTTCAATCTGTTGGTTTAGTTGATCCTGCGCCCGACGCAAATCATCTTCTGTATCTTTCAGGGAAGACACATCAGTGAACGTTGAGATCGAGCCGTAACCCGGCACGAAGCGTCGACGGACATAGAGGGTTATGCCTGCGCGCGTCGTGTGCAGATCATCAATATTTTCCTTAAAAAAGGACCGTTTGGCGATCATATATTTCATGGCAAGTTCAACAGGGTCGCCTGGACCAAACTCACCATGCTCGGCACTATAAATCAGAAACTCCATGACCGGGATGCCGGGCTTACCCATCTTTTCAGGATAACCCCAAAGTTCCAGAAAACGGTTGTTACATAATTCCAGCTTCAGGTCCTCATCTTCTCCCCAAATGGCGACGCCCTGGTCCACAGCGTCCAACGTCGATTGCAGCTGTCCGGATTTCCGGATGAGTGCCTCTTCCACATTTCTGACCGTTGTAATATCTGAATAAGTGGCGACCTTGCCAAGTCCGGTTACAGAGAACCGCCGGATCAGAATTTCCCGTCCATTGTAGTGAGAGTATTGCTCACTGCTAGCGGCATCAACGGAGTTAGAAATAAGGGATAATCTGCGATCAACTTCTTTTTCACGGGCTGCATCATCATACCCGGATGCAGAGGGGCTATGATCAAGGTGATATCGCAAAAGGGCCTGAGAGCTTATGCCGGGGGCGGCGACTTCATCAGGATAACCCCATAATTCACGAAACAGTTGATTGCACAAAACCATTTTGTTGTCGTCATTCCAGACAACAAACCCCTGGTCAATCGACTCAACGACGTTTTCCAGCAATGCCAGTTTTTCGGCATCAACCAAGTCAGACAACTGATCACCAATGGAAGTCATGTACGGTACTGTATACTTTGAATAATCCGGAACTATATTTTAAACTAGTTTTCCGAACCAACAAAGCAAAGAAATATTTTCGGACACAGCACTCGAATATTTACAAATGACTTTCCCTACCTTCAATATTTATACGATACCGACAACCAAATCTTTTGCGTGTCTGTTGCGAAGGTATCGGCGTCATAGTCAGCATATTTCAGAGCCAGTCCCATTTTGCCAAAATCGGTCTTGAAGCCCTTCGACAGAGCGAAATTCCATTCACTGCCATAATTGCTGCCGCCGTTTTCGGCCTTGAGATCATGATATTGTGCGGCGATTTTGCTGCCTTTCAGGGGGCCGTCCAAAGGGATCGTCAAGACCGCCTTGAGGTACTTGTCTTCAATACCATTGGCTGGTGTGGAAAGAAATTTGTCGGTGAAGCCCTGGAAAGCATGAAGTGTTGCCAGTGGCGTTGAAAAGCCAGTGGTGCCGTCACCTTCGAGGATTTCATACCCGGCTTTCACAACCAGGGACTTCCAGGCAATGCCGGGCTCCAACAATTTGTAGTCAAGTCCAATATTTGCCGTGTTATCGGCGTAATCGCTTTGGCGGGCATACTCAACGGCATAGAGCAGTTTAAACTCATCGCCTGGCAAATTTTGTTTGCCCGTCAGCCGCAGACCCAATGTGCGGGTCGACAAGCTGGCAACCCGGTGTACATCCAGAAAGTAGCCATATCCGGTGATCTTTACGGGTTTGAAACTCTGGTTCGAGATATTCACAAGGTGGGTCCGGGTCGACAAATCCCCCAGGCTGGCATCATCGCCAAAAATCCGGTTCACATTGTAGACATAACCATAGATCAGGGTTGTTTTCGGCAGGGATGAATTGCTGGCGACCAGACCATCAAAGGTTTGCTGATTTTGGCGAAAACCAACATTGCCGACAAAGCGGGCGTTGTCCAGAATCACTTTTTGCCGACCGTAAGTTAAACTGGTATTGGCAAGACCTGTGTATCTGATCCATGCCGTATCCACTTCAGTGGTCTCTGGATCAGCAATAGTCGGAAAAGTCGATTTGCCATTGATTGTGTCATTGTAATCCTCGCTGCCCAAAGCAGAGATATTTTCGACGGCAAAGGCAGCACTCAAGCCCTGCCAATCTGCCGTGCCATAGCCCACCCTGGTCCGCAAGGTCAGGGCATCTGCATCGTTGCTCAGGCCTGCCTGATCAACAGATTCATAACGTAGCCGAAGATCGGCAACAGGCTTTCCACCTGTTAGCGCGTCCACAAATGTATCGGCAGCCAGTGCCTTGTCGGTGCTGTAGGCCATTGCCAGCGCCCCGGCAAACAGTGAAATTCCAATGCGTGCAACACGATTTCTGATTACGCCAGTCATGGTCTCAATCCCTTTGAATAATATAATGCTGATATAGCAGTGCGGGATTGAAATTGCTGTGTGCCTTATTGTCGCACAGGTAGAATTGAACCCGGAAGCAATGAAATGGTCGCACAAATTTCCTGCCGCCTCGCAGTAGGCAATGGACCGAAAATCATCAATAATCTATGTCCGGTTTTGCTTTGAGGGAACATTGAGCAACATGGACGCACAGGATTATTCCGAAGTCATCATCTTAGCCCCGACCGGGCGGGTGGATCACACAAGTGCCGAGGTTTTCCAGACTGAATTGCTGGAACATGTCACAAAATGTGCAGCTGCCGACAAACACATCATTCTTGATCTGAGCGGTATAGATTACATGAGCAGCGTCGGCCTGCGGGCGTTGATGATCGCCTCAAAGGAAAGTAAGAAAACGGATCTGACCATTGTCGTTTCGGCTTTGCAGCCCGACATGAAGGAAATATTCGAAATCAGCCGCTTCCACTTTGTCTTCAAGACCTTCGAGACAACCGCCGAAGCGATCAAGGGTTTTTCTGATGCAGCTGTTGCCGCCTATGCTGCCGCGGGCGAGGGATAACAGATGAAGGTACATTTCTGGGGTACAAGGGGTTCCCTGCCCGTTTCCCTGAACGGCGATGGCGTCCGCAGGAAAATATTCCAGGCGCTGCAAAAGGCCAATGGCAAATCATTTACGGATGATGCCGCCATCGACAACTTCATGGATACTGAGCTTGCCTTTCATCAACGCGGCGGATTTGGTGGATCGTCATCTTGTGTCGAGATCAAAGCGTCGGACCAGGATTATATTATCTGTGACATGGGATCAGGCCTGCGTGAACTGGGTCAGCAGATCATGCAGGAGCATGGCCCGGGCAAACCGCAAGTCTATAATATTTTTATGTCGCATCCCCATTGGGATCACATTATGGGGTTGCCTTTTTTCCCACCCGCCTACATTCCCGGCAACAAGTTACGCATACATGGTGGCCACGACACCCTGGAAAAAGCCTTGCGCAAACAGCAAGAAGACCCCTGCTTCCCGGTTCATTTTGATTTTCTGGGGGCGGATATTGAGCTTATCAAACTATCGCCTGGCGAGCCTTTTCAATGTGGAGATGTGACCGTCCACACAATTGTGCAGCCCCATCATGGTGATTCTTATGGCTATCGCTTCGAACATGACAACAAGGCCGTTGTTTATTCCACAGACGCCGAACACAAACTGGAATCAGAAACTGAAACAGCTGAATTTGTTGAATTCTTCAAGGCTGCTGATCTGGTAATTTTTGATGCCATGTACACCATGGCCGACATGATTTCTGTCAAAGAGGACTGGGGTCATTCCAGCAACATTATTGGTGTTGACCTTTGCCATCGCGCAGGTGTGAAACATTATTGCATGTTCCACCATGAACCCGTGTTTGGTGACAAGGCCCTTGCGGATATTCTCACCGAAACCATTCGTTATGAGGAAATCATTCGAGACGGGCATGAATTGAAAGTCTCGTCAGCTTATGACGGCCTTGAAATCGTGATTTGATGTCGTGGCCACTGGCACCCCACTGAACCCTGCGTCCGGCTGGTCAAACCATGCCCTGGCCCGTGGCTTGGCGGCGGAGCACGGTCGTATCGTCGCCGTGATTACCTTGTGTCTGATGATCTTGATACAAGCCGTTGTTGCCCAGAGCGGCTTCAATCGCATTGGCCAAAGCCTGATTGATCTTTATCACCGGTTATCGCCACGCATCGTCGAAAACCTGCCTGTGATCATTGTCGATATTGATGAAGCAACGTTGAAGGCACAGGGTCAGTGGCCGTGGCCGCGGACCCGTTTGGCTGAACTGATCAACAAGGTCGGACAGATGAAGCCTCTGGCCATTGGCCTGGATATCATCATGCCGGAAGCGGATCGCTTGTCACCGAGCCGCTTTGCCGCTGAGCATCCTGGCCTGGCTGCTGATTTACGACAAAGGCTTTCCGGCTTGCCGTCAAATGATGCCATCCTCGCGCAAACCATTGCCCGCTGGCCGGTTGTGCTCGGCCGGGCAGCCCTGACGAAAAAGCAACAGCCAGACACCCTGGCCCCTGCACCACAAACCCCGGTGCAGATCAGGGGGTACAAACCGCAAGATTTCCTCACGACCTTCCCTGACCACTTGACCAACGTCGCCCTGATTGAAAAAGCAGCCATGGGTTTTGGTTATCTGAATTCCATACAGGATCCAGACAGCATTATGCGCCGAATGCCAACCGTCATCCGGATCGGCGACCAGATGGCCCCCACCATGGCAGTTGAGTTGATCCGGGCGGCCATCGGGGCCAACTGGATTGAGACGGATGCGGTGCCTGAGGGCATCACGGGCATTCGTATCGGGCAGGTTGCCTTGCCGACAGCAAGAGATGGCTGGGTTGATTTGCATTTTTCAGCCGCCGATTCGCGCCGACGCATTTCAGCTCAAAAAATACTGAACGGTTCGGTCGACAAAAATATTCTGGCCCAAAAACTTGTCCTGATTGGCGTCACGGGACTGGGCATTGCAGATGTCTATGCCACGCCGGTGACGGCGCGTATGGATGGCGTCGAAATACAGGCGCAGTTTGTTGAAAATCTGCTGTATGGCCTGCGTCTGATCAAAGAACCAGATTCGACGGCAACCCAGGTGATGCTGCTGCTGCTGGCGGCAGGTTTGTTGATCGCTTTTGGCCCCATCCTGGGTACCGGCTTCATGACAGCCGCAACGATAATCACGATTATGCTGGCCTTGCTTGTAGGGTTCGAATATTTCCGCCTCGCCCGACAGATCGTTGATCCGGGCTTCATTATTCTCAGCCTGTTACTCACATATCTCGTGATGATGATTGCGCAGCTGATCGAAGAAGATCGTGACCGTCGTGTGATGGCACATAACCTGCTAATTGAACGGGAAGACAATGCCCGAATGTCTGGCGAACTAAATGCCGCGCGGGAAATCCAGATGGGTATCTTGCCCGACCCGGAAAGCATTCAGGGCTTGCCAGACGATCTTGAGGTCCACGCCTTTCTGGAACCAGCCAGGGAAGTAGGCGGCGATTTGTATGACCTCTTTATGCTGGATGAACACCGGCTGTTTTTTGTCATCGGCGATGTTTCTGGCAAAGGTGTTCCAGCCTCCCTGTTCATGGCGCTCAGCAAGGCCTTGTGTAAAAGCGCCGCCCTGCGTAGCGATGCATCTGTTGCAGAACTGATGACCACGGCCAATGTTGAAATTTCACGAGAAAATCCGGCTTACATGTTTGTGACGGCAGTTGCCGGGATCATCGATGCCCGGACCGGTGAAATTGAATATTGCAATGCCGGTCATGACGCACCCCTGGTTGTTGCCCCCGGACAGGCGACAGTTTCTGTGGACAGCGACGGGGGGCCTCCCTTGTGTGTGATTGATGATTTCGACTATCCCCTGGACCATGCCCGGCTGGCCCCCGGTGAAACCCTGGTCTTGACCACTGACGGTGTAAACGAAGCCATGACGGCAAGTCAAAAAATGTTTGGCGGCCATCGCCTGATCCAAAACTTGACCCACAATGCAGACGACAACTCACCAAAAAACCTGGCAGCAAAACTCTATGAAAACGTCAAGGAATTTGTCGCCGGAGCGGAACCAAATGACGACATTACGATCGTCGCAATCCGCTATCGGGGATGAACGTCGTCTTACCGTACGATAATCTCAACTCGCCGGTTCAAGGGTTCGGCAACATTATCGCCGGTGGGGACCAATAGATCACGCTCGCCGCGGCCCGCCGTCAGCACGCGTTTGGTGCCAAGGTCCTGCTTTTGCAACAGCACAGCTACGGCCTCGGCCCGCTTGAGTGCCAGATTGTCATTGGTCTTCAGACGCCCGACCGTATCCGTATGACCTGTTACCTGAACTTCTGCCACCTGACGACTTGCAACTTCCAACAATAACATGCGCATGGCCGGTCGGGATTTCTCCAACAAGTCCGTGCTGCCTTTGGCAAAATAAAGCGTAAAGGACACAGGCTCGGGCGGCACCGCCTGCAAGGCAGCAGCGAATGTTTTGTCGACCTCTGCTTTATTCAAAGTAACGGCTTCGGCTTGCGTCTTGCCGTCTCCGACGCGGGCCGCAGCCAGGGCAGTATTGAGCACAGTTTTGTTCGGACCAATGTTCACAATCACCGTGCCGACTTTGCCTTTTGCATCCGCTAACAACACGATCAATTCTGAAGGGCCAGGTTGAGGTGCGGCACAGGCTGCCATGACAGCAACGACCACCAACAAGATCGAAGCGCGAACACCAGCCTTCAATCCCGTTCTCATTTAACTACTCCCGCATCATCAACCTTGACCAGAAAGCGTGTGCCCCGCACCCCCAGGATTGAGGCAGGCGTCATTACCTTCATGGCATCGGGAGAGCGCTTGGCGATTTGGCCAGAGATGACCGACAGGGTGCCACGTTTGACGCGGGTATTGAACTCGCCATCATGGGTGGTCGAATTAAACCGGAAACGACTGAGTTCGATGCGACTGTTGGGCCCGGATGACATCCGGGTACTGTCAATAAATGTCATGCCAAGCTGGCCATCGGGGCCTGTCACAATCGTGTCTGCCTGTTCGAGCGCATCACCGGCGTTGGCTGCAATTGTCTTGCCGCCCCGGACGATTTCAACTTTGCCCTTCAAGGTCTTGATCTGGCCGATATCCGCCAGACCCGGCTGCCCAAACATCAGCAATAATCCAAGAACTGCAATGAGCGTTAATCCTGTCCGCACAAACATAAACCGTTCCCCCCGTTTATATATCCATCATTAAAATACCAAAGCCGCACAAAAGCGAGGAGAGAATTCCTGGGCAACGATGAGAAAGCAGGAAAATTCATGGACAGGAAAAATGTTCAATCCAAGGTGTATTGCATTGAACCGCAGACATTGGCGATAATGGCAATAATGGTTCAAACTCATTATTGACGCCCAGGCATTGAGGATACTTTGCAGAGAAAACTTCAATATGGTCCTTTGTTGACCCACGAAGCCGTCGAATTTGTCGAACAGGTCGGCCTTGCCTACAGTCTGGCACCCACTGTTCGCCACAGGCTGACCCTGATTGTTGAAGAACTGGTCAGCAACAGCGTGAATCATGGCAAAATGAAAGCGGACGGACATATTGAACTGGATGTTGAAGTTGAGAATGATATCGCCAGCCTGCGTTACGTCGACACCGGCATTGAATTTGACCCGATTGGCAACGCACCACAGGATGATCGCCATCTGGCGGCAATCGACCGGCGCGTTGGTGGACTGGGCTGGCCCCTTATCAAAGACCTGTCGACGAACCTGAGCTACCTGCGCCAGGACGGACAAAACCAGATCACTCTCAGTCTGGCGCTTTAGCCCACCCACAATCGCCAAACAATATTTATGTGGATCGTGCCCGTCATCTTCCCTTCCGGCTGAGACAGGTTTAGGTTCTTGCCAGCAAATAAATAACCCCCCTTCGATTCAAGAAAGACGACATCATGAAAGCGATCCTGATCAACAAAGATGACAACGGCTATAGTGCAGCTTTAAGCGATGTCGACGAGAATGACTTGCCTGAAGGCGACGTAACAGTGCAGGTGGATTATTCCACCTTGAACTATAAAGACAGCCTGGCCATCACAGGGTCGTCCCCGGTTGTCAGAAACTTTCCCATGGTGCCCGGCATTGATCTGGCCGGTACCGTCACAGACAGCAGCAATGCAGACTACAGCACCGGTGACAAAGTCGTGTTGAACGGCTGGGGTGTGGGTGAAGTGCATTGGGGTGGCCTGGCCCAAACGGCTCGCCTGAAGGGCGACTGGCTCGTCCCCCTGCCGGATGCTTTCACAGCGAAACAAGCCATGGGGATCGGTACTGCGGGTTATACCGCCATGCTGTGTGTCATGGCCCTGGAAGACAATGGTGTGACACCGGATCAGGGTGAAATTCTGGTGACAGGCGCCGCCGGTGGTGTGGGTAGCGTTGCCATATCCCTGCTGGCCAAACTTGGTTATACCGTTGTGGCCTCAACTGGTCGTGCGTCAGAAGCTGATTACCTGAAGGGCCTTGGTGCCACCGATTTGATCGACCGCAACGATTTGTCTGAAGCCGGTCGCCCCCTGGCCAAGGAACGCTGGGCTGGTGCCGTCGACGCGGTAGGTAGCCACACGTTGGCCAATATTTGCGCCAGTCTGAAATATGGCGGCACCGTCGCCGCCTGTGGTTTGGCCCAGGGTTTTGATTTACCTGCAACAGTGATGCCCTTCATCCTGCGTGGTGTCACCCTGGCCGGTGTCGATAGCGTGAATTGCCCGCGCCCTCGCCGGATTGACGCCTGGAACCGCCTGGCCAAAGACCTGGACATCGGTCATATCGAAATGATGATGACCGAGATTAATCTTGGGGACGCCATTGCCACCGCCGCCGATCAGATGGCCGGAAAAACCCGCGGTCGCGTTGTGGTAAACGTGAACGCCTGATTGGCAGGTAATCTCTTTGCTCGTCATGCCCGGGCTTGACCCGCGCATGACGGTATTTTGTTGTTGCGCCCCTACAAGTACGGTGACCCATCCGGCAGACATTCCATCGGCACCCGAACCATAATTTCCCCCAACAGTAAAAAAGACAGAGTCTTGCCGTGGCCATCGATACCGAGGCTGCCGTTTACGCCGCCTTCCAGGGCATCGTCGATAACAAAATTCAGGGCACCAAGGTTTGGCAATTCATAACGGTTACAACCAGTGGCCCCCTTGTGGCGAAAGACCTCCAGAATACGATCTGCGGTCACCTGATCCACAAGATAATTCCACGCCTCAGGGCGATAGACGACAACGCTGATATTGGACCGATTGCCCTTGTCCCCGGCGCGACCGTGGGCGATGGCATGAAGGGGAACTTCCAGGGTCGTCATGCGAAAACCTCCCGTGCGTGCACATGGGGCAAGACGTCATCCCGGTCGATCAGAATGGAAGCTGTGCTGACATGTTCAGTAACGTACTGGCGCACACCACCACCTGCGGCCGGACCAGAACAATAAAGACTGAGCACTTCATCGGAGACTTGTTGCGCGGTTTTCCTCACGCTTGCGCGCACTGCCGCCCGCACCCGGTATTCGCCATCAAGCGGCAACTTCGCCTGGACGCGTTTGCTGCCCATATCATTGTCATGCACAGCGCCCGCACCAAATATATCAACCCGCACAGGTTCCTGAATACCGAGTATTTGGCAGCGGCGGCGAATGACAGATGCCGCCAGTTCGGCCCGCGCCAGCGCATTGGGTCCGGCATAGGTGATTTCGCCTTCGCCCAACCAGCCCCCATCAATGGAAATTGTGGCCTTTAATGTCGGCGGCGGCGGCGTACCCTTTGCCCCGGTTATCCGGACCCTGTTGGGTGCAATTTCTTCAACAGAAATATTGCTTAAATCCAGCACAACATCTGGCGTCAGATAATTTGCCGGATCGTGAATTTCATACAAGGCCTGTTCGATGACTGTGGCCCGTGAAACAAGGCCACCGGTATGGGCTGCCTTGGTGATGACCATGTCACCAGCCTCGTCCACTTCGGCGATGGGAAAGCCGACCTCGGCCAGGTCTGGCACATCCTTGAAACCGGGATCGGCAAAATAGGCCCCGGTCACCTGGCCACCACACTCCAGCAAATGCCCGGCCATGGTGCCTTGCGCCAGGCGATCCCAATCGCCTGCTGCCCAACCGAATTCATGGATCAACGGCCCCAACACCAGTGCCGCATCCGTCGTGCGTCCCACCAGCACCACATCCACGCCTATGGCCAGGGCATCAGCAATGGGTTGGGCACCCAGATAGGCGTTGGCCGCAACGATCTCCCGGTCAGCCAGGCCGATGCCCTCAATCGTTGGCAACTCCCGGATTGTCTCCACGGTGTGCACGGCCAACAAGTCATCGCCGGTAACAACGGCCACGCGCAAATCTGTAAGCCCCGCTTCAGCCGCTAACGCCAAAACGCGACGGGCCGCGCCCAGGGGATTGGCTGCCCCCATATTGGAAACAATGCGGATATCATTGGCTTTGGCCTTTGCGAGGATGGGTTCAATATAGTGATCCAGATAAGGTGAATAACCAGCCTCTGGATCATTGCGCCGCAAGCGTTGGGCGATGGCCAGGGTGCGCTCGGCCAGCACTTCATAAATCAGATAACGCGGGCCATCACAGGCAGACAGGGTGTCAACGACAGGTCCCGCAGCGTCAAACCGGTCACCGGAAAAACCGGCTCCACAACCAATAAATACCTTGTTCATACTGAAAAAACCCCCTGTTAAGTAAACTATAGCATTTTCTACAAACGTTGAATCTCTTGTTTGGCAGAAATAGAATCCATATGAGAGGACTGTGCGTTTTCCATGAAACATATTTCACGGAAAACGCCTCAGCTGGTTGACCTGTGTTGGGTCAAATTCGACAATGACAGGATCAACCCTGAAATATCGGAGACCTCATGAGTACCGATGCCGACCGCCAAGTGCGCCCGCGCCGCAGTTTTATTTTCACACCAGGTCTGAACCCGGCCATGTATCCCAAGGCCCTGGCTTCAGGTGCAGATATTGTCTGTGTCGAACTTGAAGACGGCATTGCGCCAAAGGACAAAGACGCCGCGCGCGCCAACGCCCTGGCCCTGTTTACCGAGCCCCAGGCTGATGACGGTGTTGAGCGGGTCGTACGCATCAATTGCCTGCGCGAGGCCTTTGGCCTGGCGGATGTCACAGCCGTCTTGCATACGGACACACCACCGCCGGCCCTGATGCTGCCAAAAGTGAAGACACCAGAAGAAATTGTCTGGCTGGATGATCTGCTGAGTGAGCGCGGCCACGACACTCGTCTGCATGTCATCATCGAAACCAATGCTGGTCTGGAGGCAGTACAGGAAATTGCCAGGGCTTCATCGCGGATTGATGCCCTGTTCTTTGGCGGGGTCGATATGGCTGCGGAATTGCGCTGCACAAATGCCTGGGAGCCATTGCTTTATGCCCGCTCACGGATTGTCCATGCCGCAGCCAGTGCCGGTCTGGATGTATTGGATGTGCCCTGGCTTGATCTTGACGATCCAGAGGGCATGAAAGTAGAAGCGGCGCGTTCACGTGATCTGGGTTTCAGTGGAAAAGGCTCTGTTCATCCAAAACAAATCGGAATTCTGAACAATGTCTTCACCCCGGACGACGCCGCCATCACCCATGCAAGGCGTATCATTGAAGCTTTCCGGGAAGCTGACACTGGCCTGGTGGTCGTTGACGGAAGACTGATCGAAAAACCGGTGTTGCGTGAAATGCATCGTATCCTTTCAATCGCTGACCGGCTGAAAAGATAGGCTTGTCGACTATTTCCAGACACGTTCAGCCACGGAGAGGAAATTGCCACCCAGAATGCCGATGACGTCTTCTTCACTTAAACCCCGTTCCAACATCAGCTCTGTTGCCCGTGGCAAAACATCCAGGCCCATGCAGCCGATATCGCCAACATAGCCTTCACTTTTGGGCCAGAAGGCCGGGTTTCTGGACGTCAAACCGGATATTTCGTCCTCTCCCTCGAAGTAATCAAGGCCCATCCCCACATGTTGGGCACCAACCAGTTCGACGGTATAGATCACATGGTCAACGAAGGCTTCGACGGTGGTGGTGCCGCCCAGAAACAATTGTACGCCATTAATGCCAATAACTCCGCCGGTTGCAGCGCAGGCCTTGATTTGTTCATCCAGAATATTGCGTCCCTGATCGACCAGGGCACGTGGATTGGAATGGGAAAAAACCACCGGGTCCTTTGAAATTTCCATGGCTTCCATGGTCGTGCGATAGCCACTGTGAGAACAGTCAACGACCATGCCTACCCGGTTCATTTCTTCCACCACATTGCGGCCAAAGGTGGACAGGCCGATGTCTGTATCATGACAACCACCCCCGGCCTTGTTGTTCAGGTTATAGGCAAACAACATGTGTTTAACGCCCAGGTCATAATACATGGAGACCATATCAAGGCTGTCGTTCAGCGATTCCATGCCTTCAATATCAAAGGTTACGGCAAGCTTGCCTGCCGCCTTGGCGTTAGCGATATCCTCAACCGTTTTGACGATGACATATTTATCGGTCATGCCTGCCAGTTGACGATGGAAGGAAGCCAGGGTTTTGACCGTATTATCCCAGGGCCGAACATCGTAACCAGCATTTACAGAAAGATAGTTTACGCCCGCTTTGCGCCACGCTTCCAGTTGATCAAGGTTGGCTTCGGGCTTGGATTCAAAACCGGCGTGATCGTCCCAAACGAGGGCGTTTTCATAAAGTTCCATAGAGATAATCCTTCGAGACAGAATCAGATGTCAGGGTCGTGACAGGCTGTCTGATGCAAAGTATCAGTGCCATGGCCCTTTAGTACCGGATTCTGTTCCCGGCACAGGGGTTGAACCTTTGGACAGCGTCCGGCGAAGGGGCAGCCAGGAGGTGGATCAATGGGGGTCGGCGGATCGCCCTCCAGCACGACGCGGGTTTTGCGCTGGTCGGCATGAATGGATGGCAAGGCCGCCAACAAAGACCCTGTATAGGGATGTTGCGGCTGATCAAAGACACTTTGCGTGGGGCCGGTTTCAACAATGTTACCCAGATACATCACGGCGATACGGTCGCTCATATACCGCACCACACCGAGATCGTGGGAAATAAACAGGTAAGTCAGGCCCAGTTCGGTTTTTAATTCCTTCAGCAGATTCAGGGTTTGCGCCTGCACAGAGACATCAAGCGCCGATGTAGGTTCATCGAGGATGATCAGTTCCGGGTGCAACACCAAAGCCCGGGCCAGGGCGATGCGTTGGCGCTGGCCGCCTGAAAATTCATGGGGAAAGCGATAGAGGTGTTCCACGCCTAAGCCCACACGCTGAAGCATGGAAAGGGTTAAACGATCGGCTTCTGCGCCCTTGGCGATACCGTTTATCACCAAGGCTTCCCCCACCAGGTCCCGCACCATTTTGCGAGGATGCAGCGAGGAATAAGGATCCTGAAAGATCAACTGGATCTTTTTGGCAAGGCCGTCTACGTCGTCGCGGTCTTTACCCGCCAGTTCCAGGCCATCAAATTTAATACTACCACCACTGGTCGGCGTAAGGCCGACAACGGCGCGGCCCAACGTGGTTTTGCCACAGCCCGATTCGCCAACCAGGCCCAGAACTTCGCCGCGCCTGGCGCTGATGCTGACACCGTTGACGGCATGCACCGTGGCATGGGTGCGCATTAACAGGCCACTGCGCAAGGCAAACGTGACGTGCAGATCGCGAATGTCCAACAATGGCTGCGTTTGATCCAGCATGGCGTTCAAACCTCAAGTCCAGCACTGGGCCCACTTGAAGCGCTGGCTTGTGGTGAGGATGTCTCGTGCAGGAAGCAGGCGACCTGGTGGCCGGGACCGACGTCAAAAACCGGCGGTTTTTGGCGGAAACAGCGATCCATGGCTTGCGGACAACGCGGGGCAAAGCGACAGCCAAGCGGTTCCTCCAGCAAATTCGGCACCGTGCCCTTGATGGAATAAAGCGGCTGGCCTGGATCAATGGCGTCGGGCAAGGTGCGCAGCAGGCCCTGGGTGTAGGGATGTTGCGGATTTTCCATCACCTCCTCCACCAGACCACTTTCGGCCACACTGCCCGCATACATAACGATTACCCGATCACAGGTTTCAGCTACCACGCCAAGATCATGGCTGATCATCAGGACCGAGGATCCAATGTCTTCAATCAGGCCATTGATCAGGTCAATGATCTGGGCCTGAATGGTTACATCCAGGGCTGATGTGGGCTCGTCCGCGATCAACAGTTTCGGGCGCGTCACCAGCATCATGGCAATCATGATGCGCTGGGCCATACCACCGGACAATTCGTGCGGAAAGCGCTTGGACATATGCCCCGGATCGGGGATGGAGACGGCATTCAACATATCCAGAGCCTGAGCCATGGCCGCCCGTTTGCCCAGAGACCGGTCATGGATCATCAGGGTTTCTGCCACCTGTTTGCCCACCCGCATGGAGGGGTTCAGGGACATTTTGGGCTCCTGCATGATCATGGAAATCTGGTTGCCACGAATATCGCGGATTTCCTTTTCACTGAGCTCCAGCAATTGTTTATCTTCGAAGCGGATGTGACCGCGAATGATTTTTCCGGGTGGCGATATAATACGCAGAATGGCGCGCGCCGTCAGTGATTTACCGCAACCGGTTTCGCCCACCAAACCAACGCTTTCGCCCTGGCCCAATTTGAAGGATACATCCTCCAGGGCATGCACGGTGCCGCGCAGGGTGTAAAAACGCACCGCCAGATCATCGACTTCCAGCAAAGGCCTTTGATTCATTGAACCGTTCATCAGCTTTGCCTCTGATGGGGATCAAGGATATCCCGGATACCATCGCCGATCAGGTTAAAGCCCAGCACAACAATCAAAATGGCGATGCCGGGCAAGGTGGATACCCACCATTGATCAACCAGATAATCACGACCATCGGAGACCATCAGGCCCCATTCCGGCGAGGGTGGTTGCGCGCCCAGACCCAGAAATCCAAGGCCCGCCGCGATCAGGATAATCGCACCCATGTCAAAGCTGACACGCACGATCAAAGTTGACATGCACATGGGCGTAATGTGGCCGATCATGATGCGCAAACGCCCGGCGCCCAGCACCCGTATGGCCTGGATGTAATCGCTGTTGCGAACCGCCAGCGTTTCCGCCCGGACCATACGGGCATAACCGGGCCAGTTGGCGATCGATATGGCGATGATGGCATTTTCCAGACCGGCGCCCAGGGCCGCGGCAAAAGCCACAGCCAGAATAAGCTTGGGGAAGGCCAGAAAGACGTCGGATATCCGCATCAATACTTCGTCAACCCAGCCGCCGAGATAACCGGACAGGACGCCGACGACCAATCCGATAGGGCCGCTGATCACAGCGACCAGAATGGCAATCATCAATGTCAGGCGAGAGCCGTGGACGACCCGGGAATAGATATCCCGACCCAGATTGTCGGTGCCAAACCAATGCGCCGCCGAGGGCGCGTGCAAGCGGTCCGCCAGAACCTGGTTAAAGGGATCATGGGTCGCCAACAGAGGTGCAATGAAGGCAATCAGGATCAGCAAGGCGATAACAATTGTGCCGACCATGGTGATGGGATTGCGCTTCCACAAAGTATAGCTGTCCTGAAAATAGCGCTTGCGGGCTTCGCTGCGCATCTGGCGCACGACCTCGGGCTTCAGGGCATCTTCGCGTGTGGTATCAGACATATCGGTTACTCATCTCCATCTTACTCATCTCCTTGGGCCAGGGTGATTTTGGGATTGAGATAGGCATACAAAAGATCGACCAGAAGGTTGACCAGGCTGTAACTGATGGCGACCAACATGGTGCCGCCAACAATGGCGTTCAGGTCCAGGGTTAAAAAGGCCACTGTCAGATAACGACCCAGGCCCGGCCACGAGAAGATGGTTTCCGTCAGCACCGCCCCTTCCAGCAAACCACCATAGGTCAGGCCGATCATGGTCACTGTGGGCACCAGGGCATTGGGGAAGGCATGGCGCGCAATCACCCAGAATTCAGACAGACCCTTGATGCGGGCCGTCTTGACATATTCCTGGGACAAGACGTCCAGCATGGATGATCTGGCAATCCGGGCGATGCCTGCCAGACCAAAAAGGCCCAGCACTGTTGCCGGCATGATGGAATGCATAAACGCGTCCCAAAAAACTTCCCCGTCGCCAGCAATGGCACTGTCGATCAACAACATGCCGGTAATGCGGGGTGGTTCGATCAGCATGATATCCAGACGACCTGGTTCCGGCAGCCAATCCAGCTTGAAATAGAAGATCAGCAACAAGACCAGACCCAGCCAGAAAACCGGCATGGACACACCGATTAAACTGATGACACGTGCAGCCTGATCGAGGAAGGAATTGCGCTTTACCGCCGAAATCACACCAAGGGGAATGCCAAACACAATAGCGATAATCATGGCAATAGAGGCCAGCTCAAACGTGGCCGGGAAAAAATATAGAATGTCATCAAGGACAGGACGCCCCGTCTGGAAAGACATGCCCAAATCAAAATGGGCCAAGCGTTCTATATAACGATAGAACTGCACATGTAAGGGCTGATCAAAGCCATAAAGGGCGCGCAGACGTTCAACCGTTTCCGGGTCGGCTTGTGGTCCGGCAATGGCGGCCAGGGGATCAAGGGGCACGATCAGTGAGAGGAAAAAAGTCACGATCGCTATCCCTGCAACGGTTATGCACAGGGAGACCAGGCGCTTGAGTATGTAATTACCCATAAATAATTGTGAATATCTTTAAAAAAATGGCGCCGATCCTTGCGGGACCGGCGCCTGTTTTTGGCTAAATCAGCCTTTGCTCACGGTATAGAGCTTCCACAGATCAAATGTCGGTGGTGGCAAGAAGCCTTTCACATTGTTCCGTACGCCATACTGATACAGTGGCTGAAACAGGAAGATATATGGACCATCCTGCTGGATGATGTCGTTGGCTTTATTATACAACGCCATACGCTTTGTTTGGTCCATTTCTCGGCTGGCTTGATCGATCAGGCCGGCAGTGGTGTCATTGTAATACGCATTACGCCATGACAGTTGCTTCACAGTGTGATCAGCAAATGGCTGGGCGTTGGTGTGCGGATCGTTATAGTCCGGACCCCAGCGCGCCATGATGATGTCATGGTTTTGCTTGCGATAGTCAGGCCACAATTGTGACGAGATCATCTTGTTGATCTTCAGCTTGATACCGATTTTGGCCAAAGATGCCTGCAGAACCTGAGATAGTTCAGGGTTCGGGGTTTGATCACCGGTATTAATGGTGGTCTCAAACCCGTTCGGGAAACCGGCTTCGGCCATCAGGGCCTTGGCTTTGGCAATATCCTGCGTGAAGTGGATTTTTGGGTTGTAGCCTGCAAAACCTTCAGGAATAAAGGTGTTGATAGCCTTGGCAGCACCGCCCATGACGTGGTTGATGATGCCGTCATAATCCACGGCATAACGAATGGCCTGACGCACCTTGGCATTCTTCAGCGGACCCTTGGTGACGTTCATGCCGACATAATAGATCGTCGTCGCCGGGAATTTGTCGATGTGCAATTCTGAACTGCTTTGCAAGGCTTTGACCTGATCCGGGAACAATTCCCAGGCAATATCAATATCACCTTTTTCGACCTGCAAACGACGGCTGGTGGCTTCGTTGATTTCTTTGACAACAACACGCTTCAGCTTGGGTACGTTGCCCCAGTGACCTGAGAAAGCATCCAGAATGACACGGTCATTCTTGGCCCACTTACGCATAATGAAAGAACCGGAACCGGCTTCATTTGTGCTCAACCAGGTCAGACCCATATCACCCTTGGGGTGTTTGTCAGTCTTCTTGGCGTGGCCTTGTACAACCTTGGAATCAACAATGCCTGTGACACCGGACGCCAAACAGGCCAGAAAAATACCGCCGGCATATTTTTTGTCGAGGGTGATCTGAACAGTGTGGTCGTCAACAGCTTTCATGCTGTCTGGTGTGATACCAAACTGGGTTAAAATGAAAGAAGGTGTTTCTTTCAAAGTGACCACGCGACCAAGTGAATAAACGACATCGGCGGCTGTGACAGCGTTACCACTGTGAAACTTTGCGTCTGTGCGCAGTTTGAATGTCCAGGTCTTGCCATCAGCGGAAACTGACCATGACGTCGCCAATGAAGGTCCTGGTACATCATATTTGCCGGGCGCAAAATCAAGCAACCGGTCATAAGTTTGGGAATTGACACCGATTCCGGCAAATTCAAAGGCCTTCGCCGGATCGAGGCTGATCAGGTCACTTGTGGCCATACCAATAACCAGCACATCGTTACGGCTGGCGGCCTGGGCCGGGCTTCCTGTCGCGAGCACTGCTGTCGCGGCCAAAGCCACGGATACAGTGAGAGCGCCGAGTAGTTGTCTCATGTAATTCTCCCCCTAAGGTTTCTGGAAGTTTTTATATTTATGGCAAAATTGTTTCACGAATTTGGTTGTGAAGATACTTGTTTATGAGAATACTTCAGACTCAAAGTAATTTTTGCCCCTGACCTCACAGTACCCGACTTAATAGGATAAAGCCCTGAAGTGATTCATACTTTGAGATTCTCCGACCAAAGAAAGTCTCAAAATATGCAGCAATTACTTGGCAAGGCCTTATCCCCACCGTTAGGAGAGCACATCCCCCTTTGGCGGACAAGACAGGAAACGCTGATTTGGCTGGTGACGCTGGTCATTCAAACCGGGACCGTAAG
>JABIFY010000042.1 GCA_018650465.1 Alphaproteobacteria bacterium
GATGAAGGAAGGGCCTTGATGGAATGGCTCGAAGCAACATACCTCGCCCAGCCTTCATGGGCGCCGGGATACGATCACTCTTACGGCTATTTTCGAGAGGGCCAAAATACTCTCGTTCGAGAAATAAAGTCGCGAATCGAAAGGGCGAAACTGTGAAGAAACCCGAGAAGAACCCCGAGAAAAAACCCGTAGCGAAGAAACCCGCAAAGAAGCCGGCGAAGAACCGTCGCGCTAACCTGATGCTCAAATAAGGAGAACAACATGTCCGATGTCGCGGATGCCCAAATGGAAGCACCTCTCGAAGGTCTTCTCGACGGGGCCAAACCTGAGACAGAAGAAGCAGTCGCAGCCGCCGATACTGAGGCCAGCGAGATAAGCCACATCGATCCGGCAAGCACAGGTGAGAAACCTGATTGGCTCCCGGATCAATTCTATAGCGATGAATCCGGCGCTGACTTCGAGGCCCTTGCAAAATCACAGGCTGAACTTTTCAAGAAGATGAGATCCGGCAAACACATCGTTCCTGAAGATGGTTACGATGCTAAATTCCTGGGCGACCAAGTCGCAGCCGATGACCCAATGCTCGGGAAGTTCAACGAGATGGCAAAAGACCGCGGCATGTCGCAGGACGATTACGAAGCCGTTCTCGGAATGTATCTCGAGAACCGCGGCGAACTGATGGGCGAAGGCGAAGTCGAGGAGCCATTCGACCAGCAAGCTGAACTGGCAAAGCTGGGGCAGAACGGCGCCGAGATCGTCACCGGCACAGTCAAGTGGATGCAGGGCCTTGCCGAGAAGGGCCAGATCTCAGCCGATGATTTTGAAGAGATGAAGATCATGGGCGGGACCGCAGCCGGGATCCGCGTGTTCAACAAATTACGATCGATGTATGGGGAGCAAGTTGTCCCTGTCCGCATCGATGCCAACAGCGGCGAGATCCCGACGCAGGATGATGTCAATTCAGCCATCGCAGATCCTCGATACCAGACTGATGAGGCCTATCGCAACAAGGTCTACAAGATGGTCGAGCGGATGAATCCTACTGGCGGATCTAGCTCCTCACCATTTTGATCGGCCCGTCCAATAGCTAGACCCGGGAATTTGCTTGTTGACATACAGGCAATTTTCTGGGCCTACTCTGTTTGACCCTAACTCAGGCTCTGCCTGAACTGGTCTGATGGATGTAACATCCGGTCCCGGCGGGGATCTCACCCGCAAGCAACAGCCTGAGATATTTGTCTCCCACCTGTCGCGTTCAATTGAAACTTGAACGGAGAAACAGGTAATGTCTGTATCCCTATCTACCAACTTCATCACGCTGTTCGACAGCGAAGTGAAGCAAGCATATCAGGCCGGTCAAGACCTGATGGGCACATGTCGCGCACGTTCCGGTGTTATCGGATCCACCGTGCAATTCCCGAAACTCGGCAAAGGCGTTGCGACTGTTCGCACACCTCAGACTGATGTCGTACCGTTGAACCTCGTACACACAAATGCGACGGCGACACTGTCCGACTACATCGCTCCCGAATATTCGGATATCTTCAATCAGGCCAAAGTCAACTACCAAGAACGCGCTGAACTTGTTCAGGCCGTTGGTAGCGCCATTGGTCGCCGCGCAGATCAACTGAAGCTCGACGCTTTGGCTGCGTCTGGCACATCCCTGACCGTGTCAAACGACATCGGTGGTACAGACACCAACATCAACGTAGCCAAGCTGCGTGAGGCCAAGCGCCTGATGGATGGTGCCAACGTACCGAAAGCTGACCGCCACATGGCAATCAGTGCCGATGGCCTGTCGAATCTTCTGTCCGAAACTGAAGTCGGTTCTGCCGATTACAACAACGTCAAGGCGTTGGTTTCTGGCGAAGTGTCTCACTACCTCGGCTTCAACGTCATCTCACTTGGTGACCGCGACGAAGGTGGTTTGGCAATCGATGGTTCGTCTGACCGGACATGCTTTGCCTGGCACAAATCTGCACTCGGTTACGCCGAGGGCATCGCCCAAAAGACAAACATCGATTGGATCCCCGAGAAGACTTCTTGGCTGGTCGCAAGCATGTTGTCTGCCGGTGCCGTCGCCATCGACGACGAAGGCATCGTTATCATCACGGCTCGCGAGTAATCGCCAGACCAACCTGAACTGAACTGAACAAAGGAGTTCAAAATGGCTTTCGCAAGAGCAAATTGGCAACCACTGGGCGGCATGGCCAAACGAGGCAATGCCCCCGCACTCTGGAGCTACAAAACGACTGACGCACTTACAGACGTTGATGGCGCCGGTTATTTTAACGATGTGTCCGACGATGTCACAGTCGGAGACATGATCTACTCATTCGCAAGCACTAGCGGAACAGCAACAGCCTCTTGGCATGTTGTCGTATCCAACGCTTCCGGCGTAGTGGATGTTGCTGACGGCAACGCAATGGCTGTCGTTGACAGTGACTAACTAAAACTGGTCGGGGGGCTTCGGCCCCCCAGCCTTTTACCGGAGATCTCGATGGCTCTAGGTGACACAGACGTATCAATCTGCGCTCATGCTCTGCTACTCCTCGGAGAAGCCGAGATTTCTTCGTTTAGCGACGGCACTGCCCGGGCAGGTATCTGTGATGCCATCTACTCGGACATCAGGGCCCAAGCCTTGTCGATGTATCCTTGGTCGTTCTCGATGAAGAAAGTGGTCTTGGCCCAGTCGGTCACTGCCCCGATCAACGAATGGACATACGCTTACCCGATGCCATCTGACAGCCTGACTTTAGCGCCTCGGGCCGTCTTCAATTCCACATCAACCGGCGTCACCCCCCTGACATCAGGGTGGGAATTGTACGAGGCCGCGGTCCTGACAGATCAGTCGATCATCGTCATCGATTATCAGTACCAGACTGATGAAGCCGACATGCCGGCGCACTTTGTCTTGCTGCTAAAATACCTGATGGCCATGCACTTGGCCGAGCCCGTCACTGACCAGATCTCTAAAGGCCAGCATTGGGAACGCATCGCGATCGGCAACCCATCGGAGGGCGGTCGAGGCGGTCAATTCCGACAGGCCGCAGCCATCGATGGCATGGGCCAGCCCTCATCATTTATTCAGGACTACCCGCTCATCGATGCCAGACAGACGTTGAGCTAATCAATGTCCAGATCGATCAAGGTTCAAACAAACTTTGCAGTCGGTGAGATCAACCCTGAACTCCGGGGCAGGATCGACATCGTGCAATATGAATCCGCACTTGAACGTGCGCGGAACGTCATCATCAAGCCGCAGGGCATCGCTGAACGGCGCCCGGGTATGAGATACGAACACACCATCCCGAGTGCCGCTACACCTGAATCCGGCGTTCGCCTTGTGCCTTTCTCGTTCTCAACGACACAGACATATATGCTGTTATTCGTTAACAACCGGATGTATGTCTACAAGGAGGGAACCCTCCAGACCAACATCAACGGATCCGGCAACGACTACCTTGTGACGACTGTCGCGTCGGCTTCACTATCATCTTTGTACTGGACACAGTCCGCCGATACCTTGTTGCTGTTTCAGGAAGACCTGATTCCACAACAGATTGTTCGAGGGGTATCCCACACCGCCTGGACGATTGGCGCCATTACATTTGCCTTCACTCCCCTGTACCTGTTCACGGCCTCTGAGACAGCCCCTGCGGCAACCCTGACACCTGATGTGACCGAGGGCAACGTAACCCTCACCGCCTCGGCTGGTGTGTTCGTTGCCGGCGATGTAGGAGATCAGATCTATGTCGATAACGGGTTCGGGCGTGTCAGGATAACAGGGTTCACATCTACGACTGTGGTCACTGGTGTGACGCTGGTTCCATTCTTCGACACCTCGGCTATCGCGTCCGCGGCATGGACGCTCGAAGGTGGCTGGGAAGACGCATGGTCTGCCAGCAAAGGCTACCCGCGGACGGCGACCTTCCATGAGGGCCGGCTGGTTGTCGGTGGATCCAAGTCGCTACCGACAACGGTCTGGGGCTCAAAGGTCGGCGAATATTTTAACTTCGACAAGGCCGCGTCTCTCGATGATGAGGGCCTCGAGGCAACCATTGATACTGATCTGGTCAACGCTGTGACAGCAATTCACTCTGGCCGGGATCTACAGATATTCACAACGGGCACTGAGTTCATTTTGCCCCAGTTGGACGGTGCCCCACTAACACCGTCCAACTTTATTCCCAAGCCATCAACCCGCCGCGGGTCCGAGGTCGGAATCCGGCCCCAGTCCACCGAGGGCGGAACGCTGTTCCTCCAGCGCGGTGGCAAGGCGATCAGAGAGTTCCTGTTCACAGATACACAAGGCAGTTACATCGCCAACGATGTCAGCCTGTTGTCTTCCCACTTGTTGCAGGGGCCCACAAACATGGCCATGCGCCGGGGCACCAACGTGGATGAGGGCGATCTGCTTCTGGTCGTTAATGGCGACGATGGCACGATGGCTGCTTTCACGATTCTGCGGACGCAAAACGTCATCGCTCCCAGCCTTCTGTCTACCGAGGGCAGCTACCTCGATGTCGCTGTTGAGGACGCAGACACGCCGCTGGTTTACATGGTTGTCGAGCGTGAGATCAACAGTTCCACAGTTTACTATGTCGAACTGTTCGACAGCAATTACACAACAGATTCCGCAGTCCAGTATTCGGGCGGATCTCTGCCCGGGACAACGACGATGACGGGCTTGACGCACCTCGAGGCTGAGACGATCAAAGTCATCGCAGACGATGCCATCCTGACTGATGAGCTTGTCGATGGTTCCGGCGAAATCGTCACCGACCGTGTCGCGACAACATACATCGAAGCCGGTCTGGAATACCCAACATTTACTGATGCACTCGCGGACGGGGCCACAAAGACAACGCCGCTCCTTCGCACCATGCCGGTTGAGACGCACCTGAAGTCTGGCCCGATCATCGGGTTCAAGAAACGGATCGTCCAGGCATCGATCATTCTTGATGACACGCAAGCGATCACTGTCAATGGCGAGGCCGTACCGTTCCGGCGCCTCGATGACATGTCACTCGATTCCGGCATCGCATTTTTCACAGGAACAAAACGCGCCGGCCCTTTTCTCGGATACGACTATGAGGGCCAAATTGAAGTCACTCAGGATGAGCCGTTATTCATGACGCTGCTCGCCCTCGAGTACAAAGTATCGGTAGGTCAATAATGGTCGCAGCGGTCCCATATGTTGCACTAGCCATGACAGCCGCCTCGGCTGTCGGCCAGTACCAAGCCGGCAAGGCACAGGCGGCATCGATGGAAGGCCAAGCCAACGCGGTCGATGCACAGTCATCGGTCACAAAGTTGGCTGGGCGCCAGAACGCCTTGCAGCATAAACGACAGGCGGTTGCCTCTCTCGATAATGTCTTGAGGGCGATGGCCTCGAACAATGCCCGTGCGGGTGCGGGGCACATCGATGCCGACAGCGGATCGATCTCCTCGATCAATAATGAGATCCTTTCGATCGGCGTTCGAGATGTCTCGACAGCGTCGGCAAACGAAACCATCACCCGCGGCATGGCTGGATATCAGGCAACCCTGCAAAATGATCAGGCTGCGCGGCTTCGAGCCGGTGCCCCTGTCGCACGGCGCACTGGTGTATTCAACGCAATGGCCGTCATGGGCCAAGGCATGATGTCAGGCGCACAGGTCGGAGCGTTTGGGTCTAGCACCTCGGCAACCGGCAACGTCCTCGGAAAGCCGGCATAATGGCAGCGCGGGATCTCCTCAAGCCACAGTCCTCGCTCGGCAGCGTTGCGCCGATCTCGCTCCCCGGCGTCTCGATGCCAACCGGCCCAGACCCCCTTCTGGCTGCGACCGCGAACATGGCCAACAGCCTGTCGCAGCGCATCGGCCAGATGTCTCAAACGATGTTCAAGGTCGCCGGCACACAGGCCGAGGCGAAGGGTGCCGCAGCCGGCGTTCAGAACGCGCCATCGATCGAAGAAATCAAGTGGGCGAAGAAACACGGGCAGAGCGTAACGCTCCCCGGCGATGCTGGCTCGATCAACATTCAGGAACAGGCAGCGTATGCGTCATCGCTCAAACTGACAGAAGCACGTTATGGATCTCTGGCCCGGGAAGCCGCACTGGGCGAGGTCACCAAGGCCTTCATGTCGGATGGCGAGATCAAGCCGGACTTGCTGCAAAAAAGACTGAATGATGTTCTGGAATCTTACACGGGATCTCTGGCCAGTGTCTCTCAGGCGGGTGCCGCGAAACTCGACATCGATCTCCGCAACCAGTTCAACAATCAACTGGTCGCCTACAGCCGGGAATGGCACAGCAAAGACACCAAGCAGCGTCGGGCCAAGGCGGTTGCCAGAGCGCACAACATCCTGCCCGAGGTCGCTGGATATGTAGTTGGAGACTCAAAGACGCGGCAAGACGTCGGCATCGCTGAACATGCCACCAGTATGCTAGAGCGTGAAGTCTTAAACATGACTGTTGAAGGCGTCCCGACTTCGACCATCGAAGCCTACAAAACCACATTCCAGAAACGCCTGGACAATGCGCTCATCACATCGGTGACCCAGTGGTCGCAGGGCAGTGAAGCCGGTGGTCCTCTGGAAGCCTTCAGCAAGCTGTCGAAGGGCACGGCTCCTGAAGGAGTAATGGACGCATTTGAGTCCCTGCCGGCCAGCAAGCAAAACACATTGAAAACTGACATCTGGGCCGCGCACACCAGAGAGCAGTCGATCGAGGAAGACAGGCAAAAGGTCATCGATGACGCTCATGATGCTGTTGTTGAAATGCACACAACAAACTTCTATTCCGCTCTTCTGACTGGCGACCACGGGACGATGAGAACAATCATTGACACGTTGACCGTGGTAGACCCGGACACCGCTGGCAGACTGATTCCCTTGCTCTCCAAATCAGGTGATGCCGGAACTGATGATGCCGGGATTGTGCGTGACATTTCTCTCCGCATTGCCGAGGGGCAAACAGACCCTACCCAGAGAACCTACATCAAATATGACATCATCTCTGCCATGAAGGACGGCACGTTGACGACTGGAACCGGCAAACATTTGATGCAAAATCTGAGTGCTTCCCGGTCGCATGTATTCAAGGCGGCACAGGCTGAGTTGAAGAGCAAGACACGATACAATACTGCCATGAACCGGATTAACCCGGGGCCGGAAGATGACGCAGCCTTGCGCCTGTATGAGCGAGTGATGGCCAAGCTGCATTTGGCATCCGCAGATCCTGAGGCCGACCTGATGGTTGTGGTAGAAACCGAGATCGAAAACGAACAGGGCCGAATCCACGCCGCTATGGTTGAAGAGGCCAGAGAGATGTTGGCATCGATCCCTCTTTTCAACTCTGTCGAGATTGTTGAACAGACTACAGAGGGCCTGAAGAATGGAACAATCAAACCATTCGGATCTGTCAAGATACTCGACTATCAGAGGGCCTTGAGGGCGGTAAAAACAATCAACAAATGGGGCACTGCAAAATGAGCGACCTCGACCAAGCCCCTGAAGACGTTATCGGAGAAACCCGGGCAGTACAGCAAGACGGCACGTTGACGCCACTGCGGATGTCGGCCTCGAAGCCTCGCGTCAATCCGGCGGCAAATATCGATGAGATCTTGTTGCAGGATCAGGCTGCGAGAGGTGTTGCTGCCGAGATGAACGTACCTCTCCAACTGAACACAAACGAACACGGCGCCGTTTACTACACGCCGCAGTTCCCGGACATCGATCCTGTCGGCATCGAGAACCAACAGCCCCTGCCTACAGAACAAACATGGGGAGATGTCGCAGTCGGCGTTCCCGAGGCCATCGCACATGGCCTGTCTACCGGCCTTGGCAACATCAATGAATTGCTGCCGATCCCCGGTGGTTGGGTCACTGATGATGGCCAGCCTGTCACCAACGTCAAACAGGCTATGGATGTGTTCGGCAAGTGGATTCAGGGCGGGACTGAAGGCCCCCTGACAATGGGCAAGCCTGAAGGCGTGACGCTCGGCCTTGTGTCAGGAATCAGTCAGGTCTTGCCGGGAATGATCCCAGCCATCAAGCTGGCAAAGATCGCCGGCATGGGCCCAGTTCTCGCTGACGTTGTCGGCGGGTTTGTGGGCGACATCGTCACCTCATCGGAAGTCGAGGCGGAGCAACTTGTAAAATTATTCGGATCAGTTGCGTCTAAAGAAGGCGCTGCGGCCCTGACAGAGTTCATGAAGGATGAGAACGGCGACATCGACAAGCTGAAGGCACGACTGATTGCCGGCGTCCCGGGACTTATCGCGGGGCCAGCTATACATGCCGTTGTCAAATTGGCATCAGCCGCTAAGAACAGTACTGGTGGTCAGGCCCTCATTAAGCAGTTTGTCAAAATGATGGCTGATGAAAGCGGTGAAGTGAAGTTGCCGGGGATGGGTGCCGGCGGCAGGGTCAAAATGGGCCAGGATATGCAGCCAACAGGCAAGGCCCCGACACCGGATGAACTGACGGCGGCAAGGGCTGAAACAGTCAAGGATGGCGTCACAGTAGCCCAGCGCCTCGATACAATTATTCCACAGGCAGAGCGCGTCGATGGCGGCGTCTTCCGGCATGGGATGCCCAATGGCAAAGAGTGGTCAACCCTGACGCCAAAAGAACTGGCCAAGCGCGGCCCGGGCGCAACATTCAAGGACGCAGATCTCGATCGTATCTGGAACGAAACACTGGCAGAGGTCAGTGCCGCGGCTCGGGACGCAGTCGAGAGAACCGGCGCAACATGGACAGCGTTCAAGGCAAACGATTGGGACAAGGCATTGCGTCTGCCTCTCCGGTCACAGCTTTGGTATGAGTTGTCTGGCGAACAGTTCGCGAAGTTACTGCCGGATCTGACACACAATGAGTTCATGATGTTTGTCGACCTGATCGGCGCGACATCTGCACGGGCCAAGCCCCTCGAGAATCTCCAACGGTCATTGGCCGTTCTCTCCCAGCGCAAACGTGGCGTCCCTGTCGATGTCGACCTGACGATTCAGAAGTCTGTCGAAGATGCCCTGATGAGAAATGGCACAGAGATCTCAAGTGCCCTCGGCAACAAGACGGGGATGTTCTCTGACACCCTCGCGATGGTTGGCGGCGTCCAGACGCGATACCCCATCAGCGTAAATGATGTCTGGGTCGGTGACATGTTTGGTATCGACGGCAAACTGATGACGGCGAACCAGTCGCTTCATGAGGTGTTCGGCAAGTACATGAACAAGCTTCGAGACCTCACAAACGTCGGTGCAAAAAAGGGCGATGTCAGGCATCAAAGCTGGCAACTACAGGCCCGGGGCTGGGTACAAGCACGATCAGCCGCTGACGGCATCGACACATCGAAAGCTGCGTCCGACATCGATGGATCAGACTACGCCGGGGAATGGAGCAAGATCGTCGCAATGCTCGAGGATGCTGGCATCAGTGTCCCGGGCGGAAAGATCACAGACAAGATCCTGATGGACCCCCGAGTCGCTGACGCCCTGCGCCCGACAACGCCGGCATTTAGATCTGCGCCAAAGGCGACAGTCGAGTTCGGTACTTTGCTCACGGCAAACGGCAGGGCTGCACACAAGGCATATTCACAGGCAGTCGAATCCGGCAACGCAAAGACGGTCGAAGAGTACGAAGGGGCACTGGCCAGTGCCCTGTACAATTCAGGCCAAGGCGCGACTGCTTGGGAGAAGGCCGTCAGGGTTGCGACTAATTCTTCAGACAAGGTGACCCGGATCAATACCGCCAGTGGCGCGGATCCATTTGCCTTCTCTGGCACCTTCGAGGGGGCTGTCGGCGCGAACATCCGAATCCCTCTCAAGGACATGACGCCTGACCAGATAGCCTACTTTAATGCTGTCGCCGGCAAGGGCCTGAAACAAAAGGCAATGGCTGCGGCAGAGATCCATCGCCTCGCCCCGTCAGATCCGCTACCGGCTGGATCCATCGAGACATCCTCTGTGATGTTCGACCATTCGGGCGCAGTGCCTAAAGACATGGTCGGTGACTTCGCTGACGCCCTCGGGGCTGGGTTCGAGGTATCTGCCGCGAAACACCCGGGGAGTTTGGTTTTTGACATCAATCCCAAGTTCGATGACGCCGGAAATGCAGTCGGGCCGACAGCGGATGAGGTGGATGCTGCCATTGACATAATGGCTAAAAAGCACAATATAAAGAACGCCAAGGAGTTCAGGGCCGGTTTCAAATCCGAGTACGGCAAGAACTATGTGGAAGACCCGGGCGATCAAACGGCGTATAATGCGATCATTGACGCTACATTAAGGGAGTGGACAACCGATGTCAGACAACAAGTCAAAGCCATCACAGGCGACTCAGTCACCGACAAACAAATCGAAGTCTGGCTCAACGGGGCAACAAGCAAGCTCCCCGTCACAAAGTCAAAGCTCCCTGATGGGGTCGAAATATCTAGCGTCCGAGGAAGAGCATCGACAGTTCGCAAAAGATTTCGGCAGCGACTTAGTGATCACGCCTCGGTAGAGAAGGCTTTCGATGACATCGGCAAAGGCGTCGATGCCAAGTTCGAGAAACTTCTCCCCAAGTGGCAAAAACGGGCAGACGCACTAGCAAAGAAACAGGGCTCCACTGCCCCAAAAGGGGGAAGTGAATAATGGCTACTGATACCATTGCGCCTGAAGAAGTCACCGCAGCCGGTGAACTCCGAGATCCGGCACAGGCGCCACTCCAACTAGACATCCCCGCGCAGGACGCACCGGCTGGTCAACAGACCGCTGGTGTCGTCACTGAAGCCATCAAGGCTGGTCTGGGCATGTTGGGCCCACAGGTAGACAACGCTGTCCCTGCCCCCACACAAGCAGCCCCTGCCCCCACACAGGCGCTCCCTACCCCCAACCCGAGTGAGCCGGCGCTGCCCGGGGCCACAGTCCGCGATGACCTGGCCCTCGATGAGAAGGCGGCGGTCCAGAGCGTCGATGGCGCTGTTCTGGTTCGACAAGCTACTGATGCCGAAATGATGATGTTCGAGGCTGCGATCCCGCGCATGGATGGCAAGCCGGGGGCCACAGGCCTGAACTATTTCCCGATGAATCTCGATCAGATGACCGATGCCTTCAACGGGAATCTGGCTGCATTTCAGGCGAAGATCGTCGGAGCCAACTCTGTCGCCATCGAACAGATGAAACGCGGCAAGATGACCATCGAGGAGATCGGTCAGGCTGCGGAGAAGATCGGTTTGAAAGCTATGGCTATGCGGTTGCTGAACAAGCAGCCCGGGGAAGTCTTCAACGCCGAGGAAATGTACAAGGCTCTGGTCACACAGGCATCGTCATTGCTGACAGCAAAGACGGCATACGATGACATGATTGCAGACCCGACTGATGCATCCGCGCTCAACTTCTTACTTGCCATCAACCTACAGGGCGCTCTGACAACTTCCCTTATCGGCGCCAAGACTGAAGCAGCCCGGACGATGGCGGTCCTGAATAACTTCAGCAAGATCATGAAGGCCAACCAGATGCCGACATCGGGTGATGTCGAAGGCATGTTCGGCAAGATGCCTGACATCGAAGGTATGACGCCGGCTGATATCATCGACAACATGGGTGGCGTCGAGACGATCATGGCTCGAGGCCAAGCCTACATGATGTTGCGCCCGGACCAGCAATCACAGGTCGCGTCTGGATTCTCGAAGTGGTTCAACAAGGGCGTCGATGTCTTCATGGAATCTTTCATGAATGGACTGTTGTCTGGCATCACCACACACATGGTCAACGTCTTGGGC
>JABIFY010000043.1 GCA_018650465.1 Alphaproteobacteria bacterium
GGTGCCGGGGATGGCATTGCTGGACCGCCGTTTTGGCTTTTGTGATGACTTTGGCTTGGTGTCTATATTCATGAGGTCACCAAGCACGTCAGTGACGGAGCTTGCTGCTTCCGTCATCGGTGCCGCCATTAGATGCGCATATCCACGGCTTCCTGAACGAGCTTGACCTGTTTGCGCAAACTGTTGGCTTGTTGGGTGAAGATATCGACAGTTTTTTTGCGTTGCTTGATGCGGGATTTAAGAACAGCCGTTTCACCTTCTACGCGCTCGCGGGCGGACCTCAGCAGGAACAAGGCTTCATCAACAAGGTTGGAAAATCTCTCGCCCAAATCGTCAAATGCCGGTTCAGTACCGTCAATGAAGGCCTTGATCCGCCGCGCTCTGATTTGCAAGGTCGCTTCACGCGCCCGAACCTGGTCCAGTTCTGCGACACGGAGTGTCGGCTCAAAACGAACCAGGATCTGACCGGCCTTTACCAGGTCGCCATCACTTACCGAGATTTGTTGAATGATGCCGCCTTCAAGATGCTGGACGACGCGGTTTTTGCCAAAGGGAATAACCTCTCCTTCGGTTTTCGCGGATGTCACGACCGGCACAAAATTTGCCCAGGCTACGCTGCTGCCAATCAACGCCAGGATGAGAAAAATCATCAGGAAGGCCAAACGCGACGGCCCTCTTTCTTCCAGGATGGCTTCGTTGGAAAGGAAACGGGCCTGCTTGTTCGAAATACGCCTTGTTTTGCGTCTGTCGTCTTTTTGTTTTGTCATTTCCTGCCCTCTACTCAGCTGGCGCTACTTTAGGGGTTTGTGATTGCGGATTTCCCAAGACCTCATCGGGAGAGCCGAAAGCTTTGATCTGACCTGCTTCCAGCATCAGTACTCTGTCGCAAGCACGCATATGACTGGGACGCTGAGTAATCATCAATATGGTTCGGGTGCCGCGTAATTGTTGCAAAGTCTCCATGAAAATTTGTTCATCTTTTTCGTCCAGGCCGCTCGCCGGTTCATCCATGATCATAACCGGGGCATCGCGAAGGAATGCGCGGGCCAAAGCCATTTGTCGCAGAAAACCTTGGGGAACATGTGCCTCCAGTCCCTCCCGGAAAGCGGTATCGAAGCCGTTTGGCAATGATTCGATCGTGTTCAACAGACCCGCCATATGGCAAGCTTCTTTCACCTGTTTCAGCGATGCTGTTGGGTCGGCAAGGGCGATATTGTCAAAGATTGAACCTGCAAATGCATGATTTCGCTGAGGCACGTAGGCGAATGTCTGTCGCAGTGTAATGGGCCGTAACTGTCGAATATCAATGCCATCCAGCGTGATTGTACCGGCTTGGGGGCGGTACATGCCAAGCGCCAGTTTGGCAGTTGTCGTCTTACCTGAACCGCTGTCCCCGGCAATGGCCAATAACTCGCCCGGATAAACTGAGAAACTGATTCCCAGCAAGGCAGGATTGGTTTCTGCAGAATAGCGCATGCTGACCCTGTTAAAGGTTAATTGTCCTGTGAAATCTATCGACGACGTTGGCGCATCCGTTGGTTCCTGCTCGCGGGGAAACTGCAGCGTATTGATCAAATTCGTCAGGCTTTGCTGCATCTGCTCAATTCGATGGCCAAACCCAAACAACGTTTGCAAGGGACTTAAGGCCCGCCATACCAGCATCATGGTCGCAATCAAGGCACCCAGACTAAGATCGCCTTCCATGGCCTTGAACACGCCTACGACAAGGGTCAACGCACCGGCGGCTGTCATGATAGTTTGCGACATGTTTTGTGAAATATTTTGCAACCGCGCAACCCGCCGGTTGGCCATGCTCGAATCTGCCGAAAGTTTGCGAAAGCGGTCGATCCAGATATCTTCAGCACCCAGCTGTTTAACCGATCGCATCCACCACATGAGCTCCATCAAAAAGGCATAGCGTTTGGATCGTGTTTTGCCTGCCTGCTTTGAATGTTCTTTGATGGACGGGAAAATTACATAGGCCAGAACAAAATATATGACCGCCAACACCACGGGGATCAGTGCAAGTACGCCTGATATATAGGCGATGACCGCCAGAAAAATTAAAACGAATGGCAGGTCGACAACCATGGTCGCGATTGAGCCCGTAAAAAACTCTCGCAAAGATTCGAACTCACGCAGGCGGGCTTGGTCGGCCCCCTTTGAGTGGTCCAGAGTAAATGTTAGTGCATGACCGGTTTAAGGTCCATCGGGACGATGGCCTCTGGAGCCGGTGGGCGATAGCCCAGCGCACTGTGTGGTCTCTTGGTATTGTAGTGTTTTCGCCA
>JABIFY010000044.1 GCA_018650465.1 Alphaproteobacteria bacterium
GTTCTTGATCTTGATCAGACCGTCCAGAACCATGGGGCCACAGGTATCCAGATCGACTTCATAGGTATCGATCACGGGATTGTTGCCGTCATCCGGGTTCCAACGATAGACGTTGAACTTCTTGATCCGCTGCGCCCCGGCCGGAGCCTTGACGACTTTGCCTTTACCGACCTTTGAATTGGCGGGGAGTGCAAATTCAGCCATCTTTTATTCCTTTACTTAACCGATACCCTTGAGAAGACCAGCGCCTAGTAGACGCGCGCCTTGGGCTCGATGTAATCAATTTCGTCGGTCAGGGTGTAGGTGTGAACCGGGCGATATTCCAGATCCACTTTGCCCTTGTCATCCATGGAGGCCAGCGTGTGCTTCATCCATTTTTCATCATCACGATCAGGGAAATCTTCACGGGCGTGTGCACCACGGCTTTCCTCGCGGTTGGCAGCGCCTTCCATGGTGACAACGGCCTGGTCGATCAGATTGTTCAGCTCCAACGTTTCCACCAGATCAGAATTCCAGACCATGGAGCGATCCGACACACCGATATCCGGCATTTGGTCACGGACCTTACCGATTTTTTCAACGCCTTCTTGCAACACGTCACCGGTACGGAACACAGCACAGTTGGACTGCATGGTATCCTGCATGTCAGCGCGAATGGCCGCCGTCGGACGTTCGCCCTTGGCATTGCGCATCTTGTCCAGCAGATCAAGCGCATTGTGACCGGCGTCGGCTGGCAGCACCTTGTGTGGTGCGCCTGAAGTTATCGTATCGGCAGCACGCAAGGCTGCGGCACGACCGAAGACCACGATATCCAGCAGCGAGTTTGAACCCAGACGGTTGGCACCATGAACCGACACACAAGCCGCCTCACCAATAGCCATCAGGCCAGGTACGACATGATCCGGGTTGCCGTCTTTCAACGTCACCACTTCACCGTGGAAATTTGTGGGAATGCCGCCCATGTTGTAATGCACGGTAGGTATTACCGGGATCGGTTCCTTGTTCACATCGACGCCGGCGAAAATTGCGGCGCTTTCGGAAATACCGGGTAAGCGTTCTTCCAGCATGGCTGGATCCAGATGGTCCAGATGCAAATAGATATGATCACCCTTGGGGCCAACGCCGCGTCCGTCGCGGATTTCCATGGTCATGGAGCGACTGACAACGTCGCGTGAGGCCAGATCCTTGGCGCTTGGGGCATAACGCTCCATAAAGCGTTCACCCTCGGAATTCACAAGGTACCCACCTTCGCCGCGCACACCTTCCGTAATCAGGCAGCCCGCGCCATAAATACCGGTCGGGTGGAACTGCACAAATTCCATATCCTGCAAGGGCAATCCGGCCCGCAAGACCATGCCGCCGCCATCGCCCGTACAGGTGTGGGCCGACGTACAAGAGAAATAGGCCCGGCCATAACCGCCCGTCGCCAGCACAACTGTGTGGGCGCGGAAGCGGTGGATGGTACCGTCTTCCAGGTTCCAGGCCATGACGCCGCGACAAACACCTTCTTCGTCCATGATCAGATCAAGGGCGAAATATTCCACAAAGAATTCGGCGTCGTGCTTCAGGGACTGCTGGTACAATGTATGCAGGATAGCGTGACCGGTCCGGTCCGCTGCCGCCGCTGTACGTTGGGCGGTACCTTCACCATAGTTGGTGGTCATGCCGCCAAAGGCGCGTTGATAAATCTTGCCTTCCGGGGTGCGCGAAAACGGAACACCGTAATGCTCCAGCTCGACCACGGCAGCCGGGCCTTCCTTGCACATATATTCAATTGCGTCCTGATCACCCAGCCAGTCCGAACCTTTGACAGTGTCGTACATGTGCCAGCGCCAGTTGTCTTCGCCCATGTTGCCAAGGGCCGCAGACATACCGCCTTGCGCCGCCACAGTGTGGCTACGGGTCGGGAACACCTTGGTCAGGCAAGCCGTTTTCAGGCCCTGTTCAGCCATGCCGAAAGTGGCCCGCAAACCGGCGCCGCCGGCGCCAACAACGATGGCATCATAGAAATGGTCAGTAATCGGGTAAGCTTCGCTCATGGCGTCCTCAGCCTCCGAATGCCAGCTTGAGGACGGCAAAAATCGATGCCGTGCCCAGCAGCACGCAGATGAAAGTTGTGGCAATCAACAATGTCATGTTGATCCAGCGCGTGTGAATATAATCTTCAATAACAACCTGAATACCCAGCTTCATATGATAGAAAGCAGCAAACAGGAAAAGCGAAGTGCCGACGGAACGGCCAGGTGTGCCGAGCCAGGCTTTGAAGGCGTCATGGTCGTTGCCAATCTGGGCAATAAACGAAGACAGCAGCCAGATCGAAAGCGGGATCAGAGCCAGCGCTGTCAAACGTTGGTACCACCAGTGATCAAGGCCGTGCTTGGCAGAACCAAGACCGCGGACGCGGCCCAAAGGTGTGCGTAAGCTCATGCGATGCCTCCCCAGGTCATACCCAAAAACCAGGTCAGGGCGGTGAAGACAACCGTGCCCACCACAACCAGCCAGCCGGTTTTGTCGACCGTTTCAAGCTCAAAGCCCTTGCCGATATCCCAGAACAAATGCCGGATGCCGTTACACAGGTGATAGAAGAAGGCCAATGTGAAGCCCAACAAAAACAATTGGCCAAACCACGAGTCCATAAACCCTTGCGCATGGGTAAAGGCCGCAGCACCGTAGGCAGCAGCGGTCAGCCACCAGGTCAGCAGTAAGGTACCGACCGCCAGGCCGATGCCTGTCAGGCGATGCAATATGGACAAAACCGAGGAAATTTGCGGTTTGTAAATCTGTAAATGTGGCGAGAGCGGGCGTTCAACTTGCGCCATGAATATAGCCTCCGATTTCAGGTCGTTCCTGTGTGTCTGCAGGGGTAGGCCTGTAATAATCTCAAGTGCCGAATTAAATCGTTTGCACCGCAACAAGTCAACGCCACGGCGGATTTTAGACGTAAGAGTTAACGCTTTGGTATCAACGCCCAATAGTCCAGATCAAGCACAACGCCCTCTTCGTAGCCCTTTTCCAGTTCCGCCGGAAAATCGGCGCAAGGGTGGTCTTTTGTGGCGATGGTGCGCAGGCGCAGGGCCCCGATGGTGGGGTTGTTGGTGTCGGCGACCTCAAGCACTTCGGACCAGGCAAAAACCGTGTCGCCGGCGAAGCAGGGCGCCACGTGGCGACCCCCGTTGATGGCGGCGATGCTGAAGGCGTTGGCGAGACCGTTGAAGCTGATGGCGCGGGCCAGGCTGATGACGTGGCCGCCATACATCAGGCGGCGACCAAAGCGACCGTCTTTTTCACTGAACTGGTTAAAGTGTACCTTGGCGGTATTTTGATAGAGGCGTGTCGCGGTCATATGTTCGGCTTCTTCGATGGTGACGCCATCCACATGATCGATTTTTTCGCCAACAGAATAATCACTAAAAAAGTGGTTCGAGCCAGACAATACAGGGTCAAAGTTACCCCCGTTTAACACCTGATCGACGGCAAGACTGGCCGGATCAACGCGGTCGGGCAAATCGGGCACCACAACGTCGGGGGCGGGCGCATCCAGGTTGCCTTTGCGCACCATGACCCAGCGCACGTAATCAATAACGATCTCAGCATTTTGGTTGGTGCCAGTAGATCGCACATAAACCGTGCCGGTCTTGCCGTTGGAATTTTGCTTGAGGCCGATCACGGTTGATGTCGTTGTCAGCGTATCGCCGGCATAAACCGGCAGCACAAATCGACAATCGGCATAACCCAGATTGGCCACGGCATTCAGGGAAATATCCGGCACGGTCTTGCCGAAGACAACATGGAAAGCCAGCAGGTCATCGATGGGCGTCGTCCGGTACCCCAAACCTTGGGCAAAGGGTTCGGCGCAAGTGACGGCAAAGCGCGAGCCAAATAAAGCCAGATAAAGCGACGCATCACCTTGGGTGATTGTGCGTGGCGTGGCGTGACGGATTTCCTGGCCGAGGCTGAAATCTTCGAAGAAGTTGCCGGTGTTGGTTTTGTTCATTACTGCTTCACCTCAGGCCAGATCAGCTTCGAGGGCAGCGATGGTTTCTGCCATTGCAACCTCGCGCTTGGCGATTTCCACATGCAGGACTTCGATCAGCTTGCCATCAACCAGAACCACAAACTTGCCTTCCTTTTGCACTTCTTCGAAGGCCGCAATGATTTTTTTGGCGTAGGCCACATCTTCAGCCGTCAGGCCAAAAGCATCGTTGGCGGCGGCCAATTGTTTGGGATGGATCAAGGTCTTGCCGTCAAATCCAAGTTCCAGTCCCTGTTGGCAGGAGGCGGCAAAGCCTTCTTCATCGGCCAGATCAAGATAGACGCCATCCAGTACCCGCAAGCCATAAGCGCGGGCAGCCAGGATCGACAGGCTGAGGCCGGTCAGGACAGGCAGGCGCAAAGTTGTGTGCCGGGCGTGCATATCTTTGACTAAATCGGAGGTGCCCATGACAAAACAAGCCAGGCGATCACTGGCGCTGGCGATTTCCTCGGCATGCAACATGCCCATGGGGGTTTCCATCATGCACCAGATGGTTTGCCCGGCAGGCGCACCGGCGGCGACCATTTGGGCCTCGACCGATTTCACCATCTGGGCACTTTCGACCTTGGGCACCAGCACGGCGGCGGCACCGGATTTGGCGATGGCAGCGATATCGTCGGCACCCCAGGGTGTATCCATACCATTACAGCGAATAACAATGTGGCGCTGGCCATAGAGACCCGAGGCGGCAGCCGCACAAACCTGTTGCCGGGCGACTTCCTTGGCATCGGGGGAGACGGCATCTTCCAGATCAAAGATCAGGCAATCAGCGGCCAGGTTTTGTGCTTTTTCCAGGGCCCGGGCGTTGGAGCCTGGCATATACAGCACACTGCGAAGGGGATGGGATGTTGTGGTCATCAAGGGTCTCCGAAGGGGGGATTCGGTTAATTAAAGTTATGTTGCATTGCAACACGTAAATTTCAGCGCGCACCCTACCAAGGGACTGCCGGGCATGGCAAGCTGGCGATGAAAATTGATATAAATCGCGTATCCGGATCATTTCCTTGAATATTCTCTCCATCCAGAGCCAGGTCGCCTACGGACATGTGGGCAACGCAGCCGCCGTCTTTGCCTTGCAACGCCTGGGGCACGAGGTTTGGCCCATCCCCACTGTGGAATTTTCCAACCATCCGGCCCATGGCGGTTACGGCGGGCGCATCAATGGCGCCGGGCTGATCAGCGGCCTGGTGGAAGGCCTGAAGGAGCGCGGGTTCCTCGCCCAATGTGATGCCATCCTCAGCGGCTATATGGGTAGCGTCGCCAACGGGGCCACCAGTTTGTTGGCGCTGGAAATGGTGCGAGAACAAAACCCGGCAGCACTTTATGTATGTGATCCGGTTTTTGGCCATGCCGGTCGCGGCATATTCGTGGCCGATGGCCTGCCGGAATTTTTTCGCGACAAGGCCGTGCCCGCCGCCGATATTGTAACGCCCAACCAGTTCGAGCTGGAATGGCTGACGGACCACAAGATCGACAATCTGGAACAGGCACTTGAAGCTTGCCAATTGCTCAGGTCTCAGGGACCACACACAATTCTTTGTACGTCCCTTAGTCGTGCCGATGCCGCTGCGGATGTGATTGAAACTTTGCTGGTAAATGCTGATGGTGCCTGGCTGGCAGAAACCAGGCGGCTGGACGGCGAAATGTTCGGGGCCGGGGATTTGTTTGCGGCCCTGTATCTGGGGCACTGTTTGACCGAGCCTGACCCGGCGCTGGCTTTGTCACGCGCAGTATCCGGCACGTGGGCTGTGTTGCAGGCAACTGTGGCAAAAGGTGGTGGCGAACTGGCTTTGATCGCAGCTCAGGATAATATGATCAATCCTGAAAAGATGTTTTCTGTACAGCGCGTATTGTAGCGCCTACTGATTCATCCAGTTTCGGAAAATTGCCAGGGCCTTGTCGGGATGTTCGTCGACGACCTCGCCAATGCGTTTGACCGTGTTGGTGCCAATGCGGGGCGAAAAACCGGGGATGCGGTCACCGGCGGCACTGGTTGCCTTACTCTCTGGTCTGGACGAGATGGCCTGAATATCAGCTTCCTTCATAACGACAGATGGTTTGGAAGTTTTAGCTTCTTGTGCAGGCGTAACCTCAGGCGCAACTTCACCTTTCAGGCGGGCAAGATAGGCCAGCTTTTTGGCTTTTTTGGAATCCGGATCAGACATCGCATTCTCCGTCGCTAAGCCGTTATGATGGCCACCAGACATGAATATATCGTTAGCACCTTATACAGTCACGGCATCATTTAATGGAAAAATTGTTAGACAGTGCCCTCGTCGCCAGTATTTCCGGGGCACAAAAAAAAGACTTGCTTGTACGGTCTGACCTCCAGGGCTTGATCCGTCTAACTGGGCACGCCGCTGTTCTGGTGTCGGGGGCTGGATGGATCTGGTCGTCCGCCCCATTCTGGCCGCTTGTCTTATTGCCCTACAGCCTGGCCTTGATCAGCCTGTTTATGCCGCTGCATGAAACCATTCACAGCACCGCCTTCCGTAGTGCCTGGCTAAACCGTGTGGTGGCGTTTGTCTGCGGATTGATCGTCGTGATCCCACCGGTCTGGTTCCGTTATTTTCATTTTGAACACCACCGTTTTACCCACGATCCCGTGCGCGACCCGGAACTGGCCTATGCAAAGTCGGGCACCATGAAAGCCTATTTCATTTATCTGACCGGGCTGTCGATCTGGCTGTCGTTGTTTCGTGGCCTGCTCATCAATGCATTGGGCAAAGGCACTGACAATTTTATACCAGCTGCGCATGGTGAAACGGTTCGCAATGAAGCCCGAGTTTTTTGCCTGATCTATGGCGTCCTGATTGTCCTTGCCGTAATGGGGGCGGGCGAGGCCTTCCTTTGGCTTTGGGTTTTGCCAATGATTATGGGCCAGCCTTTTCTGCGGGCCTATTTATTGGCGGAACATATGTTGTGTCCACAGGTACCGGAAATGCTGGTCAACAGCCGCACTGTGACAAGCAATTGGTTGGTACGTTTTTTCACCTGGAACATGCCCTATCATGCAGAACATCATCTTCTGCCCGGTGTACCCTTTTATCGATTGCCACAATTACATTCGCTGACAAAACCGCATTTGCGTATTCATGATACTGGCTATGCCGACGTGCACCGACAAATCCGCGAGAGCCTGAAATAGTCTACGGTGCGCACAAAAAAGGGAGCGCCTGAACGGCACTCCCTTGATTTTGTTAAGCCTGAAGTTTTCAGGCCGCTTTGCTGAGGTACCGGTTGATCAGCACTTCGGCGATCTGCACTGTGTTGAGTGCCGCACCCTTGCGCAGGTTATCGGAAACCACCCACAGGTTCAGGCCATTATCGATGCTGGCATCATCCCGTACCCGGCTGACATAGGTGGCATATTCACCAGCGGCTTCGACGGGTGTGATGTAGCCATCTTCTTCCGGATTGTCATAAAGAAAGACGCCGGGGGCTGTGCGCAGAATTTCGCGAGCCTGTGCCGCATCCAGTTCCCGTTCCAGTTCCACGTTAATGGCTTCGGAATGGCCGACAAAAACCGGCACCCTCACGCAAGTAACCGATGTCTTGATTTTGGGGTCGAGAATTTTTTTGGTCTCGACCATCATCTTCCATTCTTCTTCCGTGCTGCCGTCTTCCATGAAGTCACCAATTTGCGGAATGACGTTGAAGGCGATCTGCTTGGAAAATTTGGTCGGCTCAGGTGCCTGGTTAACGAAGATACCTTTGGTCTGGGTAAACAATTCGTCCATGGCTTCGTTGCCTGCACCCGATACGGCCTGGTAGGTCGAAACAACAATACGCTTGATGCCCGCCGCGTCATGCAAGGGCTTCAGGGCCACGACCATCTGGATGGTGGAACAGTTGGGATTGGCAATAATGTTCTTTTTGTTGAAACCACTAATGGCATCGGCGTTCACTTCCGGCACGATCAACGGCACGTCCGGGTCCATGCGAAAATGCGAGGTGTTATCGATGACCACGCAGCCAGCTTTCGCAGCGCGCGGGGCATGCACAGCAGATACGCTGCCGCCTGGTGAAAACAGGGCAATGTCGAAGCCTTTGAAGTCAAAGCCTTCCAGGTCCTGAACTTTCAGCACATCCTTTTCGCCGAAGGAAACTTCCTTGCCGATGGACCGGTGCGAGGCCAAGGCCACAACTTCATCAACCGGAAACTCACGCTCCGCCAGGATGTTCAACAATTCGTGGCCCACATTTCCTGTGGCACCAACAACAGCAACCTTGTAACCCATAGTTCTTTCTTTCCGTGTTATGGCTTTTGGTTCACCCACCAGCCAAATTACGAAAAAGGCCCGCGGGATAATCCGCAGGCCTTTTCGTTAGTCGTGACGAAGAGGCCCGCGTTAAACGGTGGTCTTTTTCGTCTTGGTTTTGGTTTCGAACGAGGATTGAAATTTTGGCACAGATATCCCGTCACCGGCGAGGGCCAGTATGTTCGAAGATATGTTCAGGTCAAAATTCACGTCTGTTTCCTTGTTCGGGGCGGATTAATACACGCTTGATGCTTCTCAGGCAAGCCTGAAGTCTAGCGCGTCAGTTTCTCCAGCTCACGGACGATGGTTTCGCCCATGACTTTGGTGGAAACCTTGGCTTTGCCGGGGGACATGATGTCGGCGGTACGGATGCCGCCGGCCAGTACGTTGTTGACGGCTTTTTCGACCAGGTCGGCTTCGTCACCCAGGTCAAAAGAGTAACGCAGCATCATGGCATAGCTGAGAACACAGGCCAGTGGATTGGCGAGGCCCTGGCCGGTGATGTCGGGGGCTGAGCCGTGTACGGGCTCGTACAGGGCCTTGCGGCGACCGGTGACGTCGGCGGAACCCAGAGACGCACTTGGCAACATGCCAAGCGAGCCGGTCAGCATGGCGGCTTCGTCGGACAGCATATCGCCGAACAGGTTGTCGGTGACAATGACGTCGAACTGTTTTGGATTGCGGACCAGCTGCATGGCGCAGTTGTCGGCATACATGTGGTTCAGTTCCACATCCTTGTATTCGGCCTGGTGCAGTTTTGTGACTTCTTCGCGCCACATAACACCGGATTCCATCACGTTGGCTTTTTCTGAGGATGTCACCAGGTTGTTGCGCAGCTTGGCCATTTCAAAAGCCACCCGCGCGACGCGCTCTACTTCGTCACTGTAATACACTTGAGTGTTGATGCCACGACGGCGGCCGTCCGGTAGTTCTTCAATGCCGCGAGGCTCGCCAAAATAGACACCGGCGGTCAATTCGCGGATGATCAGGATATCCAGGCCTTCAATGATCTCAGGCTTCAGGGTCGAGGCTTCGACCAGGGCGTCAAAAACAATGGCCGGACGCAGGTTGGCGTACAAATCCATTTCCTTGCGCAGGCGCAAAAGACCGCGTTCCGGCTTCAGGGAAAAATCCAGGTTGTCCCACTGTGGGCCACCGACAGCACCCAGCAGAACGGCGTCTGCTTCCTGGGCCTTGTCCATGGTCTCGTCCGCCAGGGCGACGCCATGCTTTTCGTAAGCGCAACCGCCAACCAGGTCTTCGTCAACTTCAAAGCCAACGCCGCGCTGATTACCCATCCAGTCCATCACACGACGAACTTCGGTCATCACTTCGGGGCCGATGCCGTCGCCGGGCAGGATCAATACATTTTTATTCGAGGCCATATAGAACTACCTGATCTGTACGAGTTATTGGTTTAAAGCCAGGGCTGCGCCTGGGCGCGCTTGGCTTCGAAGTCGGTGATCTTGCTTTCTTTTTCCATGGTCAGTCCGATGTCGTCCAGACCATTGATCAGGCAATGCTTGCGGAACTGATCAACGTCGAAACTGATGGTACCGCCATCGGGACCGGTGATTTCCTGGGCTTCCAGGTCCACGGTCAGAACAGCGTTTGAGCCACGACCGGCATCGTCCATCAATTTTTCCAGATCTTCCGGGGAAACAACAATGGGCAAAATGCCGTTCTTGAAGCAGTTGTTAAAAAAGATGTCGGCAAAACTGGTGGAGATCACACAGCGGATACCAAAATCGTCAATGGCCCAGGGCGCGTGCTCACGACTGGAACCGCAGCCAAAGTTATCACCGGCGACCAAAATCTTGGCGTCGCGATAGGCTGGCTGGTTCAGGACAAAATCTTCTTTTTCGCTGCCGTCTTCGTTGTAACGAAGTTCGTCCAGCAAATATTTGCCAAGGCCCGTACGTTCAATGGTTTTCAGGTGCTGCTTGGGGATGATCAGATCGGTATCGACATTGACCATGTCCAATGGGGCGGCAACGCCACGCAATTGCGTAAATTTTTCCATCTGCTTACCCTCTAGTCTAAATCACGAATGTCGACGATGTGACCGGCAATCGCGGCCGCAACGGCCATGGCCGGGCTCATCAAGTGGGTGCGACCGCCACGACCCTGGCGACCTTCAAAATTCCGGTTCGATGTGGAGGCACAATGCTCGCCTGTTTCCAGGCGGTCGGCATTCATGGCCAGACACATGGAACAACCCGCTTCGCGCCATTCAAAACCGGCTTCGATGAAGATCTTGTCGAGACCTTCTTGTTCCGCCTGTTCCTTGACCAGACCGGAGCCCGGTACAATCATGCCACTGACGCGGTCGGCAATCTTACGGCCCTTGGCAACTTCGGCGGCGGCCCGCATATCTTCAATACGGCCATTGGTGCAGGAACCGACAAAAGCCCGGTCAATGGGAATATCGGTAATTTTGGTGCCGGCGGTCAGACCCATATATTCCAGCGAGCGCTTGATTTTGGCTTCCTTGCCTTGCGCTGCAAAGTCTGCCGGATCGGGCACATAACCACTTACAGGACCAACTTCTTCCGGGCTGGTGCCCCAGGTCACATAAGGCTCGATTGTGGTGGCGTCGATGGTGACTTCTGTATCATAGACAGCGCCATCGTCGCTTGGCAGTGTCTTCCAGTATTCAACGGCTTGCTCAAAGGCACCGGCTTTTGGTGCCATGGGGCGGCCCTTGATATATTCGTAGGTCTTTTCATCGGGTGCGATCAGGCCGGCGCGGGCACCGCCTTCGATGGTCATGTTGCAGACCGTCATACGGCCTTCCATGCTGAGATCGCGAATAGCTTCACCGGCATATTCGATGACATGACCTGTGCCGCCAGCGGTGCCAATGTGGCCGATGATGGCCAGCACCAGATCTTTTGATTCGACCCCGGGCTGCAGCTTGCCATTGACGGTGATGCGCATGGTTTTTGGCACAGCCTGGATCAGCGTTTGTGTTGCCAGTACATGCTCAACTTCCGACGTGCCGATGCCCATGGCGATGGAGCCAAAGGCACCATGTGTTGCCGTGTGAGAATCACCACAAACGATGGTCATGCCGGGCAGGGTAAAGCCCTGTTCCGGTCCCACGATGTGCACAATGCCCTGGCGGATATCATCCATAGGATAGTACGGCACGCCAAATTCCTCGACGTTCTTTTCCAGGGTATCCAGCTGCAATTGCGCGATATCGTCTTCGATGGGCAAGTGACGGTCTTTTGTCGGCACATTGTGATCCGGCACAGCCAGTGTCTTTTCCGGGGCGCGGACCTTGCGGCCTGACTTGCGCAGGCCTTCAAAGGCCTGGGGGCTGGTCACTTCGTGGGTGAGATGCCGGTCAATATAGATCAGGCAGGTGCCATCATCCTGTGTATCGACCAAATGGGAATCCCAGATTTTCTGGAACAATGTGCGCGGCTGGGTCATGGATCTGTCACCACCTGTAGATATTAGAAAAAAACCGCAGCCCGGAGGCTGCGGTTAATTGCAGAGATATGCGCTTAGGCTGAAGCGGCTTCGGTTGCAGCGGCTGCCTTGGCTGCTCTCTTGGAAGGGCGAATTTCCTTCTTTTCCTTGATGCGGGCTTTTTTGCCACGCAATTCACGCAAGTAGTACAGCTTGGCGCGACGAACGGCGCCACGGCGTACAACTTCGATTTCAGCGATCTGCGGGGAATACAGCGGGAACACACGTTCCACACCTTCACCGTAGGAAATCTTGCGCACAGTGAAAGAAGAGTTGATGCCACGGTTTTTGATGGCAATGCAGACGCCTTCGTAGGCCTGCAGACGCTCACGCGTGCCTTCAACAACCTTCACGCTGACACGCAAGGTGTCACCGGCGGCAAATTTTGGATTGGCGCGTTTGGCTTCCAGTTTGTCAGCCTGTTCTTTTTCGATCTGTTGTAGAATATTCATCTTAATCGTCCTTATTCGGTTTCGGCTTACGCGACGTGGCGGCCATGTACTGGTCCCAGAGGTCGGGTCTCCGTTCTTTCGTCAACAATTCAGACTGCTCAAGCCGCCAGCCCGCGATGCGTCCATGATTGCCGGACAACAACGCCTCCGGAACCCCGAGGCCTTCCCATTCCTGAGGTCGGGTATA
>JABIFY010000003.1 GCA_018650465.1 Alphaproteobacteria bacterium
AAAGGGGGATGTGCTCTCCTAACGGTGTGGATAAGGCCTTGCCAAGTAATTGCTGCATATTTTGAGACTTTCTTTGGTCGGAGAATCTCAAAGTATGAATCACTTCAGGGCTTTATCCTATTAAGTCGGGTACTGTGGTGACCAGTAGGCTTTCTCGGATGCAATACATTAGGAGATCACGAATTTGTATCGGGGATTTTGGAAAAAAATAGTCAATTTTTGCAAGGGGCTTCGGTACACATTTGGTACACAGTGCGAAAATCTATGTAAATCTTGGAGATGGTACACGTATGACCACGGCATGGTGGCCGTTTTCCGCTGTTTCCGCCGATAACCACGTACGCCACCTTACATCACGGGTCAGTTTCAAGATTCAACGCAACGCCGCAATTGCTGAGTGGCGCCAGCTTTGTGCGGCATAAAGGAGACACTTAAGTGCCAAACTGAGACGAATTCGCGTTCGTCTGACAACACCAGATGAACGGGCGAAGCTTAGGAATCGAATCGAAACCCTGGAACGAATTGTAGTAAGGTTTCGGAAAAAAAACTTCGGGGATGGAAACCCCGGAACTCGATATAGACCGGCTTGTGCGCAATATCAAAACAGCGCAGGGCAGTTAGTGGATACAGGACGAATAAATCGCCCACCCTGTTCAGCGTCCGGGTGATCGCCTATTTCTTGCCTTCGGCCTTCAGCCATTCGTCTGGCTGCCAGCGTTTGAGTTTGAAAATATCTTTCAGGGGCGCGTATTGGTCGGCATAAAGCCGCCCGACGACATCGTATTGGCTCTGATCAAGATAAAGTTTCTCGGGGTCGAACAATCCATCGCGCACATGCATGGTGAGTATTTCACCGACGACCAAGTCGCGGCTGGCGCTGAGCTGCAACGTCACTGTCCGACGGCATTCAAATGAAACAGGTGATTCGGCAATGCGCGGCGGTTTGACCAGGCGGCTGGCAACGGGCGTAAAGCCTCCCATTTCAAATTCATCTACTTCCGGGGCAAAATCAATGGCCGCGATATTCATGCCCTCGGCGAGGTCCATGTCGACCATATTGATAACGAATTCACCACCTTCCCTGATAATGCGGCAGGTGTCGTTATAGGTGCCGTCGTCGCGTCGGGCCAAACCCAATACGCAAGTCGCAGGATCCTCGGCAAAGACGTTAAAAAAACTGAAGGGAGCTGCATTCAGGGTGCCGTCTTCATCAACAGTCGAAACCAGCGCGATAGGGCGTGGGATGACCGTCGAGCTGAGAAGTTTATAGCGTTCCTTCGGATTATATTTACTGAAATCAAATTCCATGATGCGTCCATTTCCTGACTGTTTTTTTTCTGATGGTTGTGGGCGGCCTGAATCCTGAGACCTAGGCGTTGTCTGATGACCGCGCGATATCGCCAACGACACGCACCCGGGCACGAATGGAATGTCCGGGCAAGTAGGCGAGTGGCAGGTCTTCCATTTCGATGGTTTTGATGGTCTCCCGGTCGGCTCCGGCCTTGACGGCATTTTCCACGGCAATCTGGTGGGCCGCTTCAAGGGCTGCATCGCGGCTCAAGTCCTGGAAGACCTGGTCAGCCTCACCACTGATTTGGGCGATAGCGGCACCAACGGCATTGGCCACGGCATGATTGGGTACCCGGTGAACTTTTGAAATGCCGGGGATTTCTTCCGGCACAAGGGCTGCTCCACCACCCACGGCAATCAGGGGGACGTCGATTGAATCGATCTTCATGCGGTCGACGGTGTCGGAAATGCGTTGAAAGGCCATTTCCAATGCAGTGGAGGCGAGCTCATCGGGAAGTTCTTTGACCAGCGATTTGTCGCCAACATCCATAAGCCCTTTGGCAACGGCGACGTCGGTCAAGGTCAGTTGGCTGCCGCCAAAAACCCGGGCTTCCTCGGGTAGGCGAAAGCCGACACTTTCCGGGCCAACGGTCAGGGGGGCGTCGTCGACTTTGGTGCCACCGCCGATGCCGATGCTGACCAGGTCCGGCATGCGAAATAGGGTGCGCACACCTCCGACTTCAACAACGTTATTGGCCTCGCGCGGAAAGCCGGTTGCTAGGCAACCAATGTCCGCTGTGGTGCCGCCAACATCGCAAACAATTGCATCATCTATGCCGGACAGGAAGGCAGCCCCCCGCATGGAATTGGTTGGGCCTGAAGCAAAGCAATAGACCGGATATTTGCGGGCAATGTCAGCGCTTGTGACCGTGCCATCATTCAGGGTGATATAAAGAGGTGCCTTGATGCCGCTGTCGTCCAGGGCATCGCGAAAGGCCTGGGCCGTATCGTCAGCCAGGTCCAGCAGGGCGGCGTTCAACAAGGTCGCATTTTCGCGCTCCAGCAGGCCGATGCGTCCAAGCGCATGCGAACAGGTAATGCGGATGCCGGGACACTCCCGGGCGACGATTTCGGCTGCTCGATCTTCGCAGTCCGAATTGAGCGGCGAGAAGGAGGCCGTGATCCCGACAGAGGTAATCCCGGCATCACGCATGGCGTGAGCGGCTTTCACCACGGCGTCCTCATCCAGCGGCACAACCGGCTGACCGTCAAATTCGTTACCACCGGCAACGCAAAAAACACCTTCATTGACGAGGACCGCCAGATCTTTTGGCCAGTCAACAAAGGGCGTCAAGCTGGCCGATCCGGGCAAGGTAATGCGCAGGGCAGCGATCTTGTTCAAGCCCCGACGCTGGACGACGGCGTTGACGAAATGGGTGGTGCCGATCATGACGCAATCGACGTTCTTTGCCGTTGGGCCACAAAGCGCGATCAGGTCGGCCAATGCCTGGCGGACACCGCCAGTAACGTCTGCCGTGGTCGGAGATTTCACACCACCAATGACGCTGCTGTCGTCAACGAGGACAGCGTCTGTGTTCGTGCCGCCAACATCAATGCCAATTCGCTGGTTCATTGTTGATCCTCAAAATAGGAGCGATAATCAAAATCGAAACCGAAAGCCCGTGGGCCAACAAGCTCAAGCCCTCTGGGTGAGAGAAAAGCCTCCGGTGCCGGCAGCACGAGAACATCGACCCGCTGACCATATCGAATGGATTCGGTTCCGATGCCTTCGCCATTGATACTGTCGACAACACAAATCAGATCCGGTGTCATAACAATCGGTTCTCCGCCGCGTGAACCAACCGAAAATTCATTTTGGAAATCGAGAACAAACTGTTCGTTTGCATCGTCGCCGAGGCCTTCCAGTACAGTGCGACCGCGCAAAAAACCACCAGTGGTGCGGCGTTCGATATCCGTTACTTTTCCTCTGAATATCCGATGCCCATGGCATTCTTCCAGAATTGCTTCAACCGGGTCGCTGTGTTCCTGGCGCGCTTTTAGCACGGCTTTACCAAGGGATATGGCCTTGCTGCCGGTGTACAAAATACCGTGTTCCTTGACTTCAAGGCCAGATCGCGGTGCCTTGCAGGTCGAGGCCAGCGAGCCAAATTCAGTGCAAACCTTACGGCTGATACGCTCCATCCATTTCCAGCTATGGGCTTTTGGAATTACGACCTCGTTGTCGCGAATATCAGCCAGCGCCAAGGGATAGCATTGTAAGTCAGCGACGGCAAAACTGGTCATTTGCGCTTCCGGATAGGCCCGCCCCATGGCATCTGCATCAATCGCTGGCAATCCCGTTTCTGCGGCAACCATAATGGCATGCAAGCCGTTTCCGCCACCGATCTCAACTGGCATCAAGGCGTCAAATTTGCGCCCCAGATATTCTTCCATAATGCGCAGGGGCCTCGTGGCCATGGCCGGATCACTGAGGCGTTCCTGACCAACCAATGGCGCGCCCTGAGACGACAGTACGGCGACCATGGCGTCATCGGCGAGGGACATCGGATCTTGCAGGGTGACCCGCTTGCCGGCGGCATAAAGCTCGCGCACATTGAGATAATTTTGATAGGGCGAGCCGCCGCCTCCTGTCCCCAGAATCCAGGTCCCCAAGGCCATGGCTTCCAATTCATCAGGTTGAAGTATTCGCTCGTTGGCGTTCGTCACTGATATTTCTCCATTATCTAATTTCCCCTTTATAGACACCTTCAAGCGTCAGGTGTCTGCAGGTTTGATAACATCCACGACACGTCTTCGTCGCGTTTGATGACTTGTTGTTTGTCAGCGGAAAACAGAATGCCATCGGCATGGCCGGACATCGTCAATGCCTCGCCATGCCGCCTCAGGGCTGTGCCCTCAGGCAGAGCCAGCACGGGCTTGTGCGGCGAAACAGCCATAAATTCAGCCAAACGTTGTTCCCGGCTTTCGCCGTTATGTCCGGCGATTTGACCACTGACAAAATGTGGATTGATTTGAAAGGGGATCAACGCCAGGGCATCGAAACTTTCTGGCTCACAGATCGGCATGTCATTGGTCGTGCAAAGGGTTGGGCAGGCCATGTTGCTGCCAGCACTCCAGCCGATATAGGGCGTGCCAGCCATCACGGCCTGTCGAATGGGCTCGATTAATTTGGCCTCTTGCAGGCGGGACAGCAAGGCAAAGGTGTTCCCACCACCAATGGCAATGGCTTGTGCCGAGCGGACGGCCGCAACCGGATCACTTTCATGATGGATCGATTGAACGCCCAGACCACATGTGTCGAAGATAGCAGCAACACGGGCTTCATAATCATCATATTCCTTCGCCGCGTTGGCATAGGGAACGAACAAGACATCCTTTATGTCTCCAGCGATACAGTTCACCAGAAAATCCTTGATGACAGGCAGACCGTCGACCAGAAATCCGGCGTCGCGATATCTTGAACTGCTCAGTAACAGCAGGTGGGGTGACGTCATGTTTCTGAAGGACCTTGTTCATTCTGGAAACGGCTCATGTCACCATACATTTCTTTCATGCGGGCAAATTCTTCAGCGTCGTGAAAATTACAAGAACCGGAAGTGAAGTCCTTGGCGACTTCTACGGCAAACCGGGCGGCCACTTCGACGTCTGTCAGTTGGGTGGCTCCTGTGGCACAGCCGGCCACCGGAACCTCAGCCGTAATCGCCACGCCGACAACCGGCGCTGTTGTCATGATCGATGGCTGCAGGATGGAATTGATATGTCCCAAGCCATTGCCATAAGGTGTGATATCTTGCTGGGACAGGGCAAATACTTGCGGTAATTTTCCCGTTACCCGGCTCATAATATCAAGCATGTGATTACTGACTTTGAGGATATAGCCTTCCTTGACGGTCGGTGAAATGGCGAAGCCACGGGTATTGATGACCCGGTTACCCTTTGTCGTATCAATCGACAGGATAGCCTCCATCGCCGGTGTGATTTCAATGTCGTTGATCTGGTCATGGGACACCGGCGATCCCATCAGGGGGACGGGATCATGGGGACGGGTCGGCGCATCGGGGCAGATATGCGTTGAAATGATGATGTCGCCTTGCAATTGATCGCCCAGGGCATGCATGCGGGACAGTTTTGCTGCCGCCGCCAGAGCCGCCAGGGCACCGTCGCCATCAGAGACAAATCCGGTAATTTCAGGCCGCGCCCCGAGGCCGCCCAGCCGCCCGACAATCCCCAATGTGGGGGTGCTGCCGCCTTTTGAGCGTCCGTCCCGACCGGGGATTGTAATCATGATATGTTCTGTTGACCCTGTATCTCCCTTCAAGACATTCGTCTGAATGTCGCAGCTGCCATTGGCAAGCAGGTAGTCTTTGATGGCTCCGGCATTGGCGTCGGGGCGATCGAGCAGCTCAAATAGATCAATTACTTGCTTCAACATTAATTCTATTCCAGTTATCGTGAGGATCAGGACAATTGACGCGCCAGATCAAGAGAGAACGGGTCCGGGCACGCGGGATTGGTCGAAAGGTTAGCGGGATGGCCTGAGCCTCGTAATAGGTGCTGCTACCCAAGAGTGAAACACCGGGAGAGAAAAGTGCGAAGCACCGAACTGAATTAGTGCGAAGCACCAAAGCGAAATAGTGCGACGTATCGAGCTGCAAAAGTGCGATGCCACAAGAATTTGTTTCGAGAAGAAGAATAAGCATGGGGACCAAACCGCCAGATATAAATAACAGGCAGACGCCGTCCGGCGCCGTGCCACGGGTGGCTTTTGTCAGCGCCGGGCAATCGCCACGTCGGGAAATGATGGCGGAAATACTCGAACTCTCGGGCTGTGACATTGAGGTCGAAGAGTTCGGTGCCCTTGATGACCTCGACGGATATGAACTTGAAATGATGCGGCCGGGGGAAAAAGACCAGCTCATTTATACCCGCCTGAATGATGGGACACCAATTGTCATAGCCGTTGGGCCGCTTGAAATCCGCATTGCCAACGTTTGTGCAGGCCTCGACCAGAAAGGCTATGACCTGATCATCGTTCTGAGTACGGGGCTGTATAATGAATTCAGGACCCAGACGCCTTTGTTACATGCCCAGCAGGTGATGGATGCGTGGCTGGCTTCGATCTCCATGAGCGCCTGCAATCTTGGTGTTGTCACACCGCTGGAAAAGCAGGGCGGCAGCACGTGGCTTCATCTGGGTGACCTAACCAAATTTCATACCATGCATGTGATGGCCGACAATAACAGCCATATCGGTGAGGCCGCCCGGCGGCTGAAAGAGTGCGATCTGATTTTCATGAACTCGGTCGCCTATAGTGGTGAAGCGGCCGAAAGACTTGGTACGTTGGCTGGTCGCCCGGTGGTCACAGCCCGCAAGGTTCTGGCCAATGCCCTCAACTTGTATCTCGCCTATCTCGGGGCAAGGCCTGATAATCATTTCAGTAATATTGAAGCGCGTTTGCAAGCCGCCGCCCCGAATTTGACGGACCGGGAACGTCAAATTATCAAATTGGCAGTTCAGGGATTGTCCAACAAGGAAGCTGGCCTGAAGCTTGGAATCAGTCATCGAACAGTCGAGAAGCATCGCTCCAGCGCCATGAACAAGCTTGGTGTTTCAACCATATCCGGGCTTTTTCGTCTGGTGATGGTGATAAAATAAACCCGGCCTCCGTGGTGCCGCGAAACATCCAGGGAACTGCCTGACATGCCAATTGGGTAGCAGCACCCATGTTTTATTTTGTCCGCCTGGATAATCCTGTTTCAACGGACTGCAAGAAGCAGTCCCCCTTATGGAACATTTGAAGGATCATCGTGGTGGTTTTCAAACTTGCGACTGTGACTGTCGGGCAATCTCCCCGGGATGATGTCCTTCCCGAGATTCTGGATAGATTACATGGCGAAACGGAAGTTAGCCAATTTGGCGTGTTGGATGGCCTGAATGAATCAGAGCTTGCCGATATGGCTGCTGTGGGGGACGAAGCGCGCTTGTGCACACGTCTCAACGATGGCCGTGAAGTCATCACCAGCAAGGCCAAAACCGGTGAACGTCTGAGCGGACTGCTGAACGACCTGACCCAACAGGGTTTTGATGAGGTTGTTTTGTTATGCACGGGCTATTTCGAAAATGTGCACTGTGAGCGACCCTTCACGGAGTCCCAACGCCTCGTTGATGGCTATGTGGCAGCCATGGCCTATGGGGGCCGGAAAATCGGTGTGATGGTGCCGGTCGCCGAACAAATGCAAGAGGCCAAAGGGCATACCGATTATAACGTCGCCGAAATTACCCATGCTTCACCCTATTCAGGCGATCGCCTGCGTGAGGCTGGTCGCGAGCTTGCGGATATGGACATGATTGTCATGCATTGCATGGGCTATTCCGGTGACATGCGTAGGGCGGTAGCCGAAAGTTCAGGCAAACCGGTGGTCCTGGCACGGGATGTTGTCGCCGCCGGAATTGATCAACTTATCTAGTCATTAGTACCAGCCGGGGCGGTTTGATCCCGGACATTTATTTTATTGAACGGTTAACAGATTTTAGCAGGAAAACAGGGAGATCGAATATGATTAAACGACTATCCAAACTGGCCCTGGGGGGCGTGCTGGTTGCAGCTGCTGCCCTGACATCGGGGCAATCGGATGCTTTCGAACGCGCAAATGGCGAAAAAATCATGGTCATTGCCGGACGCCAGGGCATCAAGGTTCTTGATCCAAGTGTCAAATATGACGCGACGATCCGGACTTTGCAGCAGGCTGTCTATGATGGTCTGGTGAAATATGAAGGCACGCCGCCGCAGGTCAAACCGTGGCTGGCCGAAAGCTGGTCGACCAGTGCCGATGGCCTGGTCTGGACTTTCAAGCTGGTCAAAAATGCCAAATTCCATAATGGCGATCCGGTTGATGCGGAAGCGGTGCGTTTTTCTTTTGAACGCACACTCAAGCTGAACAAAGGTCCGGCATGGATGTTGAGTGCTTTTCTGAAGCCTGAAAACATCAAGGCCGTGGATAGTCACACCGTTCAATTCACCCTGGACAAGCCATATTCGCCACTGATTTCTTTCATGCCCTGGTGGTACATCATGAACCCCAAACAGGTCTTGGCGCATGAAGTCGACGGTGATTCCGGGCAAAAATGGCTTATTGATCATGAAGCCGGCAGTGGCCCCTTTACCTTGAAACGCTTTGAACAAGGCAAACTTTACGAACTCAGCCGGGTTAAAGACTATTGGAGAGGTTTCCCCTACGAAGGAAACAAACTCGGTGGCATCATTTATCGTCTGATTCGTGAAACCTCCGGGCAGCGGGCCGCCTTGATCCGTGGTGAGGCCGATATTGTCACTGATCTGTCACCGGACGAGTTCGATGCTGTTTCCAAGCGTAAGGGATTCGCCACATCGACGAATCCGGCCTTGACGGCATTCGGCCTGAAGTTCAATACCAAAGGCAAACATATGTCGGACATTAACCTCCGCAAAGCTGTTGCCTGGGCCTTTGACTATGGTGCATTCGACAAGATCTATAATGGCAAGGCACAACTGCAGACCAGCCCTTTCACCGACTCCATCAAAGGGAAAATTACGGTCCCCGGTATGCCGCGTCATGATGTGGCCAAGGCCAAGGAATATCTCGCCAAGTCAAAATGGCCGAACGGTGGTCTTGAGCTTGATTATGTTTATGTACAAGGCTTCGAAGAAGAACGGAAAATGGGTCTGGTGCTGATTGACAGCCTGAAAGACATCAACATTACCGTTAAAATGGTGCCACTGACCTGGCCTAATATGAAAGCTTTGGGCTCGAAAGTTGAAACTTCGCCGGACATGCTGGCCATCTTTGCCACACCGGTATCAACCGATCCGGACGCCGTTGCCATGCAGTATCACCCGGAATCCTGGGGCAAATATTATGGCACCAGTTTTTACGACAACAAGGAAGTTCACAAGCTGATCGAAAAGGCCCGTTTCACCCAGAAGTGGGAAGATCGTGCCGGACTCTATGCTGAAATTCAAAAGCGCATTGTCGCAGATCAGCCAGAAATTTTCGGTATGATGAGGGAACGTCGTATCATCTTTCATGATTACGTCAAAGGCTTCAATTACAGCCCGGTACGTATGACAACCGAAATCGACTATTATCCTCTTCATATTGGGAAATAATCGAGATTGATCAATATGCCCGGTAGTTGCAAACACGACTGCCGGGC
>JABIFY010000045.1 GCA_018650465.1 Alphaproteobacteria bacterium
CCGTCACCTCAAGAAAAAACGTTAGGGAGACGCGACAGTGTCACGTTCAGTTTGGAAGGGACCGTTTGTAGACGGATACCTGCTGAAAAAAGCCGAAGCTGCAAGGCAGTCCGGGCGCAAGACAGTGATCAAGATCTGGTCACGTCGCTCGACTATTTTGCCACAGTTCGTCGGACTTACTTTTGGCGTTTACAATGGCCACAAATTCATCCCTGTGCTGGTTAACGAAAGCATGGTTGGTCACAAGTTTGGTGAGTTCTCACCAACGCGGACCTACTATGGCCACGCAGCCGACAAGAAAGCCCGGAGGTAGTCATGGGGAAGCAAACTCCTGAACGCCGCCTGCCAGATACAGATGCACGCGCCATTTCCAGCAATCTGCGGGTTAGCCCACAGAAACTGAATCTGGTCGCGCAAATGATCCGCGGCAAAAATGTTGACAGTGCCCTGGCTCAGCTGACTTTCTCAAAGCGTCGCATTGCTGTCGACGTCAAGAAAGCCTTGCAGTCGGCCATTGCCAACGCAGAAAACAATCATCAGCTGGATGTTGACCGTTTGTTTGTTGCCGAAGCTTTTGTTGGCAAGAAAATGGTCATGAAACGCTGGCGCGCCCGTGCGCGTGGCCGCGTTGGCAAAATCCAGAAACCTTTCAGTGTGATCACAGTGGTCGTGCGTGAGCGCGAGGAGACAGCGTAATGGGTCAAAAAGTAAACCCGATTGGACTTCGTCTTGGTATTAACCGGACCTGGGATTCACGTTGGTTCGCCGACGGTGCAGATTACGGCAAACTGCTGCACGAAGATCTGATGATCCGCGAATACCTGACATCCAACCTGAAACAGGCTGGTGTCAGCAAAGTCATCATCGAACGCCCGGCCAAAAAAGCCCGCGTCACAATTCATACCGCCCGCCCGGGTGTTGTGATTGGTCGCAAAGGCCAGGACATTGAAAAGTTGCGCGCCAAGCTCAGCAGCATGACAGGCAGCGAAGTTGCCCTGAATATTGTTGAAATCCGCAAGCCGGAAATCGATGCCATGCTGGTTGCTGAAAATATTGCCCAGCAGCTGGAGCGTCGTGTTGCTTTCCGTCGTGCCATGAAACGCTCTGTTCAATCTGCCATGCGTCTCGGCGCACTGGGCATCCGGATCAACTGTGCCGGTCGTCTTGGTGGTGCTGAGATTGCCCGAACCGAATGGTATCGTGAAGGCCGCGTGCCTTTGCACACCTTGCGCGCCGATATCGATTATGGCGAAGCAACCGGTTTCACAACTTATGGCGCCTGTGGCGTCAAGGTTTGGGTCTTCAAGGGCGAAATTATGGCCCACGATCCGATGGCTCAGGACAAGCGCCTGACCGAACAGGCCAATCGCTAAGCGCATCGATCAACAGGAAACAGACAAATGTTGCAACCCAAGCGCACAAAATTCCGCAAGGCTCACAAGGGCCGCATTCATGGCAATGCCAAGAGCGGAACGACACTTAACTTTGGTACCTATGGTCTCAAGGCGTTGAAACCTGGTCGGCTAAATGCCCGCCAGATCGAAGCCTGCCGTCGTGCCATCACCCGTCACATCAAGCGTGCCGGTCGTATCTGGATCCGCGTTTTCCCTGACGTGCCTGTCTCGAAGAAGCCGACAGAAGTACGTATGGGTAAAGGTAAAGGCTCACCCGAATTCTGGGCAGCCAAAGTCAAGCCGGGCCGGATCATGTTTGAACTGGATGGCGTCGCCCCTGAGCTTGCTATTGAAGCTCTGAAGCGCGGCTCTGCCAAGCTGTCAATTGACACGCGTATCGTCACCCGTCCGGGTGAGGGAGCATAAAGATGAAAGCCGAAGAACTTCGCGGCAAGTCTGCCGACGAACTACAAGCCCAGCTTCTGGACCTGAAAAAGGAATCGCTGAACCTGCGTTTCCAACAGGCGTCTGGTCAACTGGAAAACACGGCGCGTATGCGTCAGGTGCGCCGCGACGTTGCCCGCATCAAAACCCAGTTGCGCACTTCTGCGCAACAAGCCTCGTAAACGGAGCTCAGAATGCCCAAACGCATCCTGCAGGGTGAAGTGGTTAGTGACAAAGGTGACAAAACTATTGTCGTCAATGTTGAACGCCGCGTCATGCACCCGCTGTATAAAAAGTTTATCCGCCGTTCAAAACGGTATCATGCACACGACGAAAACAATGTCGTCAAGACTGGTGACGTCGTGCGTATTCAGGAGTGCCGTCCGCACTCCAAGAAAAAATGCTGGGAAGTTTTGCCAGCTTCGGAATAGTCCGGACTTGTGCAAATTAATAAAGGTATAGTTCTATGATTCAGGTGCAAACTAACCTGGAGGTTGCCGACAACTCCGGCGCCCGCAGGGTCCAGTGCATCAAAGTCCTGGGTGGCTCAAAGCGCCGGACTGCTTCTGTTGGGGACACAATCGTTGTCTCCATCAAAGAAGCCATTCCGCGTGGACGGGTCAAAAAGGGCGACGTGCACCGTGCTGTTATCGTTCGTACAGCCAAGGAAGTTCGTCGCGCAGATGGCAGCGCCATTCGCTTTGATCGCAACGCAGCCGTTCTGATCAACGCTCAAGGCGAGCCGATTGGCACACGTATTTTTGGCCCGGTTACTCGTGAGCTGCGTTCGCGCTCTCACATGAAAATCGTGTCACTGGCACCGGAGGTGCTGTAATGGCCGAAACATTCAAAATCCGTAAGGGCGATGAAGTAGTCGTCAACACGGGCAAGGACAAAGGCCGCAAGGGCAGCGTCCTGAATGTCAATCGCAAAGATCGCCGCGTCCTGGTTCAGGGTGTTAACATGGTCAAACGTCACACACGTCCCGCTCAGGGTAGTGCAGGCGGCATCATTGAGAAAGAAGCATCTGTTTCGCTTTCCAATGTTTCCATTGTTGATCCGAAAACCGGTGAAGCTTCACGCGTTGGTTACAAAACACTCGACGACGGTCGCAAAGTACGCTTTGCGAAGAAGTCGGGTGAAGTCATCGATCTGTAGGACAGTCCAATGGCACGCTTGATTAAAGAATATAATGACGTTGTTAAGCCGCAGCTTCGAGAGAAGTTTGGTTACACCAACGACATGCAAATCCCCAAAATCGAAAAAATCGTGATTAACATGGGTGTGGGCGAAGCTGCCCGCGATTCCAAGTTGATTAAAGGTGCTTTCGAGGACATGACAAAGATTGCCGGCCAAAAGCCGCTGATCACAAAAGCCAAAAAGTCGATCGCAAACTACAAACTGCGTGATGGCATGAACGTCGGCGTCAAAGTGACCCTGCGTGCCAAACGTATGTATGAATTTTACGATCGCCTGGTCAACATTGCGATGCCGCGTATCCGGGATTTCCAGGGTGTGTCGACAAAAAGCTTTGACGGCCGTGGTAATTACGCCATGGGGATCAAGGAACAAATCGTTTTTCCCGAAATAGAATACGACCAAGTCGATCAGGTTCGCGGTATGGACATTATCATTGTCACATCTGCGAAAACCGACGATGAAGCCCAAGAGCTTCTGGCCGGATTAAACATGCCGTTTCGCAAGTAACGGTCGGTAAAGGAGCACTTAGACTATGGCTAAAAAAAGCGCCATCGAGAAAAATAAGACACGCCGCCTTAAAGTCGCGCGCGATGCTGATAAGCGCGCGCGTCTCAAGGCAATGTCAAAAGACGAGTCGCTGTCCCAGGAAGAGCGTTTCAACGCTCGCCTGAAACTGGCAACGCTGCCACGTGATGGTTCTGCCACACGTGTTCGCAACCGCTGCGAAATCACTGGTCGTCCCCGTGGTTACTATCGCAAACTGAAAATGTCGCGGATTGCATTGCGTGAACTGTCGTCAGCCGGTCAAATTCCCGGCATGACCAAGTCAAGCTGGTAGAGGAGAGCTGAAATGTCATTTACTGATCCTATCGGCGATATGCTGACCCGCATCCGGAACGGCCAGCGTGCTGGCCTCGGTCGTGTCAAGACGCCGGCATCGCGGTTTCGTTCCAGTGTTCTGGAAGTGTTGCAGCGTGAAGGTTACATCCGCGGTTACGTGCCCGGCGAAAGTACTGCCGGCAAACCAGAGATCACCATCGAATTGAAATATTCGGAAGGTGAGCCGGTTATCCGCACCATTGATCGTGTTTCAACACCAGGTCGTCGCGTTTATTCATCCATCAAGGATTTACCGCGCGTATGTAACGGCCTTGGTATCGCAATTTTGTCGACTCCACGTGGCGTTATGTCTGACGCCGAGGCCCGTGAGGCCAACGTTGGCGGCGAAGTTCTCTGTAACGTCATTTAAGGAAAGGGAAACGATATGTCACGTATTGGACAAAAACCGGTTCCCGTGCCGTCAGGCGTTACGGTTGAACTAAAAGGTCAGGACCTCAAGGCCAAAGGCCCCAAGGGTGAATTGACCATGACACTGGTCGACGAAGTTGAAGCAAAGCAGGAAGACGGCGCAATTGTTGTCATCCCCCGCGACAAGAGCAAAAAATCCCGCATGATGTGGGGAATGCAACGGACACTGATCAGCAACATCGTTGTTGGTGTGACGGAAGGCTTTCAAGTTGAGCTGGAAATCATTGGTGTTGGTTACCGTGCTGCAGTTCAGGGCCGTACCCTGAACCTGCAACTTGGTTTCAGCCACGATGTGAACTACGCATTGCCTGACGGTGTGGATGCAAAATGCCCGAAGCCGACTTCGATCGTGCTGACTGGCATCAACAACCAAAAAGTTGGTCAGGTCGCCGCAGAGATCCGTGCGTACCGCAAACCTGAGCCTTACAAGGGCAAAGGCGTGCGCTATTTGAACGAACAAGTCTTCCGCAAAGAAGGCAAGAAGAAGTAGGGCCGCTGGATTATGAGCACAGGAAAATCATTGTTCGATCGCCGCGCACGTCGTGTACGCGGCAGCATCGCCAAACTCGCAAGTGGACGTCCACGCCTCAGCGTGCATCGTTCCGGTCGTCACATTTACGCCCAGGTCATCGATGACAAGCAGGGTACGACATTGGCTTCAGCTTCCAGTCTTGAAAAAGACATGCGCGGAAAACTGAAGACCGGTGCCGACAAGTCTGCTGCCACTGAAGTGGGTACACTGGTGGCCGAACGAGCCAAAGCCGCCGGTATCACTACCGTCGTATTTGATCGTGGCGGTTACATTTATCACGGGCGTGTCAAAGCGCTGGCCGACGCCGCGCGCGATGCCGGTCTCGATTTTTAAGCGCGGGAGAGAATAAGTAATGTCTTCATATAACGCCGAACGTGGCGAGAGTGAAATCGTCGACAAGCTTGTTGGCATCAACCGCGTTGCCAAGGTTGTCAAAGGTGGCCGTCGTTTCGGCTTTGCCGCCCTGGTTGTTGTCGGTGATCAAAAAGGCCGCGTTGGCTTTGGTCACGGCAAGGCCCGCGAAGTGCCTGAAGCAATTCGCAAGGCAACGGAAGCTGCCAAACGCAACATGATCCGCGTGCCTTTGCGCGAAGGTCGCACGCTGCACCATGACGTCAAGGGCCGTTTCGGCGCTGGTCGTGTGGTCCTGCGGGCAGCCCCGGCTGGTACCGGTATTATTGCCGGCGGTCCCATGCGCGCAATTTTCGAGACCCTGGGTGTTCAGGATGTCGTGACTAAAAGTATTGGCACTTCGAACCCATATAACATGATCAAGGCGACCTTTGCCGCACTTGAAAGCATGATGTCTCCGCGCTCTGTCGCGGCCCGTCGTGGCAAGAAAGTCAGCGAAATCGTCGGTCGTCGCACCAAAGGTGGTGCCGAGGAAAGTCAGGAACAGGCAAATGGCTAAAGCAAAAGCAACTGTCACAGTGACACAAATCAAAAGCCCGATTGGCCGCCCCGGCGACCAGCGTGCGACCCTCGTCGGTCTTGGTTTGAACAAGATGCACAAAACCCGGACATTGGAAGATACGCCTTCCGTTCGCGGTATGATCAACAAGGTTCACCATCTGGTGCGCGTCGAAGAGGCCGGTTAACGGTCTTATTCGGAAATTGATTTCAGGAATAATAAGATGAAACTCAATCAGCTCTCTGATAACCCGGGTGCTACCAAAGACCGGATCCGCGTTGGTCGCGGCATCGGTTCCGGTAAAGGCAAAACCGGTGGTCGCGGTCACAAGGGTCAGAAATCACGTACCGGCGTAGCCATCAAAGGCTTCGAAGGCGGTCAGATGCCGATTTTCCGGCGTCTGCCAAAGCGTGGTTTTACCAACCTTTTCCGCAAGGTGTTCGAGCCCGTCAATGTTGGTGGCATTCAAAAAGCTATCGACGACAAAAAGATTGATGCCAAAAAACTGATTACAGCTGAAGTGCTGCAGGCCGCTGGTCTGGTCGGCAAAATCCAGGACGGTGTACGCGTTCTGGCCAAGGGCAAGATCACTGCCAAGATCGATATCCAGGTCGACGGTGCCTCAAATGCTGCGGTTGCAGCCATTGAAGCTGCCGGGGGCAAGGTAACTGTTGCGACTGCCGCCAAAGCAGTCGCTGAATAATCGCTTCGGCATACTTCGGGACAAACCTTCATGGCCTCAGCCGCTGAACAACTTGCAGCCAACATAAACCTTGGTGCCTTTTCCAAGGCAACTGAA
>JABIFY010000046.1 GCA_018650465.1 Alphaproteobacteria bacterium
CTATCTCGATATGATCCACTCATCTGCGTCCATATGACCCATCCAGAATATCAAGCTGGTAATTCACTTCTGTCGAACTGGCCGTTATATAGATATAACGAGACATAGTGCCAACTAGCGAACCGTTCAGCGGGAAATATTCAGTATTGGTGGGATTTAGGATCGTCGCGCATCATAATTCATAAGTATCTTTGATATCATCGAGTGAAGCTTGAGCACAAAAAAATTATTGATAGCGTCGATATAAACGGGAGGAAACAATGCGGATATTCGTCGCGGCATTGGTGCTATTGATTGGAATGGGCAGTCAACCGAAGGCGGAAGTTAATTTGGTCACCGGCACAAACCTTCATGAGTGGTGCAATGACAAAGATAAGTTTGCAATGTGCCTAGGCTACATTCTGGGTGAAGTCGATGTTATGGACGGCCAGAAGTATCATAACTTCTGCTTTAAGACGCCGGTCGGCGTGACGAGGCAGCAGTTGGCCAACATTGTTAAAGGCTGGTTGAAAAGACGACCTGATGCGCACCACTTCCCTGCCAAATTGCTTGTTGCAAATGCCCTCGACGAAATATGGCCTTGCAGGTAGAGCATTCGACTTTTAGTCAAACGGTTACAGACAAAAAATGACGAGGTGAAAACACCCCGCCAAGTATTGTATTGCCTTGGGTTCGTTGACCCGGAATTATTAAGCCTCAATGCAGCTAATAATGCCAGTCCCCCGGCTCCCGTCCTGACTGACCAGAGCTTGGCGGTCCGGCGACGGCAACCCATCACCTCAATTTGCGCGACGGGCGGAACGCGATAACACGGCGCGGCGCTATCATGACATCCTCAAGTGTTTTTGGATTGCGGCCTATGCGCTGGCTTTTCTGCTTTACAGCGAACCTGCCGAAAGAACTGATCTTCACAGTTTCACCTTCAATCAAGCTGTCCGAAATCTCACTTAATACTGATTTCAGAAGCTCCGCGCATTCAGTCTGCGGAAGGCCCGTTTCCTGATGCAGGGTGGCCGCGATATTGGCTTTGGTAATTGTCTTTGTGGTTACGGCCAGTCCTGTTTGTAAGTTGCCGGTGAAGCTGTGACGACAGTACCATAAGGCGCGAGGACGGAGCCATCGCCCAGCCTGTGCTTTTGAGCCGACGCAGGGTTCCTGACAGGCGTCGCGGCCATAGTCATTTGCACTCTTGCAGGGTGACAGGCGCTCCCTGTCAGGGGGCAGAGGGACGGGGCACAGGGGGTTCTCTGACCGGTTTTACGGAGGTCTTGGACACACTCAGTTGTTCAGCGGCTTGCTCAATCGACACTTGTGAAGGGATATCTTCTGATACCCCATCATTTTTTGCTACTGTCTTACTGCGTTTACCTGTGGTCGCCTTTATGTTGGCAACCTTCGCCGCGACCATCGCAAGTTGGGACGCGGTCAGGTGACGGCGGAGCCAATGACCCGACGGCGCGTTTGAGCCGCCGCAGCGTTTCTGATAGCAGCTACTTTCACATGGTCATGTTCCCCCGGTTCCCCGGCTCCCTTGCAAAGGGACCGACGCTCCCTCTGGCCGGGGGCAGGGGGACATCGGTGGCTGGGGCTTCTCTGGTCGGGGTACTGTCATGGTGCTAGACCGGCGTGGCATCGCCGCCGCCGCAAATTATGGGCCGGGAGGTTCACTGGCGATCAGGTTGCCGATCCAACATGCCGCCAGCCGATCCACCCTGCGATCCAAGGTAGGGATGAAAAAAATGGCGGAAAATAAGGGCTGATCCAACCTATCCACCCTATCCGCCCTATTTTCCAACTTCTTTATAAAAAGATGCGCTGTGTACTGGCGGGGGGAGGGCGCAAAACGATCAGTTTATTAAATATTATCTAAATATATAAATAGGTTGGATAGGTTGGATAGGTTGGATTTGCCCAGCAGTACTGCGGGTTTCAGCCATCCACCCTCCAGTTTGGAGGGTGGATTTGGGCCTCTCTGGTTGGATCAGGGGTGTCATTTGAGGGCCTTTTTTCGCATTCGCATTTTTGTGACAACAGAATTTGTGTTGGCGGCCTCAGTGTTTGGGCGAGTTGTAGGTTCCGACCACTCAATATCATGCCCTATAAAAGCCTCGAACTTTGCGCGGCACTGATCCAGAGGCGGCAGTACCAGTTTACGTATTTTTTGCTGCCTACTGTCCGTAGCACCGACAATCTCTCTGATGCGCTTTGACCAGACCGACTTCCCCGGAACATCCCTCGCGCACTTGTAAACGGAAGCCCTGCGAACAAAGGCGTCATATGCATCACTCTTCGCGAAGTCGATACCACTCTCATCCCAGTCGGTTTCAGCGTCATGATGAACAGGCACTGAGCCGGTTTGAAGGCACTCATACAGCCATGCTTCAGTGCCAGTCAGTGAGAGGATTTTCTGATCCAGCAGCGCGGCGGTTTGAGGAATGTCACGGACATTGAAATCGGAAATGTCTAATGTCTGCAAATCATAAAGCATCGCTGCCAGACCACCCTGATCCTGCTCCGCCTTGAGTTTATTGAAATACTCAAAGTCACCTCGCATCTCGTCTGAAACTTCGACCACAAAGAAGCGACGCTCTTCCGCTGACGATGGCACGGCCCAGTCATTGTTGGTTGCCATCATGATATGCGTCCGGTTTTTGCCGGTCACCAGATCGACACCCTTTGCCTCAATGGCCACAGTTTCTTCGGTGATCAGAGCCTTCAACGACCCTTCATTCTTTTTGTCTCCTGCAAAGAAGGCTTCATCGGCGAAGATAAAGATCGCCGTGCGAAGGTGTGCGTTGAACCTGCCAACAAGCTGGTCTGACTTTGTGAAATGCAGGGCATGACCTCCGAACAGTTTGCACAGGGCGTTACCCAGTGTGCCCTTGCCAGTACCTTTTTTGCCCTTCAGCACGATTGCAGTTTCGCCCGGCACTTCCGGCTTTTGAATAGCACGGGCCATCCACCGCATCAGGTAGTTGTACAGGTTCTGATTGTTGCCGCAGACAATGTGCTTGATATGCCACTGCATCAGTGACCAGTCACCCTGCACGGGTTCAACGCCCCAGCCGGTCCAGAGATTGTAGTAACCGTCGGGCACGTTGCCATTGGCAATCAGTGTTGTGCCTTTGAGGTATTGTCGCCGATCCGGATGCTTCATCCAGCACGTTCCAAGACCTACTAATCTTGCCTTTTCGGTACCCGGTGGTGATACGTCTACGAGCCGATTGTCGAAAGCAGACTTGAATGCCGCCGGTTTGATGGACTGTATTCGCAAACAATTGAAATCCGGGTCCACGACTTGTGTGAAGATACGAGCCTCTCCACCCTCCAAGACGAACGCGTATTCATCATTGGTTTTTTCAAGCCATGATTTTGGTGGTTGTGCACTGAGTTTCTTAGACATTTTTCAGCACCTCCGCCAGTGGTCCAACCCGTAGGCGGCGGAGATTGTGGTCAAGCTCATCGGTATCGACCCAGTGATCATCGCGGAGCTTTTCCTTCACATCTTTGAAAGTCCTGTTTTCACAGTGCCCATGCCAGCACTTAAAGCCGCCACCAATGAAGTAGACCGCACCTTCGTCCACGCGGTCGGTATGCTCTTCATGAAATGGGCAGAGGATATCCAGCATGTTTCCGCTTTCACCACGGAGTTCGCCCGTGAGTATCAGGCCCAAATCGCCAAATACTTCTATGTAGGGGTCATCTTCCACTTCAATCTTGACCGAGTTGAAGTCTCGCTGCGGCGTCGGTGGGGCCAAATAAAGGCCGTAAGCGTCAATGATGTCCTCGACGCTATAGCGTAGGTCAGGTTGCCACTCCTTCAATACATGCCGGTGTGGTGGATCATACTTTGTCTTGTTGTTGGTGCCGACAGGAAGTCGGGCGTACCGGGTGACACCTTTCATCCCCGGATCGCTTTTTTCAGCCAAGCCTTGATGGATAAGCGCATCAATGATCCTGTCGAACAGATTGGCATCTGTTATTGGGACCAGAAGAATGTAAACAACCTGACAGTTGCCGGGACTGGTTTCGATAACAATGCTGCCGGGCAGTTTGATCCGGTTCCACGGTATTTTCGCACTTGGGCCGTCACCAACGTCGTCAACGGTGATTACGTGTGCGGCAGCAAAGTATGGTTTGCTCCTCGATGAATTTCCGTCATCGTCAGGAAAGAAAGACGATACGGTATAGAATACGTTTGCCTTACCGCTGGTAAAGTTGTTGCGCCCAGTTAACTTGCGAAATGTGAGCACACCACCATACCAAACACTGTTCGGTGCCTCGTCGGGCGGCTGGGTGAAACTGGTCCCCCACAACAGGGCACCTTTGGAAACAGTGTGGAAAAGAGCGCAGATGAAATTCAGATTAGTGACATCGGCGATATTGATGTCCGACAAGGAAGCGGTCGGTTCGGCGGTTTCGGTCACGGTTTCAGTTTGCGGACGCAGATCGTCCTGTGGTAAAATTTCCATATCAGAATGTTCCTTATTGGCCTCGTTCCAGCAGCAACTGGGCGGGGCCTTTGCTTTGGCGCACCGCGACAACGAGGTTAGTTTGTAGGGATCAGGCGGCAGTCCGGGACTGGTTGTTTTGCCAGTGGCGGAGTGTTGACGGGAACCAACGGCGAATGCGTCCATCAACCCGGTCGGGCTGTGGAAACTTTCCGGATTTGATTGCTGTCAGTAGTGTGGTCTGGCTTTTCCAGCCAGCCACTGCCATTGCCACGTCGGAACTGACAAGTGGTTCAAGGCCGAGGTTTTCTAAGTGGGTATTCATTGGATATCTCCATCATTAAGTGGTTGTGATGGTGTCCAATTATCCGCATATTCGGCGGAATCTCTCCCTTGAAATGCAGCCTGTATTTCTAGGAACTTCTAGTCTTCAAGGTAGGGTTTTTTGAATTTTTCAATGAACCGTTTTTTGCCTTGTGCGTATTGGTTTTCAGCAGCCTTTTCCTCAAGAGGGCGAGGCTTCCTATCTTTTCCCGCCTTCAATGTTGCAGCACGGATTGACGGCTTCTTGGAAGGGTTCCTTTTTGCCATGCTTTTCATTGTCTGGCGGACTGCCATATAGAACGAGATCATCTCGCCGTCTTTGTTGCCAGTGGCATTTTCCTTGAAGTCCGGTTCCATCATCGTCGCGACAATGTCTCTGAAGCCGTGCTCGTCAATATCGCCGCCTTCCCGCACATATTCTCTCAGCTTTTTAAAGTCATTAGTGAAGATAAAATTCTCCGCTAGTTCATCCAAGTATCCCTGCTGCATCGCATCCCACTGCGGGTCGCCTTCTTTGAGAACTTCGCTCGTATTGTACTGGGAAAATTCAGACAGAATAAGACCAGACAAATCTGGACCCTTGCCCTTACGCCCACTCATTTCACTGCCCTCAAAGCCGTCACGTTGTCCTGTGTGGCGCTGTGGCAATACCGCGCCCAGCTTTCCATCAGGTCGCGGCGCTTCTTCAGCAACTTGCCACGGCGGTACGCTGCCTCTGACTTGTTGCTGATCGTGTGGGCCAATGCCATCTCAGCCACATTGTCGGGGAACTCTGTTTCCTCTGATACCCAGTCACGGAATGTAGATCGGAAGCCGTGAACCGTGATGCCCAGTTTCATCCGTTTGAGCACCTGTAGCAGGGTTGCGTCGGAGTAGGGTTGTCCATTGCTCCTTGAACCTTTGAACACGTATTCATCATCTGATCCAAGCTCCATGACTTCAAGAATTTCCATCGCCCGGTCGGACAACGGGACGACATGTTCTTGGTCCATCTTCATCCGGCTGGCGGGTATCGTCCAGAGTTGATTATTAAGATCAAATTCTTTCCACGTGGCCAGTCTCACTTCCGACGAACGCAATGCTACAAGGATCGTAAACTCAAGAGCCAGACGATACCGTGGGTTGGTTTTCAGTTTGCCAAGCTCAGTGAAGAACTTTGGGATATTTGCGTAGTCCAAGGCTAAATGGTTCTTGACCTTCTTCTTCTGCTTCGGCAGCGCCTTGTCCACGACCGCCATATGCAGGGGCAGGTCGCGCCACTCTTTCGCCACAGCGTAGTCAATGACCACGGAAATACGTTGGCGCAGCCGCCGTGCTGTTTCTTCCTTCTGCATCCAGATGGATTGCAAAACGGTAAGAACATCAGACGTGGATACTTCGTCAACCGGAATGCCGCCAATTTTCGGAAACGCATAAGTGGTGAGTGTGTTGATCCATTGCTGTTGGTGCTTCGGGTTCTTCCAGCCCGGCGCGTTCGCCTCATAAACCTCACGGGCGACCTCTTCAAAGGTCGGGGTGCTGGCTGCCTTGGCGGCAGCTTCTGCCAGAAGTCTCTTCCGCTCGTCGGACGGGTCAATGCCTTCACTGATCAGCTTGCGATAGAGAGCAGCCTTGTTACGGGCATCCGCTAGGCCGATGGCAGGATATACCCCCAAACCCCACTCACGGCGTCTGCCGTTCACGGTTCCGCGCTGCACCCATTTCTTCGATTTGTCCGACGCTACAAGGTACAGGCCAGCCCCATCATGGTGCTTGCCCGGCTTGGCATTTTTCACTTCGGTATTCTTTAGCATCGCCATATTCAGTCCACCAGTCAGTCCACCAAACAGTCTTGATTATCGCTGTTTTTGGTTGAATGTCAATGTTGATGGATGTGTGGAGATATTACTGGTAACAAAGCATGGAAGCCAAAAAGTGAATTGTTGTGTGGCTGTGGAAGCGGGTCTCCGAGGTTCGTCCGGAGGACTCACTCTCCGCCATTTTCCTGAAAAACACAGATATCTTAATGCGATAGCTCCGCTCAGGAGTGGCTTGCTTCCTTGTTGGTACAGAAACCTGGTACAGACAGGTGACCAACTATGGCTATTCGGCGATTGAATTATCTCA
>JABIFY010000047.1 GCA_018650465.1 Alphaproteobacteria bacterium
AACATACGATCGGGTCGTTTCTACAATATTTCAAATACCGGCAATTTTGTAACAATTTTGAGTATTTTGGATACATTGCAAGCTTAAGAAGAAATACATGCTTTGACTTTGTTGATTTTAGAAATATTAGTAACCCGAAATATAAATATGTAATACCCATCGTTTTAGGAAATGAACCAAATGACTTCCCGATCGCCGATTTCGTTTGATGCCCTTTTCGCAAAAGCCGATGCAGGTGAAAGAATTGAACCTGCTGCTTTTAACTATGAAGGTGCTGTCTTCAAGCGTGTGGTGGCTTTTGCATTAGATTTGGTGATTATTGGTATATTAATCGGCCTCTTTGCAGTGATTGCAACAATCATTGGATTACTGAGTTTTGGCCTGCTTCTCGGACCTTTGCTGGCACTGGGGTCACTGGTTCCTCTGGCCTACCACACCTGGTTTCTCGGCGGTCACAAGTCAGCAACAATTGGCATGCAGTTCATGGGCATTGAGCTGCGAACATGGGACGGTCGTCGTCCGGGATACCTTCAGGGAGCGTTCCAAACGATCGTTTTTTATGTCTCTTGCACAGTGACGTCATGGCTCATTCTGGTTGCTGTCTTCTTCAATGACCGCAAGCGCACATTGCACGACATAATCTGTGGCACGCTGGTTATCAACACATCCCAATGATTTTGCGATAAAGTCAAAAGATCCAACTGCACTTGGCAAGTTCTCTTCAACTTGCGAAAATGTGCCATGACAATCACAACAGAACAAATCGATCAAGTCGACCTGACTTCAATCGACGCCTACAAGCACTGGATAACCGAAACCATCAGGTTTGCGGATCTGGATACCTTGGGGCATGTAAACAACGTTGCCTTTTCAACATTTTATGAATCCGGTCGGGTTCGATATTTGTCGGATTTGGGTACCCCCGTCGACACTCAGGCGTTTGTCTGGATGGCCGTAAAATTATGCATTGAATTCAAGGCACAAATGAACTGGCCTGGCAATGTCGACATTGGTTCGGGTATCATTCGAATGGGCAGAACTTCAATGGTCGTCGGGGCAGGATTATTCGTTGACGGCACCTGCACCTCGACGTCAGAATGCGTGATGGTTTATGTCAATTCTGAAACCTCGAAAGCCGCAGAAATTCCGGACGACATCAGACAAAGGTTTCTCGACAAGGCGATCTGACGTACTATTTATGGACAACGACAAACAAAATCTAGCAAATGCCATGCGCGCGATAACAGAGACCGCGCCGCAGCGGTTTTTTGCGACGCGCCCAACCCCTTGCCCATACCTTGATGACAGGATGGAACGGAAAGTTTTTACGGAACTCACCGGCTCCAATGCCGATGAACTGCACCACGTCCTGGCCAATAACGGATTTCGACGCAGTCAGAACATCGCCTACCGTCCATTTTGTGAAAATTGCTCTTCCTGTGTTGCGATTCGCGTAATCCTGGGTGAGTTCAGGCTGAAGCGATGGATGCGGCGGGTCATGAACCGGAATTCTGATCTGCTGATGAGCCGGTGTCCGCCACGCGTCACGCAAGAACAATACAATCTGTTTAACCGCTATCTCGCAGAACGCCATGCCACGGGTGGCATGGCAGATATGACATTTGATGAATACCAATCGATGGTCGAGGACAGTGCCGTCACCACGGAAGTCGTCGAATTTCGAAACTCTCATGGCGAACTGGTCGCCGCTTGTCTCGTGGACGTAATGGATGATGGACTGTCATTAATCTACAGTTTTTTTGCGCCGGAAAGATCGGCTTTGAGCACCGGAAGCGCCATCATCTTGTCGTTGATCGAAGATTGTCGCCTCAATGGCTCGGCATTTGTTTATTTAGGGTACTGGATCGAAGACAGTCAGACTATGGCTTACAAAAGTCGTTTCCAACCGATTGAAGCCCTGACCCCCTCCGGCTGGAAACCTCTCGAACCCTGACGGCTAACAGGCTCAATTTGAAGTTTTAATAGCTGAAACTCAAAAAATGCTCTGGATTTAAAGGCATCACAGATTTCGGTTAACCGAAATCTATTGATCAAAGCCTTTTCTTGCGCGCCCTGAAATCGAATACATCCGGCAACGTCGTAATATCCGTATCAGGTGCGAATATTTGACCCTTCTGAATTTTCTGGGTTCCCGTCGTGGGTAGCTTGTTCAAAAACAAAACGTACCCCGGTGCCTTGAAATAGGACAAACGCTCACGACAATATTCAAACAGGTCTTCAGCCAGGTCTTCACCAGTCGTGGTACCTGGCATAGCAACGATACAGGCATAAACTTCTTCCTCCCGAAGTTCGTCCGGTGCCGCCAACACAGCGGCCTGAGCGACAAGTTCATGGGATTGCAAAGTCGCTTCAATCTCGGCGGCGGCGATATTCTCACCCGCCCGACGAATGATGTTTTTTGACCGATCAACAAAATACATCATGCCACTTTCATCCATACGTACTGTGTCGCCCGTATGGAACCAGCCCCCCTTCCAGGCTTCTTCGGTTGCAGCATCATCTTTGTAATAGGCCGAGAAGAAACCAAGTCGGGGATTTTCTGCCGAATGACGAAGGATCATTTGCCCGTCAGTGCCTGGCGGCACATCATTGTCATTTTCATCGACGACCCTGGCCTGCAGCTCGGCTGTTGGTTTTCCGAAGGCACGGGTGCCGACTTTTCTGGGCTCTTCTACATCGCCGAAGATGCGTCCGGTTTCCGTCATGCCCCAGCATTCCGTCAGTGACAAGCCAAAGCGTTCCTCAAAAACCGCATGGTGTTTTGGATCAACGCCGGCACCAAAGCCAAAACGAACGTTATGGTTTTTGTCATTTTCGCTTGCGGGCGCATTCAGCAGCATGGGCGGTACGACACCCAGATAATGAAATATTGTTGCCCTTGTTTCCGCCAGGTCCTGCCACCAGCTTCCAGGGTGAAAACGGTCAGGCGTGATCAGGCAACCGCCAATAACCATCATGCCGGTTGCTGTCACCGCGAGTGCGTTCATGTGAAATAGTGGCAGTGGATTGAAGACGCGTTCAGAATCCGGGAACATTTTTGCCGTATCAGGCAGGCCGGTGTAACAGGTTCCAGCTTCAATGAAATAAAGGTTGCTAAGGATACAACCTTTCGGACGGCCTGTGGTGCCGGATGTGTAGAGCATTGCCGCTTCGGTATCCAATGCAATGGCCCCTGAGCGCGGTGCCGGGCCTGCGGCAGGAAAAGCGGCTGGCAGGTCGTAACAATCCAGAACTTGCGGCTGCCCTGGCGTCCTGGACGATGCCGCCTTGCAATCATCAACTCTATTTGAAATTGAAACCACCAAGGCCGCATCTGAATGCTCGAATTGAAATTGCATTTCATCCAGAAGATAATCCTGGTTGACCGGCACCATGGAAACACCTAGTGCATTCAAGGCCAGAAAATGGTGGAAGAGTTCGGGACGATTTTCAAGCAACAAGGCAACACGGTGACCATGTCCATACCCCGCCGCCGCATATCGCTCTTTCAGAATATCGGCTTCGCCAAGTATTTCGTTGTAGGTAAACTCGACGCCCTCAGGATAATAGTCCCGCCCTGGCCTTGAGGGCGCACAATAAAAGGCACCATCCGGCAACCGTTTGGTTGTCTGGCAAAAAACATCGTAGACACTGAAATACCTATTGGTCACACGCGACCTCCCTGTCAAAAACTCTCGACCGAGATGGCAGTGTACTCAGGAAAGTCCCTCAAGAAAACCTGTTGGTGACAGCAAATCCTTTTGGTGCCATACGACCCGCTTGTGCCCGTTTCCCTTCCCAGGCAAGCAAATCATTTTCGGTCCGTGTCCGGTTAACCCCGGCTGCCCATGTCAAGCCATCAGCCTTTTTAAACGACTGAATGTCAGAGAGGTTTCCGTCTTTGTATTTCTGGAGCACGACACCCCGTCCCCGGCTCATTTCCGGTAATTCATCCAATGCAAATATGATCAGTTTCCGGTTTTCACCTACACAGGCAATGTTGTCATCACCCTCCTTGATAACTGCCAGTGCCTGAGCTTCACGGTCACCGGAAACATTCAATACCTGTTTCCCGGTCTTGGTCTGTGCAATCAATTGGTCTTCCGGCACGACAAAGCCACGGCCATCGCTTGAAGCAACAATCAGCTTTCGTCCTGGTACATGTACCAGCAATTCTATGATGTCATCGTCATTGCCAAGGCCTGTCAGCAAACGAACTGGTTCACCATGTCCCCGCCCGCGTGGAACCTTGTCCCCGCCCAAAGTATAAAAGCGACCGTTGGTGGCAAACAGAACCAGCTTGTCTGTTGTCAGGGCGTGCAAGGCAAAGCGACTACGGTCACCTTCCTTGAAACGTATATCTTCACCGACTTCGACGTGGCCTTTCACTGCCCTGATCCAACCCTTTTCGGAGCAAATCACTGTGATGGGTTCTTTTTCGACCATGGATTCCATGGGCACTTCGGCCACTTCAGGCGCATCTGTAATATCCGTGCGGCGTTTGCCCAATTCGGTCTTTTGGCCAAAAGCTTTCCTGGTTTCCTTGATCTCGTCTGAAATAATGCCCCAGCGCTGCTTTTCATTTTTCAGCAAGGCCTTGAGACTTTTCTTTTCCGTTGTCAGGTCTGCGTGTTCAGTGCGAAGACCCTCTTCCTCAAGGCGGCGCAAACTCCGCAAACGCATATTCAGAATAGCTTCTGCCTGAACTTCCGAAAGTTCAAACGTCTTCATCAGTTCGGTTTTAGGCTCGTCTTCCTCACGGATAATCCGGATAACTTCATCCAGATTCAGAAATGCAATCAAATAGCCACCCAGGACCTCAAGACGATGTTCAATCTTTTCCAGGCGATGGCTTGACCGTCGCACCAGAACCACGTGGCGATGATCAAGAAACGCCTGCAACGCGTCGCGCAGGTTCATAACGCCTGGCTTGCCGTCCGCTGACAGCACATTCAGGTTCAGCGACGCCCGAACTTCCAGGTCTGTCAGTCGAAACAGGGTTTCCATCAACGGTGCGGCTTCAACTGTCCGGCTTTTTGGCTCAAGTATCAGACGAATGTCATCCGCAGACTCATCGCGAACATCCGTCAGCATGGGCAGTCTTTTGCTAATGATCAGTTCCGCAATTTTCTCAACCAGTTTGGCCTTCTGGACCTGATAGGGAATTTCCGTAATGACAATCTGATATTGCCCACGCCCTATATCTTCCGTGCTCCAGCGTGCCCGCAAGCGGAAACTACCGCGACCGGTCTTGTAGGCTTCGACAACACTTTCACGGGGTTCCACCATGATACCGCCCGTCGGAAAGTCGGGACCCGGCACCAGTTCACTCAGTTTGACAGGTGTGGCATTGGGAAACTTGATCAGGTGCAACGCTGCATCGCAAAGTTCACCCGCATTGTGGGGTGGTATCGACGTTGCCATACCAACAGCGATGCCTGACGACCCGTTCGCCAACAGATTTGGAAAAGCCGCCGGTAAAACCAGTGGTTCGTTTTCCTCGCCATCATACGTATCGCGAAAGTCGACACAGTCTTCATCCAGCCCTGTCAAAAGGGCTTCGGCAACGGCCGTCAGCCGGGCTTCCGTATACCGCATGGCTGCAGCATTATCGCCGTCGATATTACCGAAATTGCCCTGGCCATCGACCAGTGGATACCGAACTGCAAACTCCTGCGCCAACCGTACCAACGCATCATAAACGGACTGATCTCCATGCGGGTGGTACTTACCAATGACATCGCCGATGACACGGGCACATTTTTTGAAGCCTTGACCGGGGTCCAGCTTCAAAAGGCGCATGGCGTACAAAATACGCCGATGTACGGGCTTCAGACCATCGCGCACGTCCGGCAGTGACCGTGACGTAATTGTGGACATGGCGTAGGCGAGATAGCGCTCGGACAAGGCATCAACAAGTGTGGTGTCCCGAATGCCGTCGGCGGGTGGATCAAGGGTATCTGTGCTGTTCATGAACGTTATATAGCACCAACAATTCACAAGATGTAGTAGTTATTGCGTGAATCTCTCCACAAATCTGGTGCGTGCCGGCGGTATCTTGATATTGTGGGGTGCAAGCACATGACGTTCCACAAAGAATCCCGTCAAAGCCAGGCCATCGATCAAATCCTGAGGTGCTGTTTCTTCGCTGGTTTGCCCTGCAAGAAAACCTGGCAAGGCCAGCAAACGCTCCTTGTATGGGGCCCCGGCAGCAGCTGTTACTGCCCTGCCCGTGCGCGGGCTGACGAAGGCCAGGCCTTCGGTTTCGCCCGTTTGGGCGCAGGCAGAAAGATCAAGACCAAATCCTAGCTCACGCAAAAGCCCAAGCTCCCAGCTGATATAGACTTCGGCCCAATGATCACTTGTTTCCAGGGCTTCCAGCAAGACCAGAAAGCCATCATAGGCAGCGACATGAATTTCGCGCTCCGGCAAGGCGGCTTCGGCCACGGAACAGGCCGCTGACAGGGCCGCGAGGCGAGCGGCATCATTGAGCAAATGGGCCGCTCTGGCGCGCTTTAGCTCGATTGTATAGCTACCAAGATGGTCTGGCAGCCGGGCTTTCCAGGTGCCCTGGATTTCGTTGCCTGGTTGCAAGACGCCGCGACTGCCGCGGCCGACACCACCGCGTACAAGGCCACCGTGGCGACCGTGGCATTGCGTAAGGGCCTGAACAATGACGGAGGTTTCACCGTGCTTGCGGGCGCTTAATAATATAGCATCGTCAGTCCATTGCATGGACAAAGATATAGCAGAGACGGGACAAATAGCGTATACCCCCCACCAGTTCAAATGGCGACTATTGAATCTGCGAACCCTCAAACAGAGTTCTGATCCATTGGAGACCCGGTGCAAGCATGTCTGACGCAAAATTAGTTCACATCATCGGCGGTGGCCTCGCCGGTTCTGAAGCTGCCTGGCAGCTCGCCCGTGCAGGCATTCCAGTGATCCTGCACGAAATGCGCCCGGTTCGCGGAACTGACGCCCACCAGACTGATGGCCTCGCTGAACTTGTTTGCTCAAATTCTTTTCGTTCGGACGATTTTGAAAATAATGCTGTTGGACTATTACACGAGGAAATGCGTCGGGCTGGATCATTGATCATCGCGTCGGCGGATGAAACCAAGGTTCCGGCAGGTGGTGCCCTGGCTGTGGATCGAGACGCCTTTTCCGACAATGTCAGCGCCAAAATCAATGCGGAGCCGCTGATTACTGTTGAGCGCGGCGAAATTGATGGATTACCACCGTCGGATTGGGAATCGGTGATTGTGGCAACGGGCCCCCTCACCTCGGATGCCCTGGCCTCGGCTGTCCGTGATTTAACAGGTGACGATGGCCTGGCATTTTTTGATGCCATTGCGCCGATTGTGCATCGCGATTCCATCGATTTCGAAAAAGCCTGGTTCCAGTCACGCTACGACAAAGGCACGGGAAACGATTATATCAACTGCCCCCTGACCGAAGATCAATACAACGCCTTCATTCAGGCGCTGCTGGACGGCGACAAGATGGAATTCAAGGAGTGGGAGCAAGACACGCCTTATTTTGAAGGCTGCTTGCCGATTGAAGTAATGGCTGAGCGTGGCCCGCAAACACTGCGCTTTGGTCCCATGAAACCGGTTGGCCTGACCAATCCGCGCGACCCGCAAGTCAAATCATATGCGATTGTGCAACTGCGCCAGGATAACGCCTTGGGCACTCTGTATAATATGGTTGGCTTCCAGACCAAGCTGAAGCATGGCGAACAAGGCCGCATCTTCCGGGACATTCCTGGTTTGGGAAATGCTGAATTCGCCAGGCTTGGCGGCGTACATCGCAATACTTTCCTCAATAGCCCAGCATTGCTGGACGGTGAATTACGTCTCAAAGCCGATCCGCGCCTGCGCTTTGCAGGCCAGGTCACCGGCGTTGAGGGCTATGTCGAGAGTTCCGCCATGGGCCTGTTGGCCGGTCTGTTTGCCGCCGCTGAAATCAACGGCAAAACCAGTTTGCCACCGCCAGAAACGACGGCATTCGGCGCCTTGCTGACCCATATCACCAAGGGCGCTGACGCCAAAACATTTCAGCCCATGAACGTGAATTTTGGCCTGTTCCCGCCTTTGGCCCAGCGCACGCATAAAAAGGAGCGCAAACCTGCCATGAGCCGGCGGGCGCTTGAGGACTTTGCAGTGTGGCTATCTGATGTAAAATGCCAGGGCATTCCGATTTAAACGGGATCGCTTCGGCCTCGATATTTGGCACACACCTTCAGTTTGACGATACACCCCGTTTCCATTAAGCACGGAAACGCTCTGGTATTGATGGAAATGTTTATTAGAATACTCGAAGAAAAGAAGAAGAATCCATAATCATACTTATGGATATGGGAGTTCGGTCGCGTGGGTATTTATTCGGATCTGGTTGTCAAACTTGGCAGACACTTTGCCAGTCTTGTAGAACCTGTTTCCAAGGAAATTACGGCAGATCCTGGTCCAGGGACCTACGACAACTTCAAGAACATCGTTGAACGATCCATTCTGGGTGTCGTCGTCAACAGGATTGACCGATCGCCGTTATACGCCAATCAACGATGCGCCGATCTTTTCGGCTACGACAGTCCGGAAGATATCCTGAAGCTTCAAAATACCCTTGAATTAGCCAGCAGAACGGATGCAGCAAGAATAGCCGAGACAAGGGATAGAGATTTGTTGGCGGGAAATTCGATTGCCACATTTGAATTTGAAGGCTTGCGAAAAGATGGTAGCATCATTCCCCTTTATGCAAAATCAACAACAACAACTTGGCAGGGGAAAGCAGCTCGCGTCGTAATGTTTATTGAACTTGAAGGCATGAGAGAGGCTGAGTTCAAGCATGCTGAAAGCGAGGAACGGTTTCGTCAGTTTGCAACAATCTCGTCTGACTGGTTCTGGGAACTGGACCAGAATCTTAAGGCGACCTTCGTATCCGACACATCTGATACAGACGGTGCACCGCTGAGGGGCGACATGACGAACCGATCGCCCAGGGAAGTTTACAGTAAACTGTCGAAACACCCTACATATGATGCATTTATCCAAAAACTGGACGACCACGAAGTAATTTCAAAACTTAATATTTTTCGCCACAGGGACGGTTACAAAGACCTTTGGCTCCAAATTAACGCCCGTCCAATATTTGATGATCAAAAGAATTTCATGGGGTACCGAGGCACAACAAATGACGTGACAGATGCTGTTCAGGCAGTAGAGGCATTGCGGGCCTCTGAAGAGAGGTTCAACCGCGCGACCAGAGGCGCAAAAGTCACGATCTGGGACTGGGATATGGAGACCAACGAATATTATGTCTCAGGCGAAGCAGCCAGGCTGTATGGCTATACAGATAAAAACATGCCGCATACCCGCGACGACTGGAACGCCCTTGTCCACCCGGATGATATGGAAGGTTATACCAACAGGTTTTTGGCCCATATCAAGGGTGAAACCGAAATATTTGAATATGAATACCGGTTGCGGTGTGCTGATGGCAGCTATAACCACGTCTCTGTTCAGGGCAGTGCCCAACGCGATACCATGGGGAGAGCCACAGGAATTTCGGGCTGGGGTATGGACGTTACCGAGCAACGAAACACTGAACGTTTGTTGGCTGAGGCAATAGATAGCCTGTCCGAAGGCTTTGCGCTTTATGATGAACAAGACAAATTGATCGCTTTTAATCAGCAATATGCTGAAATATTTACGACCCTTGGTGTGACGATCAAAATCGGCCAGACCTTCGAAGCCAATGTCAGGAGAGGGCTGGAACTCAGAGCCGAAATTGAAGGCTCGGTCGTTGATGAGCAAGAGCTTCAAAGTTTGGTGAGGAACCATTTGGATCCACCGCCATATGGTGAACGCCAATTGCATGACGACCGCTGGATTCGCACGACAGAAGTCAAAACACCTTCGGGGGGTGTTGCCGGTCTGCGTACCGATATAACAGGACACCGCCATGTACTGGATCGTTTGGCAAAAAGCGAAGAACGTTTTCGCTATTTTGCCGACATCGCTTCGGACTGGCATTTTGAAACCGACAAGGATCTACGCTACATATTTTTGTCGGACGGTGTAATACATGACAGTGGCATAGATCCTGAAGAATTTATTGGCCAAACCCACGAAGAAGTATTTGGTGACTTGACCAGACACTCGACACACCAAAAATATATTGCCGATCTCGACAAACACCAGGCATTGAGAGATGCGCTGCTATGTCGCGAAGGTACGGATCAAAAGATCAGTTGGAGCAGAATAAATCTGACACCAAAACATGACCAGGATGGTGAATTCGATGGCTATTACGGGTCGGGTCGGGATGTCACCGAGCAAATGGAAGCACAACAATTCCTGGCACAAAAAGAAGCTCAGGTCTCAGGCATGCTGGAAATTGCACCGGATGCCATAATCGCCATTGGCAGTGACATGGGCATTCAAATCTTTAATCAGGGTGCAACAGATGTTTTTGGTTATTCCGAAGAAGAAATACTGGGAAAACCCACAGTACCCGACTTAATAGGATAAAGCCCTGAAGTGATTCATACTTTGAGATTCTCCGACCAAAGAAAGTCTCAAAATATGCAGCAATTACTTGGCAAGGCCTTATCCACACCGTTAGGAGAGCACATCCCCCTTTG
>JABIFY010000048.1 GCA_018650465.1 Alphaproteobacteria bacterium
CAAAGGGGGATGTGCTCTCCTAACGGTGTGGATAAGGCCTTGCCAAGTAATTGCTGCATATTTTGAGACTTTCTTTGGTCGGAGAATCTCAAAGTATGAATCACTTCAGGGCTTTATCCTATTAAGTCGGGTACTGTGGGCTTACATTATATATTTTCATATTCTGAAGGTGGCCGGTGCCACGAACCTGTTGCTGGTCACATTCCTGATTCCGGTAAGTGCGGTGCTGTTGGGGACAAGTTTCCTCGGCGAAGTCCTGGAAACATCACATGTGATGGGAATGGCCGTAATTGCCCTGGGCCTTGCCGGCATCGACGGGCGACTGTTTCGCCGCCCGTCCTGACCGAAAGATATTCAGGCCCGGTGGATGCGGGCCTGAAAGCAATTGTTGGTGGCTGACCGTATGTCGACGAAGGCCACATCTTCGCTCTCAAGAATATGTTCGCTGACGGCCCGAATTTCCTCAGGGGAGACCAACTGACCCGTGCCATATTTAATGCGTTCCTGATCGGTGTACCCTTTCAGCAAAACACTTTCACGCTTTGAGAAATAGTCGGGCTGTGAACGGCTGTCAGCATGTTGTGCACATTCATCGGCACACAGAAAGATTGGCCCACATTCGGCATAAGGTTGAAGTTCACTGAATGGGCGCCAGGCCAGGATCAGCATGCCTTTACCTTTTGGTATGTCTTGCAGACAATGACGGCAGGGATTGCCACCTCCATCCGAGATGCTTCGTTCCGCGGGTTGGCCATTGGCGTCCAGGCCACCACGTTGCAAGGCGCGGACATCGTCAGTGGACAGGGCGTGGAAGTGGATAGTCATGAGGTTGGCTCCTTCAGTGTGAATTGATCTGAAGAAGTAATTGGTCGGGCGATGTGGCGACACCCGGTTCTTGAGGTGGGGTGTTACTCTGTTTTTCCATGTATTAAACACCACGTCACCCCGCACTTGATGCGGGGTCTACGCCTGTGCCGTTATGTTCGGCGCATTCCAATTGGACCGCCGCATGGACCCCGCATCAAGTGCGGGGTGACGAAGTGTTTTGGAAGTAGATTTATCGTCAGCGGAGGAGGCTCGTGGCGAGTATATGGAAGAGACGTCCCCCAACAAAAAACCCCCGCCAAATGAATGACGGGGGTTATCTGTTCAGGATGTCAAAATGCAAACTAGTGTAGCTTGCCTTCGATATCACCGATTGACTGGTTAATCAGGTTTGCCGCTTTGGCTTCATCAATGTTGTCCTTGATCAAGCTGCCCGCTGCCTTGATGGCGACATCAATGGCAGTGTTGCGAACTTCCTGAACCACCTGGGCTTCCGCCTGGGTGATTTTCTCTAACGCCATATCAGTACGGCGTTTGATCTCGGCTTCCAGAGCCACCTCGGCTTCAGCGGCCAAACGTTCGGCTTCAACTTTGGCCTGGGCGACAATGTCGTCGGCTTCGGCCAAAGCGTCGCGTTGCTTGCGCTGATAGCTGGCGAGCAAGGCTTGCGCTTCTTCGCGCAAAGCCGCTGCATCATCCAGTTCCTTCTTGATACCCACAGAGCGGTCATCAAGGGCACCTGTGATCTTGTCAGAAACCTTCCACAGCATGAATGCCGCGAAGATGACAAAGGCAACGGCGACCCAAAAGGCGGGATCTTCCATCAAATGAGCCATATTATTTGCCCTCCGTCATTGAGCTGGCAACAGCGGCCTCAAGGGCAGCATCGTCAACATCAACGCCGATCAGACGAGCAGCGACCGATTTGGCTGTATCCGAAGCTACTGTGCGAATGTGGCCCACGGCGACTTCACGGGCAGCCGCAATACGGGCATCCGCTTCGGCCATTTGGCCTGACAGTTTGGCTTCGACTTCACCACGTTTGGCATCCGCCTTGGCGTTCATCTCGTCCCGTGCTGCCTGAGCCGTATTATGAGCCGAGGCCCGGGCTTCCGACAGTGCGGTCTCGTACGCCTTGATCGCATCATCCGCTTCCCCTCGCAGGCTTTCAGCCTTCTCGAGGTCGTTGGTGACACGCTCCTGGCGCGCTTCCAGAACATCGCCAATACGCGGCAAGGCAACCTTCCACATCACCAGAAACAAGGCGAGGAAAGAAATCACCAGCCAGACGAGCTGTGGCGAAAAATCTGTAATTATTAGTTGAGGCATCGGCTTCAACCCTGGTTTTGTGTGAAGGGTCCGAAGAAATTCCGGACCGGTCACATAGACATCTGTATCGTCTGCAAACAATCCGGCAGTCAAAAAACTATGACGGGCCGGCGTATCGCATTCCGAACTGTTACCTTTTGAATTGCGCCCAACCCCAAGGTCAGGCGCAGATCAAGACCTAGGCGAACAGGATCAGGAAAGCAATCAGCAGCGCGAAAAGCGCAATAGCTTCTGTGAGCGCAAAGCCCAGCATAACGTTACCGAACATTTTCGGTGCAGCAGCGGGGTTGCGGATACCAGCAGAGATATATGCAGCAAAGATGCTACCAATACCAACGCCAACGCCGGCGAGACCGATTGTGGCGAGACCTGCACCGATTTGCTTAGCAGCTTCCAGTTCCATTTCCATGGTTCCTTTTGATTAGATTAGAGAGTTTAAGTTAAACGAGAAATTCTTTATGCCTGAAAGTATATCCTAGTGATGCAAGTGAATGGCATCATTCAGATAAAGGCAGGTCAGAATGGTGAAAACGTATGCCTGAAGGAAGGCGACGATAAGTTCGAGGCCGTAAAGGGCGACGATAGCGACCAGCGGGAAAACACCGAAGACGCCAAGAGCAACCACAAAGCCACCAAATACCTTCAACAAAGTGTGTCCAGCCATCATGTTGGCGAACAACCGCAAGGCCAGACTGACCGGACGTGTGAGGTAGGAAATGACTTCAATAGGGATCAACAGGGGCATCAGGAACATGGGCACACCGGCAGGTGCGAACAGGCTCAGGAATTTGGCCTTGTGGCGGATGATGCCGATCAGGGTGACCCCAAGGAAAACAACAATCGCCATACCAAAGGTAACAATGATGTGGCTGGTCGATGTGAAAGAATAGGGGATCAGGCCCAGAACGTTGGAAAACAGGATGAACATGAACAGGGAGAAAACGAAGGGAAAGTATTTACGACCTTGCGAGCCGACGTTTTCGCGCAACATGCCTGCGATGAATTCATAACTGAGTTCTGCCACTGATTGCCAGCGACCGGGCACCATGGCGCGACCGCGCATGCTCATGGTCAGCATCAGGGTGATGGCGACAATGGTGATGATCATCCACAGGGATGAATTGGTAAAGGACGCATCAATTCCGGCAATGTCGATATCGACAAGGCGCTTGATTTCAAATTGTGCGAGCGGGCTGTGTTTTTCAGCAGACACCCGTTTACTCCTCGGTTCGGGAAAATCGTTCCCAGTATATATTTCGGGAACGTGTGTTCCCGGCTCTGTCTTCTCAACTCAATCTTGATCTCAATCTTCGGGCGGTTTCGCCACATTGTCCTGCGAAGGTATTCCTTCATGCAGATCAGCGTTCAGGCGCATCGCCGTCCGATACGTATTTCTCAGTCCAATACCGCAACCCAGCAGCAGCATCGCCAACATCACCCATGGCCGGGTTCCCAGCCAATCGTCCAAAAACCAACCAATACCGCCGCTGACCAGCAATGCCGAGATCATCTCGACGGCGATACGCATGGCCGCACCAGCACCCGGTTTTTCCGGCGCTGTGGCCGTTTCCCGGGTTACCCGCTCATCTTCCCTGGACCGCGCCGCGCGCAAGCGGGCGTCAAGTTCGGTAAAAGATGTCTTCGGGTCCTCTTCGGTCATCTCTTCCGTCCGATGAGGGGGTCTGGAAACACCAGCTTTTCAGCCAGTTCAGACCCAAATGGCAAAGTCAACCAGGTGCCCCATTTCAGAAATAAGCCGCCCGGAGGTGATCGGTCATTCAAAAGCGCCAAAAACGGCGAAAAACACCGGAAAATTTGCCCTTAAAAACCGCGTGCACAATAGGGATTGCCCCGAAGACTGTCAACCCTCATTGGAAAAGAGTTAAACTGCTGAAAAATATAGATAAATTAATGAAAATGAGGCGCCCAATCAGAACAAATTCAAATCACGAAAACAAGCGATGGACAAAAAAATCACCTGATCCCTGCATATCTGTAAATAACAGTTTTTGAGGCGAAACTACTTCCCTTCGTCATGCGCGGGCTTGACCCGCATACCCACGTCTTTTTTTACCGACATCCAGGAAAAGCCGAAAAATTGAGCCTTAAGCCGACTCTTTGATGAGTTCAGCCTGGGCCAGGTCGACGGAGACGAGCTGGCTGACGCCGCGTTCGCCCATGGTGACGCCGAACAGGCGTTCCATGGCGGCCATGGAGACCGGGTTGTGGGTGATGATCAGAAAACGCGTGCCGGTGCTGGCAGAGATTTCGTTGACCAGGCTGACAAAGCGTTCAACGTTGCTGTCGTCCAGCGGGGCGTCAACCTCATCCAGCACACAGATCGGGGCGGGGGTGGTCAGGAAGACGGCAAACAGGAGCGACGTGGCGGTCAGGGCCTGCTCACCACCGGACAGCAGGGACATGTTCTGCATGCGTTTGCCGGGCGGGCTGGCCATGATTTCAAGGCCGGCTTCCAGGGGATCGTCGGATTCCGTAAGGGCCAAATGGGCCTGGCCACCGCCGAACAGTTGGCTGAACAGCTCCCGGAAATGGGTGTCGACTTCCTTGAAGGCAGCCAGCAGGCGTTCACGGCCTTCGCGATTGAGGCTGGAAATGCCCTGGCGTAAGCGGGCAATAGCTTCTTCCAGGTCGGTGCGTTCAGAAACCATGGTCTGGATTTGTTCGGTCAGTTCATTGGCTTCGGCTTCGGCCCGCAAGTTGACCGGGCCCATATTGTCGCGCTCGCGTTTCAGGCGCTCCAGGCGATTGTCGATGGCGTCACGCTGCGGCAGGTCTTCGCCTTCTTTCAGGTCAACGATTTCCAGCACCTTGTCGGGCATGCAGTCCAGTACTTCACGCACACGGACAACAATTTCTTCAATGGTCTGGGCCGCCTGGGCCACACGGGCTTCGATGCGGACCCGGTCTTCGCGGGCCGCGGCCAAGGCATTGGCGGCCTCGCGCAATTCCTTTTCACAATCCGACAAGGCGCTTTCGGTGGTGGCCAGAGCATCGGCAGCTTCGTTGCGCTTTTCTTCGGAACTTTCAATTTGGTCCAGCAGGGCCTCACGGCGTTCGGCGATTTCTTCTGGCAGGGCGCGGGCTGTTTCCAGTTCTTCAGTGGCTTCTTCGCGTCGGGCTGTCAGCTGTTCGAGTTGGCTGCCCGCAGATGACTTGCGGCTTAACCAGGACTGACGCTCCCCTTCAATGGCCTGCATACGCTGTGCCCGGCCGCGGGCCTGGGCCGCAAGGCTGTCGCGGGCACCGACGGCTTCGCCATGATCGCGGCGCAGGTTGGCAACCTGCTCGCGCAAGGCCGCAACGGTTTCGCGGGCGGCTTCCATGGGCGGCATGGCAGCGAGGGTTTCCTGGGTTTCGGTCACTGCCGTGCCAGCCTCGGTGACATCGTCTTTGGCTTCAACCAGGGTTTCGTTCAGGGCCGTCAGGCGGGATTCGCGGGCAGCACGGGCCTCAACGGCGCGGGCGTGGGTATCCTGCATGCGGTGCACCAGGGCGTCGGCGTTACGGGCAGCTTCGCGACTGGCCTGTTCGGCTTCCGTGGCCTGTTTGGCGGCAGCAGAGGCAGCCTCGAACAGATCGCGAGCCTCGCCAACTTTTTCTTCCAGTTCAGCACGTGTGCGACCCAGGTCTTCCAGGCGATTGCGCTGGGCAAGGCGTTGGGCGGCTGTGGTCGGCGCACCGGATGTGGCGGTATAGCCATCCCAGCGCCAAAAGCCACCTTCGCGGCTGACCAGACGTTGGCCCTGAACCAGGCGGCCCAGCAAACGGTTGCCATCTTCATCGCTGGCAACAATGCCGATCTGACTGAGACGTCGCACCAGGGCGGGTGGACCGGATACATATTTGCTTAAGGGTTCAACTTCGTCCGGCAAGGCAGGGACCTGATCAAAGGCCTGCATTTCGCGCCAGTAGACGGGTGCGCCTGTATCTGTCGGCACATCCAGATCATCGCCCAGGGCGGCACCCAAAGCCGCTTCATATCCGGCTTGCACCTGGATGGCATCGATCACCGGTGGCCACAGGTCTTCGTCTTCCACGGACAACAAACGACGCAAGGCTGTTTCTTCACCGCCAATGCGACCCAGGTCTTTTTCCATGGTCTGCAGAACTTCGCGGCGTTCATTTTCGATCAACTGGGCGTCGGCGCGGGCCATTTCGGCATTTTCGGTGCCCTCATGGGCTTCCAGGGCGCGCTGGGCAGCTTCTTCAATAGCGCCATCCGCGATTTCAGGTTCGCCTTCGGCTTGGGCCGCGGCGACCAGGCGGTCGCGTTCCTGGGTGACCTGGTCGTGGCGCTGTTGCAGGCGGGCCAGGCGGCGTTGCACATTTTCAATTTCGTTGCGCAGACCGTTGCGCTGGGCATCTTCCTGGGCGACGCGGTGGCTGGCTTCATCCAGTTCCGTTTCAACGCCGGTCAGAACGGTACGGGTTTCTTCGACGCGTTCCTCGGCGGCTTCTCCATGTTCGGTCTCGCCTTCGCGGGCCAGTTCCAGTTCTTCATGTTCGTTGTTCAGGCGCGCAACATTGCTGTCGGCATCGCGTGAATGCTCTTCCTCGCGGGTCAGATCGGCGGCGATCTGGGCCAGGCGATTTTCCAGTTGGGTCTGGATTTCACGGGCCCGGCGTTCTTCGGCTTCGAGGCCATCGCGGGCCGCGGTCAAGCGATGCAAGGCCGCTGCACATTCAGCCTCAGCCTGGCGCAGGGGCGGTAATTTTTCGGCGATCCGGGTCTGTGTTGTCGTGGCGACGGCATTCACACGCGTCAGGTCGGCGACCTTTGTTTCTGACAGTTTAAAATCTTCTGCGGCTTTTTCAGTGGCCGCCTGGCCATCCACATACCGGATATGCAGGGCAGTGGCCTCTGCTTTACGAATATGATCAGAGATATTGCGATAGCGTGAGGCTTGGCGGGCCTGGCGTTTGAGGCTGCCCAACTGGCCTTCCATGGCAAGGACCACATCTTCCAGACGCTCCATGTTGGCTTCGGCAGCGCGCAAGCGCAGCTCTGCCTCATGGCGGCGCGAATGCAAACCAGTGATGCCGGCGGCTTCTTCCAGCACATGACGACGCTGAATAGGCTTGGCATTTATCAGGGCACCGATCTGGCCCTGACTGACCAGGGCTGTGGAATGAGCACCGGTGGCCAGATCAGCAAACAAAAGCTGCACATCCTTGGCCCGGACTTCCTGACCATTGATCAGATAAGTTGAGCCATGTTCGCGTTGTATGCGGCGGGTAACTTCAATTTCATCGGTATCGTTGTAGGCCGCGGGGGCCTGGCGTTCTGCATTATCCAGGGACAGGGTCACTTCGGCCAAATTGCGGGCAGGGCGGGTGTTGGTGCCGTTGAAGATCACGTCATCCATGCCGCTGCCGCGCATTTTCTTGGCAGACGTTTCGCCCATGACCCAGCGCAGGGCTTCAATCAGGTTGGATTTGCCGCAGCCATTGGGGCCGACAACACCGGTCATGCCGGGCTCGATCATCAGCTCGGTTGGATCAACAAAAGATTTAAAGCCCGAAAGCCTCAGCCGCGTAAATTGCACCGTGTATTCCTGTCGTAAGGGTCTTGAATTTGTTTGTTATTGGGGCAAGTCGTGGCCTTGATTTATTGCCGACGACTTGCCCGATCGTTTGTCTTGCCTGGTCGTTTCTCTCAAAGGTCTAATTCAAAAGCGGATCAACCACTTTCGAGAACGCCTCCAGATCCATGCCCCCGGCATGGGTTTTACCGTCAATGACGAAGGAAGGCGTCGAGTTTATTTCATGCTTTTCCTGCCCATACTTGCGGGTTTGCAGGATGCCATCGCCCAGTTTTTTGTCGGCAAGGCAGGCATCGAAATCAGAGATACTCACGCCGCCCATCTGACCCAGCTTGGCCAGCTCGGCTTTTTGATCCTTGGCCCGGGACCAGTTGGATTGCTGCGTGAACAAAATGTTGATGTAAGGGAAAAAGCGATCCGCCCCGGAACAGCGCGCCAGGATAGAGGCCTGATAGGCAGCCCGATCAAGCGGGAATTCACGGAATATCAAGCGAACCTTGCCCGTATCAATATATTTTTTCTTGATTTCAGGCAGGTAAGTATTGTGGAACTGGGCGCAATGGGGGCAGGTCATCGAGGCATACTCAATTACCGTTATCGGGGCCTTGGCATCACCCATGGCCATGTCCTGATCCGCAGGCAAAGGACCATTGTCCGCCGCCACCGATGATCCCGGTGCCAGAGCAATTATCACCATCAAGAAGGCGGCAAATACCGCCGAAAACACGCCATTTTTCACAGATTTCATCTTTCTCTGCTCCAGCTGATTTGGAGCTTTATCTACATCAAGTTGCGTCAAAGTGACCTCCAGCCACAATATATTGTGGGATACTATGGATTCCATTCTGACTCTACAAGCAAATAGAGTCGAATCTTTGGTGTCTATTATCGGAAGAATTTCCGACCGCCTTACAAGTATTTGGATTCGTTAGATTCTTATCCATTACTTGCCTGGCAGGTCATAGAAAAACCTGGAATTGCGACCAGATTATGACCGCTTTTTTGTGTCGGCAGCTGTAACGCTGCGACCAAATTTGGCCAGGGCATCGCGCAGGTCCGGGTCTTTGGTCAGCTCTACTTCGGCTTCAATGGCCCGCATCTCTGCCGGGTCCAGTTTCCGGAGTATTTTTTTGGGCTTGATTTCGCCTTTCGGGATCGGGGCCTGGATCAATTTCAGTCGGGCCACAGCGGCATAGCCGAAAAACTGGTTGATGCGCTGGATTACCTGCGGTTCTTCATGTTGCAGGGCCAGGGCTGCCGCCCCTGCCACACGAATTTGCAAAGTCCCGGCCCGGCGTTCACTGCGTGGAAAGCTGAGCTTTTCCGGGCTGGTATCGTCGGCCAAATCATTGCCGACGATCTCACGCCAGCGCGTAATGATTTCCCCCTGCATAAAGCCACGCTTTTGCAGGGTGTCGCGGGTGACACCGGGCATAATCGAGCCAATATTGCGAATTTTACCCCAGCGTCGAGTGGATTTTTGGTCCTTAGGGGCTTTCTTTTTGGCAGTTGGCTTTTTGTTAGGCTTGTCGTCTGACATGCTGCGATCCGCAGTAATTTGGATGATCACGACTCTTAACAGACCAGCCATAAGATTCACATGCCAAAATCACCTCTCACTTTAGACCCCGTTTCTGCCTTGCTAGCCTGGTATGATAAATACGCCCGTGTCCTGCCCTGGCGTTTCCGGCCCGGCCAAACCGCAAACCCTTATCACGTTTGGCTGTCAGAGATCATGTTACAGCAAACGACAGTGGTCACGGTCGGCCCCTATTTCAATAAATTCCTCAAGCGCTGGCCAACGGTCATTGATCTCGCCGCGGCACCGCTGGATGATGTGCTGGCCAACTGGGCCGGGCTTGGCTATTACGCCCGGGCCCGCAATTTACACAAATGCGCTGTAGCTGTTGCGGCCAATGGGGGCGTGTTCCCGGATAGCGAAGCCGGATTAATGGATCTGCCCGGCATTGGCCCCTATACCGCCGCCGCCATCGGGGCCATTGCTTATGATCTGCCGCTGATGCCGGTGGACGGCAATATCGAACGGGTGACTGCTCGATATCTCGCCATCAGCAAACCCTTGCCTGGGGTGAAGGGTGAATTACGGGACAAGGCACAGAAGTTCAAAACAAACGACCGCCCTGGTGATATGGCGCAGGCCCTGATGGACCTGGGGGCAACGATTTGCACCCCGCGCAACCCCACATGTGAAGCCTGCCCAATCAGCAAAGGCTGCAAAGCCTTGGCCAAAGGCATCGCCGCCGACCTGCCAAAACGCTCACCTAAAAAACCGCGTCCGGTACGTTATGCCACCATGTTCTGGCTAACCCGCCCCGATGGTCGGGTGCTGCTACAAAAGCGTCCGGAAAAGGGGCTGCTCGGTAGTATGCTGGGCTTGGCGTCAACGGAATGGCTTGAGGAGCCCGTCGGAAATGTTGAAACCCACGCCCCGGCAAAATCCAAATGGACCGCAGTGGATGGCACCGTCGGCCACACCTTTACCCATTTTCACCTTGAGGTCAGTGTGCTGACGGCCAAAACATCAAGAAAAGAAAAGACCGGTGAAATCTGGTTGTTGCCCGAGGATTTGGGAGACCACGCTGTGCCGACGCTGTTTCGCAAAGTGGGGAAGTTTGTGGCAAGCTGACTATCCGCCAGCCACACCTTGTGTATTCACATACAGCGAATAGAGCGACTGGCTGGAAGCCATGAACAGGCGGTTGCGTTTTGGGCCGCCGAAGCAAACATTGGCGCAGCGTTCGGGCAAGGCGATGCGGCCGATTTTGGTGCCGTCGGGGGCGAAGACCAGGACGCCATCGAGGTCAGCCGACCCCATGCCCCAGCCACACCAGAGATTGCCGTCGATATCGCAGCGCATGCCGTCGGGCGTGCCGCCAGGACCGGCATCTATATGAATCCGCTGGTTGCCTAATTCGCGGCCATTGTCGGCCACATCATAGGCAAGGATTTTGCGGTTGGGCTCGCCACGGGAATCTACCAGATAGAGAATTTTTTCGTCGGGCGAAAAACACAAGCCATTTGGCCCGAGGGCGTCTGTTGAAACGATTGTTGCCTCGCCGCTGTCGCCATCGATGCGATAGACGGCTTGCGGGATTTCTGAATCTGCCTTGTGGCCTTCGTAATTGCCGAGGATGCCAAAGACCGGGTCCGTGAACCAAATGGAGCCGTCGGATTTAACGATGACATCATTGGGGGAATTCAGGGACTTGCCCTGCCAGTTGTCCATCATCACGGTAAGGCTGCCGTCATGTTCGGTTCTGGTCACGCGCCTGCCACCATGTTCACAGGAAACCAGGCGGCCCTGGCGGTCGCGGGTGGCACCATTGGCAAAATTGGAGGGCTTGCGATAGACGCTGACCTTGGCGGTTTCTTCTTCCCACTTCAGGATGCGGTTATTGGGAATGTCGCTCCATAACAAATAGCGCCCATCACCAAACCAGACCGGGCCTTCCGACCAGCGACAGCCTGTATGCAGACGTTCAACCGCCGCACTGAACACACGATATTGATCAAACCGCGGGTCCAGGGTTTCGATGGCCGGGTCGGGATAGCGCGGATACTCCCGCCAGCCAGCAGTGGTGGGTTGATCTGTCATATTATGCTCAGTTCAGCTTATCCTAATTAAGTTCTGCCCGCATTTTTTCGCGCAACAAATTGATCGGACGCAAATCGCCACCTTCAACTTCGAAGTGCCAGAAGTCCCAACCGTTGCAGGCAGCGGCCCCTTGCAGATGCGCCCCAACCTGATGAATGGAGCCGGTCAGTTGTTCCGAGACCAGTGAGCCGTCAACCCGAACTGTCGCTACATAACGTTTGCGCAGATCATAAAGCCGGTCGCCGGGACTGAGGAGGCCGTTTTCCACGACCCTGCCAAACGGGATGCGCGGCAATTTGCGCTTTGATGGTGTGACGTTGAGAGAATCCTTGTCCAGCGGGATAACGCGGGACAGGCGTTTTTTGGCAATAGGAATATATTTCTTTTCGCGCTCAATACCAATAAATCGACGGCCCAGCTTTTTGGCCATGGCAGCTGTGGTGCCTGAGCCCGAGAAAGGATCAAGCACGACGTCGCCAGGATTGGTGGATGCCACCAACACCCGATGCAGCAAGCTTTCCGGCTTTTGCGTGGCGTGGGCCTTGTCGCCGTTTTCATCCTTGATGCGCTCCGCCCCGTTACAGATCGGCAGCAGCCAGTCCGAACGCATTTGCAAATCTTCGTTCAGGGACTTCATGGCGTCATAGTTAAAGGTGTAGCCCTTGTGCTTCTCACCCTTGGAACACCAGATCATGGTCTCGTGGGCATTGGTGAAGCGTCGGCCCCGGAAATTCGGCATGGGATTGGTCTTCAGCCAGATCACATCGTTCAGCATCCAATATCCCAGATCCTGCAAGGTCGTGCCGACCCGGAAGATATTGTGATAGGAGCCAATGACCCAAAGCGTGCCGGTATCTTTCAGGATACGTTTGGCGGCTTTCAGCCAGTCTTTGGAGAACTTGTCATATTCCGCGTAACCCGCGAACTGGTCCCAGTCGTCGTCGACAGCATCGACCTTGCTGTTGTTGGGCCGCAAAAGATCACCCGCCAACTGAAGATTATAGGGCGGATCAGCGAATATGACGTCGACCGACTTCTCCGGCAGACTGTTCATGACTTCGATGCAGTCACCATTGATGATCTGATCGAGAGGAAGTGCGTTTTGTGTGCTCATGGCGAGGCACAATGATTCAACTTGTGTATAACGTCAAGAGTCTTAGTGATTCCAAATAGTTACGAAATTTTAATAAGTTTTTGGATTGGGGCAAATGATGTGCGATGATGAATCGTGACCCCTAGATGTTGCAGGCCGAGCTGATGTTCGGGGGTGCCATAACCCTGATTTTTTTTCCAGCCATAGCCCGGAAACTGTTGATCGAGGTCTGCCATGAGGCGATCCCGTGTCACTTTTGCCACGATTGAGGCCGCTGCGATGGACAGGGATTTACCATCACCCCTGATGATCGTTTCCGCCGGGCAAGGCAGTTCAGTGGGCAGGCGATTACCATCTATCAAGGCAAAATCCGGCCCTGGCTGGTCGCAATCAAACAAACCACGCAGCGCTCGACGCATGGCCAGCATGGTGGCTTCCAGAATATTCAGCTCATCAATTTCAGCCACACTGGCCATACCTACAGCGAAACGGGCACTGGCCAGGATTGGGTCATACAAGGCTTCCCGCTTTTTTTTGCTGAGCTTTTTGGAATCATCCATACCCGGCGGCATGTTGTCCCTGTCCAATATGACGGCTGCCGCCACAACCGGCCCGGCCCAGGGACCGCGCCCGGCTTCATCGACACCTGCCACCAGACCGTCATGGGCGTTTTCATATTCCAGATCAGGCATGGAGGATTACTGTCACCCCGGCTCCCAGTCAGGTGCAGCCATTTCAAAACCGGCGAAATCGAAGGCCGGGCTGACGGTGCAGCCGACAAGGGTCCAGTCGCCGGTTGGTTTGGCGCTTTGCCAGGCCATCTCAGGCACGATGATTTGTGGTTGTTGGCCATTTACCAGGTCTGGTCCCAACAAGTGGACTTTTGTGCTCTTGCCATCTTCGCTGATCGATAGCTTCAGGGTGTCACCTGCGTAATAGTGCCAGATTTCTGTGGCATCAACCCGGTGCCAGTGGGATCGCTCGCCTGCGCTCAGCAAGTAATAAATGGCTGTTCCGGTACCACGCGCTTCCCCGGCCTCATGCCGCCAGGTTTCTGCAAAATGGCCGCCCTCCGGATGGGGCTGCAGACCCAGACGTTTGATGATTGCCGCAGCGTCAGAATTCACGGGCTAAAAATTGTCCTTGCGTGTGCGGACTTCGGCAAAGACGGCGACGGGGTCTGAACCAGGCATACCGACAACATTTTGCAGGGCCTCTTGATCGGCGCGCATAAAGGGATTTGTGGCCAGTTCATCACCAATAGTTGACGGCACGGTTGGTTTGCCGTCCGCCCGCAGGGCGCGGATTTGATTGCCGCGGCTGACCAGTTTGCTGTTGGCTGGTTCAATCGTCAGGGCGAAATTCAAATTGGCTTCTGTATATTCGTGGGCGCAATATATTTTTGTGGCAGGTGGCAAATCACGTAATTTGTCCAGTGACGTCCACATCTGCTCAAAGGTGCCCTCAAAGACCCGGCCACAGCCCAGGGCGAACAGGGTGTCGCCACAGAACAGGGCGTCTGATTGTTCAAACCAATAGGCATTATGTCCGGCCGTATGGCCCGGCACGTCAAAGACTAATGCGACGGATGAGCCAAAGGTAAAGGTATCGCCATCCCCAAGGGCCAGATCAATGCCGGGAATGCGTTCCTGCTCCATACGGGGGCCGACAATCTGGCAGTCATATTTTTCTTTCAGTTCCAGATTGGCTCCGGTGTGGTCGCCATGGTGATGGGTGTTGATAATCCAGTCCAGGGTCCAGCCCCGGTCTTCCAGTGCTGCAACGACTGGCCCGCCTACCGCCGGGTCAACGACACCGGTTATGCCACTGTCTTCATCATGGGCAAGATAGACATAGTTGTCGGAAAGAACCGGAATTTGCACGACTTCAATGTGGGCCACTTTGGGAACTCCTGAAAAATAGGTGAGGCACAGTTATATCATGAACGCCAATTCTGCCAATCCGCTACATTCGCAATCATCAAGTATCATGTTAAACTCGCGGTATGCGCCCTGATGTAATTGATCTCGCCCATTTTTATGCCAGCCACCTGGGCCAGGTGGCGCGGCGTATCATTCGTCGCCGTATTCGTCTGGCATGGCCTGACGTCAAGGGATTGCGGGTTCTGGGTATTGGTTACGCGACACCTTATATGTCGCCGTTCCGGGAAGAATCTGAACGCTCTCTCGCTGTGATGCCGGCGACCCAGGGCGTTGTGCACTGGCCCAGGGATGGCGCTAATCTTGTGGTCTTGTCCGAAGAACGAGAGCTGCCTTTTCCAGACGAATCTGTTGATCGGGTTGTGCTGGTTCATGCGGTTGAGAATGCCGAACAAATCGCACCTTTGCTGGAAGAAGTCTGGCGCATTTTGACGCCACCGGGACGATTGCTGGTCGTTGTGCCCAACCGTCGCGGCCTGTGGGCACGATTTGAATCGACGCCCTTTGGTCATGGTCGACCCTATTCGCCGCCCCAGCTGACGCGGTTATTGCGAGAAACGAACTTTTCGCCAGCTATTGTTGAGCCTGCCCTGTTTGTGCCGCCTGGCCAGTGGCGCATGATTTTGCGGGCAGCCAATTTGTTCGAACGTTTCGGTCAGCGCTGGGGATTGGGACTGGCCGGTGTCTTGGTGGTTGAAGCCGGGAAACAGGTCTATGCCCTGCCCACACAAAGCCAGACGCACAAGAAAAAGAAAGGCCCGCGCGTAACAAGACCTCTTCGAGGCGGCGTGACGACCCGTTCAACAGGGGATAAATCCTGATGTTTTACACCTGAAAAGCCCGACAAGGCAGGTAAGAAAGTCTATAGTTTGCCTTGTCTTCAAAGGGGATTCAGGACTACTAATATGCGCTTCGCGACATAGTGAAACCCAAACAACATAGAGCCAGCGACAAATTATGAGCCGCACAACAAACAATCTCGATAAATTGCGCAAGCAGATTGACGACATCGACAACAAGATGCTGGATCTGTTGATGCAGCGCACCGATGTCGTTGAGCAAATCGGTGAAGCCAAGCGCCAGGATTCTGCTGCCGTAGATTTGTCTGGCTCGCTTAACATGCGCCCGGCCCGCGAAGCGCGTTTAATGCGACGTCTTTTGGGCCGCCACGACGGTCGCTTGCCAGAAATTGTTGTGGCCCGCATCTGGCGCGAAATGATTTCCGCTTTCACCATGCAACAAGGCCCCTTGAAAGTGGCCGTTTGCGCACCGGAAAAGTCGGTTGCCTATTGGGACTTGTCGCGCATGCAATTTGGCTCAGCCACGCCCATGACATTACACCGCAGCCATGGCGTTGTACTCAGAGCCGTCTCTGCCGGAGATGGGACTGTCGGGATTTTGCCATTGCCACAGGATGGGGAAGGGGATGCCTGGTGGACGCATCTTGCCGTTGACGCAGAAAATGCGCCCCGTGTTATTGCCCGCCTGCCTTTTGTGCAAGATCGCACCGCCTGGTTTGAAGGCATGGGGGCCCTGGCCATCGCGCCAATTGATCACGAAGACAGTGATAACGATATTTCCATGATCGTCATTGCCGCGGACCCCCAGATCAGCCGGGCCCGCTTGCACCGGGAAATGCAAGCTGCCGGATTTGTTGGCCGCATTATTGCGGCGGTGGGGAAGGGCGGTGATCATGCTGAATGGTTGCATCTGGTTGAAGTGGACGGCTATCTTGCCGCTGACGACAAACGCCTGGCTGCCTTCGTCAAAGCTTGTGACGGCGATGTCGAGCGCGTTATCCGCATTGGTGGTTATGCCGTGCCGATGCGAATCGGCGAAGATTAAAGTACCTGAATTTCAACGACAAAGATTACGACAAAAGAAGAGGATCAAAACCATGAGCGGACCAGAACCGCGCCCGGGTATCCTGAAGGCCCCGGCCTATGTTGGTGGCGCTTCGAAAGCCGAAGGTGCCAATCGCAGCATTAAGCTTTCTTCCAATGAATGTGCCTTGGGCTGTAGTGATAAAGCTGTTGAAGCCTATCAGACTGTATCGACAGAGTTACATCGCTATCCCGATGGCGGTGCTACTGAATTGCGCCAGGCCCTGGCGGCCCGGCACAATCTGGAGATGGATCGTATTGTCTGTGGCGATGGCTCGGACGAAGTGCTTTACATGCTGACCCGCGCCTATGCCGGCCAGGATGAGGAAGTGCTTTTTCATCAACACGGATTTGTGGTCTATCGCCTGGCATGTCTGGGGGCAGGGGCCACGCCGACAACCGCACCGGAAATTGATTGCCGGGCTGACGTGGATGCTATGCTGGCCGCCGTTACCGACAAGACACGGATCGTATTTTTGACCAATCCGGGGGCCGTAGGCACCTATGTGACGGAAGAAGAAGTACGCCGCCTGCATGCCGGTTTGCGCGACGATATATTGTTGGTCATCGACGAAGCCTATGCCGAATATGTCACAGCGGAAGATTTTTCATCGTCTATCGATCTGGCCCGCGAGAGCCATAATATTGTGATCACGCGTACCTTCTCCAAGGCTTATGGTCTGGCGGCTGTACGCCTGGGCTGGTGTTATGCGCCTGCCCCGGTTGCCGATGTGCTGAACCGTTTGCGTGGACCTTTTAATGTCACAGCCCCGGCCCAGGCGGCAGGTATTGCAGCCCTGGATGACCAGGATTTTGTTGACCGTGTTGTTGCCCATAATGAAGAATGGCGCTCTTGGCTGGAGACCAGCCTGAAGGATCAGGGCTATGGCGTTTTGCCCAGTGTCACCAATTTCATGATGGTGAAATTTGATGACGAAGACGATGCCAATGCGGCCCAGGCCCACCTGGAAAAACACGGAATTTTGGTGCGGGACATGCGGGCTTATGGATTGGGAGATCACTTGCGAATCACCGTTGGATTGGGCGAAGACTGTCGCGCGGTTGATGAAGCCCTGAGTTCGTTTCGATCACAGGATCAAGCGGGCTGACACCATGTCTATTCCGGAGCTGAGTGAAGAAAGTGAATTTGCCGACGGCGTGCTGTACAAGCGCGTGGCGCTGTTGGGTGTCGGCCTGATCAATGGCTCGCTCGCCTGGGGTTTGTTACGTCATGGCCTGGCAGATCAAATCGTCGGCTATTCGCGCAGCCAGGGGTCGGTGGACCGTGCCCTGGAGCTTGGCTTTATAAGCGAAGGCAGCACCGATGCAGCTGAGGCTGTCAAAGACGCAGACCTGGTTGTCATCGGCACACCTGTCGGTGCCAGTGGTGAACTGGCGGCTCTGATTGCCGATAATCTGAAGCCAGGGTCTACCCTGACGGATGTGGGATCGGTGAAATCTGCTGTCGTCCGTGATGTGGGGCCACACGTTCCACAAGGGGTTCATTTTGTGCCCGGTCACCCGGTTGCTGGTACGGAAAATTCCGGACCGGATGCCGGCTTTGCCGAATTGTTTGAAGACCACTGGTGCATTTTGACACCGCCTGCGGGTACCGATCAGCAAGCCGTCGATCGACTTGCTGCCATGTGGCAACGCCTGAAAAGCAAGGTCGAATTCATGGACGCCAAACACCACGATCTGGTGTTGGCCGTGACGTCTCATTTGCCACACCTGATTGCCTACAATATTGTTGGCACAGCTGCTGACATGGAAGAAGTCACACGGGGTGAGGTTATCAAATATGCCGGTGGTGGTTTTCACGACTTCACCCGGATCGCCGCTTCTGACCCGACCATGTGGCGGGATGTTTTTTTGAACAACAAAGAAGCCGTGCTGGAAATGCTGGGTCGCTTCAGTGAAGATTTGACGGCCCTGCAACGTGCGATCCGTTGGGGGGACGGCGATATCCTGTTCGACCTGTTTACGCGCACCCGCAAGATAAGGCGCGAAGTGGTGGCCGCAGGCCAGGCAGAAGTGCCCAAGCCACCTGGGGATATTAACAAGGCCTGATGAATGCCTTGCCGATAAATTAACCGGACAAGTTCAGGAAATTTCCTTTATAGTAATATCAAGGCGCAATAATGTAACTTGAATTGTCGCCTATAATTCAGTTTTGCAGGATGTGAATGACCGGGTCACCACATCGCCAGTCTATATCGCCAGTCTATATCGCCAGTCTATATCGCCAGTCTATATCGCCAGTCTATATCGCCAGTCTATATCGCCAGTCTATATCGGGAGAGTTCATGCAGCGATCCCTGGTTGCTCGATATTACATCATCAGCGTGCTGGTCTTGAGTGCGCTTGTTGCTATTTCGCTTATCTGGAACCTTGATAATCTGGACAGGCAAGATGTTCGTCTGGCCACAGCGGAAGCCGAAGCCAACTGGAAAAAGGATCAGGCCTTCCGTCAATGGGCAACGTTGCACGGTGGCTTGTATGTCCGGCCCAACAAACGCACACCCCCCAATCCCTATCTGGGACATCTGCCGAATCGCGATATCAAAACCACCAAAGGGGCCGACCTGACCCTGATGAACCCGGCTTACATGATGCGTCAGATGACGGAAGAGTTTGAAGACATGTACGGGGTCAAGGGCAAGATTACCGGCCAGATATTACTCAATCCCCGGAACAAGGCCGATGCCTGGGAATTATCAGCCTTGAAGGCCTTTGACCGCGGCGCCAAAAAAGTTGTTGAGCAAACCAATATCGAAGGTGCACCTTATTTGCGGCTGATGCGGCCCATGATCATGAAAAAGGGCTGCGTCAAATGTCACGGGCACCTTGGCTTCAAGGAAGGTGATATTCGTGGCGGCGTCAGTGTTTCTATTCCCCTGAGTTCGTATATTGCCGCGGGTCGTGGCACAAAGCAGATCATGCTGGTTTCCCACGGCGGGGTCTGGTTCAGCGGGCTTTTTATTTTGGCCTTTGTCGCCTTTCGCAGTCGCCGGCATGAAAAGAAAGATTTTCAGGCGAAACGTGATTTGCACAATGCCTATGATCAACTGGAGGCCCGTGTTGACGAGCGCACACATGAGCTGACCGATACAAATACGGAACTGAAGAGTCAGATAGCAGAACGGCAAAGAGCCGAAATAGCTGTTATCAGAAGCGAAGAACGAATTTCGGCTATTGTCGAAAATGCTGTGGACGGCATCATCACAATTGATAACAGAGGCATTGTCGACTCAATCAATCCTGCCGCTGAGAAAATTTTTGGCTATAGCGCTAGTCAGATTATCGGGTCCAGCATCAGCATGTTAATGCCAACGGAAGAAGCCAGAAAGCATGATAGTAATATCAGTCGATATCTTGATGGTGGTCCCTCAAATATCATCGGTATGGGACGCGAAGTGCAGGGGCGACGCAAGGATGGTGAATTGTTTCCCATGCATCTTGCGGTCAGTGAATTTTCTTTGGAAGACAAACAGATGTTTACCGGTATCATCCGGGATATAACTGCAAGTAAAGAGGCTGAAAAGGCCCTCTATCAGGCCAAATCAGAGGCTGAAGAGGCCAGTCAGGCCAAGTCAGAATTTTTGTCCTCCATGAGCCACGAGTTGAGATCACCCCTGAACTCAATTCTCGGATTTGGGCAACTTATGGCACTTAATCCTGATGAACCTCTGACCGAAGAACAAGCGGAGGCCGTTGATCATATTTCAAAGAGCGGCAAGCACTTGCTTGAACTGATCGACGGGGTGCTGGATCTTGCAAAAATCGAAGCAGGTTCAGTTGGGGTTTCCATCGAAAAAACTTCACTCGCTTCTGCGCTTGCAGAAAGTCAGGATACGCTCAACGCCATGGCCCAGGCACGAGGCATTACATTTGTCCTGCCACAAGATATGGCGAGCGTACCTGTGGTCCTCGCTGACTCGACGCGGTTGCGCCAGGTCCTGCTTAATCTGATGTCCAACGCCATCAAATATAACCGGGAAAATGGCACGGTGACGATCTTAGTCACAAAAACCGGGGACAGCCGTGTACGGGTCGGCATCACCGACGTTGGTGAGGGCATTCCCAAGGACAGGCAGTCCGAACTATTTGTCCCTTTCAGTCGGTTGAGCAAGGAATCTACCGACATTCAGGGGACAGGTATTGGCCTGGTTATCTGCAAAAACCTGATTGAAGCCATGAAAGGGACCGTCGGCTTTGAAAGTGAAATTGGCAAAGGGACAACATTCTGGTTTGAACTGCCAATTGCCCGGCATACAGATGCCAACGATGTTGATCAACAGCCAGCGGATAACCCATTGTTGACCCTTGGTACCTCAACATCCGTTGATGGCAAAATTCTTTACGTTGAAGATAATCCGGACAATCTGGAACTGATGCGCAAAATTGTTTCCAGAGTAAGAGGATTGTCGATGATCTCTTCCCATACAGCCGAGTTGGGCATTCAGATGGCGAAAGATATGCAGCCAGGTGTTATCATCCTGGACATTAATCTTCCTGGCATGAGCGGCCTTCAAGCCGTGAAACTGCTAACCACAGACGCGGCCACCAAAGACATCCCCGTCATCGCGCTAAGTGCAGCTGCGACAAAGCGTGATATCGAAAATGGACTGGAAGCCGGGTTTGTTGAATATCTGACCAAACCCCTGAATGTTGTCGAAGTTATCGAGGCCATCAGATCTGCACTTAAGCTGAGTTAGGTGATTTACTTGCTGAACTGGCCCCGGTTTTGGGGAATTAGTCAGCCTGGGTCTTGTATCCTCGCAGGTGGTTGTATTTTTCGATCTGGTGGGGCGACAGGATTTTGGGTGTTTCCAGATGAGTAGCCAGGTGAATATAGCGTAGCTCACTTCTTGTGCGCCCGATTTCCTCAAGTGCTGTACGCAAGTTTTCCTTGTTGATCGTCCCTGCCACAAAATGATTTTCAAGTTTTTGCTCAAGGACGATCAGCCTTTCGCCTTTTTCCATTGCATGGTGCTTCATGTTGAGAAAAAGCCGAGTGATCTTTTCGACCTGGACAGGATTTAGCCGAATTTGGTCCGTCAATTCCAGCAGATGAGCAGGACCGGGCACGCCGTTCAATTCAGCTGCCTTGGCCAGTCCCCAGCCGCCACCCCGCTTCAATTCTGCGATATCCTTCGCTGAAAGGGATTTGATCGCCCGATTTTCTTCGCCGGAATATTTTGACTTGTGATCATGAGAATGACCGGAACTTGCAGCCTGGGCATTACTTGCGGCAAGCAGGATAGAAAAGCTGAGCAAGAGATACTTCATGATTCTTCCTTCGTTGAAGATGCTGCAGCCTCTTCGAGCGCTGCATAAAGTTGGTCGACCTCAGGCTGGCCTTCAAACAGGGTCACGTGATCCGGGAAAGTCAGCCAGGGTACTTTGCGCGCTGTAAATACATGTACCATGGGTTCGGGGATTTGCTCGTTGTCCAGCGTACCGGCACGGATGCGGACCACAGTTGGTGCGTCCGGGTCCTGGTGGTAGATGCGATTGCCGCAGTCGGGACAGAACCAGGCCCTGTTGCGGCGTCCCGTATCTGTCATGCGTTCCCAGGTTTTCAGATTGTTTGAAAACGTAACATCTGTACTTTTGACCACAAGCGATACGGCGAAGGCGCTGCCGGATTGCTTACGGCAATCGTTACAGTGACAGGCAACCGACACAACTGAAGGACTGTGTATTTGATAGTGGGCATTGCCACACTGGCAGGAGCCTGCCAGTTCAATATTTTTAGTCATGCCGTAATCCTGGTTTAATTTGTGCTGACATAATGCCGTCAATCATGGCGACAATATGACGCTACATCGTTACGGTTGGATTTGCGAAATGGTGAATTTACAGCAGGCGATTAAAATGGACTTATTGAATATTCAGGCGGGGCCGTTTGTCTTCAAGGCAAAACTGGAACTGCAAGAGGCACCCAAAACCTGTGCCCGCTTTATGGAACTTCTGCCTTTTGCCAACAAGGTCATTCATTCCCGCTGGAGTGGCGAGGCCGTCTGGGTGCCGCTGGGTGATTTTGAAACCGGTCTCGATTTTGAAAATCACACCGTGCATCCTTCTCGCGGTGATATTTTGCTCTATCCCGGTGGTTTCAGCGAAACCGAAATTCTTTTTGCCTATGGCAGTTCCAGCTTTGCCAGCAGGATGGGTGATCTTGCCGGCAACCATTTTCTGACCGTTGTTGAAGGCCAGGAAAATCTGGCTGAATTCGGGCGTCTGGTGCTGTGGGAAGGTGCCCAGGATATCGTGTTTTCTGGCGCATGATGCGCTCTGGCACAGCCAAAGGTCAAAGACGGTTGGCAGCGACAAACATCTAGGTATCAGGTGCCGTATAGGCCACTGATCCTGCCTTTTGCATGGCGGCAACGCCATCTTCAAAGGTCATCAGGGGCGTGATGTCAAAGCGCCTTAAGCCCCCACCGGCCATAGCTGCCATGGAAAAAGCCTTGGCGCTGATATTGTCGGGCATTTGCACGATGGCTGCTGAATCATATTCACCAAACGACAGCCAGGACCCAACAAAAGATCCACCCATAGCCTCGACCATGGGGATCACGGTTTGCAGGCGGTTTTCCGGCTTTTCAACCAGTTTGGCCAGGGCATCGGCGGTGAAAGATATCTGAAACAAATAGTGGGACATAATTCTTGCCTTTTATAGAAAATTCAGGTGGTTGGCTTACGTTCAATCAAATCCCATTTGTTGCCAAAGGCATCACGGAAAACGGCCACGATACCGTAAGCCTCGTGACGGGGTTCTTCGAGGAATTCGACGCCCGCCTCAACATAGCGGGCATGGTCGGTGGCAAAATCATCGGTGCCTAAAAACAAAAATATGCGGTCGCCCGCTTGGTGGCCGATGGCATTTGTCTGCGCGTCTGTATCGGCTTTTGCCAGCATCAGACCCGGTCCTGCATTCAGGCCCGGTTCTGCATTCACAGAAGGGGAAACGACTACCCAGCGCTTTGTGAGCGATAGGGCTGTATCTTCGACCAGATTAAAGCCCAGAACACTTACATAATAATCGATCGCCTGATCATAATCAGGCACCAATAAAGTGACGGCAGAAAGGGATTGGGTCATGAAATTTCCGACTGTTTAGCATCTTTGTTTATGGGAGATTTTAACAACAACAGGCCACTGGCGACAATGACTGCGGCACCGATCCAGATGCCAACATCCGGTAAATCGTCAAAAAAGATGTAGCCAATGATCGACGCCGAAACCAGTTCCAGATAAACCAGCGGCGCCAGGGTTGATGCTTCGGCATAGCGGAAAGCCGTAATGGACAGGATGTGGCTCAAGGCCGAGAGACAGCCCATGGTCAGAAACAGATGCAAGTCCTGAACCGCGGGCAAGGACCAGGCCCAAATCGCTTGTGGCGTCAAAATCAGGGTGCCAACAACGCATTGAAAAACCAGGGTGCGTATCGGGTCGCTCTGACGTGAGGCCTGGCGTGTGGTGATGACATAGAAGGCGAAAAACGCACCGGCCCCCATGGCCAGCAAGACACCTATATCCATATCCATGCCGGGACGCAAAATGATCAGGGCACCTGAAAAACCAAGCACCACGGCCACGGTCTTGATCGTCGTCAGACGTTCTTTTAGAAAAATTACGGCCAACAAAGCTGCGATGATCGGGGCCACAAAATAGGCGCTGATAGCTGTCGCCAGTGGTGTCCGGGCAATGGCAAGAAAAAACAACGTCATGGCAGACATCAGGAAAATGGTGCGCAGAATATGCGGGCCCAGATTGTTTTGCGGAAAAATCCGTTTGCCGTGACTGAACACAGCGAAGGGCAACACCACCATCGAGGCCACAGCATATCGCGCCCAACCGATATACAGGGGGGAATGCTGACCGGAGAGATATTTGGCCAGACCGTCCACAGTAGGGATCAACAACATGGCCAAAGTCATCAGGACGATCCCCATCAGGTTTCCTGACAGTTTCATGAGGTGCGCGCTTTCATAGGGGTGTGTGATCTTCAATCAGCGGGTATTTGCAAGGGCTTGAGGCGTGCCGCAGAAAATGAACCGATAGTCAGATTTCCGCCCTGGGCCGTGACGGGCACCGTGATGCTGCCGTTGACTTCCTTGCCCAGCATATTCAGCCCGATTGTCAGACCGGCGGCATTCAGTGGCGTAATCAGGCCCCGGTCTGCCAGGCTGCGAATGGTCTTGTCGTGATCCCGGAACGAGGCCGTGCCGGAACCAAGTGGTCGCAGGCGGTTGTCCAGGGTCAGAGTGCCAAGGGCGGTTGCGTCCAGGTTACCCCATTTGATGCGGGTGCGGGTGAAATCAACTGTGCCACCTGCATCTCGCCAGGCAACGATGGGACCTTGTGACCAGGATCGCGGCAGGGGACCAGTGATGGTTGCTTGCAAGCGGATGACCTCAACCAGGTCACCGAACAGGGGGGCAATGTTTTTGGGCAGTTGAACCTGGTCGGCCTGGAGATCAATTTTTGTTTCCTGCAACAGGTTTACCTGTGCTGTCAGATGACCGGCCAGCACAGGCCCCACCAAGGCAGACCCCGACAGGGCGAGGCCATCGAAGCGCACATCCAGAGCGGCCAGGCGTCCGTTATTGGCTATATCGATTTTGCCTTTGGTTGTTTGCGCCGCAGTCGTCAGGTCGCGCACTGTACCGCTTTTATCTGTGAATTCAGTCCTTTGCGGGGCACTGGTTGTGACATGGATGCGCCACGGCTTCAGGGGGCTCTGGATTGTTGCGATGTCTTGTGCGCTCCAGTGCCAATAGCCAGGTTCGCCCTTGTTTGCGCGACCCAGTTCCAGGCGGGCAATTGTGGCATCTACGGACAAGGGAAAGCCGCTGACAACAACCGGACCACTTTCTGCCACAAAGCCTTCGGCCCGACGCTGACCCAGCCAGATTTTCAGGCCATCCTGCAGTCCATCCGCCAACTGGTTCCAGTACCAGACATAACCGCCGGACAGACCCGCCAGCAAAGCGATGACCAGAATGGCGATCAAGGCCAATGGGGATCGGTTTTCCAAGTGTTGAATTCCTTATTCAGAACGGCTGGGCTTTGCCAGAATGCCTGAAACACTTTACTACAGAGACTGTCCTTATAATTTGTGTACACCCGGATTGCCAGCAATACGCCCCCCGCGAAAGTTTCCCAATGATCGATAAAGAAAATGCCCCATCCAACATGGGCTTGTGGCTGACCTTGACACCAGGTGTTTTTGTCTTCCTCTGGAGCACAGGGTTTATCGGCGCGAAACTGGGGCTACCCTATGTCGAACCCATGACATTCCTCAGCTGGCGCTTTGGTATCGTGGCCGCGCTCATGTTGTTGTTGGCCCTGGTAACGGGCGCACCCTGGCCAAAGGATCTGAAGATGGTCGTGCATATCGCCATTGCCGGTGTGATGCTGCAGGCGGTCTATCTTGGTGGCGTATTTGCCTCCATCAGTCATGGCGTGCCCGCCGGGGTGTCGGCCTTGATTGTCGGTGTACAACCCATCCTGACAGCCATTGCTGCTGGTCCCTTCCTGGGTGAAAAAATCAGCCGCCGGCAATGGCTGGGGTTTTTACTGGGCCTTATAGGTGTGACCCTGGTGGTCTGGAACAAACTCGGTCTCGGGGCAGGTACCCCGTGGGGCATGAGCCTGTCAGTCATCGCCTTGTTTGGTATTACCGGTGGCACGCTTTATCAAAAGAAATATTGCCCCAACCTTGATCTGCGCACCGGGGCCGTGATCCAGTTTTCTGTCAGCACAGTCATCCTTTTCCTCTTCGCCTGGTATGGCGAGACCATGGAAATTATCTGGAGTGGCGAATTTATCTTTGCCCTGGCCTGGCTCTGTATCGTCATGTCCTTTGGGGCCATTAGTTTGTTGTTCATCCTGATCCGGCGCGGTGAGGCAGCCAAGGTTGCCAGCCTGTTTTATATGGTGCCGCCCTCCACCGCCCTGATCGCCTTTTTTATGTTTGATGAGACATTGGATGGCGTGGCCCTGGGCGGGATGGCCATTGCTGTCTTTGGTGTGGCCCTGGTAAATTTAAAGCGCCGCACATGACATGGCGGGGCCGGGTTCAGGCGAAACTCACTGCAGAAAAATCCGACCTCTGGGTGTTCGGCTATGGCTCTTTGATGTGGAAGCCGGACTTTGCCTATACAGATATGCTGGAAGCCAGGCTTTTTGGCTTCCACCGCGCACCTTGTGTTTTTTCCTGGCACCATCGTGGCACAGAAAACAATCCAGGACTGGTCATGGGTCTGGATGCCGGTGGCAGTTGCCGGGGTCGTATCCTGCGGGTCAAACAGTCTGACGCGCCTGCTGTAATGGACTATTTGCACGAACGGGAAATGATTTCCGGCGTCTATAAACCAACCTTGCGGACGCTGCACATGGCCAAGGGCCGGGTTGAAAAACGCACGGCACTTTGTTTTGTTACCGAGCGAAAGCATGTTCAATATGCGGGTGGCCTGGATTTTGAGACCCAGGTCAAACTTATTCGCAACGGCATCGGGCCCAGCGGCAAATGTGTAGATTATTTCGCCGAAACCATCGCCCACATGGACGAACTTGGTATCGCCGATGGGCCCTTGCATAAATTGCTGGCAGCGGTGCAGAAAAAAAGTTAAGCGAGGTCAACACTTAAGCACCTTGCCGGGTAAGACCGACGTTTGTCTGGTTTTATTATTCCACCATGCACCACGAGAGCCAGGCTTTGCTTCCATGCATAAAGGCTATCATCCCCGCATCTTCGCCAGTGCATGTGGCGGCGTCGTAAAGGGTGCGCCCAGGGGGGCGTCTTTGGTTTCAGAATATTGGTTCAGGGACCAATGAACTGTCGGGAACGCCAGGTCATCCCACGGGATATCGTCCCAATGAAATAATTCAACTTCAGCACTTTCCTCGCCAACGCCATAATTTTCGGTCAGCAAACGTGCCCGGTAAATGATCTGCACGTGGCTGATGCGCGGGATGTCGTAGATCGCCAGAATGCCATCGACCTCGATATCTGCCAGGGCCTCTTCTTTTGCTTCGCGGGCCGCACCTTCCGCGGTGCTTTCGTTTTCTTCCATAAAACCGGCGGGGATGGTCCAGTAGCCGCTGCGCGGTTCAATGGACCTGCGACACAGCAGGAACTTGTCTTCCCAGGTGCAGACAGCGCCAACGATGATCTTTGGGTTAACGTAGTTGATGAAGCCGCAAGAATCACAGACCAGGCGGTCGCGATTGTCGCCATCCGGCATACGGTTGGAAAAATCTCCGGCCAAATCGGACGGTGGTGCCAGCGGCTTTGACATGAACCCGGTTGCTCCCTGCAAATAAGGCTTCGCATGACCCCGGTTTAAACGGGATCGCTTCTGCTTTGTTTATTCGTGCGCTCCCAAGGTTTGAGGAAACGCTCTGGCTATTATGCCCGAAGTTCACGGCAAGAAAAAAGCCCCGGCCGAAAATCCGGGGCTAATTTCCAGGGCGACTCCGATTTTAATGGAATCGCTCTGATCATGTAAATGTTCTCAGGTGGCTCGATCTTCCTGATCAAGCCCTGATGTTGACCCCACCACCTTCGCTGGCTTTTCGCGAGGCCCGTCGTTCCGCTTCTTCTCGTTCTCTTTCGCGCTTGGTTTCCTGGGCTGCCGCTTCTTCTGTCTTGGCCACGGCCCGGCGCGTTTCCTGTTCCCGAACCTTGGATGGTTGCGGGCTTTGTTGGGCTGCCGCTGCTGTTTGTTCAACAGGCGGTGCGGCTTGTCCTATTTCCATCTCGGCTCCTTCAGCGCCTCACGGCGCGTGATGTTGACTCTGTCCGCGACAAGTTCAGGCACATTCAGCACCTCTCGTCACATCCAGTTTGTCGTTGCTGTGGCCGAATTCTTCAGCGTTCTCAAAATCATTACGCTGCTGCTATTTATTGCAATCGCATTTTCTGCCGACAGCAATATCAAATGGGTAACCAGCACGTGTTCTGCCGGAAAACCAGATTTACTTAAAGAACCCTCACATGATCAATCCTCATGCCGTCATCTGTCAAGCGAATAAAGCTTTTCTTAACCATGATTTTGGCCTGCCTTGGGTCCTGGAATCGGGCAAGTGGTTCAGGACGTGCCACATGTCCTGGTTGATTTGACCCAAAATAGGTCACAATAAGCCAATATCACCCCCTGATGGTTGCGAATCCTGGTTGATTCAAATGACTTGCAGGAAATTTATGAGTCTTGAAAAAACTGGCATAGTAGTTGCAGTAACTAGGTTGAAGATCAACCGGTCCCCCACTGGAAGACTTCGATCAGGAGACTCCCCTCTCCTGTTAAACTTTCGGGTTTTCCCCAAGACCCGATAAAAGAATGGAGGCGTAATCCCCTTACGTCTCCATTTTTTTGTTTTCGGCTACTGAAGTGGAAGTTTTGCCAGCTGGCCACTGACTGCTTGCCAGGCTTGACCGTCTTTGGGCAACAAGGTCAGCAACTTTGTCCAGCGTTCCCGTGCCAGACTGAACTGCTTGTTCTGCGAGGCCGCAAGCCCGGTGAAATACAAGGCATCCTGGTTATCCGGTTTGATCGCCAGTACTTTTTTGAAGATGTCGACCGCTTCCGTCGGCAAGGGTTTGCTGCGGTCAGATTTCTCGATTAGGGCTGACGCCCGTTGCATCATGGCATCAATGTTGTTGGGCTGAAGGCGCGTAATCTGGGCCAGGGCTTCGGCGGCTTTGTCTTGCTCACCCAAAACACCATAGGCGCGGGCCAGGCGCTGCCAGCCTTCCAGGTCATCAGGCTCATCCTTCAGGCGTTCGGCCAGGCGGTTCACCATGCTGCGGATCATTTCCGACCGGTCACCAGTGCTCATGTCTTTTGCGGCAGCCACATCTGCCTGGCTTGGTCCGGGAGCCTGAGCGGCTTCGTCAGATGCCGGCATCTGGTTCCCGCCGGTTGGCGCCAGGGATTTAGGAAGTACGGAAGCCAACTCAACGCCCTGGGCTTTGGCGACTTTTTCCAGACGTTGCATCAAGGCTGGCATCCAGGGTGCATCCGCCGGACTGTCAGCCACAAGTGCCAGCCAGCCGTCCATGGCCGCCTGCAAGTCATCCTGTTGGGCTGCAAATTCGGCCAGATAAAACCGCGATCCCATATGGGTTGGGTCGATCTTGAGGGCCTTTTCAAAGGCTTCTTTTGCCGCCGGGATGACCTCGTTGCCGGATGTCAGGACCAGGCTTTCACCATAGGACATCAGCAAGTCGGTGTTGTCTGGTTCCAGTTTCAGGGCTTGTTGAAAGGCGTTTGCCGCCTCATCATATTGCGCGACCGAGCTATAGGATTGGCCCAGCAAGGACCAGCCATCGAGATTGTCGGGTTCGGTTTCCATGCGTTTGGCGAGGCGTTCAATGACCTCCCGCATTTTGCCCGGTTGTCCATCGGCTGGCGGGGTTGAGCGTTGGGCAAACGGCTGGCCCGGAACGCCAGGTGTGCCCAACTGGGCGTACATAAAGAAGCCAAGCACAGCCATACCAAGAGCAATCATGGCGGCAACCGGCAAGGAGCGTGCTGCGGCTGATTTTTGCGCATCGCCGGCCACTTCGCCGGTATTCAAGCCCAGCATGCGGCGTTCTATTTCCAGCTTTGCCGCCTTGCCTTCGTCGTCAGACAAAAGGCCGCGCCGGACATCGCTTTCAAGTTCCCGCAGTTGATCGCGGTAAACCTCAAGGGAAAAGTCATCACGTGTGATCGACGCCTTGCCTGATCGCAACATGGGCACAACAACGAACAAGGCCGCGACAATGGTCATCAGCGATAGAACAAGCCAGAGCGTCATGAGTTGCCTTCTTGTGTGTCATCCAAAAGTTTTTTCAGTTTCACTTCTTCCTCTGCGTTCAGAGAAGCTGCTGTAGCGACAGGCACAATTCTGCTGCGCCGCATAAACAAAAAGACACCGAACAGAGCCAGCAGGAAGATCACCACGGGGCCGAACCACAACACATAGGTGCTTGATTTAACCGGAGGGTCCAGCAACACCCAGTCACCGTATCGGTCAACGATATAGGCGAGGGTTTCGTCATCGCTGTCACCGGCAGCGATGCGCTGGCGCACCAAAATGCGCAAATCGCGCGCCAGTTCCGCGTTGGAATCGCTAATGGACTGGTTTTGGCAAACCAGACAACGCAACAATTTATGCAAGGCCAGGGCACGGGTTTCATCTACCGGATTTTCCAGGGGTTTGTCGATTGTTGACTGAGCCTGCACCAGTACAGGGGTAACCAATATCGAAACAATGGCAAAAATCAGGACAATAAATCTGGCGAAGCGGTTCATTTTTTGGCTTTTAACTTTCGCACCAGGGGCAGGATCTTGTTGTCCAGATCATCCTGAGAGACAACGCCAACATGCTTGTAGCGAATGCGCCCGCCTTGATCGACAACAAAGGTTTCCGGCACGCCATAGACGCCCCAGTCGATGCCCACGCGGCCATTGCGATCGGCACCGGCCCGTTTATAGGGATTGCCGTACCGCGCCAACCAGTTGCTGGCATTGTCGGGGTCGTCTTTGTAATTGATGCCATGCAGGGTGACCTCGCCGGACTTGGCCAGCGCCATGAAGACGGGATGCTCAACCCGGCAAGGGCCACACCACGAGGCAAAGACGTTCACCAAAGTGACTTCACCCACTTGCAAGTCGGCGGACTTCAGCCCCAGATCATGATCCTTGACCGGCGGCAAGTTGAACTCCGGTACCGGCTTGTCGATCAGGGCTGAGGGAATGTCACGCGGCTTCAGACCCAGCCCCACATAAAGGGCGACGGCAAGGGCAAAAAACAGCACAAAGGGAATAATGTAACCAAGACGCATATCAGGCTTTCGCCTCCTTGAGGGGGGCAGACTTTCGCTTGGCGGCAGGCGCACCCACACGGTGCCGCCGATCAGACAGGGAGACAAAACCGCCGATGACCATGATCAGACATCCAGCCCAAATCCAGTGCACCAGCGGTTTGACATAAAATCGGGTGGCATAGCCGCCCTTGCCATCCGCGTCACCGATCACGGCATAAAGATCAGATGTCAAAGTCGGGCGGATGGCAGCTTCTGTGGTGGTCATGGTGGAAGTTGTGAACGACCGGGTTTCCGGCTCCATTGTCGTGATATATTCACCTTCCGAGGAAACATCGAAGGTACCGCGCAAGGCTGAATAGTTTGGCCCCTGAACGGTTTTGGCCCCCTTCAGGGTCAAATCATACTGGCCAATGGAAATGGTCTCACCAGGGCGCATGACCTTGGCTTGTTCTTCCGTCCAGGACTCCACACCGGTTACACCCATGATGACAATACCTACGCCAATGTGGGCCAGGGTCATGCCGTGGGCCGCACGGGGCAGGCCGCGCAAGCGACGCCAGCTATCGGCAGGCGATATGGTGAACAGTTTGAGACGGGCGAACCACTCCAGCAAGGCACCGGCCACCAGCCAGACACCCAGGGCCATGCCAAAGATGGCCAATACAGGCCCTCCCGTGCGCAGATACCAGGTACCAAGTGCCACAACGACAGACAGGGCAAAGGCGAACTTCAGTCGCGCCATGGCTGCACCCAGGTCACCGCGCTTCCAGGCCATCATAGGGCCTGCCGCCAGCGCCACAAAAAGTGGCACCATCAGCGGCACAAAAGTGGCATTGAAATAAGGCGGGCCAACTGAAACCTTTTCACCGGTCAGGGCATCCAGAAACAGCGGATACAACGTGCCCAACAGCACCGTGGCACAGGCCGTGGTCAGCAACATATTGTTCAGCACCAAAGCGCCTTCGCGGCTGATGGGCGAAAACAGACCGCCACTTCTCAGGGCCGGTCCGCGCATGGCAAACAGCAACAACGATCCACCAACAACGATCGCGAGGAATAGCAAAATAAAGACACCGCGTTCCGGATCTGTGGCAAAAGCATGTACCGACGTCAGCACGCCTGAGCGCACGATGAAGGTGCCCAGCAAACTGAGCGAGAAAGTCAGGATCGCCAGTAGAATGGTCCAGGCCTTCAGGGTGTCGCGCTTTTCAACCACGATGGCCGAATGCAACAAGGCCGTGCCCAGCAGCCAGGGCATGAAAGATGCATTTTCCACCGGATCCCAGAACCACCAACCACCCCAACCCAGCTCGTAATAGGCCCACCAACTGCCAAGGGCGATGCCGATGGTCAGGAAGCACCAGGCCAGCAGGGTCCATGGACGAACCCAGCGGGCCCAGGCCGGATCGACCCGGCCTTCAATCAGGGCCGCAATAGCAAAGGAAAAGGCCATGGAAAAACCCACATAGCCCAGATAGAGAAAGGGTGGATGAATGGCGAGGCCCGGGTCCTGCAACAAAGGGTTCAGGCCATTACCATCAAGCGGCGGATTGGGCAGGCGTTCAAAGGGGGTAGAGGTTAACAGAATAAAGAGCAGAAAGCCGACACCAATCAGGCCTTGAACCGAAAGCACCCGCGCCCGCAAATAGGGCGGCAGATTACGGCCAAAGGCAGCAACAGCGCCACCAAACATGGCCAGGATCAATATCCATAACAACAGCGAGCCTTCATGATTGCCCCAGACACCGGAAATTTTGTACAGCATCGGCTTGGCGGAATGACTGTTGGCAACGACGGCGGTCAGCGTGAAGTCGGAAACCACAAAGGCATAAGTCAGCGCAGCAAAAGAGACGGCAATAAAAAACAATTGGCCCAGGGCTGCGGGTCGGGCCACGGCAACCCAGGATTCAATCCCGTTTTGCGCCCCGATCAAAGGCAGGGTGCCTTGGACAATGGCCAGAACAAGCGCCAGCATCAAGGCATAGTGACCGATTTCAGCGACCATGGGTTATCCTGTCATTTTCATATCTGGCAAAACTTATTCATCACCTTTCCATTGCCCTGATTTTTTCAGGGCATCGGCAACTTCCGGCGGCATATAGTTTTCGTCGTGCTTTGCCAGAACTTCGCTGGCCAGGAAGACACCGCTGGCATCCAGTTTACCCTCAGCAACAACCCCTTGTCCCTCCCGAAAAAGGTCCGGCAGGCTGCCTTTGAAGACAACCTTGATCGCATTGTCGTGATCGGTGATGCGGAAGTGGGTTGTCATGCCGTCTTCGGCCTTTTTGACGCTTTCTTCCTCGACCAGTCCACCTAGTCTGAAACGACGATCCTGTTCAAAGGATTTGGCGGTGACATCGCTTGGCGTGTGGAAAAATACCAGGTTGTCACTGAAGGCGTTCAGCATCAGGGCCGTGGCCACGCCCAAAAGGGCCATACCGAAGAGAACAAGATACAGGCGGCGGCGTTTGCGGGTCATGGGGCTTTTCGCTTTGCACGTTGGCTTTGAAGTTTCTCGAGGGTATCGCGTTCACGGACAAATCCGCGCCAGCTGTCAATCACAATGGCGATCATCACAGCTGCTGTAATACCAAAAGATGGCCAGACAAAGGCAGCGTATCCACCCATATGAAAAAATTCGCTCATTGTTATGCCTGTACCTTATTGGTTCACTTGAGCCATGCGCAGGGTCCGGACCTTGCGGGCCATGATCTCGCGCTGGGTGCGGACAATGACGACGGCGATGTAAAAGGCGGTAAAGCCCAGCGCCATCGTCAACAAGGGGACCAGCATGGAAGCATGAATGGCCGGCCCGTCCATCTTCATGACACTGGCGGGCTGATGTAGTGTGTTCCACCAGTCCACAGAAAATTTGATGATCGGTACATTCACGGCACCAACCAGGGCGAGGATCGCGGCAGCCTTGCCGGCGCGCTGGGGATCGTCAAAGGCCTCCCACAAAGCCATGTAACCGATATAGAGGAAAAACAGAATCAGATAAGACGTCAGTCGCGCATCCCAGACCCACCAGGTGCCCCACATGGGTTGGCCCCACAAAGATCCGGACGCCAGTGTGGCAAAGGTGAACCCGGCGCCCACTGGTGCCGATGCCTTGGCCATCAAGTCGGCGACCGGGTGCTTCCAGATCAGGCCGGTGGCGCTGGCGATGGCCATGCCGGAATAGATGAACATGGACATCCAGGCGGAGGGCACATGAACGAACATGATGCGCATGCTTTCGCCCTGCTGGTAATCGGCGGGTGCGACGAAGAAACCAAGATAAAGCCCGACGACAATCAAGACCGCTGACAGGCCCGCCATCCAGGGCAGCAGGGCTGAACTCATGCGGACAAATCGGGCCGGGTTGGCAAATTTGTGTAAGGTTTGCATAACGCCCTGTTTATCCCTGTTTCGAACCTTTGGTGCAAGTCATTCTGATGCGTCTTTTCGACACATTTGCGCGGATGTAAATAGCCTCATTCCAAATTCAACTTCAGGGCGGCGGCGGCGGCCCAGGGGCACAAAGCCACCGATCCCAGCAACATGGCCCCCAGTACAAGAAGATGGGGTCGTTCGGTCAAGCCGCCAATGGCCGCATCGATGGCACCCACGCCGAAAATCAGCACCGGGATGTAAAGGGGGATCACCAGCAACGACAATAAAACCCCGCCGCGACGTACACCGACGGTCAAGGCCGCCCCGATCGCGCCGATCAGACTGAGGGTTGGCGTGCCCAGCAACATGGTGATCATTAGTGTGACAAACCCTGATGGTTCCAGATGCAACAACACCCCCAGCACGGGCGCGATGATGATTAAGGGCAGGCCTGTCGTCAGCCAGTGGGCCAGGCATTTGGCCAAAACGGTAACCTCCAGGGGCAAAGAACCCAGGGTCAGAAGGTCCAGGCTACCGTCTTCGAAATCAGCCTGGAATAACCGGTCCAGCGACAACATGGAGGCCAACATGGCTGCCACCCACAAAACGCCTGAACTAATGCGTTGCAGAATATTGGCCTCTGGTCCGACGCCCAATGGAAACAGGGTTACAGTCAGGACAAAGAACATGACGACCATGGTGCTGGCACTGCCCTGACGAAAAGCCAGTGACACGTCCCGGCGCACAAGGCTGAAAAACCGGTTCATAAGGCGTACTCGGGCATCTGGGCCGGGGCAAGGACCAGGGTTTCGCTGCTCTCGAAGCCTAAATCAATATGGGTGGCAGCGATGACCATGCCGCCTTCCGCCCGGTGGTCGGCAATCAGTTTGGCCAACAAGGCGACAGATGCATCATCCAGAGAGACCGAAGGTTCATCCAGCAACCAGACCGGCTTTTTGGCGGCAGCGATGCGGGCAATATTCAACCGCCTGCGCTGACCGGCTGAAAGGTATCGGCCGGGCACATCGGCGATGTGGGTCAGGGCCATACGATCCAGAGCTTCTTCAGCGCCTGATTTGGGGTCGGGGTTGCCTTCAAAACCGGACCAGAATTCAAGATTTTCAAAAACCGTAAAGGCTGGCTTCACCGGGTCAAGGTGGCCGACATAATGAATATGCTCGCGAAATGTTTCCACATCCCGGTCTTCGCTACCGTCGCTGTGGGTATAGGTCAGATGGCCCTGCTCGGGTTTCAGAAAGCCAGCCGCCAGACGCAGCAGGGTCGACTTGCCGCTGCCATTGGGACCGCGTAACAGTAAGGCATTGCCAGGTTCCACGGAAAACCCCAGGTCTCGAAAGACCACGCGTTCACCGCGAATACAGGTGAGGTTATGTCCTGAGAAACTCATTCAATTTGTCCGTTGCTCAAGTCCAGGAGATATCGCCACTGGCAGTTCGTCCTTGACCAGGCCTATTCGTATGAACGCACGTCGTCAATAACCTTGCCGTCATTGGCGAGGCTGCCGGGTGCGACAATTTCGACATGGCCGCTTAATTTACTGACCGATTGCAAGCTGGCCGCAATGGCGTCGGTCAGACCTTCGGGCGCGCCGTCGACTTCACATTGCAGGGTCATGATGTCCTTGCCGTCAACATTCGCAACAACAAGGCGACCTTTCCTGATTTCCGGGTGGCGGGCGATGGTTTGGTTAACCTGAGCCGGGTGCACAAACATACCCTTTATTTTTGTGGTCTGATCGGCCCGGCCCATCCAGCCCTTGATACGTTTGTTCGTTCGTCCACAGGGGCTTTGGCCAGGCAGGATGGCAGACAGGTCGCCGGTTGCAAAACGCGTGAGCGGATAGGTTTTGTTGATGATGGTGACAACAACCTCGCCCACTTCGCCATCCGGCAAAACTTCACCACTGCCCGGGCGGACGATTTCTACAAGAGCATTTTCTTCGATGATCATGCCTTCCATGGCTTTTGATTCGTAGGCAATGGACCCCAGTTCAGCCGTGGCGTATCCCTGCAGCACTGTAACGCCATGATCAATGATCGCCTGGCGAACCGGGGGCAACAGGGCTTCGCCACCCACCGAAGCTGATTTGTAGGAGGGTTCAATACCTTTTTCCGCCGCCTTGTCGAGCAGGATCTTCAGGAAGGACGGCGTGCCGGCATAGGCCTGGGGCTTCAGGTGCATCATGGCAGCAATTTGTTGTTCGGTGTTGCCCGTCCCGCCCGGAAAAACCGGACAGCCAATGGCCCGGGCGCCGGCTTCCATGATCATGCCAGCCGGGGTCAGGTGATAGGAAAAAGTGTTGTGAACGATCTGGCCTGGCCGCATACCGGCAGCCCAGAAACTGCGAGCCACGCGCCAGTAATCAGACACATTGCCACCAGGCTCGTAAATATAGCCAGGGGACTGATGAATCCAGGTAATGTCCGCAACAGCTTCCGCATTCAATCCACCAAAGGGCGTTTCCTTTGCCTGGCGTTCGATCAAATCAGATTTGCGGGTGACGGGCAGGGTGGCCAGAGCTTCCAGGCTTGTGATGTCAGCCGCATCCACGTCCTTGAGAATTTCACTGAAATAGGGCGCCTTGGCTTTGGCCCAGGCTACCTGCTCACTTAAGGCAGCCATCTGTTCTTTTTCACGCACCTCTGGATCACGGATTTCAAGGTCGTCGTAAAATTCCTGGTGGGACATAATTTTGGCCTCTGGCGGTTAAGTCGTTAAAAAAAGGGTCGTTAAAACAAATGTGCCCGGACCATTTGATCCGGGCACAGAAAAAGTCGTTGGATCAGGCCAGCCAGCGTTTGCGGCGGCGATAATGTTTGACATCGCGGAAGCTTTTGCGTTCGCCCGCGGCCATGCCAAGATAGAATTCCTTCACGTCTTCGTTGCTGGCCAGTTTGTCGGCATCGCCATCCATGACGATGCGACCATTTTCCAGAATGTAGCCATAACTGGCGTAGCGCAAAGCGACCGATGTGTTCTGTTCTGCGAGCAAGAAGCTGACGCCTTCGTCCTTGTTCAAGCGATGGACGATTTCAAAAATTTCTTCAACCAACTGCGGGGCCAGTCCCATGGACGGCTCATCCAGCAAAATCAGTTTGGGCTTTGCCATCAAGGCGCGGCCAATGGCAACCATTTGTTGTTCGCCGCCGGACACATATCCGGCTAATGACGTCTGGCGATCAACAAGGCGCGGGAAATAACTGTAGACCATGTCCAGGTCCCTCTGCACAGCAGCTCGTCCATCCTTGCGGGTGTAGGAGCCTGTCAGCAGGTTTTCCTCGACGGTCAGATGTTCAAAACAATGGCGGCCTTCCATAACCTGGATGACGCCCTTGCTGACCAGTGCATTAGGGGTCAGGCTGTCGACCTGTTCACCCATATATTCAATGGTGCCCTTGGTCACATCGCCGCGTTCTGCACGCAGCAGGTTGGAGATGGATTTCAGGGTGGTTGATTTACCGGCACCGTTGGCACCGAGGAGGGCAACAATGCCCCCCTCGGGAACCTCGAGAGAAACGCCCTTCAGCACCAGAATGACGTGGTTATAAACCACCTCAATATTTTTGACGCTCAAAAGCATGTTTCCGTCTTCGCTCATTTATTCAGCTCCGAATTTCGAGGTTACCAACTGCGTATTTGACGACACCGGAGCGTTCTCAATGACAATCGAGTCATTGAAAACGTCCAGCTTATTGATATTTAGCAATTTTTGCCGAAAACAGAGAGACTGTTTTCTTTGAAATTGCCCTAGCACTTACGTGGTGTAATCTTGTTTTCCTTGGCAAAAGCTGCCGCGGCTTCTTCAATCATTGGACGGATCATGTCTTGCATTGTATCTGTCCAACCCTTGACGATTTTCCACTCGGTACCGCTCCACTGCTGGAACATCACCTTGCCACCACCTTCGTGGTTAGCGCAGGAAATCGAAATCGGACCCATGAAGCCTTTGACGCCAAGCTCAGCAATGCGGGCTTCCGTCAGGTTCAGGTTTTCCAGACCCCAGCGGACTTGCTCGCCGGACATGGCTGTGTTGCCATATTTGCCCATGGCTGTACGAACAGCTTCTGTATCGTAAATGGCGTTGATGATGCCACGATTGTACAGAACTTGACCGATTTGGGCTTTGTTGGCCGCAGCGTTATCGCCACCATAAACGTGCTTGACGATGTCACCATGTGCCTGAGTGCCAGCACCTGGCTGATTGAAGGTTGCTGCAATATAGCCAATTGCTGACTTGCCAGCTGGCAATACATCAGCTTCGGCACCTGACCACCAGTTGCCAATGAAATGATCCATTGGGAAACGAATGGCAGCGGCTTCTTTGATAGCCACCTGGTTCATGACGCCCCAACCTGTCAGGAAGACATAGTCTGGCTTGTAACGGCGAACCTGAAGCCATGCTGCTTTTTGTTCTTGACCTGGGTGGTCAACAGCAAGGGCTTTGAAGTCATAACCGTATTTTTTAGACAGCTTGGTGAAGGTTGGCAGAGGCTCTTTACCATAACCGGAGTTGTGATAGATGAAGGCAATCTTCTTGCCCTTCAGATTATTTTTCCCGCCTTCGCGCTCACCAACATAGTTGATGAAAGCTGCAGCTTGCGACCAGTATGAGGTCGGGAAGGTAAAGGCCCAAGGAAATACACGGCCATCACCGGCTGCTGTACGACCATAACCCATGGAGTGCACGGGAACCTTGTCAATCGGTGTCTTGGGGATCAAGGCATAGGTAATGCCTGTTGAGTTCGGGTTGAATACGGAAGCACCCACATCACCCTTGTTCTTGAGTTTTTCGTAACACTCAATACCAACTTTGGTGTTGTACTGTGTTTCGCACTCTTCAAACTTGATCTTGACGCCATTGATGCCGCCGTCACGGGCGTTCAACAGTTTCAGATAATCACCATAGCCGTTGGCCAATGGAATACCGCCCACGGCATAAGGGCCTGTGCGATAAATGATCAGCGGGAAAAACTGTTCCCCGGCTGCCTCAGCCGTTGAAGAAAGTACTGGAGCCGCGACCAGCGGGGCTGCCAGAATAGCTGCGCCCATCGCAGCCACAAGAGTTTTTTTCAAGTTCATTACTTAGATCCTCCCTGTTGTTGGACAGGTTGCCCTGCCTCCTTTAACCCTAACTCAAGAACCCCGTCAGACCAAATTTTCTGTTTTGAGTATCTGACGGATGTTCCGGGTCTGCTTTATGACCTGCCCTAATAAGGGAAAGGCCACAATCTCAGTTTTTCCTTGGCGATTTGCCACAGGCGCGCCAAGCCATGCGGCTCGACAATCACAAAGAAAATAATCAAAACACCAAATATCATGACTTCGAAGTGCTTCTGCAAGTCGATCGGCATATTAAAGCCAAAGAACTGCGGTGCATTTGTCAGTAAGATAGGTACAGCCGTAATAAAGGCAGCGCCGATGAATGAGCCCAGGATACTGCCAAGGCCGCCGATAATGACCATGAACAGAACCTGGAATGAAACCGTAATGGCAAAAGCTTCCGTTTCGACGGAACCCAGCCACGTGAAGACAAACAGGGCACCGGCAACACCACAATAGAATGACGAGATGGCAAAGGCCGACAGTTTGGCGTGCAAGGGGCGAATGCCGATAATTTCTGCGGCAATGTCCATGTCGCGGATTGCCATCCAGGATCGCCCGATGTGACCCCGTGTCAGGTTCTTGGCCACCAGGGCCAGAACGACGACGACGACAAGCGTGATCATATACCTGGCTTCGGCAGTGGCGGCTGGCCCGGTAATCATAAAGCCGAACATCTCCCGCGGCGGGGCTGTGATCGTGCCAGATGGATTGTAGTTATAGAACCAGGCCACCTTGTTGAACAACCACTGCAAAAAGAACTGGGCAGCCAGTGTTGCCACTGCCAGATAAAAGCCCTTGATACGCAGACTGGGAATGCCAAACATGATGCCGACAAATGCCGCAACCACACCGGACAGCAGAAACACAACAATCATGTTCAGGTCCGGGAAACTGGTGGCCAGCTTATAGGCTGCATAAGCGCCCACGGCCATGAAGCCGCCTGTACCAAGAGAAATCTGGCCGCAGTAACCCGCCAGCAAATTGAGACCAATTGCCGCCAGGGCAAAAATCAGGAATGGAATGATCACGGCCTGCAGCATATATTCGCTGGAGGTCAGGGGGATCACGACAAAAGCAACAACCAGGGCAATGGCCATCAGCCAGCGGTCTTGCTTTAGCGGGAAGATCGCCTGGTCGTCGGCGTAGTTTGTTTTGTACTGACCTGATTCACGATACAACATGTGGTCTAAACCCTCTCAATGATCTTTTCGCCGAACAGCCCCTGGGGCCGGAACAGCAGGAAGACAAGCGCCAACATGTAGGCAAACCAGTTTTCAATGGCACCGCCGATGAGCGGGCCCCAATAAATTTCTGCAACTTTTTCGCCCACACCGATGATCAGGCCACCAACAATGGCACCAGGGATCGATGTGAAGCCGCCCAGGATCAGAACCGGCAGGGCTTTCAGAGCAATCAGCGACAGCGAGAACTGCACGCCACTTTTTGTGCCCCACATGATACCCGCAACCAGGCCAACAAAACCGGCGACAGACCAGACAACAATCCAGATGGTCTTCAGGGGGATGCCCACAGACAGGGCTGCCTGGTGGTCGTCGGCCACGGCGCGCAGGGCGCGACCAATAACCGTGTAGCGGAAAAACAGCGCCAGCCCGCCAACCATGGCAGCGCCAATGGCCGCCGCCCAGATGTCAAATTCGTTCAGCAGCATGCCGCCGATTTCGAAAGGCGCATCCGGGATTCCAACGTCCAGGCGATGAATGTCCGATCCCCAGACCGTTTCGCCAAATCCCTCCAGAAAGAAGGTGATGCCGATGGTGGCCATGAACAGAATAATGTCTGGCTGATTGACCAGCGGACGCAGCACCAGCTTTTCAATGATGACCGCGACAATAACCATAACGCCAGCTGCGATGATCAGGGCCAGCCAGACCGGCACGCCCTTTTCCATCAAGCCCACAAGGGTCAGGGCGGCAAACAGCACCATGGCACCCTGGGCAAAGTTGAACACGCCTGAGGCCTTGAAGATCAGCACAAACCCCAGCGCCACCAGAGAATACATCACACCGGTCAACAACCCGCCAACAACTACTTCGGCGAAAAAAATTGGCTCGGAGAACATGTCCACAAAGGGCAGGACGAATATTGCGTTTAATACTTCCATCGTTTCAGCGAAGCTCCCATGCTGCCGGGAATTCCGGCAGCCTCGTAATTATTCGTGCGCAACGCCCAGATAGGCATCAATGACGTTCTGATCGGCCCGGACAACATCCGGCACACCGTCAGCAATTTTTTCACCATGGTCCAGAACCACAACGTGGTCCGACAAATCCATCACCACGCCCATGTCATGTTCGATCAAACCGATAGTGGTTCCAAATTCATCGTTGGTATCCAGGATAAAGCGGCACATGTCCTCTTTTTCCTCAACATTCATCCCGGCCATAGGCTCGTCCAGCAACAACAGCTTTGGTTCTGCTGCCAACGCCCGGCCCAGTTCGACCCGCTTTTGCAAGCCATAAGGAAGCCGTCCAACAGGTGTCTTGCGAATGGCCTCGATCTCAAGGAAATCGATGATGCGTTCAACAAATTCACGATGTTCCAGCTCTTCCTTGCGGGCCGGGCCGATATTAATGGCCTGCCACAGGAAGTTCCGTTTCATCTTCAGGTTTCGCCCGGTCATGATGTTGTCCAGGGTCGACATGCCGGTGAACAAAGCCACATTCTGGAAGGTTCGGGCAATGCCGCCCTGTGCCGCCAGATGTGGGCGCATCTTACGGCGCACTTCACCACCAAAGGTGATGGTGCCTTCCTGGGGGTGATAAAACCCGTTGATCACATTCAACATGGATGTTTTGCCGGCACCGTTCGGACCAATGATAGCGCAAATCTCACGCTCCCTGATCTCCAGACTAACGCCGGTGATGGCTTTGACACCGCCGAAAGACAGACTGATATTGTCTACTTTCAGGAGTGTATCGCCGATATTTCTTGTCTCAGTCATTTCGGGGTAATTGCTCCGAATTTTTGATTTGTTTCTTGCGATCTAATTGTCATCGGTTGTTTTGCCATCAACTAGCTGGCTTTTTGCACGGACGAATAAACTTCCGTATCACGGATTTTCAGTTCAGCTTTGATAACGCCTTCTTTGCCGTTCTCAAACGTGACCTTGGCTTCAATAGGGATAAGGTCCTTGTCGGAATACAGCGCTTCAATCAAATCGTCATAACGCTCGAAGACGATCTTGCGACGGATTTTGCCGGTCCGGGTCAATTCGCCATCATCGGCATCCAGCATCTTGTGCAAAATCAGAAAGCGCTTGACTTGTGAGCCTGCCAGACTTGGGTCGGCGGCCAGACTGCGATTGGATTCTTCAATGTTGCCTTTGATGATCGCATAGACTTCATCACGGTTCGCCAGATCAACGTAGCTGCCATAATTCAGATTGTTGCGCTCGGCCCAGTTGCCCATTGAATCCAGATCAATGTTGATGAAAGCGGTGACATAATCTTTTCCATCGCCAAAAGTAACCGCTTCACGAATGTTGGCGTGGAATTTTAATTTGTTTTCCAGGAACTTGGGGGCAAACATAGTGCCGTCATTTAACTTGCCCACGTCCTTGGCACGATCAATGATGCGCACATGTCCGTCGTCATCAATGTAGCCGGCATCGCCCGTGTGGACCCAGCCATCTTCGGTTTTTGTCTCGCGCGTGGCTTCTTCGTTTTTGTAATAGCCGACAAAGACGCCGGGGCTGCGATAAAGAACTTCCTTGGTTGCTTCGTCAATCTTGATTTCACAATCAGGGACAGGGGTGCCAACGGTTTCAACGTTCACTTCATCGTCAGGCTGAATAGTGACGTAAACAGTGGCTTCGGTCTGGCCATACAACTGCTTCAGGTTGACGCCGATCGAGCGATAGAATTCAAACAGTTCCGGGCCAATGGCTTCACCACCGGTATAAGCAATGCGGATGTTGGAAAAACCCAGGGTATCCCGCAAGGGACCAAAAACCAGGATTTTGCCGATGCTATACATGATGCGATCTAAAAGCGGTACAGGTTTGCTTTCCAGCAATTTAGTGCCGGATTTTTTGGCGACGCCCATGAAATAAGCGAAAATCTTGCGCTTGATCGGTGCCGCGTCTTCCATGCGCACCATGACATTTGTCAGGATATTTTCAAATATACGTGGTGGCGCGAAAAATGAGGTTGGTCCCAGCTCGCGCAGATCAATCATTACTGTGTCAGAACTTTCCGGGCAGCTGACGGAATAGCCTGCACACAGCGCCTGGCCATAGGAAATTGCGTGATCGCCAACCCAGGCCATGGGCAAATACGCAAGCACGTCGTCCGTATCGCGGAAACGCTCACGCGCATTGGCATTGCGGCAGGTAATGATGACATTGTCATAGGACAACATGACCCCTTTGGGCCGGCCAGTGGTGCCGGACGTATAAAGCATGACGCCAACATCAGCGCCCTTGCCTTTGGCGATTTCATCCAGAAAATAATCCGGATTGTTTTTGTCGAACTGATGGCCGCGAGCCTGAACTTCCTTGTAGGCAAACAAGTCAGACTGGCGATAGTGGCGCATGCCACGCGGGTCATTATAGATAATGCTGGTCAGGTTCGGGCAGCGGTCTTGAACGGACAGGACCTTGTCAGCCTGCTCCTGGTTCTCGACGATGGCAAATTTGACCTCGGCATGCTCCAGAACATATTGCATCTCTTCGGCAACAGAATCCTGATAAACCGGCACGGGAATACCACCCAGTGACTGAATGGCCATCATGGCCATGTACAGTTCCGGCCGGTTGTCGCCAACGATGGCAACCTTGTCTTCGCGTTCAAAGCCAAAACTGGCCAGTCCACAAGCCAGCGAGCGTACATTTTCAACAACTTGTGACCAATCCCAGGTCAGCCAAATGCCCAGATCCTTTTCGCGCAAGGCGACCCGGTTCGGTCGGTTAATACCATGGTCCAAAAGTAGTTTTGGAAATGTATCGAGGCTTGAAAGTGAATCCTGCCTGTCAGTCATGCCCGGGCTCCGGCTGCAAGGGGTGTGAAATTTGGGAATATCAGAAATAAAGTAACGCGTCGGCTCAGGCACAGGGGTTTGCCGAAAATACACGGGTCTACAGAGCCAAAAACAGCGTTGAAAACGCTGTCGGGCTTGCCTGTCGAACGGCTGTGTTGCGGACGATTTGTCACGCTTTTGGTGCTTCTCCCTGAACGACCGTTTGCCGGTTCTTGTTCTGGTAATCAACTAAGTACGCTTGAGAAAACTCTCAAGTAACGATTTCACGCCAACAATAGCCATTTTGCATGTCGGTGCAACCCGGCGGAATGATTCAGTTTCCAGCATTTATTTACCTGTTTGATCAGAGGACTGCATAGACATCCAGCTTCACACAATCGGCTTCCCGTGCGCCTGTGCAAACACAAATTGTATGATTAAGCCAGTTCAATTGTGGATCAGATGTTTCAAAAAAGGGTGTCGTACGCATGTAATACAAGGCAGGGTCTACTGTTTCACCCTGGGCGACGCGCGCCATAACGTCTGCCGGCCCGTGTCGGTAGCCCTTGTTCTCCACGTAAATCAGGGCGCCATTTGTGGTTTGCATGGTGTATCTGGCTTCCAGAAAGGCGCTGCCATCGCGGCGGACGATCTGCCAATCGGCCCCGCCCGGTAAAATGGTGCCTGATAATTGGGGACCTTCAAAACTGCCGCCGGTGATGGGAATAATCCGGCGTCGCCCGGCATGTATCTCACCCAGCTCCTGGACGTCGCCAATTGTGATTCTTGCGCTGTAAACAAATTCTGTTTTGATCATGTTGCCTTCTCCCCATGCCGTCCTTCCCCCGCGGCAAAACGTCGCGCGCCGCCTGTGGCTTCCTGCTCAAGCGCTGACTTGCCCAACTGAAATTCCTTGGCCATGGCATCGTCCAGGCTGCGACCCTGCTGTTCATAGACGGAGGCACGGTCTGATAACATACAGGTTTGCGGCAATTTACTTAGCTCCAGTGCAAGGGCTTCGGCCGCCTCACGGGCGGTGCCGTTCGGGACGACCCGGTTGGCAAGGCCCATCATCAAGGCTTCCTCAGACCCAACTTCACGTCCGGTTAACACCAGGTCGAGGGCCCTGCCCATACCGACAATGCGCGGCAGTCGGACAGTGCCACCGTCAATCAGTGGTACACCCCAACGGCGGCAAAAGACGCCGAAAACAGCATCTTCTTCTGCTATTCTCATGTCACACCACAAGGCAAGTTCCAGCCCGCCCGCCACTGCATGGCCGGATATGGCCGCAATAACCGGCTTGCCAAGGTGAAGGCGAGAAATACCCATGGGGGCATCGCCATCGGGTTCCAGTCGACTGGTTCGCGGCCCGTCTGGCCCTTCGGCAAAGGCTTTCAGGTCGGCTCCGGCGCAAAAAGTACCGTGCTTGCCCCACAAGACGCCCACTTTCGCGCTTTCGTCCGCATCGAAGGCGCGAAAGGCGTCGGCGAGGGCCTCAGCCGTGGGTCGATCCACTGCGTTTCTCACCTCCGGGCGGTCGAGGATAACTGTTGTCACCGGACCCTTTTTCTCTACCAATACTGTCATCGTTGTCGTCCTTCTTGAATTCCTGTCCCTGGAAGCGTAAAAACACGCCAACAATACACCAGTCTGGAAATACTGTTTTGACTGGCGGATCACCCATTAATACAGGCCCTACAATGCCGGGCCAAGGAGAACCGACGTGACGACTTCCGGTCAGGATACCTTAAAGACCCGACGCACATTAAAAGTGGGCGAACGCTCATACGATTACTTCAGTCTGGCAGCGGCCGCCGCTGAACTTGGCGATTTTTCAAAACTGCCATTTTCCCTGAAGGTCTTGATGGAAAACCTGTTGCGCTATGAAGATGGCCGCACGGTTGTGACGGATGATGCCAAGGCTTTGGTGGGTTGGCTGAAAGATCAGAAGTCAGATCGTGAAATCGCCTATCGTCCGGCCCGCGTCCTGATGCAGGATTTCACCGGTGTGCCGGCTGTGGTTGATCTGGCCGCCATGCGCGATGCCATGAACGATCTGGGCGGCGACGCCAAAAAGATTAACCCGCTGTCGCCTGTTGACCTGGTCATCGATCACTCGGTCATGGTCGACAAATACGGCACCGACACAGCCTTTGACGAAAACGTTGCGGCTGAAATGAAGCGCAATGCTGAACGCTATGCCTTCTTGCGCTGGGGCCAGGAAGCCTTTGATAACTTCCGCGTTGTACCGCCGGGAACGGGTATCTGCCACCAGGTCAACCTGGAATATCTGGCTCAGGTCGTCTGGACTGCCGATGAAGACGGCACCGAAATCGCTTACCCCGATACCCTGGTCGGCACCGACAGTCACACCACCATGGTCAACGGCCTTGCCGTTCTGGGTTGGGGAGTGGGCGGTATTGAAGCTGAAGCTGCCATGTTGGGCCAGCCGGTTTCCATGTTGTTGCCAGAAGTTGTTGGCTTCAAGTTGACCGGTGAAATGTCCGAAGGTATCACGGCCACCGATCTGGTGCTGAAGGTTGTTGAAATGCTGCGCGCCAAAGGCGTCGTCGGCAAGTTCGTGGAATTCTACGGCCCGGCCCTGGACGTGCTGTCCCTGGCTGACCGCGCGACCATCGCCAACATGGCCCCTGAATATGGTGCCACCTGCGGCTTCTTCCCCATCGATCAGGAAACCCTGAACTACATGCACCTGTCCGGTCGTGACGAAGATCGCATTGCCCTGGTCGAAGCCTATGCCAAGGCACAAGGCATGTGGCGCGATGCCGATACGCCTGATCCTTTGTTCACGTCTACTCTGGAACTGGATATTTCATCCGTCGTGCCGGGGATCTCCGGTCCCAAGCGTCCGCAGGACTGGATTGCCCTGGCCGGTGCCGATCAGGCATTTACCACTGCCCTGGACGAAGTCTTTGACATTGCCGACCGGGCTGACATGCCGCAAGAAGTTGACGGCGAATCATACGACATGAAAAATGGTGACGTTGTTCTGGCTGCCATTACCAGCTGTACCAACACATCAAACCCGGGCGTCATGATCGCCGCTGGTCTGGTGGCGCAAAAAGCTGTCGCCAAGGGCCTGAGGGTCAAGCCATGGGTCAAGACCTCGCTGGCCCCTGGTTCCAAGGTTGTGACCGATTACCTGGTCAAAGCCGGTTTGCAGGACCCCCTCGACGAACTTGGTTTTAACCTGGTGGGTTATGGCTGCATGACCTGTATCGGCAACTCCGGTCCGCTGGACGAACCCATCGCCAAGGCCATCACCGACGGTGACATGGTCGCCGCCGCTGTGGTTTCCAGTAACCGTAACTTTGAAGGCCGGGTAAACCCGCATGTGAAAGCCAACTATCTGGCTTCCCCGCCACTGGTTGTGGCTTACGCCCTGGCAGGCAGCATGCGCAAAAACATCATGACCGAGCCTCTGGGCAAGGGCAAAGATGGCAACCCGGTTTATCTGTCGGACGTGTGGCCAACTACTGCTGAAGTGCAGGCCGCCGTCGCCAAAAGTGTCACCCGTGAAAGCTTCCAGGCGCGTTACGCCGATGTCTTCGCCGGTACTAAAGAATGGCAGGCCATCGTGCCTGACGAAGGCCTGACTTATGGCTGGGACATGACTTCAACCTATGTGCAAAAGCCGCCTTACTTTGAAGGTATGGGCATGGAACCCGGCACGTTCTCGGATATCACCGGGGCCCGTGAGTTGGCCTTGCTGGGCGATTCCATTACCACAGATCACATCTCGCCAGCCGGTTCTTTCAAGGAAGAAACCCCGGCTGGTGAATATCTTGTCAGCAATCAGGTGCCATCGCGTGAGTTCAACTCTTATGGCTCTCGCCGTGGCAACCATGAAGTCATGATGCGCGGCACCTTTGGCAACATCCGTTTGCGCAACGAAATGGCACCGGGCACTGAAGGCGGCATCACCCGTCACCAACCTTCAGGCGAGCAGATGTCCATCTATGATGCGGCCATGAAATATGAAGCTGATGGCGTTTCATTGGTCATCGTTGGTGGCAAGGAATATGGCACCGGCTCATCTCGTGACTGGGCCGCCAAAGGCACCATGTTGCTGGGTGTGAAGGCCGTGATCGTTGAAAGCTTCGAGCGTATTCACCGCTCCAACCTGGTCGGCATGGGCATCCTGCCTTTGCAGTTCAAAGATGGCCAGGATCGCAAAACCCTGAAGCTGGATGGCACCGAAGTCTTTGACATCACCGGCGTTGCCGATGGCATCACACCGGGTATGGACGTGGCCTGCAAAATCACCCGCGCCGATGGCAGCAGCGAAGAGATCACATTGCTGTGCCGGATCGATACGGAAGATGAAGTGGATTATTATCGCAACGGCGGCATCCTGCACTATGTGCTCAGGAACCTCGCTGCGTAAGGTATCGCAAAATCAAAACGGATCAGGGCGGGGATTTCCCCGCCCTTTTTTGTGGCCGAAATAATTGGACGGGTTCTATTTGTCCTGCAAGTTATGACTGTCGGCGGCCGTCAGGTCCAGATCATAGACCTGTTTCAGGTTTGCGATGTCCTCCAGGCTTTTGCCTTCAAACGGGATCTTGCCTTCAAAGGCATGCAGGACAATACCTTCCAGCAAATCACCTAGCGAGATATCCTTGTACTCGGCCACGGCCTTCAGCACTTTCAAAATTCTTTTTTCCAGACGCACACCGGTCTGAACACGCTCGACGGATTGTTTCACAGAACTTCCTTTTATCTGAAACTTGGTAGCTTTGTACCGGGGTAGTCTAGCAACTTCATCACCTTTTTGTCACCCGAATGTGATTCGCACGCCTCAATTGATTGGCTTACAACTCGGCGTCTAGCCAGATCAGCCTGGCCCGGGATCGGAACAATGACTTCAATGATTCTACGCACAATTGGTTTAATACTGGTCGCAACAATGATGTTTGCGTCGCCTGCTACCGCGAAATCAAAATCACCCGTGGTACTGGAACTGTTCACCAGCCAGGGCTGTTCCTCCTGCCCGTCTGCCGATAAAATTCTGGGTAAATTGGCCAAAGAAGACGACGTTATCGCCCTCAGTTTTCATGTTGATTACTGGGACTATATCGGCTGGAAAGATACCTTCGCCAGCAAGGTCACGACCGCCCGGCAATATGACTATGCCAAATCTCTGGGTCAGCGAAATGTCTATACGCCGCAACTGGTTCTGGGTGGCCAGGAACATTATGTCGGATCGGATGAACACCGCATTCTGGTCGCCATCAACCAAGCAAAAGGCAGGGTAGCCTCAGACGCTAAAATCCATATTCAAAAAACAGGCGAAGGTCTGAAACTAACCGTTTCCGGCAATGGGGATGGGGATTGTGAGGCCTGGTTGTTTGCCTTTGATCGTCGCCATGAAGTTGCCGTGCAGCGCGGTGAAAACAGTGGCAACAAACTGGCCTATACCAATGTCGTGCGCGATGTGCGCTTGCTGGGGCGCTGGGATGGTGGCGACCGCAGTTTCAATATTCGCCATGATCAGATCACCATGCAAAAACGCGACGGTTATGTGATCGTGGTCCAGGCCAAAGGGCAGGGGCCTGTGTTGGCAGCCAAACAGCACTGGCTGAAGTAGTCCAGTGCCTCACTGGCTTAATTGACGCTGACTGATTGCAGAGCCTGATTATACGGGTTCTAATAAGGCCAGCCCCGCCTGAATATTTCACGGAAAAAAACATGAAACTGGATGACGCGATTGCCGGTCGTCGCTCGATGCGCGAATTTTTGCCTGACCCGGTGCCTCAAGGGACCGTCCACCGCATCCTGGAAATTGCCTCACGGGCACCTTCGGGCACGAATATTCAGCCTTGGAAGGTGATTGTGGTAACTGGCGACGATCAGGCCAAAGTCACAAAGGCGATCATGGATTACCGTCTTGAGGAAGCAAAGGCAGACGCCCCGAAAGACACCAAGATGCCGCGCCGATGGGCCGAACCCTATCTCTCCCGACGACGCAAAGTAGGCTATGACATGTATGCCAAGCTGGGCATTGAAAAAGGCGACAAGCCGGCCATGTGGGCCCAGCATGGTCGCAACTATGAATTTTTTGGTGCGCCCGTGGGCCTGTTCTTTGTTGTCGACGAAGACCTTGATCAGGCCAGTTGGCTGGACCTTGGCATGTTCATGCAAAATGTCATGCTGGTGGCGAAACAGGAAGGCCTGGATACATGCCCGCAAGGGGCCTTCCTGCATTATGCCGATCTGGTGCACGCTGCCTTGGGGTTGGACGATACCCAGCGCTTGGCCAGTGGCATGTCGCTGGGCGTCGCCGACATGTCTGCCCCCGTCAACAGCCTGGAAACCGAACGTGTCGCCGTCGACGAATTCTCAGACTTTCGCGGATTTTAGACCTGTGGATATTGTCAGCGGCGAGAGCTGACGAGTTTGTCCGCCTGATCCGGATAATGTTTCAGGAAACGGTCGACCGCCCAGTCGGGCCAGGGCTCGTAGATGTTTTCATCATACCCCATCATGGGATAAACCTTTTCACCGCGTGACAGTTCTTGGCCATCGCGGCGCACCAGCGGCGGCAGGCTGCGTCTGTTCACATCCATGGTGGGGTACAAGGCATTAGCCAGGGATTTTTCCTTTTCATATTGCAGGGCAACATCATAGGCGTCTGCCGTCTGTATGATGCCGTCGCGGTCGAAATATTCGAACGTGCCCTTGCCAAAGATCTTTGCATCCGGCCCCGCATCGCGTGGTTGCTGGTCTGACGTCAGGTTCAGGGATTTTAACCCGCCTTCACCCGTCATCTGCAATTCACCCGCATCCGTCTCACCATCCTGATCCGCATCCCGCCAGATGCCAAACTTGGACCACGCCGCGTCACGTTCATCCAGTACACCATCGGCGTTACCGCCCTGGGCCAATTGGTCAAACCAGGCCAACCCCTCCAGATCAGTTTTGGCCGTCGCCAGATAATCCTTGAAGGCGATCTCATCTTTATGCGAGATCAGCCGATCCCCGTCCCGGTCATAAACAAACAACCCTTCCTCTGGCCCCGGCCACGCCAGCACCTGTCGTGAGCCTGTACTCGCTATGTCGAACCGAGCAGTGGAATGGGAGAGGGGAATGATTCTTATGTTTCCGTCGTTGTTGAGATCGAGGATGACGGGCCAGCCCCAGCCACCGTCGTAACCCCCGGCTTGACCTGCGACATCCGCATGTCCGTCACCGAAATCACCCGCGAACCCGTTGTCAGCCGAACCAGAATAGTCCGCACCATTGTTATTGCCGCCTGCCGAAGCTGAACTACCGTTGTCACCATTTGCTGGTGCCCCGTATCCCGACGTGCCTACGCCCTGAAAACCAGCACCAGAATAAGTTGGATCGCCGAAGTAGCCTTGGGGTCCTTGGGAAGCAGTTGGCGTACCCATTGAATTGTCCGAGACTTCTGCCGGGTTCGATGCAGCAACAGTATTTTGATTTGCTTTCGCCCGCTGTTGGGTGGCAATCTGATTTTCAAAATTGAACAAATCTGTTGCGTCCAGAAAAGACGTAACGGTGGGCCTGTTTGTATCTGTCAAGTTCTCATTAAAGGGATCGTTGACCGTAACACCGGCCTTCACTGCATGCGCGACTGTTTTGGCGATATCCTCTTGTGGTGTCCTCTGAGCCACCGAAATTCCAACGGCGTTATTCCGAATCCAACCCCGGTATTGTTGGTGTGATTGATTCGCCCTTGTTTGTATGACGGTATCAACTGTCTCCTGTCTTAAAAACGAACAAAACGGAATCGATTTCAATTCGTATATGTTCCCGAACAACTTCATTTTTCATCCAGCAAGGTTTCATATTTCGGTCACTTTCTTTCATGCTGATGTGTTTCCGGGAGATACTTATTGCTGATACAAGTTGCTCAAAACCAAACACAATCAGCCACTCATTTTCCATGGCCATTGGCATGTCTTCGAGAGACCAGTTCGCCTGAGTATGTATCCAGGTTGAAACTGCTTTTTCCTTGCCAATCTGAAATTCACCGCCTTGATAGGGCCCTAGGATACAAGCAATCTTCCAATCACCTTCAAATGAAGCAAGAGGGATAGAAACTGTCTCGCCGCGCTGGAGTGTGGCCAGCTTGGTCTTTACGCTGCTCTGAAAGCGGGCTTCTTGAGATAGATATCCTGAATACAGGTAATATCCGCCGAAGATGATGCCGGCTAAAATCAGTGTTGTGATCAGAGGTCTCCGTCTTGTGCGCATCGTTTTTCCTATTGAATATTTTTGCTCGACCGAAGTATAAATTAGGCCAAATTCCTATATGCAGGGATCAGAGCGGGAAAATTCAGCAACAACAAGTTTAACCGCTCAAAATACAATTATACACGCATAAAACATAAAAACAAGCAAAAAACGTATACACTTCACAAAAAAAGGCCCACCGGGAAGGCAGGCCTTTAATCTTTGTTTTATTTCAGCCGTTTAGCCAAACTTTGCACTCATGGCCTGGGACAGGCGACGGGAGAAGGCGGCGGGGTCGGGGACCGGGTCGCCTTCCAGGATGCGGGCTTGATCCAGCAGCA
>JABIFY010000049.1 GCA_018650465.1 Alphaproteobacteria bacterium
AAAAGCCATGGTCAAAATGTCTGAATTGGAAATCCGCGACTATATGATGGCTTTATTCAAACCAAACATTCCTCGGAAACCGTTGATAGAGTTGGTGTTATGAAAAGAGTCGGGTACTGTGCTATTGCACCAAACTATTACCTGGACATCACGTCCGACATCTGCCCCATTACATTTGTCAAAACAAAGCTATTGTTAGAAAAAATGGCCCCTGGTGAGACCGTTGAAGTCCGCCTGGGCGAGGGTGAACCCGTGATTAATGTGCCACGTTCCGTCAAGGCAGAAGGGCACACCGTCCTTTCACTCGACCTTGATCCAGAAGCACCTGGCGTTCATGTACTGATCATCAAAAAATTTGATCCGGCTTCACAGGGTTGATGCTGGTCGCCTGAGTATCATTGCATCGACCCTGTCACCGTTCCCACGTTTGTAATAATTCTTTCGTCGTCCGGCTTCTGCAAATCCATGCTTCAGATATAATTTCAGCGCCGCTTTATTATTTGCAGCAACTTCGAGAAATATTTCTGCGCCCGCCTCGCCAGTTTGATCAAGAATTTGTGTCAATAATAGCTGCCCAACCCCCTGGCGGTGGCACTGCGGCAAAACACCAATTGTAATTATCTCTGCTTCGTCTGCCGCAAACCGGGCCAGCGCAAAGCCAGCCGGGACTTCTTGTCCGTCCCGTGATGTTATTGCCAGCCAGGCCCTGGTACCTGGCATTGCCAATAATTGTTTGAACGAGTCTGACGTCCAGACCTGTTCGTCAGAAACAAATATTTGAGGATGCAGCGTCGCCAACAAATCGGCACAGGCAATCGTCGCTGGCTCAATCCAGATAAGACCTTTGCCGGTCAAAGGGTGCGCCCACCGGGTAATTTGGCGTCGGGTGCCCGCAAATAAAGTGGTGCTGGAGGTACAGTGGGCAGGCCATCCCTGTCCACCATCAAAATGGCCAGTTCGGCAACAGCGACTGCATCCGCTTCAGGTGGTGAAGAAGTCGCACGCACACCGGGTCTGTTCAGACCGGGCATTTCCATTGCCATCCCCGCACCGGTCCCCACAAGAACACATGTTTTTTCAGGTAGCAGGTCTGCCAATTCATTTGTGGCGACAGCCTGGGGAAGATATGCCGCCGGGTATATGGGCATATCAGCCGGAAAATGTTGGACATAAAATTGTTCACGACGGGCATCCAGGACCACAAGGATGTCCCCATCGCCCAAATTGTCATGCCCGTCATTTCTGGCGGCATAGGCGATTGCCGACAAGCTGCCAACGCCCTGAACCGGCAGGCTTCTGGCAACGCCAATTCCCCTGGCCGCAGACAGACCAACGCGCTGCCCGGTAAATGTGCCAGGACCTGTTGTCACAGCAATCAAATCAAGGTCAGAAAATGTCAAATCAGCCATTTCCATAGCGTCGCTGATCATGGGCATCAGGGCTTCCGCATGGCCACGCTGCAGGACCTGAAACTTGTGTGCCAACACCTGCCCCGCAGCCAAAACAGCAACCGAGCATCGGTTCAACGTTGTGTCAAAGGATAAAATGTTCATATCATCGCGCAATGATCAGTAATGAATTAAAGGTCAGGTTTGTTTTTGAAGCCCATCAGTCGGGGGCTCGAAGGCACAGGGATAGCATAATCAGAGATAACTTAAAGAGTACACCGTCATAACCATGCTTGTAGAAATCAAATCTCCGGACTTCGATGTCGACATCGATATCGCCTATGCCACCAACAATAACTTTACTGGCGCGCCGGTGTACAAACGCCCCGCTTGCTATTTGCACCCGGCAGCTGCTGCGGCCCAGGCCAGGGCTTGTGAACTGGCGGCACAACTAGGCTATCGCTTTTGTGTTTTTGACGCCTATCGTCCGGCAGAAGCACAGTGGGCTCTTTGGCGGCATACGCCCGACCCGGATTTTATTGCCATACCCTGGCGGGGGTCGCCACACAGTCGTGGCGTGGCCATTGATTTAACCCTGGTGGACGGGGAGGGCCAACATCTTGAAATGGGTACAGGTTTTGATGAGTTCACGCTTTTGTCCCACCATGGCAACACTGAAATTTCAGTACAGGCGCAGAAAAACCGGCATTTGCTGATGGGAATCATGACGACGGCGGGCTGGGATTTTTTCCGCAATGAATGGTGGCACTATCAGTTATTCGACGCCCGGCAATATCCGGTCCTGAAAGATGCCGACGCCGGAACCGAAATGATGTAGAATAGGGTGTTTTTGGCTTTGACGGAAACGCAGCGTTGTGTACAACTCAAACGGGGCACCAAATACAACCGCAGAAGCGATTCCGTTAAACTGGGGCCGCCTTGATTCAACCAACAATAGTGGCAAAAGGCAAAATGGGGTTATTCGTGAATAATGCGGTTTGCAAAATGTTGCCAATAAGATCATCCGGGAGATCAGCCGTAAAACTGGCAAGGCTGCTTGCATTGATGATTGCGGTAGCTGCTGGCCTTTCGGCTGGCAGGCCTGCAGCCGCGACAGATGTGCCGCATGCGGTTGTCTTGATGTATCATCGCTTTGGCGAATCCAGCCTGCCGTCAACAAATATTCGACTGGATCAACTGGAAGCCCATATCGCTGAACTGAAAAGTGCTGCCTTCAATGTCTGGCCGCTGGATCGCATCATCAACCACATAAAGGCAAACGAGCCTCTGCCAGACCGAACGATTGCCATCACCATTGATGATGCCTATGCCTCCGTCTATCACCAGGCCTGGCCGCGTTTCAGGACAGCTAATCTACCCTTCACAGTTTTTGTATCAACAGATCAGGTCGGCCGATCAGACAATTATCTGACATGGGACCAGATCAGGGAAATGCAGGCAGCCGGTGTCTTGATCGGCCATCATGGTGCCGCCCATGGGCACATGGCCAACGCAACTTCGAACTCGATCTCACAAGATTTGCTCCGGGCGAACAAGGCTTTCCAGAATGAATTGGGTGAAGTTCCAAAAATATTTGCCTACCCTTACGGAGAAGCCAGCCTTCATTTGCGCAATCAGGTTAAACAGGCAGGCTTTACAGCGGCATTGGGTCAACATTCCGGAGTCGTGAACACCAGCGATGATATTTTGTATTTACCTCGCTTTGCCCTGAACGAAGCTTACGGCAACATGGATCGTTTTCAGTTGGCGGCCAACGCCCTGCCGATCCCGGCCAAAGATGTGTCACCTGCCGATATGATGGTCACTGACAACCCGCCAGCTTATGGATTTACACTGGAGGGCCGCGTCGCCGGGATTGCACGACTAAACTGCTTCGCATCGCATATGCCGACGGCCGTGCGCACGGAACATCTGGGGCCGGACAGAATTGAAGTTCGGTTCGAAAAACCGTTTCCACCGGGTCGCTCGCGCATCAACTGCACGATGCGCGGCAAGGACGGGCGTTGGCGCTGGCTGGGCCGACTATTTTACCTACCCAAAAAGTAGTGTGATAAAGTGATGTAGATCAGGTCTCTTCGCCACGGGCGACGCGCAGCCGCGACCGGTCAAAAGCAGCCATACCATTGACCCGCATGATGGTGCGAATTGTGCCGATATAAGCCGTCCCGCGCTGTGAATAACGATCAAGGGTTTTGATCAATTCAACACCTGTCACATCGTCACCACCATGCCTGAGTTGGGCACGTCGGCTGCGAAATTTTTTGTAGGCCCGGTGCGTGTTCAGATTGAACAGATAAGCATCAATTGAGTCGCGTAATTCGCCGAAGGCCCGAACTTCATGTGTCGCACCTTCGTTTCGGCCTTCTGGCACAATGCCTTTGCCCTTTTTATAGGTCCACTGACCGAACACGGCATTGCCTTTGATGGCAAACCGCGACGTTCCCCAACCGGACTCTTCAGCACCCTGGGCCAAGGCAAGGGACGGCGGCACAATGTCAACGCGGGTTTTTAGTTCTGCCATGACCTTTTTCAGATCAACCACATTTTCTTTGCGCGGGCCCATGGCATCATAGCGGTCAGCAAGGCCAAGCAACCAGATGCGATTGGCTTCACCCAATTGACCGCTCCGAACCATCAATTTCAGCAAACGCAAACGATCTTTTCGCACTCGCTCGTTCGCCTGCAAAACAAGCGGCAGCATGCTTCTGATAAAGAGGCTCTTTTTGGTTTTAACGGACTGCAGCGACGATAAATCGCCTGGTAACTGCACCAACAAGACGCGCGGCACATCACCACCATCGCGGATATCAGACAAAGTGAAACCAGCGGCTGAGAATTTATCGTGCAGGTCCGCTGCACTGGCGACCTTGATCGGGCCACTTAAGGCCTTGGCGCGTTCGGCCAGGCCAGCAAGGTCACTGCTGTCGTCACCAAACAATTTGTAGCGGGGCAAACTGGCATAAATCAGGCCGTGCTTCAGAGGCGCTTTGGCTGCCGTCTGTTCATTGCCTTCATTCAGGTGTGAGCCTTCTTTTGCAAGATCAAGCCCTGCGGCAAGATATAGTCCGGCAACGCTCAGGCTGATAAAACTTATGATAAATTTGTTCAATCCGGACAAATGGAAGGCTGCATAAACGGATTTCTTGTTGTGGGGCATCTGAAGTTTTCCTCATAGCTCCGGATAATTGTTCCGGCGCCTGTTCAAACCGTTATCATCAAAAGCACATGTCATCAAAAGCACAGTTTCCTGCGTCTCAAACATTCCTCGCCTGGCGATATTTGAGTATTAGACCGCTCAAAAAATCATCCGCCAAACTTCAGTTGATCAGTTAAAAAAGTATGGGTTCAAACCGATCAAGCGACTGAGGTCCCACTTATGGCGCAATTTACGCCCCCTCTGAATCCCGATCTTATAGACAATTCCGATTCAAATGTCCAACAAACAAAACGCCCCTCAGCCGGCATCGGCGAGGGGCGTTCAAGGTCTTGTTTTTGCGACCAAATTTGGGCCGAAAAAATTACCAGGTAAAAATTGGCCAGTTAAATTTGGCGAACTTCCATAACTTCCGGAATATAGTGGCGCAACATATTTTCAATGCCATGCTTCAGGGTCATGGTAGAGCTTGGGCAACCGGCACAGGCACCATGCATTTCAAGATGCACAATGCCGTCCTCGAAGCCATGGAAGATAATGTCGCCACCGTCCTGGGCCACAGCCGGGCGAACCCGGGTTTCCAGTAACTCCTTGATCTGCATGACGACACCGTCATCGTCTTCTTCACTTTCGGTGCTTTCAGCACTGGCTGCAACAATGGGATCGCCAGAGGTGAAATGGTCCATGATCGAACCCAACACAGCTGGTTTGATGTCGTTCCAGTCGACGGCACCCTTGGTGACCGTAATGAAATCGGAACCAAAGAAAACGCCTGTCACACCATCAACGCCAAAAATGCGCGTGGCGAGGGGTGAGCGTTCTGCCGCGGCCAGATCAACAAAGTTTGCTGTGCCGTGGCTCATGACTTCCTGGCCGGGCAAAAACTTGAGTGTTGCCGGATTTGGCGTGGTTTCGGTTTGAATAAACATTTCTTTTCTCCGCTCTTTCTACATCTTCATGTTACATCTTCAGGGCTGGGCATAACCGCTAAGTCGGTTATTCAGCGCATCTGTACAGCGTGTTCAACTGCCTTTGTGCCCTATAAACCTGCCAAAATGCAAGGCTTGGGGGTGCGACAAATCGAACCGTTTAGCATGATCAACTATATTTGGGGCAAATAACCAACTATTTCAATAGGATATTCGTAATCTCGCGAAGTTGTGTGCGCGCCCGCAACAGATAAAAACCCTGCGCGGCAAGGTGACTGGGCGCAAACTGACTATCGGGCGAGCCATTTACAATAACCAATGGGTCGAGAGAGGCCGCATGTTCAAAGCTTTTCATCATTATGGCCCAGGATTTTGCCAGTTCCCGTTCGGCGACGACATTTTCAAAGTCCCGGGCAATTTCCCGCAGGACAATGGTGTAGCCATAAAGCTGACCCTTGACGTTGTAATAGATATCATCTGCCTGAAAATCAAAAATGCTGCCGCCATGCACGTCGATGTGATTATCCAGCGCTGCTGAAGATGAGCCAAGATCAAGGGCAATACGGTCCAACGTCGCCAGCAGGTTATCCGCCCGGCGATCAAAAACGGCATTGCCTTCAGCCAAGCGTTTGTTAAAGGCCAACAAGGAGCGCTGCGCCTTGAGGTATTGCGCTTCCGATGTGGCCGTCGGTGCCAGCGATGTGGAAAAATCAAAAACCCATTTTTTGCCGGAATATTGCAGCAAACCGGCAGCTTCCTGCAAATCAGGGTCGGTCTGGCTGGAGCCACGGGTGCGACCGATCTGGTCTGTTAACTCAAAGGCAAACCGCGCCAGGGCAGAAATCACGCCCTGCTGAAAATTGGGCATGTTATCCAGCGCCGATCCTGGCAAAAACCAGGGATCGTTTGCGGTCCAACGTGCCGTTTCAACTTCCCGACCGATCAGGCCAGCCGCCGCGGCCACCGAAAAACTGGCCCCTTTGGGCACTTCGGCTGCAGGCGGGCTGTAATGGATGTCATCATTAACGCCATGGATCATGATCATGCCGATGGGGTAATAAAGTGCGACAAAGATCGCCAAAGCAATCGCGCCGCCGAAGGCCGATTTTTTACCAGGCCCTGAAATTTTCAGACGCGATAAATCAGGCAAGGCCAGACGGCGGGAAAAAAAGTCAGTAATTCGTACCATACCTACCTACATGGGCGCTCAGCAGACCTGCCGCAACCTCTAAAGCGCATTCGGAAATGTCCGAATCGCCTCGTTTTGTATTTCATCTGCTTCGCAATTACGAAGACTCAAACCTGTGTTTCAGAAAGATCTAAAACACTCTAGGGCCGCAGAAAGCCCATGATGTCCTGAACTTCCTTCACAATCGGCGTTGCCAGTTCAGCTGCTCGTTCTGCACCGTCGCGCAAAACGGAATCCACATAGCCTGGATCAGCTACCAAACGCTGCATTTCAGTTGTAATCGGCGACAGCACTTCCACGGCCAACTCAATCAGCTCTTTCTTGAACTGGGAAAACTCGGCACCATCAAAGCGTTGATGAACTTCTGTCACCGGCACATTTGACAGAGCTGCAAATATTACCATCAGGTTTTTAGCTTCCGGGCGGTCTTCCAGATCTTCCAGCGAGGCTGTCAAGGGCAGCGGGTCCGTCTTTGCCTTGCGGATTTTTTTGGCGATATCATCAGGGCCGTCCGTCAAGGTGATACGGCTCATATCCGAAGGCTCGGACTTGGACATTTTTTTGCTGCCGTCGCGCAGGCTCATGACCCGGGTGGCCTCCCCAAAAATCAGAGGCTCGGTCATGGGAAAACAATCAACGTCATAGGTCGAATTAAAAGCTTGGGCGATATCGCGCGTCAGTTCCAGATGCTGCTTTTGATCTGCACCGACCGGCACGTGCGATGCCTTGTAGGCCAGAATATCTGCAGCCATCAAATTGGGATACGCATAAAGACCTACGCTGGCGTTCTCGCGGTTTTTACCGGCTTTTTCCTTGAACTGGGTCATGCGATTAAGCCAGCCCATGCGCGATACACAATTGAACAACCAGGCCAATTCTGCATGCGCATGCACCTGGCTTTGGTTAAAGACGATGGAGCCTTTCGGATCAATGCCCGAGGCCAGCAAGCTGGCGGTGACTTCACGGGTTGATGCTGTCAGTTCCGCCGGATCCTGGTACATGGTAACGGCGTGTAGATCGACCATGCAATAAATGCATTCGTAATCTGGTTGCAGCGTTACCCAATTACGGATCGCGCCCAGATAATTGCCAAGATGGAGATTGCCCGTGGGCTGGATGCCGGAGAAAATCCGGTTGGTCGGATGCTCAGATACTTGTTTGGTGGTGGAAGCCATTGTTTTTCTTTCACAATTAAGCACGCTGTGGACACGTGCGGGCCGGTGTTATCGCCGGTTGTGAAGCGTCGGTCAACAGGGTTTCAGGAGCCAGAGCCACGCAGTTGTGATTTCAGTTCACTTAACCGGGCCGCACCCGTGATCTGGATCGCCAAGCCATAAAGCACCATGCCGCCCAAAACCAGCAAGGCCAAGGCCCCGCTTCGCACCAGCGTGTCGCCCTCCAGCCACACCAGCAATTGTTTGTGGCCCAGGAATAAGCCACCGCCCATGATCGACGCGGCAATCACCGTTTTGCGCAGACGGCTCGCAAGACGGGCATCAACCGGAAAGTGTCCGCGCCGCCGCAAGGTCGAATAAAGCAGCCAGACATTGACCCAGGCCGATATGGCCGTTGCCAGTGCCAGGCCGGCATGTTTGAACGGGATCATCAACGCCACGTTCAGCACCAGGTTCACGGCCAGGGCAATCAAGGCAATGCGAACGGGTGTTTTTGTATCAAGGCGAGCAAAAAACCCCGGTGTCAGAACCTTGACCAGGACATAGGCCGGAAGCCCCAATGCATATGCCATCAAAGCGTAACTGGTGGCTCGTGACGCCCCCGCATCAAAGGCACCGCGTTCAAACAAAACAGAAATCAGGGGTTCGGCAATCACGACCAGAGCCATGGCTGCGGGCAGGGCCAGCAACAGGGAAAATTCTGTTGCCCGGTTCAGGGCCTGGGCAGCACCGGCCTCGTCGCCGGCTGCAATGCGCCGCGATAACAGGGGCAGCAATGCCGTGCCCACGGCTACACCAACCACACCAATGGGCAACTGGTTTAAACGATCTGCATAAAACAGATAACTGATTGAACCTTCCGGCAACAAGGACGCGAGAATGATATCGATCACCAGATTGATTTGCACAATCCCGGCCCCCACGGCTGCCGGGGCCATCAAAATCAATAACTCCTTCACACGGGGAGTCAGGCGCGGCAGGCGTAATTTCAGATGCCAACCTTCCCGATGCAACGCCAGCAACAGCCAGATGAACTGCACAGCGCCCGCCGCCGCCACACCCCAAGCCAGGGCGTGGCCCGGTGTTGGTAAGTGTTGGGCGAAACCCAGCAAGGCCGAAATCAGGCAAATGTTCAGCAGAATTGGTGTTGCCGCGACCGCTGCGAAACGACCCATGGAATTCAGCACACCGCCCATCAGGGAAACCAGGCTAATGAACATCAAATAGGGAAACGTCAGCCGGGTCAGGTCCACCGCCAGATCAAACTTTACGGTGTCGCCCTGAAACCCTGGGGCGAGCACGTTCATGACCAAGGGCATGAATATCTGAAAAATCGTCACCAGCATAAACAAGGTCAGCAACAAAACCGAAAGGGCCTGTTCGGCAAATTCCCGGGCCGGTCTGTCACCGTCTTGCTGATAAATACGCGAGAACAGTGGCACAAAGCCCGCGTTAAAGGCCCCTTCGGCAAACAATCGCCGGAAAAAATTTGGCAGCTTGAAGGCCACAAAAAAAACGTCCGCAACCATGCTTGCGCCCAGAAAGGACGCGATCAGGATGTCACGCGCAAATCCCAACACACGGCTGATCATGGTAAATCCGCCGATTGTCGAAATCGCTTTTAACAGAGTTGCTTGCCCGCCCATGGCAAAAAGTCTTACCCGAAAATTGCGGCGGAATAAAGGAAGACCAGGGAAGAGATCAAGTTACCGGATACCGGAAAACCGATACCCGGCAACTTTCTTATTTTCCCAAAACCAGTTTGGACAGGACCGTTTCAGGACGGGCGCCGAAATGGCTGATGATTTCAGCTGCCGCCATGGCCCCGATCTGGCCACTACGATGCAGGTCCATGCCTTGGGTGATGCCATGCAGGAAGCCGGACGCAAACAAGTCACCGGCACCTGTGGTATCGACCACACGGCCAGAACTGTCCGCATCGACAATATGAACTTCGTCGCCGGAAACAATCACAGCCCCTTTTTCGGAGCGCGTCAGGGCGGCAACTTCGCAATGGCCCCGTACATGTTGCAGGGCCTGGTCAAAGTCATCAACCTGATACAGAGATTTAATCTCGTCTTCATTGGCGAACAGGATATCGACCTGGTGTTCCGCCAGTTCGAGGAATTCATCTCGCCAGCGATCAACACAGAAGGAATCTGACAGGGACAGGGAAACTTTTTGACCGGCATCATGAGCAACACGTGCCGCCTTGCGGAAGGCTTCCTTGGCACCAGGGCGATCCCAGAGGTAACCCTCCATATAGATCACCTTGGCACGGGCAATCTGGTCTTCATCGATGTCATCGGGTGTCAGCATAGTGGCTGCCCCCAGATAGGTATTCATCGTACGCTCGGCATCCGGTGTTACCAGGATCAGGCAGCGACCAGTTGGCTCCCCGTCTTCAGCTTCCATTTTTGTGCTGAATTCAAGACCCATGGCCTTGAGATCGTGGGAGAAGACCCGACCAAGCTGGTCATCGCGCACCTTGCCGATATAACCACCCTTGGAGCCAAGACTGGCGAGACCGGCCATGGTATTGCCTGCGGAACCACCTGACATTTCAACGCCTGGCCCCATGGCACCATATAGCGATTCAGCGCGATCAGCCTCAATCAACGTCATCGAGCCCTTGACCAGGTCTTCCTTGACCAGAAAATCATCTTCGGCATGGGATAGTACGTCTACCAGGGCATTGCCAATGCCTACAACGTCAAGCTGCTCGTCCGTCATCGTGGTGTTCCTTGAAACAATCTGGAAAATGAAAAAATCTACAAAATTTGCGCCAACCTATATAAGGGAAGGCTGCGCTGCAAGAGGGGTCAGGCGTTGTATCCGCCCGACAAAAGCCTGTACAAATACATTAAATTTGGAGAATTGGGAGCAGGACCAGTGAACGAGCTAAATAAATTGAGCGCCCGCGAGGCCGTAACCAGGTTAAAGGCGGGAGAGGTTTCCCCGCTGGAAATGATCGATGCCGCAGCGGCGCGTATCGAAGAGGTTGAACCGGCCGTGAATGCCTTGCCAACCTTGTGTCTTGATCGGGCGCGCGACAAAGCAAAAGCTTTAATGGCCGACAAATCAACAGACCGGGACGCCAATTTTCTGCACGGTCTGCCCATCGCGGTCAAAGACCTGAATAATGTTGAGGGTGTGCGCACGACGTTTGGTTCGCCTATTTTCAGCGACAATGTGTCTGCCCATTCCGATTACATGGTGCAGAAGTTGGAAGAAAATGGTGCGATTGTCATCGCCAAAGCCAACACACCGGAGTTTGGTGCGGGCGCGAACACCTTCAATGAGGTTTTTGGGCGCACCTGTAACCCCTGGGGCCTCAAGAAAAACCCTGGTGGCTCCTCTGGTGGCTCCGCCGTGGCCCTGGCCAGCGGCGAAGTTTGGCTGGCAACCGGTAGTGATCTGGGCGGCAGCTTGCGCATTCCCGCATCCTATTGCTCCATCGTCGGGCTGCGGCCCACACCTGGACGTGTTGCCAGCGGCCCGTCGCCCCTGCCTTTTGCCGCCATGGGCGTTGAAGGCCCAATGGCGCGCAACGTTGCTGATGTGGCCTTGATGCTGGATGCCCAGTCTGGTCCACATGTAGGAGATCCCATTTCAGTTCCCCCGGCAATGCCCGGCAGTTTCCTGCAGGCAGTGGAAAATCCGGTGACACCAACCAGAATTGGCTATAGCCGTGATTTTGGTATTGTGCCTGTTGATGACGAAACAGCGAAAATTTGCGCCGACAGTTTACGACATTTTACTGATATGGGTGTCACCGTCGATGATGCCTGCCCGGATCTGAGCACCGCTTTTGAGACGTTTGAATATCTCCGTGCCGCCCTTTTTTCGGCTGGCAAAGAGCCAATGCTGGAACAGTACAGAGATCAACTGAAGCCTGAAGTCATCTGGAATATCGAACGCGGCCTGGAGCTGAAGGCAGGAGATATCGGCAAGGCGGAACGAGAGCGGGCGGCAATGTATGCAAGTGCTGCTGCCTTCTTTGAAACGCATGATCTATTTGCCAGCCCTTGCGTCGTAACCGCACCCTTTGATGGCGAAATTCGCTATCTGGAAGAAATTAATGGCCACAAGTTCGGAAACTATATTGATTGGCTTGTTATGACCTTCGCTGTCACGCTTTTGGGTTGCCCGGCCATATCTGTCCCTTGCGGGTTCACTTCAGAAGGCCTACCTGTAGGATTACAGATTGTGGGACCGCCACACAGTGAAGCCCGTTTGCTGGCTGCCTCGAAACTATTCGAAGATGCCGCCGGATTGAGCAAGCTGGTGCCCATGAACCCAAAGGAAACAGCGTCACCGGTGCAAACCGGTTGATCATTTTGAACAAGATCAATACCAGGAGATAAATGTGTTTTCGGCTTTTGCGCGCGCCATAGGACAACTTCCAGACCCTGCTTTTCGCAGCGTTATGATCAAGGCTTTCAGTTTGACCGTCGCTGTTTTTGTGATCCTGATGGGCAGTGTTTATTTCGCCCTGGGCGGCGTAGACCTTGAAACGATCAGTTGGATATCATGGTTGCCAGATTTCATTCTGTCACCTTTGGCCTGGATTTTTGGTGCTCTGGTTTTTACGGTGCCACTGCTGCTGTTCCCGGCTGTCGCCAGTATTTTTATTGCCTTGTTTCTGGACGAAATCATCGAGGCCGTGGAAGCAAAATATTACCCCAATGATCCAAAAGGCCCGGGCTTACCGCTCGCCCAATCCCTGGCTGTATCGATCAAATTTTCCCTGATTGTCATTGCGGTGAACATCCTTGCCTTGCCGCTTTATCTGACCGGTATTCTCACATTGGCTTATTACCTGGTGAACGGATATCTGTTTGGCCGTGAATATTTTGAGATGGTTTCCCTGTCCCATCACACGCCATCAGAAGTGTCAGACCTGCGAAAACAAAATCGGGGCAAAGTGTTCCTGACCGGTATCGTTATCGCCTTCATGTTCACCATTCCGATTGTCAACTTTTTCACGCCCTTGATTGCGGCCGCTGCAATGGTTCACATCTTCAAAAGCAGCAGTAATCAAACGGCTTGATCCCTTGAAAAACAGACCTGTTTTGCGCACCAGTTCCCGCGTTGTATTTACCCTCTGCCTGATGGTCGCAATTGCCGCTTGCGCCTCACGGCCAGAACAAAGCGTGATGGGGGATTATGTCCCCCTGACAAGTACTGGCAAACCGACACTTCAGGCAGTTGGTTCTGCCACACCTGAACCGGTCGCAAAATCAGAACCCGTCAAATCCAGTTCCATTAAGCCATTGCCGCCCAAGCCATTGCCCCCCAGGCTTGTGTCACCTGAACCTGTGCCGACCAGGTCTGTCATGATCAAGCCTGAACCCGCAAAACAAATTGCCCGCAAATCGGCCGCACTGCCTCAAAACAACAAACCAATCCCCGTTGCGCCAACACCGCCACCGCTGCTCACAAGCACCGATGTTCTTGGTCTGGGACCAACCAAGGTCTCTGGCTTGCTGGGTGACCCCAAAATGATTCGTCGGGAGAAACCGGCTGAGGTTTGGCAGTATGCCGGTGCGGACTGTGTGCTTCACGTCTTTCTGTATGATGACGAGCCCAGTGGAACTTTCCGCGTTGACCATCTGGAGGCCACTGATTTGCAAGGCAGCAAGGCCCCCACCGACACCTGTCTGGCCGGGCTGATCAAAAAATAGAGGAATATGGAAAGGCACCCAACAGGTCGCCTTCTTATTCAGGAACCAGGTTTTACAGAAAATGCTTTAACCCAGAACTTCGGCCAGGGCCTGCGCCAGTGCTGCAGACGTAAAGGGTTTTTTGATCAGATTGATCTGCTGACCAGAGGCGCCAATAACGGCCTCGGCTCGCTGTGGATACCCGGAAGTCAGAAGGACAGGGGGCGAGCCTGGCTGATCCGATAATTTTTTTGCGAGATCGTATCCGTCCATACCTCCCGGCATAACAACATCGCTGAAAACAACGCTGATCTGATTGGGCCGCTGCAGCAAATTTATCGCTTCGTCGGCTGTCGCCGCCTCTACCACATCGTATCCAATTTCGACCAAAAGATTTTTGGTGTTGATGCGAGTTTCAGCATCGTCTTCGACAACCAAAACTGATTTATTACCGTTTTTCTTGTTACCGCCAGGCGTCGTCCGGATTCCGTCTTTGGCCGCAGCTGGCGTGCTGATTTCAGCCGATGGTAACAATAGCTTGACTGTCGTGCCTTCGCCCAAGGCACTCTCAATCGTCACGTTTCCACCCGATTGGCGGGCGAATCCAAAGACCATGCTAAGACCCAATCCCGTTCCTTTGCCAACTTCCTTGGTTGTAAAAAACGGATCAAATGCCCTGGCGATAACATCCGGTTTCATACCCGCACCGGTGTCGCGAACCGTGATTTCGACATAGTTGCCTGGCGGCAGGACTTCATCATCCAGAGCCAGTTCCGCTTTCAATGTCAGGGGCGAAAAGAAAATTGAGAGGTCACCACCTGTCGACATGGCCGCACGGGAATTAATCGCGAGATTGAGCAATGTATTTTGTAAGGCGTTGGGGTCACAGCGCAGAACCAGATCCTCGACAGCATAGCCAATCGAAACATTGATATCCTCACCAAGCGTCCGCTGCAGCAAATCCTCCAGGCCAATGTTACTTCGCCGGGGATCGAAAACTTCAGCTTGCAGAGATTGTTTGCGGGAGAATGCCAACAAATGGCTGGTCAGACTTCGGCCCCTCTCAACAGCTTTATTGATCCGCTCGACCCACTCCCGAACCTCATCATCTCTTTCCTCACTGGCGTCAATGATTGCTGCAGCCCCACCTATGATCTGCAGCAAATTATTGAAATCATGGGCAACGCCGCCAGTTAGCTGGCCAACTGCCTCCAGTTTCTGTGCCTGATTCAAGGCTTCAGAGAGGGCCTTTTGTTCCGTGATATCAAGGATGCAAACTGGCACATGGGCAAAGTCAATGTCAGATTTCGGGATCGGCATAGAAACAATAACGTCCAGCGTCCGACCGCTAAATGTTTGATGTTTGCTTTCAATTTCAAAGCTGTCTTCGCCCTGCCAGATCGCGACAAGCTCTTGTCGAAAGTCGGTAATCGCACTCTTTGGCATCAAAGTTTTGAAATTAAGTTTGATGTCATCTTCATTATTGGCACCAAAGACTTCCAGCGCCTTTTGATTTACCGCATTAATCTTGATCAGGGACGCCAGTTCCTGAGCAGCATATGGATTTTGGTCCAGATATACTGAAATATCGGTCACGCCGGTTTTGCGCAGGCGGTCAAAGGACTTTTTGACATCTCTGAAATCTTCGTCCCAGATTGCAACCTGGGCGCTGTCGAACATACGCCGATACCGATTTTCACTGGTTTTTAGTTGCGCTTCGCTTTGTTTGAGTTCGGACATATTTCGATTATTCGACGCAATGTAGGCATTGGCTGCATCTTCCAGTAACCCGAGTTCATCCAGATCGTGATCACCTGTCAGCGTCAAAGGTTTTTGCTCATCCTTGGTCGGATCAAAGGCGCTGAAATCTTCGATGAGTTGTAACAAGGGGCTGCTAAGAAATTGCTGAAAAACGAACATCAGAAGCAGAATCAAAACAATATTTCTGAGCGGGCCGGACGCCACGACAAGAACCGACCGGTTATAAAAAGATGACAGTGCGATATTTTGATCCACGACAACTTTTAGCGTGCCGACAAATCGTCTGTCCGCTTCATGGGTGAGCAGATCAACAACATGCAGCTTTTGCGTATTATCCGTAAGCTTTGAAATCCAGCTGAAAGCAGTTGTTTTAGCCCGGCGTTTCTGCTCGACCAAAATATCAGAGAATTCATCTTCAATTCTCGAGTTCACCACAAACTCATAGGCAAACAGCCCGTTAATAACTTCGTGGGCCAGTTCGGCATCGAGTTGAAATGCGGCAATCATGGCGGGCTTCTCCGCCGCGGCCAGCATATTCTTGATCGTCCGTTCAAGCTGTTTGTTCTGTTCAGAATAATCTGCCGCCAATTGCACAACGCTGAACGCAAGACCCAGCACCAGCGCGATCAGTACACTGCGCAAAGCGAGGCGAAACGAAATTCTTCGCCGGAGAGGAATCTTCGTTTCAGATTTCACCAGATATTCGCAAACTTGTAAGTTGATTGATCAGGCATAAGTAAACAGATCGCAATATTTCCAAAGCCCCTACAAAGATCATAGTATCTAAAAAAATTAGAACAAAACAGTCCCAAATCAAGGGGTGCGTAGTTGTTGGTTTTTCTTGTCAATTCTTTCTAAACTTGTTGTTCATTCAGGTTTTACCCTTGAAAGAACACAGATCAATGATGAAACAGTCCTGGCATTCCGGCTTGCGTGCTTTGCATATATAGCGTCCGTGAAGCAGTAGCCAGTGATGGGCATATCGTTTCCATTTGTCTGGAACCACTTTCAAGAGTTTATGCTCAACCGCTGTAGGTGTTTTCCCTGGCGCCAGGCCGGTTCGATTGGACACCCTGAAAATGTGTGTGTCGACTGCAATTGTAGGCTCCCCGAAAGCTTCATTCATAACTACATTCGCCGTTTTTCGACCCACACCTGGCAAGGCCTCCAACGCTTCACGGTCCCGTGGTACTTCGCTGTTATGCTCGGCAACCAGGATTTCAGACAGCCTGGCGACATTTTTGGCCTTGGTCCGGTAAAGGCCTATTGTTTTTACAAGATCTCGTATTTTTGCTTCCCCGAGCGCCGCCATTTTCTTTGGCGTATCCGCCGCCTTGAATAATGCAGGTGTCGCTTTGTTCACACCGATGTCTGTTGCCTGCGCCGACAAGACGACGGCGACAAGCAATGTATAGGTCGAGGAATAGAACAGCTCGGTTTTAGGCTCCGGATTGTCAGCCGAAAGTATCTTGAACAGTTTTTCGATGTTATCTTTTTTCATGTATTCCAGATTATGTTGAAGATGCCGTGCGGTCACCTGTGTAATTAACAATTCCTCGGGAACCACAGAAATCGGGTGGCGGCAGGGCGGGCGGATGTGGAAAATGGCCTTGACTGACAAATCCAAGCAGGACATCCACGATGACAAATGAAATAACAAATTTTCCCGATTGCGAAACAGCCGCACGCGATTATGCCCGTGTCGAAGCCGCCATTCGATATCTGGCAGATAATTACCTGGACCAGCCCGGTCTGGCAGAAATGGCCAGCGCCGCTGGTTTGAGCGAAGCTCACTTCCAGAAGATGTTTACTCGCTGGGCCGGGTTGTCACCCAAAAGGTTTATTCAGTATCTCACGCTGGAGCACGCCAAACAGGCCTTGCAGGATTCCCAAAGTGTATTGGATGTTTCCTTCGATGTCGGGCTTTCGGGACCAGGGCGTTTGCACGATCTGTTTGTTGCCTGCGAAGCCATGACGCCTGGGGAATATAAAGCCATGGGAGGTGGACTGGAGATTATTTATGGTTTTGCTCCCAGCCCTTTTGGCGAATGCCTGGTCGGTGAAACGGATCGAGGGGTCTGCGGCATTTCCTTTGTAGATGGCGATCAGCAGGCCGCCCTGGATGATTTAAAAGGCCGTTGGCCAGGTGCGCAATTCAGTCGCGATGATGCCCGCGCGACCAGAACAGCAAGTCAGGTCTACGCCGTTTACGGTGGCGGTAAATCAAACATCAGCGACAAGAACTCCTTGCGACTGATCCTGAAGGGTACGAATTTTCAGCTGCGGGTTTGGGAAGCCCTGATGCGCATTCCTTCAGGCTGCGTCACAAGCTACGACAACCTGGCCAAGCGCGTTGGCAAGCCAGGAGCGGCCCGTGCCGTTGCCGGGGCCGTGGCGCGCAACCCCTTGGGGCCGATCGTACCTTGTCACCGGGTCATTCGATCTACCGGTGCCATCACGGGATATTATTGGGGACCTGATCGCAAGCGCGCTATTCTGGGCTGGGAGGCCGCAAGAGAAGCCGCCAAAGCAGAAGCTGCCTGAGCCGGAGTTCAGGCGTAATAGTTCAGGTCAGGTCGAGCACGTCGTCCATGCCGTAAAGGCCGGGGCCCTTGCCCTTTGACCAGAGCGCCGCAGTCACGGCACCCCTGGCAAATATTGTGCGGTCGGCGGCCTTGTGGGTAATTTCGATGCGTTCGTCATCGGCGGCAAAAACGACGGTGTGATCACCAACGACATTCCCGCCCCGCAACGTTGCATAGCCGATATCACCGCGCTTGCGTTCACCGGTAATGCCGTCACGGCCTCGGTCTGCCACAGTATCATGATCAACCCCGCGACCTTCAGCAGCAGCCTTGCCCAAGGCAAGTGCCGTGCCTGACGGCGCATCGACTTTGTGGCGATGGTGCATTTCTACGACTTCGATATCCCAGTCGGGGTCAAGCATGGCGGCAACCTTGCGGGTCAAGCCCAGCAACAGATTGACGCCAACCGACATGTTGGCACCACGTATGACAGCGGTTTTTTCGCAAGCAGCCGCGACAGCTGCCTCATGATCAGCATCCAGCCCGGTCGTGCCAATGATGTGGGCCGTTCCATGTTCCGCACAAAGGTTGGCATGTTCGGCGGTGGCTGCGGGAACGGTAAAATCAAGGATGGCATCGACACTGGCAATGACGACGCTGGCATCGTCCGAAACCATAATGCCAACATCATCAAGCCCGGCGAGTGCGCCCAGATCCTTACCAAGGGCATCACTGCCTGACCGTTCAGTACCACCGGCGATCACGCAGCCCTCAGTCGCCGCAATCTGGCGCAACAAATTAATGCCCATGCGTCCGGCACAGCCAACAACTGCAATTTTCAGATCAGACATCGCGATTTACCTCCGGCCCCAGTTCAAGGTTGCGGATATAAACACAGTTCGGCAGGAAAACAAGCGGGGAAGATACCTCTGGCCCTAATCCTTGAGGTCTTCCCACAGTTCCTTCACCCGGGCCATGAAGCCTTCGGATTCTGGATTAGTGCGGGCCGTACCTTCGTCGCTAAATTCTTTCAGCAGCTCTTTTTGCCGGGCCGTCAGATTAACGGGTGTTTCGATGGTGGCCTGAATATACATATCGCCCGTACCGCCAGAATGGCCACGCAGAGGCGGCATACCTTTGCCCTTAAGGCGGAACTGGCGACCGGTCTGGGCCCCGTCGGGGATAGTGACGCGGGCTTTGCCGCCGGCCAGGGTGGGCACTTCGATGGTGCCGCCGAGGGCTGCGGTCGTCATGGGGATCGGCACACGGCAGTATAGATGCTGGCCATCGCGCTGGAAAATTCCGTGCGGGGCGAGCGACAGGAAGATATAGAGATCCCCCGGTGATCCACCGCGCAAACCGGCCTCGCCTTCGCCCGACAGACGAATGCGGGTGCCGTCTTCCACACCTGGCGGGATCGAAACCGACAAGGTTTTTTCCTTGTGCAAACGACCTGCGCCGGAACAAGACCCGCAAGGGTCCGTTATCACATGACCAGCGCCCTGACAGGTTGGGCAGGTGCGCTCGACCGTAAAGAAGCCGCTTTGGCTGCGAACTTTACCCATGCCCTGACAAGTCTGGCAGGTGCTGGGCTTGGACGAATCCTTCGAGCCACTGCCATTACATTGCTGGCAGGACACGGTTGTGGGCACACGGATTTCTGTTTGACGACCATGAAAGGCGTCTTCCAGAGTGATTTCCATATTGTAGCGAAGGTCTGAACCTCTGGTATTCGTCTGCCGGCCACCACGTCGGCCGCCGGAAAACTCACCAAATAAATCATCAAAGACATCGGCAAAGCTGGAGCCAAAGCCGCCGGCCCCACCGCCACCTGGTCCGCCCTGACCGCCTTGTTGAAAGGCGGCATGGCCCATCTGGTCATAAGCGGCGCGCTTTTGCTCGTCGCTCAGGATCTCATAGGCTTCCGAAATTTCCTTGAACTTGGCTTCCGCCTCGGCATTATCGGGATTTCGGTCCGGGTGGTATTCCTTGGCGAGCCGCCGGTAAGCTGATTTTAAATCAGCCCCACCGGCGTCACGATCAACACCTAATGTTTCGTAATAATCGTTGCTCGCCATTGCTTTACCACCCGGACAATCGAAATATGAAGTTTAAGCCCGAGATCAGGACGCGTCTTTTTTGTCGTCCTTGTCGTCTTCGTTTACTTCTTCGAAGTCGGCATCAACAACATCATCATCGGCTGGACCAGAAGCGTCTCCTGCATCGCTACCTTCCGGTGCGCCTTCAGCGGCAGCACCTTCGGCCTGTTCCGCCGCATACATGGCTTCACCCAGCTTCATGGCTGCCTGAGACAAGGCTTCCGTTTTGGCCTTGATGTCTTCGACATTTTCGCCTTCAAGTGCTGTCTTCAATTCAGCGATGGTTGTTTCAATCGCCGTCTTTTCTTCAGCACTCACCTTGTCGCCATAATCGGCCAGGTTCTTTTCCGTCGCATGGATAAGTGATTCTCCCTGGTTGCGGGCTTCGGCTGCTTCCTTGCGCTCCTGATCTTCAGAAGCGTGTTTTTCAGCGTCCTGGACCATTTGTTCGATATCATCATCGGAAATACCGCCCGATGCCTGAATTCGAATCTGCTGTTCCTTGCCGGTACCCTTGTCCTTGGCCGAAACATTGACGATGCCGTTGGCATCAATATCAAATGTGACTTCGACCTGTGGCACACCGCGTGGTGCAGGCGGAATACCCACCAAATCAAATTGCCCAAGTATCTTGTTGTCCGCTGCCATTTCGCGTTCACCCTGGAAGACCCGGATGGTCACGGCGTTCTGACTGTCTTCTGCGGTTGAGAAGGTCTGGCTTTTCTTGGTCGGGATTGTGGTGTTGCGATCAATCAAACGAGTGAACACACCGCCCAGGGTTTCAATACCCAGGCTCAGTGGTGTTACATCCAGCAACAAAACGTCTTTCACATCACCTTGCAAAACACCGGCCTGAATGGCGGCGCCAATGGCCACAACTTCATCCGGGTTCACGCCCTGATGAGGTTCGCGACCAAAGAATTCCTTAACTTTCTCAACGACCTTGGGCATGCGGGTCATACCGCCAACGAGGATCACTTCGTCGATTTCACCGGCTGTAACGTCAGCATCCTTCAGTGCCTTGCGACAAGGCTCCATGGTGCGTTCGATCAAGGCATCAACCAAAGCTTCCAGTTTGGCCCGTGTCAGCTTCATGGTCAGGTGTTTCGGACCTGAGGCATCGGCTGTAATAAACGGCAGGTTTACTTCAGTCTGGGTCGCGCTGGAAAGCTCGATTTTAGCTTTTTCTGCAGCTTCTTTCAGACGTTGCAGTGCCAGTTTGTCCTGACGCAGGTCAATGCCCTGTTCTTTCTGGAATTCTTCAGCCAGATAGTTCAGCAAGGTGGCATCAAAATCTTCACCGCCAAGGAAAGTATCGCCGTTGGTAGATTTTACTTCAAATACGCCGTCACCCAGTTCAAGAACGGAGACGTCAAAGGTACCACCACCCAGGTCATAAACGACGATGGTGCTGGCATCGCCACGATCCATACCATAGGCCAGAGCCGCGGCTGTGGGCTCGTTGATGATGCGTTTGACATCCAGACCGGCGATTTTGCCGGCGTCTTTGGTGGCTTGACGCTGTGAGTCGTTAAAGTAAGCCGGAACCGTGATGACAGCTTCAGTTACGGTTTCACCCAGGAAGGTCTCAGCGGTCTCTTTCATTTTTTGCAAAATGAAGGCACTGACCTGACTTGGGGCATATTTTTCGCCGCGGGCTTCGACCCAGGCATCGCCATTGTCTGCCGATACGATGTTGTACGGCACCATATCCATGTCTTTTTTGGTCATCGGGTCGTCGTAGGGACGACCGATCAGGCGTTTGATGGCAAAAAGTGTGTTTTCGGGGTTTGTGACGCCCTGACGTTTGGCCGACTGGCCAACCAGACGTTCACCGTCTTCTGTAAAGGCCACCATCGATGGTGTTGTCCGTGTGCCTTCTGCGTTCTCTACGACCTTCGGATCCGAACCATCCATGATGGCGATACAGGAGTTTGTGGTTCCGAGATCAATACCAATTATTTTACCCATTGTGTCCTCTTGGTTTGCGGCAGGAACGCGCAGCCACATATGGCACCGCACGAACCCCCTGATTTTTCACTATTTTCTTCCGACAAATCGGCGTGATCAGTCTTTATTCAACACGCACTGCCCGGAAAGTTCGTCCGTTATATAGTGAGGCTCGGTTCCAAGCGCAAGAAGCAGATGCGAGAAGTTTTTCAGCAAAACGTTATGTCCAGCCTGGCTTTGCGACGCAAATACTGAATTTACAAACCAGATATCCGGAACAAATCGTGATTCGACGGAAATCTGTTCGCCTGGTCCCGGACAGAAATTCCGCTGTATTGATAAGCTGGAATGTATCTTGACGTTGGTTAATGCGACCCTATGCCACAGATCATTGATCCATCTCACTGACATATGATCAGCCATTCATTAAGGCATTTTCAGTGAAACCTTGTTCACTAAAAATGCGCTGTCCGTTGCTAAATCGATAAATTTTGCCAACGGGTTGAGTCAATGTTATTTGAGACCGCGTTGAGGCATATTGCCGACGACATTTTTGAGATGGCCTGGCACAAGACCAGGAAAAAATTACAGGCTCGAGGGATATGGGAAGCACGACAATGGCGCCGCGTAAACTACCCCGCAATATAATGTTATGGGCCCCGGCAATCGCAATTGCCCTGGTTCTGGCCATCTGGGCCCTGGGTGCAATAGATTTTCTGAGTTCGCCCACAGTACCCGACTTAATAGGATAAAGCCCTGAAGTGATTCATACTTTGAGATTCTCCGACCAAAGAAAGTCTCAAAATATGCAGCAATTACTTGGCAAGGCCTTATCCACACCGTTAGGAGAGCACATCCCCCTTTG
>JABIFY010000050.1 GCA_018650465.1 Alphaproteobacteria bacterium
ATTTCGGGTTACTAATATTTCTAAAATCAACAAAGTCAAAGCATGTATTTCTTCTTAAGCTTGCAATGTATCCAAAATACTCAAAATTGTTACAAAATTGCCGGTATTTGAAATATTGTAGAAACGACCCGATCGTATGTTCCCTGCAGTTTCATCAGTCAGGGATACAGATAATGTCGATATCAGGAAATACCAGTTTCCTTTCAACTTTGTTGGATTTTAATTTCATCCGTCGTATCAACGTCGGTATGCGCATGAACGTGCTGACACTTATTGTCGCACTTGGGTTTTTGGCCTGTGGTGCCATTGTTTTCCAGAGCATGGAAAGTCAAAAGGCTGCCAAAGAATCCGGTGACAGACATGCCAAACTGGCCGAACTAGCCAGGGATGCCAACATCGACGGTTTACAAATGCGCCGCAGTGAAAAGGATTTTTTGATCCGGAAACTGGAAAAATATCTCGGCAAATATCAAAAATCTGCCAGCAAGATGGAAGAAGCGCTGGCAGAAGGGCACAGCCTTGGGATCAAGGAGGCCGAAGAAGAAATCAAATTGTTGCTTGAGAAGCTGCCGGCACATCGAGCACAGTTTCAAGTGGTATTCGATACCCAGAAAAAACTTGGTTTTAACGAAAAGCAAGGGCTACAGGGTGCGATGCGCAAGTCTGTTCAGTCCGTTGAGAAGGAATTGAATAAAACTTCCGTTGACAAGCTTAAAGTCACAATGTTGATGATGCGCCGTCATGAAAAAGACTTCATCATGCGACACAGTAATAAATATGTTGGTCGGATGGCTAAACGGAAATCCGAATTCGAGGCAATGCTCAACCTGCCTTTTATTGATCCCAACGTCAAAAAAGCTCTATTGCCATTGATGGATAGCTATCACAAGGACTTTAACGCCTACGCCAAAGTCGACATCAATATGGTGCAGGAAGTGAAAAATTTAAGCGCGATTTACGCGGATATGGAGCCTCATTTAGTTAAATTGTTTGAAATCGCGGAGCTCGGCGTGGCTGAGACCAACAAACAACAAATTGAGGCTCAACAAGAATCTGTGAAAATGCTTATCATAGTTGCTGTCTTTGTTATTTTGCTGGTTATCCTTTCCTTCTGGATCGTTGGCCGCAGTATTCGTCGCCCCATCGAAGGACTGAACTCAGTGATGCTGGAGCTCGCATCTGGCAATCTGGATGTGAATAATGAAGGTATTGGCGCGCGTGACGAAGTGGGTGAAATGGCCCGCTCTGTGGAAGTCTTTCAAAAATCTGCAGTTGAGGCGAAACGCCTTGGACAAGAGGCCGAACAAAATCGCACTGAACGCGAAAACCAGGCTGAGGAAGAGCGTAAAAGAGAGGCCACTGAGAACACGACCCGCGTTGAACGCCAGGAAAAAATGGATGGCCTCACAGGTGACTTTAGTGACACTGTTGAAGGTATTCTGGGTATTGTTGCCTCTCAGGCAACACAAATGGAAAGCACTGCTCAAAACATGAGCGGCGTGGCTGAAACGACACGCAATCAAAGTAACACCGTTTCAACAGCTGCAGAACAGGCTTCGGCCAGCGTTCAGACGGTTGCGACGGCTGCCGAAGAACTATCGGCTTCAGTTGATGAAATCAGTCGTCAGGTAACTCATTCTGCCAAGATTTCCGGTGAGGCTGTAGCAGCTGCGGAGGGTACAAATCAAACGATCCGGGAACTGGCTGAAGCAGCACAGCGGATTGGCGATGTGGTTGATTTAATTAACGATATTGCCAGCCAGACAAACCTGCTGGCCCTGAACGCAACAATTGAAGCCGCAAGGGCTGGCGAAGCTGGCAAGGGCTTTGCAGTTGTTGCCTCGGAGGTAAAAAATCTGGCGAGCCAGACAGCTCAGGCTACCGAAGACATCGGAAACCAGATCAGTTCAATTCAATCTACAACCAGGCAAGCGGTTGATGCGATTGAAGGCATTGGTACGACGATCGGCGAGATGAATGAAATCGCCACAGCTATTGCTTCCGCAGTTGAGGAGCAAGGCGCGGCCACAAACGAAATCAGCCGTAATGTCCAGGATGCAGCAGCGGGTACCCAGCAGGTTTCAGAGAATATTTCGGAAGTCAGATCCGGGTCTGAACAAACAGAAAGTTCATCAAATGAAGTTCTGTCTGCTTCACGCGAACTGTCCGATAAATTTGGCAACCTGCAATCTGAAGTGCAATCTTTCCTGCAGGGTATCAAGGCCATATAGGAAATATCGGCTTTGTTATCGACAGCAGGGGTTGAATTGTAACTGACATATTTAAAACTGTTACAAGTTTCCAGATGACAGAAATATTACAGATACATGCTTGCTGTATAAACGTTCATAAGTTGCTGACGTCCAAGGCCGGTCGCAAAGAATCCAAGTTAGTAAGTTAGTTGTATAACAGTTGTAAAAGTGTGGTAGCCGCGTGGTAACGGTGGATAGACCCACCATGTATATTAAGGCCCGACGTTAACCGTCGGGCCTTTTTGTTTGCTGTATCTATTTATTCTTCTTTGTGTAGCGATGGTGGTAAAACATTTGCTCTGCGCAGTAGAATAATTGATATGCGCCTGTTTTCTGGCAGGAAAGGGTCTTCCGGCGTTAAGGGGTCTTGATCCGCCTTGCCGATAACCCGGGCAATCCTCTCCGGCGCAACACCAAATTTCTGAAGAACCCGGCGGCTGGCGTTGGCCCGTCCGGAAGACAGTTCCCAATTTGATTCGCCATTTTTCTTGTTGTCATACGGGGAGGCATCCGTATGCCCGGAAATTGAGACGTCGTTTGGCAATTTACCAATAACTTCAGCGATTTCCTTAACAATCTTCTCGGAACGCGCTGTTAATTTGTGCGTTCCAGCAATGAACATCGAGCCACCTTCCTGATCAACGATCTGGATGCGCATGCCTTCATCAGTCATGTCGATCTTCACCTGGTCGGAAATATCTTCCTCCTCCAGCTTCTCCTTTATTGTCGCTTCCAGAAGGGCCTGGGCTTCATCAAATGACGTTTGCTCTCTTGCAGCCATTTCTTCTTCCAGCTGCTTGTCCGTAGCATCCTGAATAGATTCGCTGTCAGCTTTGGATTGTTCAGAAGGATCTGAAAGTTCCGTTGTTAATTGAACGACCACAGCTGATGTCTGGCTGTCCGAGGATTTGGCACCTTCGGACGAAAGTGTTAGCCCGCCCATGACACCGCCTGAACCCGAGCGCGAGAAGCTTACGGTCGTTGGTGCAAAGTAATCAGCGATACCGCTTTTTTGTTCATCAGTTGTAACATTCAACAGCCAAAGCAACAGAAAAAATGCCATCATTGCGGTCACGAAGTCAGCATAAGCCACCTTCCAGGCGCCGCCATGGGCGCCGCCTTCGACCTTCTTGATCTTTTTGATGATGATATTGCCTTCGGCCATTGCCGTATCACCCGTATGTTTCTGGTCTGAGTTTCATAATCAAAGAGTTAGCCTGGATTTGGCGCATCTTGAACCGCTTCTTCCAGTTCAGCAAACGTTGGTCGCTCGTGCGATGCCAGGATTTTCCGGGCAAATTCAATGGAAACGGCCGGCGGATAACCGTTCAAGTGTGCCAGAAAGGCTGATTTCATACAGTTGAAATATTTGGTGTCAGCATCAGCGTAGTTTCCAAGGCTGGTTCCAATTGGGCCAACAAAGCCGTAAGCCAGCAAAATTCCCAGGAACGTTCCAACCAGAGCCGCACCAATCAATCCACCCAGAACCTCTGGTGGCTCCGCAATACTGCTCATGGTCACGATAACGCCCAGAACGGCGGCAACAATACCAAATGCCGGTAAACCATCTGACATGGCTGTCACAGCGTGTGAAATATCGTGGGCTTCCTTGTGATGAGCTTCAATTTCCTCGTCCAGCAAAGCCTCCAGTTCATGGGGGTTTTCCGTACCCATCGTCATCAGGCGCAGGTAATCGCACATAAATTCAACGGCATGGTGGTTGGACAGGAAAATAGGGAAGGGCTGAAAAATCGCACTTTCTTCCGGCTCGTCAAGGTGGGATTCCAGGGCCAGCATGCCCTTGGCCTTGGCCAATCTGAAAACTGTATAAAACAAAGTCAGCAGTTCGATATAGGCGTCTTTGCTGTGAGGAGAGCCTTTCATGACGCGGCTGAAATGCTTCAAAACGCCCGTTAATACGTGTTTGGGGTTTGAAATAATGAAAGCGCCAACAGCCGAGCCAAAAATGATCAGCACTTCCAGAGGCTGCCACAAAACGCGAACGTCGCCGTGTGGCATATAGCCGCCAAGCACGGAACCGCAAACAATCAAAAAACCGATGAAGAAAAACATATATTAATTACGACCGATTCAATTGGTGGAAGTTCAAAAAACCTGCTACTCCGCTCAAACTGATCGACTGCCCTGTGTCTGTTTGGTTCCCGCAAAGCCACGTATCTCAATAAACCAAATGTATTGGGTCCGTTTCAAGGGCATTTGCACAAATTTGTTATGAATTGGAGGCACATAATAGATCAAAGTTGATCAAAAGCTTCAAAAATCAAGAGGCACCACCAGCCGCAGTGATGCTCATCTGCGTAACGGTGTATCCTGCGGCAGTGATTCTGGCCACAACTTCACGGCCGTGTTCGGGATCGCGTGTTTCAATCATCAAGTCCAGATCAGCACCTTTGACCGGCACATCCGAAAACAACCTGTGGTGGGCAACTTCGATAATATTGGCACCCGCCTCACCAACCAGGCTCGCGATCTGGGCCAGCGCGCCGGGCTGGTCACTGATTTCAACGCGCAAACTGACGATACGGCCCTGACGGACCAAACCGCGCGAAATAACCGATGCCAACAGACGCGAATCAATGTTGCCGCCGGAGATAATCAGACCGCAGTTACGGCCTGTAAACATTTCAGGGTGGGCAATCAAAGCCGCAAGTGGGGTGGCGCCAGCCCCTTCGGCCACTGTTTTTTCAATTTCCATATACAGGACAATAGCTTCTTCAATCTGGGCTTCTGTTACAGATACAATATGGCTGACATGTTCGCGTGCGATATCGACGGCGCGATGTCCGACTGCCTTGACCGCGATACCATCGGCAATGGTTTGGCCGCCAATTACCTGCTCACCGCCTTCCAAAGCCCGCTGCATGGAAGGATAAAGGGCCGCTTCAACGCCAACGATCTTGATGTCCGGATTGAGGCCCTTGGCAGCAATTGCACAGCCAGAAATAAGGCCGCCGCCGCCGATGGGCACGATAAGCGTGTCGATTTCAGGGTAGTCCGTCAGCATCTCCAGGGCCGCTGTCCCCTGGCCAGCCATGATGTCGTCGTCGTCATAGGGGTGAATAAATGTCAGCCCTTCTGTTGCCGCCAGCATATCAGCATGGGCTTTTGATTCTTCCAGCGTGTCTCCTTCAAGCACGACGTGGGCGCCAAAACCCTGGGTATGTCGTATCTTGTTGAAGGGGGTGAAGCGGGGCATGACAATTGTCGCCGGAATCCCCAGGTTTTGTGCGTGATAGGCAACGCCCTGGGCATGGTTTCCAGCTGACATGGCAATCACACCTGCTTTTGCCGCCTTATCTTCCAGACGGGTCATCTTGACGAGAGCACCGCGGTCTTTGAAAGAGCCTGTAAACTGCAGGTTTTCAAATTTCAAAAAGACATTGGAACCCGTAATATTTGACAGGGTACGGGATGGCAAAGTCGGGGTGCGTACGCAGACGCCAGAAATGATCTGCGCGGCAGCCTTTATGTCTCCGAGATCAATCATGTCAAGGTCATTTGCCTGGTCTCAGGGTCAGGGTACCAACGGCACCGGCTTCAATCGCGGCGCGTTCCATGGTCATAGGCATATCTTCGACGTTTCGCCAGGTTTCGGTCAAATTGCTGTAAAACGGCGAAAATACGTTGCCCGATTGTCCGGTTGAATGAATCCAGCGTGAATTGTCCAGGTTGGATAAGTCGTAGATCGCCCGAAGGCTTGGCCCGTGAAACTGGCGATACGGGTTCTCATCATCGGAAATCTTGTGTTTGGCGACATTGACCGTAAAGCCATCGCCACCGTTGGGAATAGAGATATCAAAAATCCCGGCCAGGGACCCAACATGGGTAAAGGGGTTGTGGTCGGAATGGGCAAAGTGCATTTCACCCCAGACCCAGGTCTCCATTTTGTCGTTATCAGACCTGACACGGGTATCTGCCAAAGCCTTCACAAGTGCACCTGATATCTGCTCGTCACAGGTTTCTTTGACGCCTGTTTTCACGTTGTCACACCAGTGATCCTGCCCGCCGGTCAGAACATTGCTAATGAACACCGACCGCAGGTCTTGATAGCTTTTGAACAAATCACCCAACTCATCGGCATAGATCAGAACGCTCAGCTCGCGCATCCAGCTGTTATAGATCAGCGGTTCGGGTTTCAGACGATCCATGGTGCCATCCCAGGCAGACAGCAATTTGACGGCTTGTGCCGCGTCATCGTTGGCAGGTGCTACTTTCAAAAGTCTTGGCAACAAATCTGTGGCATACAGAGACTTGATATCGCTCTGAATTTCCCGAAAGCTGCCGATGGAATGTTTGTCGCGGCCTGTCAAAAGACTTTCGATCCGCCTGGCCCGATAGGGTGCCGCCCACTCACCAGTGATGAAGTGCGGATAGTCCTTGTCGACGACCTTGTGATTTGCTGTGGCGACATAGTTACGCGAAGGATTGTAGATATGCGGTAACTCGTCAAAAGGAATGTAACCCTGCCAGTCATATTTGGCGTCCCAGCCAGGTACCGGCATAAAGCCTCTGACCTTGTTGTCAGGGTGGCGTACAGGGACCCGACCCGGCGCGTAATAGCCGATATTACCGTCAACATCGGCAGAAACCATATTTTGCTGCGGCACATCGAAGAAACGCAGGGCACTGACATATTCAGACCAGCTTTGCGCCTTGTTAGAAGCGATGATGGCGCTGGCGGTCGTGTTATCGCCACGCAACGCCGTCCACGAGAAAGCCATCGCATGGCCGTCACCCACGGCCTTGGCAGCTGCACCCATGACATCGGAGATAATCGGTCCATGGCGACTGATCCGAACCGTCAGATTGACGTCTTCGGCATCTTTTACGTGGATGGTCTCCTCGCGGGTCTCGAACTCAGCCAATCCGGTTGGCGTCAGGTATTTGTCGCCCTCAATCTTTTCGATGAACATGTCCTGCACGTCAGGGCCAGTATTGGTAAAGCCCCATGCAATGCGTTTGTTACGGCCCAGCACAACGCCTGGAATGCCGGGCAGCGTGGCACCCATGACCTGGACCTCAGGCGTTTCTACGTGGGCAAAATACCACACTGGCGGCGCTGCCAGTCCAAGGTGTGGGTCATTTGCCAGCAAAGGCTTTCCACTGGCTGTCCGAGCCCCGGAGACGACCCAGTTGTTGGATCCGTTTCCTGGCTCAGGAACCAGATCTCGAGAGACCGCGGCAAACTGTTTCAGCGGCAGATCGACGCCTTTATATAAGCTGGCCAGGTCGGGCAGGGCTACCGGCGCATCACCGGGATAAGGCGGGAAGAGTTCGGATATCTGCTGCTGACTGAGACCGCCCTCTTTCAGCATACGCAAACGCAGGATTTCGCTACTCCAGTTTGCCCCAAGATCCCAGGCCATCATTTTGGACCAAACGAGTGAATCTGCGGGTTTCCAAGGCCTTGGGGTTACACCCATGACCTGAAATTCAACGGGCAAAGGGCCGTTTGGATCAGCGATGAAAGCGTTCACCCCTGCGGCATAGGCCTGAAGGATGGCACGTGTTTCCGGGCTTTCATTGGCGTAATTTTGCTCGGCGTAGTGATATACCGACAAAGTGCGCAGGAATTTATCGGTATTCAGGCCTTTTTCACCCAGAATTTCGGACAGGCGACCTGCACCGATGCGCCGATTGAAATCCATTTGCCACAAGCGGTCCTGAGCATGGGCATAACCTAGCCCATACCAACCGTCAGCCTCGGATTTACCGTATATATGTGGAATTCCATTGGCATCCCTGACGATTTCAACGGGTGCCGATATCCCGGCGACTTTCGTCTCCCCCGAGATTTGTGGCAGCGAGTCCTTCAGCCAAAAATAGCCAATGACCACTCCAACACCTGCCAGAATCAATAAACTGGCAACTATGCCTGCAATCCAACGCATATCTGAAGCACCCCGTTTTTGTCGCCTGTCGAGAGGCGATCTTAATTGGTATTTATTTCTTTTTTATTACGCGAGAAAACTAATATAATATATTGTAATATAACAATTAATTACTCTTCAAAAGCTTGGCGGCAGCCACAGCGTAGTAGCTTAAGATACCATCTGCACCGGCTCTTTTAAACGCCATCAGGCTTTCCATCATGACACGCTCGCCATCCATCCAGCCGCGTTCCGCCGCTCCGGTTAACATGGCGTATTCACCACTGACCTGGTAGGCGTAAGTCGGAACCTGGAATTCATCCTTGACCCGGCGTACGACGTCCAGGTACGGCATACCCGGTTTGACCATCACCATGTCAGCACCTTCGGCTATATCCAGAGCCACTTCGCGCAGGGCTTCATCCGAATTGGCTGAATCCATTTGATAGGTTTTTTTATCACCACCGGCCGGATTTGGCGTGGATCCCACTGCTTCGCGGAACGGTCCGTAAAAAGCCGAGGCATATTTGGCCGAATAGGCCATGATCTGCACATGATCAAGATTGGCCTTATCCAGCACATTGCGAATTTCGCGCACACGCCCGTCCATCATATCGGAAGGGGCGATGACATCGCAGCCAGCTTCGGCCTGGATTAGCGCCTGCTGGGCCAATATCTTCACTGACGCATCGTTGACGACATAACCATCTTCCAGAAGACCGTCATGACCGTGGTCTGTGTAGGGATCAAGCGCCACATCGCACATCACCCCAATATCATCGCCGTGGGCAGCCTTGATGGCGCGTACAGCGCGGCACACGAGGTTTTCGGGGTTAATAGATTCGCTGCCTTGAGCATTTTTCAGGGCCGGATCCGTGAAAGGAAACAGCGCGACCGCAGGAATACCAAGGTCTTTGGCGTTGCCAACAGCGTCCACCAGCAGATCAATACTCAGCCGTTGTACGTTGGGCATTGAGGTAACGTCTTCAGTTTTGTTATCACCATCAATGACAAAAACCGGCCAGATCAAGTCATTAACTGATAGCTGGTTTTCTGACACCAGACGCCGGGACCATTCGTGACGGCGGTTGCGGCGCATGCGTGTGCGAGGAAAACCAGTACTGGCGCGATGACGTTTCACGATGATCTCTCCCAGAGTCTACAAAGTATCTATCAAGTGTAAGTAAAGTTGTTCAGAACCAAATACACCGCACGCCGAGACAAAACAACGCTGCTTTTCAGCACCTGTTGCAATCCGGTCGCGGGACTGGGAAAATAGCGCTATGTTCGCGATTGCTTATACGGTGGGCAACGTTCGAATTCATCGACCCCCAAACTATTATTCTCCGGAGACCTTTACTGTGGCTGCCCAATCCCGATCACACAAGACTTTTTCTGTTGCCAAAAAACGCAACGTTAAATCTGTCAAATCCGCCAAAACTGGCGCTCCTGAACGTTATCAGGTGAAACACCCGGTTCGGTTCGTGACGGCGACCAGCCTTTTTGATGGCCATGATGCGTCGATTAATATCATGCGACGGATGTTGCAGGCGGGTGGGGCTGAGGTCGTTCATCTGGGCCATAACCGGTCCGTTGAGGAAATTGTTGTTGCAGCCATTGAAGAAGACGCCCACGGCATCGCAGTATCTTCCTATCAGGGCGGGCATGTTGAATTCTTTAAATACATGGTCGATTTGCTGAAAGAGCGCAAAGCCGGTCATATCAAGGTGTTTGGCGGTGGTGGCGGGGTGATTATCCCGGAAGAGATCGCCGAACTACACAAATATGGTGTGACACGGATTTATTCTCCAGGTGACGGTCAGTTCATGGGGCTGGAAGGCATGATCGATGACATGCTCAAACAATCTGATCATGATCTAACTAGGAAGCAGCCCAAAACCCTGGCGAAACTGAAAAAGGGTGATAGCGGCACTTTGGCACGCATTATTTCCGGGCTTGAAGCGGGCAAAACAGGGACAAATGTTCGCAAAGAGGTGACAAAATTAACACATTCCAGGGGCGTTATTCCGGTTCTGGGCATCACCGGAACAGGAGGTGCAGGCAAAAGTTCCCTGACCGATGAAATCGTCCGCCGCTTCCATCTGGACCATCCAAAACTGAAAATTGCTGTCATTGCGGTTGATCCCTCCAAACGAAAAACCGGCGGTGCCCTGTTGGGTGATCGCATCCGCATGAACGCGATCAGTGTGCCGGGCATTTATATGCGTTCGCTGGCGACACGTGGTTCGGGTTCGGAAGTGGCCTCTTGTTTGCCAGGGGCCATATCTGCCTGCAAAGCAGCCGGATATGATGTGATCATCTGCGAGACATCCGGAATCGGGCAGGGCGACGCCGCCATCGTGCCGTTTGTCGATGTGTCGATCTACGCCATGACGCCTGAATTTGGCGCGGCCAGCCAGCTTGAGAAAATCGACATGCTGGACTTCGCTGACATCGTGGCCATCAACAAGTTTGACCGCCGGGGTGCCGACGATGCCTTGCGGGATGTGCGCAAGCAATATCAGCGGAACAGTGAGCGGTTTGGCGAAAAGCCTGCGGATATGCCGGTTTACGGGACCATCGCCGCCAAATTTAATGATGACGGTGTAAGTGCCTTGTACGGCGGCATTCTGGAAGCATTTGCCGCCAAGGGTTTGGCAAACCTGGAAAACGGTTTTGGCGCATCGGGCCATGTGACCTCGCGCCGGGATTTGTTGATCCCGTCTGATCGTCAGCGTTATTTGGCTGAAATTGCCGAATCCGTGCGCTCCTATCACCAGAACACGCGGGATCAGGCGAAGATCGCGCGCGAACGCCAGCAACTGTTGGCCTCAGCGCAAATGGTACGTGATGCTGGCGGCACCAAAAAGGATGCCTTGAACCTCGAAAAACTGGCCAAGGGCCGGACCGCTGATCTGGACGCGGATAGCCAGGTCATGCTGGATACCTGGCCGGCCAAGCGCCAGGCCTATGCCGGTGACGAATTCGTTTCTGAAGTGCGTGGCAGGAAGCTGAGCACACCATTGAAAACCATCTCTTTGTGCGGCACGGCCATTTCGAAGGTCGCTTTGCCGGGCTTTGATGATGACGGCGACATCCTGCGCTGGTTGCGCTCGGAAAACCTGCCAGGCAACTTCCCCTTCACCGCCGGTGTATTTCCTTTCAAGCGCGAAGGCGAAGACCCCACCCGTATGTTTGCCGGAGAAGGGGATGCCTTCCGCAGTAACGAACGATTTAAATACCTTTCGAAAGACAGCGACGCCAAGCGCCTGTCGACCGCTTTTGATTCCGTCACCTTGTATGGCAACGATCCGGACAAGCGCCCGGATATCTACGGCAAGGTTGGCAATTCAGGCGTATCAATTGCGACCCTGGATGATATGAAAGTTCTTTATGGCGGGTTTGATCTTTGCAGCCCGACGACCAGTGTTTCCATGACGATCAATGGACCCGCGCCGACGATCCTCGCCATGTTCATGAACACGGCCATTGATCAACAGGTCGACAAATTCAAAAAGGAAAAGCGCCGTTTACCCAAACCGGCCGAGATGGAAAAGCTGCGCAGCTGGACCCTGGAAAATGTGCGCGGCACGGTTCAGGCCGATATTCTGAAGGAAGACCAGGGGCAAAATACCTGCCTGTTCTCGACGGAATTCAGCCTCAAGGTCATGGGCGACATTCAATCCTATTTTGTTGATCACAAGGTGCAGAATTTCTATTCGGTTTCGATCTCCGGCTATCATATCGCCGAAGCCGGGGCCAACCCGATCAGCCAATTGGCCTTCACCCTGTCGAACGGCTTTACCTATGTGGAAGCGTATCTTGCACGTGGCATGAAGATCGATGACTTCGCGCCGAACCTGTCGTTCTTCTTCTCGGCAGGCATGGACCCGGAATATTCAGTCCTTGGTCGCGTGGCGCGGCGCATCTGGGCCACGACCATGCGCGACAAATATGGTGCGTCCGAGCGTAGCCAGAAGCTGAAATATCACACTCAAACTTCAGGCAGATCTTTACACGCCCAGGAAATGGCCTTCAACGATATCCGCACCACCTTGCAGGCCCTGGTCGCGTCCTATGACAATACCAACAGCCTGCACACCAACGCCTATGACGAAGCCATCACCACACCAACAGAAGACAGTGTGCGACGGGCTATGGCGATCCAGATGATCATCAACCAGGAATGGGGTCTTTCCAATTGTGAAAACCCCAATCAGGGATCGTTCATCATGGAAGAGCTAACAGACCTAGTGGAAGAATCAGTGTTGCAGGAGTTTGAGCGTATTTCAGAACGCGGTGGCGTATTGGGAGCCATGGAGACAGGCTATCAGCGCGGCAAAATCCAGGACGAAAGTTTGTATTACGAAACCATGAAACATGATGGCAGTTATCCCATCATGGGCGTGAACACTTTCCTCAATCCCAAGGGCGAGGCCGCCGAGACAACCATTGAACTGGCGCGTTCGACGACAGCGGAAAAAAAGAGTCAGCTCAAGCGTTTGAATGGTTTTCACAAAGCCAATGCGAAAGAGCGTGCCGCCATGATCAAGCGCCTGCAGGATGCAGCCGTGGCCGGTGAAAACGTCTTTGCCGTCTTGATGGATGCTGTACGGATTTGTTCCCTTGGCCAAATCACCGAGGCTCTGTTTGAAGTTGGTGGGCAGTACCGGCGTAGCATGTAGCAACTGAACTAAAGGGGGGCAGGTCATGTCGGATCGCATCAGAAAGATATTGGTGTTTGCCCTGACTTTTTGTGTTGTGACGATGTCAGCTAGCGCGTCCGCGAAAGACGCCAGTGCCGTCCTGAACGGGATCAACCTGCCGCCTGGTTTTAGTATTTCCGTCTATGCCAAACTCCTGAAGCCGCGTTCGCTGACGTTGCACCGCAAAAGCGGTGTAGTGTTTGTTGGCTCCCGCAGCAACGATGTGCATTCCTTGCAAGACACCAACAAGGATGGCACGGCGGACAAGATTGTTGCGATCGGCAAAAATCTGAACGTACCGAACGGAGTTGCTGTGTTGGGCGACAGGCTTTATGTCGCGGAAATCGACCAAATATCCTGGGCGGCGCTGCCTGTTACCGGCGACAAACTAAAGCTGACACAAATCAAATCCGACCTGCCGCGAAAACGCCACCATGGTTGGCGTTATATGAAGGCTGGGCCGGATGCCAAACTTTATGTCGCCATCGGTGCGCCTTATAACATCGGCATGCCACAAGGCATGGAAGGCACGATCATTCGACTGAATACGGATGGCCAGAATACTGAAACAGTTGCCAGTGGTGTGCGCAATTCTGTCGGTCTCGATTTCCACCCCAAAACGGGGGAAATGTTTTTCACCGACAACGGTGCGGACAACATGGGCGATGATATTCCACCGGACGAGTTGAACCATGTGGCAACGACACCCAGCCATTTTGGTTACCCCTGGTTTGGCGGCACCGATATCAAGCTTTCGGGATATGAGAACAAAATACCGCCAGGGCCAGTCGTTGCACCTGTGATAAATTTCCAGGCCCACACGGCCAGCCTGGGGATGCATTTTTACAAAGGTGCTATGTTCCCCGTTGAGTACAAACATGATGCTTTTGTGGCCCAGCACGGATCGTGGAATCGCTCCACTCCTGTAGGCTATCGCATCATGCGGATAAAGTTCGACGCCAAGGGCAAGGCTGTGGCTAAGGAAATCTTTGCTGATGGCTGGCTGAACAATGGCGACGTGAGCGGACGCCCGGTTGATATCACTGAACTGGCTGACGGCTCACTGTTGGTGTCAGATGACTTCGCCAATTTGGTGTACCGAATTTCCTACGACGGTTCGTAAGTTTTTTAACTTCGTCATGCCCGTGCTCGATACGGGTACCCACGTCTTCAGGAAACAGGCAATTACACTCTCCGTCATCCCGCACTTGATGCGGGATCCATGCGGCGGTCAAATTGGGATGTGTTGAACATTAAGACGCAGGCGTAGTCCCCGCATCAAGTGCGGGGTGACGGAGGGAGGGGGGAAAAGGTCAATCATAACTCGTGAGTTACATTTTGCGAGAAGCCCGCCGAAACGCAGGGCTTCATGCGGAATCAGGCCCGATCATCGGCATATTCAGGAACAAATCTGTGCGTCAGATTTTTGATTAGCCAGGAACCGCCTGCCATGGTCAGCGCCAGGAAAACCAGGAACGGCCACCAACCACTTCCACCCAGCAATAACCCGTCAAATAGCCGTGTCACGACTTCCGCAATGGCCGCCATCACCAGGCCGAACCAGGACCAGACCATGGTGTGGGCGTGCATGTGCAGGTATTTGGCGGACCCTGAGACGATGAACTTGCGGATGGCCACAAAGGCAAAGGCCAAAACAATTAAACTGAAGACCGCAAAGAAGTGAAATAGATTGAAGCTTTTGGTCAGGTCATAGATCAGCAGGGCTGAGACATTGGTCGTACCCATGGATAACACATAGACGTATCCCGCGATCTTGTGGCGGCTATCGCCTTTGCGCCACAGAAAAATCAGGGGCCCACTGGCAAGACCAATTAGGGCCAGCAGAAAATGACTCCAGCCCAGGGGATCGTTGGCCCATGCTTCATAGGTTACAGTCATGCCTCATTCTTCCTTTCAGGCCGGTTCCACCGGGTGGCGCAGGATGGTCTTCAGCTTTTCCGGTTTGCTACGGCGCGGGTCACCCAGATAAATCTCGTGGTGATGGTCCCTTAACTTGAGACCGTTTTGCGCAACGAATTCATGCATGGCGGCGATCACCGGTGGCTCATCACTGTAGGGACCGATATGCATGACCTGAACAACGCGACCTTCTTTCAGGGATTCAAAGCGCACATCATCTGTACTGCGGTTCAGTTTTTTGCTGGCTTTGTCGTAGGCCACGCTCAGAACTTCGGGCGTCACAAGATCCGGCTGCATCATCATCATGGTCCAGCGCCAGGCTTGCCGATCATCCATGCTGAAATCTTGCGGAACCTCCGTCCACCACAGCCCCTCCAGCGGCAAGACGCCGTAATCATCGCCGCCGAGATCTTTCTTGATATGAAACTTGGCGGCATATGAAATGCTGAACAACATCTCGATCGCAGCAATGTAGCTTGGCGAATTATTGGGATCACCCGTACCGTCAATCATCAGGTAATTCATGTCAGGTACATCGACAAACACCGGTGCTTTTGATGGCGCGTTATAAAGATGTTTCAGTTCTTTTTTGAAATCTATTTTCAAGATAAATCTCCCAAGCGAGTGAGGGCGGTTTCAATCCAGTCCAGTTCTGCTTTCAGGTGGACCAGGCTGTAGTCAAACATGAGGCCAACGAACACGGGCTCGGCCTTGGACTTCATCTCCAGATCATCGCAAATTGCCAACAAAGCAGTTTTTCGCTGGGTTAACATGCCCAGGGCCTTGTAGGGGTCAACGGCCATCCAGTTGGCCAGGCCCAGCAGAAGGGCGGGATAGAGGTTTTCTGGTTCACCCAAAAACTTGAGCGTTGTATCGCTGTGCAGGGACCTTCCGGTATCTGTTGGCATGTAGACTTTGCGCGTTCCCTTGCCGGTTTTTTCCGTGGGCAGGATCTGCACCAGGTCCTTTTTCTGTAGTCGCTTTAGAACATAGTAGATCGACGAGAATGCAAGTTCCGTCCAATCACGCATATTTCGCTGCTCAATGACCTGTTCCAGGTCCCATCCGTGAGCCGGTTTTTCGACAAGCAATCCAAGGACGGCGTATTCAGCTTTTGTCAGGTTGGCTTCCATTATTATAGTACTAGAATAAAATGGAATATGAGTCAAACTTCAAAGACGAAAACATTTTTATTGATAAATGGCGGGTGTCGTTACGTTGTGAATTCCGGACCGGCCCAGAAGCTGGACGACGGCATCGACACCTTCTTTGGGTATGGAGTCTGTGTTCAGCGCCGCGCCGCGGACCCCATGATGTTGAAAGGCATTTAGTCTGACGCGTGTATCCAGACCAAGCGCTTGGACAAAATCAACGAGGTGTTGCAGTTCATCGGGGTTGTCCGTTTTACCGGGGATAAGAAGGTATCGAATTTCATGCAGTTTGCCCGCCTTGTGAATAAGTCGGGATGCCTTCAGGGCCACGTAATTCACATCACCTGTAAGTTCCCGGTGCAACTCATTCGAAAAAGCTTTGATATCCAGCATCACACCATCTGTTACCGGCAACAGGGCCTGCCAACCGGCTTCATCAAGCATACCGTTGCTATCGATGAAACAGGTCAGATCTGATAAATCCGGGTCTGACTTGATCGCGGCAAACAGGGCCCCGACAAAATCCGCCTGCAATGTGGCTTCTCCACCAGAGACTGTAATGCCACTGAGAAACACTTTGTGTTTGTGGATCAGGTCCAGGACATCTTCCACACTATATTGTGCCGTCATGGAACTGGCGCTGATGGGACAAACCGTCAAACAGGCATCACATTGATCACAAAGGGTCGGTTCAAATACGATTTTGTTTTGTTGCAGGGTCAGGGCGCCCGGATCACAGGCTGGCACACAGTCGCCGCAATGATCGCAGGTGCCGATAGTGTAGGGATTGTGGCAGGCTGTGCAGGCGAGATTACAGCCCTGAAAGAACAGCACCAGGCGATTGCCCGGTCCGTCAACAAACGAGCAAGTGATGATCTTGTTAATTGTCGCACGGCTATTTTTGGACCGGTTAATTATAGGTGGGGGAGAGTTCATGGCCGACAACACGTGGTTTGCGATCAAGAATACCCATGAGGTCGGCAGCCTCCGCCCCTAATCCAGTGGTATTTATGCGTGAACCTTTTTCAGCGTTGAATTTTTCCACGTCCGACAAACGGATCATGTAACCCGTTACCCGCACAAGATCATTACTCGCGACATTGGCGGTAAATTCACGAAAGCCGCTGGCCAGTGCACCCTTGCAAAGCTGGTAAAGCGCTTCGGGGTTATTCTTGACCGTTTCATCAATGGTCAGGATTTCGCTGATACCAGATGGATAATATTGATGCTGTGGGGCCAGGGCCTGCACATGGCTGACGGGATCGGGTTCCGTGCCATAGGGGATACGGATGCCCGGTGTCGCCTCAATATCATTACTCAGGCCAGCCTGGGCATGTAGCATAGCGCGACCCCGCCAGGTATTTTTCAATGGTCGTGCCTGCACGGCCTGCGCCAGTGTCTGGCTGATCCGGACCCCCAACTCATTGGCCCCGGCATCAAAACCATAACGACCTTCAAGGCCCGCCTTGTCTTGCAGAACATTGACGGCTTCCGCCATGGCATAAATACCGTACATGGCCGTGAAGCGATCCTGGTCAATCCATTTCTCAGTTACCAGGAAGCTGTTGAAAAAGCCGGATTGCTCAAACAGATAGGATATGCGGGCTTCCGTCAGGCGAAAGTTCAGGTCCATGTAATGTGGCAGGACATTAGCAAAAAAATCTGCTTCGTCATCTGACAATTCCGCAAGGGCTTTCAGGTTGATGCGGGTCAGGGTGGAAGACCCACCAGCGACGGGCAGGGCGTTATAACAACTGACAATGCCATAACCACGATCATCAAAAGTTGCCTTGTGGATGGGGTGATTGGCGATGTGCGGCTTGGAACATTTGACAATGTTGTCGGTGGCCTGTCGCAAAATTTCTTCGGAACTGACCTCAGGGTCATACAGAAAAGTCAGATTGGGGGCGACCTGGCCCAGCTCTGCATCGACTTCCAGGATGGCACGGGCGACACGATTATCCGACGGGCCAATATTGGCGTGCATAAAGGCATCCGGCAGCGTGCGATCCAGAAAGCGCCAGAACAGACGGATTTTTTGGCTTAGCTCCTGATCACTGATGCCATCGCAGAACGGTAACAACAGATCGTCCAGGTTTCCCAAAAAAACAGGCATGCCTGTGACGGACGGCACGTGGTGATAAGCGATCATCAGCGTGTTAATGGCTTCATCCAGCGTTTCAGGTGCCGGCAGCTCCAGATATTCACTGCCGTTCTTCAGCACAACACTGTAGTCCGGCAACACGTAACGCGGCTTATAGGGCGCATGCCCTTCGAACATGTCACAGATGATCCTGCGATCCAGCGCTTCTTGCACGTCTTTATCCAGGTCCGGATATGGCAGTGAATTTTCTGCTTCGACGGCCAGATAATGCGCCTTCTGTGCCGGACTCAGCGTGGGATCATTGGTAATTTTACGAAGTTTGTTAGCCATTTCTGTCATGTCTTTACTCCGTCGAACGCGAAACAGGGCACCTGTCCATAATAATGGTATTTCTATACCAATTTAAGGGGTAAAACAATTAGCCTGTTATTTTGCGCTTTGTGATACGTCCAACAAAACGCAGGGCTTCGCGCAGGGGCAGGCGTTTAACGCTGGTTTTGGCAGCACCCTGGGTATAGGCAGATTTTTTGCTGTAATCGATGGCGACGTCGACGATAACCGGTCGATTGCTCTCATCCGCCAGACGATTGGCGTGCGCCATCACAGCCGCAGGATCGTCGTCAGCTGACAGGCCAAGATAATGCGCGCCTGTGGCCAATGCGACGCCTTCCAGATTAAGGCCTTCCAGCCCGGTGCAAGGTGTGCGGTTATAGACGATGCGTTGGGCCTGGGCGATCTGGGATAATTCACCGTCATTGAAGACATAAAAAACAGGCCCGATTTCCTGGCGCGAGGCCGTCAGCAATTCCATACAGGTCATGGTGAAACAGCCGTCACCAACGATGGCCGCAACGGGCGTATCGGGGTTTGCCAGTTTGGCCCCAATGGCAGCGGGTACGGCATAGCCCATGCAATTGAAATCGGTCGGACCGATAAACCGATCTCCTTCGTTGATGGGGAGTAACTCGGCGGTCAGAAATGTGTGGTTGCCATCATCTACGACGAATATTGAATTTTCAGGCTGGCTTTGCCGCAGGTCAGAAAAAAAGCTTTCGGGATTTACCCGGCCTTTGGAATCGTGCTTTTGCCATATGGTCCGATAATTGTTTTTATCGGTCGCGATATTGATGCGCATTTCACCAGATGTGCGGGCGCGGTTCGATGCGCCACTATCGTTGCCCATGGTATTCAACAAAGCCTCAAGGATCTTTTTTGAATCACCTGCCAGGGCAACCTTGGCTGGATAGTTTTTATTGAACACATCCGGGTCAATGTCGACATGGATCAGGTTCTCTGGCGTTTCTGCACTGAAGAAAAACCCCGTGCCTATTTCACTGAACCGCGTGCCGATGGCCAGCATCACATCACACCCGGCAAAGGCATTGCGCGAGGCCGGAACAGCGGACGGCCCAAATGCCAGGCCTGTATGCAAGGGGTGGTCGCCTGGAAAGGTGCCCAGGCCCTGCAAGGTGGTGCTTACCGGCGCATCCAGGCGTTCGGCCAGTATTTTCAGTTCTTCCTTCGCACCATTTGCACCCCAGCCCGCAAAGATACCGGGGCGTCTGGCGCTGCGTAATATAGCGACCGCTTTGCGGATTTCGTCTAGATCAATGACTGTCTCAATCACCGGTGGTTCATAAACGGGCAGGGCGGCAACATCACCTTTGAAGCGCTGAAGATTTACAGGTATTTCGACAAAGACCGGTCCCGGTTTGCCGCTGTTGGCAAGATCATAGGCCTCAAACAGCATGGGGATGATGTCTTCGTAATCTTCGACCAGGAATACCCGTTTTGTCAGGCCCTCAATAAAAGCCTTCTGGTCCATTTCGTGCAATTGATAAGTCTTGTCCGTCTCCCGGTCTATGCCACCGCAAACCACCAGCATGGGAATACCGTCCAGATAGGCTTCGCCGATGCCACTGGCCGCATGGGTCACCCCGGCAGCGGGTACGATAACAAGTGTGCCAATTGAATTCGTTGTGCGGCTGATGGCATCGGCCATAAAGGCACCGCCGCCTTCGTGCGTGACCAACACAGGATGGATTTGGTCTGACGAATTCATCTCGTCATAGATTTCAGTGTTGTGAACACCGGGCACACCAAAGGTATAGCGCACCCCAATTTGCTCCAGCGCATGCACAGCCAGTTCGGCCCCGGTTTTCCGCATCAATTGGCTCCCCGTCCTGCGCTGCCGTGAATAATCGCTGCTGCCGCCACACGGGCCGAAAAAACACAGCCGCCGAGAAACGTACCTTCCAGAGCGCGAATACCATGCACGCCGCCACCGCCAAATCCGGCGGCTTCTCCGGCAGCGTATAATCCTTCGATGACCTGGCCGCCGGTATCCAGCACCCGACTGTCGAGGTCTGTCTGAATACCACCCAGGCTTTTGCGGCTGATGATATAGGTCCGAATGGCGACCAATGGACCTGCACGGCGATCATCGATAGGCTGGAATTTGCAGGTGCGTAGTTTGTCGGCTTTATATTGCCGCAGTTCAGCAATGCGCCTGATCTGCTCGTCCGCCGTCTGATCAGGACCGTGACGCATTTCAACGTCATAGGCGGCGATGTCAGCTGCCATGCCAGTGGCGTCGATTGGCACATCGCCGTTCAGGGGTTTCATCTTGTCTGCCAGTTCGGCAACGGTAGATGCTGTGACGATATCTTCACTGTCGCGGATCGTGGCATCAACCAGTTCGCTGTTGCCGAAGACCAGGTTTTTCAACAAACCCAATTTGTTTTTATCCCGGATGACCCGGTTGGATTCAGCACCAGAAATGGCGAACTCTTTCAGCATGATCTTGCGGTTCATGATCTGCCATGAATATTTCGGAATGTCTTTTTCCTCGGCCACAGCGCAGATGCGTTTGATCACTTCACGTGTATCGAAGCCGGCAATCAAAGGGCGTGGGCCGATCCGTCGCCCCGTCGCATCCATCCATAAGGCCGTCTTGCAAGGCACCAGACTTAAACCATGGCGTGGCTTGCGCGGGCGGGGGTGAGTAATGCCTGCGGCGTAATTCCAGTTGTTCTCAACGTTGATGACAGAACCACCTATGGCTTGCGTCGCCTCATGCATCAAGCCATCGGCATATTTGTGCGAACCACAGAGTATCTTTTCGGGCGGCGACGTGCCCCAGTCGGGATGCCAGTTATCGCGAATAATCTTGTCGTTGCCATTCAGGCCACCCGCCGCAATGACGACGGCTTCAGCTTCATATTCAAAGGCCTCGCCGCTTTTTTCATCCTCACCACGACAACCCGTCACCCGACCGTTGGTATACACCAGTTCAGAAACGCAGGATTCAAAACGAAAGGCCAGATTGTCTGACGTTGAAAGAGTCCGCATATGTTTGACCAGTTGGTCCGTCAGTTCCTGGCCGGTGCCCCAGACCATGTGAAAGCGGGGCAGGGAGTTGCCAGGCGTATCGAAACCGCGCTCGACCCAGTTCATGACGGGCAGAAATCCGATACCGCGCTTTTTGACCCAGTCATAGACATCCGGCGTGGTGCGTTCCACATAACGCCTGGCCCATTCGTAGGACAGGCCATCATCGGGGCCGAGTTCACCAAAACTGCACCAGTCCCGAAAGGCAATTTCCGGGCTGTCCTTGATGCCTGCCTTGCGCTGATCGGGGGTATCAACAAAGAACATGCCGCCAAAGGATTCACGGGCCAGACCGCCAAAGTTTTCAGCAGAATCCCGATCCAGGATCATAACCGATTTTCCGGCCTCAAGCAGTTCCTGAGCCGCAACAATACCGCTGATACCACCGCCGATGATCAGGACATCGCTTTGTTGCTTCGTCATATGTCGTGAACTTTCTTAAGTCGAGCTTTGATAGCCAAAACCATAGTGGCGTGAATTCAGTCCATCTGCCAGATCAAAAGCCTGGTTTTACGACTATCACCAACCTCGACAACCTCCTCGGCTTCATGACCAGGCACATCAAAGGAATTGCTGACCAAACGGCTGCCGGACTTCATTTCATCGACGGCCTTGGCATAAAGCCTGGGCATGGGCTGGGGTGACAAAAAACAATAGACCCAATCATAACCGGACAAATCCATTTGCCAGATATTTGCATATCGCACCGTACAGTTGGCAGGCGCGAACAGCTTGTATCGAAGCCAGGACGAGACAAATGGTACGGGGGCTGTCTCAACGGCTTCAAACGTTACATCAGGGCGATGATTTGCCAAAAACAAGGTGGTGCCGCCCAAGCCACTGCCCAGATCAATGCATCTTGATCCGGACGCCTCAGGCAGTAGTTCAGCCAGGGCCGTCCAGGTTTTTTGATTGCTCAGGTAAAGCGGAACGCCTTCGCCTGAGGCATTGGAATAAAACAGCCAAATCACGAAGAAGGCCGCAAGATAAATCCATGAAGGCAGGTTGAACAGCATGGCCGCAGCGACGCCAGCCGGTAAAACGAGCTGGATGATAAGCCACCAACGCGGCAAACCGCGATGATATGTAATCAAGGCAGCGACGAAACCCTGCGCCACCACAACAAGCGGTAAATCAAGATTAAAAGAGGGTGTTCAGAATTCCGTGTCACTGGCATAGTTTAAATATCCAACACGTCGTCTAATCTGCCTTCAAAATAGATTGAGAGTTGGGACAATGTCAAATTCCAGTTTTGCAGTGGCATCGTCCATTTTTGGGAAGC
>JABIFY010000051.1 GCA_018650465.1 Alphaproteobacteria bacterium
CAAAGGGGGATGTGCTCTCCTAACGGTGTGGATAAGGCCTTGCCAAGTAATTGCTGCATATTTTGAGACTTTCTTTGGTCGGAGAATCTCAAAGTATGAATCACTTCAGGGCTTTATCCTATTAAGTCGGGTACTGTGCAATCATGTATTTTTGCCACTTGGCCTGATGCGCCTGGTTGAGCGAGAAAAGACCGTCGGCTTTGGCAAAAAATATCCGGAATTTTGGCTCAATCTTCGCACCAATATGCAGGGAACACCTATCGATACCGGGTTTCATTTCTGCCTGCGTGCGCCCTCAGAAGAAGCGGTGATCGCCTTTCACAAAGCAGCTTTGGAAAACGGGGGTCAAAGTGCTGGCGACCCCGGCGACAGACAGGCAGCCATGACAGTTTATTTTGGTGCCTTCATTCGTGACCCCGACGGCAACAAGATTGAAGCCGTTACGTTCCCAAAGAAAGGCCCCGAATAATAGTCGTGTTAACGCCCGGTCCAGACCGGCTTGCGTTTTTGATTAAAGGCAAGGCGCGCCTCCTTGCTGTCTTCTGTATCGAAAGCAGATGATACCGCTTCTACCGCCGCTTCCGGCACATCCCTGAAATCTGTGTCCTCCATCTGATACATGAAGTCCTTCGCCTTTTTCAGGGCCAAAGGTGACATGGCGGCGATATCGTGGGCCAGTTTCATGGTCTCTTCACGCAAAACATCGCGCGGGACCACGCGGGTGATCAGACCAGACCTGTCAGCCTCTGCCGCACTGATGGCCCTGCCCGTAAAGATCAGGTCCGCCGCCTTCATACGCCCCATCAATTTTTGCAAAAACCAGGTATGCATGCCAGGAGGTGCGCCAATATTAGGCACGCCTGGATAACCGAAAGTAGCGTCGTCCGAGGCGATTACCATGTCACAGGCAAAAGCCAGAGTGCAGGCCCCCTCGCGGGCAAAACCGTGCACCATGGCAATCATCGGCTTGGACAGGGCCCGGCAGCGTTCAATGGTTTCCACATAAAACATGCGTAAGAAGGCCTTCATTTCTGCGGCATCAAATTTTTCTGCAAATTTTAGATCCATGCCGGCAGACAAACCTTTACCCGCACCCGTAATCACAACAACGCGCACATCAGGATCATTGTCGGCGACCTCCAGAGCTGCGAAATATTCCAGCACCAGATCGGTATCGATCAGGTTTAGTGGTGGACGATCAAAGGTAATCTCGGCGATGCCATCGGTGACCGTGTAGTGAATAAATTTTTCAGCGTGTGTCATGGCGAAACTATAAGCGAGGCATGAGGAGCCTCGCAATCAATGTTCCTGTCATTTCCTGGGGAGAGCTTCTTTCAGCGAAAAATCCGGGTTACTCTGGCCTCTCCAGCGGTTGAGACATGAGAAGGGGTGAAAACATTGATCATCAAGAATATTGAAACTTTCCTGATACGCATTCCCTTCGATACAGGTGGGAAAAAACGCGAACTGGGCGGAAAGTCCTGGCAGACCCTGGATTATGTATTCGTTCGCATCGACACCGACACAGGCATTTCCGGCTGGGGCGATGCCTTTGGCTACGGGGCGGCGCAGGCGACCAAGGCCGTGCTGGATCATATGATAGCACCTGGTTTAATCGGCGCTGACATATCTGACATCGACGCCATCCATACTCAGTTACAGCGCGAAAACCATTTATATGGCCGCTACGGCGTCACCATGTTTGCCATCAGCGGCATCGACATCGCCCTTTGGGATATTGCCGGCAAGGCCGCCGGAATGCCTTTGTATCAATTACTGGGCGGCAAAGTCCGGGACGGCTTGCCAGCCTATGCCAGCCTGTTTCGCTATGGCGACCCGGAACAAGTCGCTGCCACCACCAGCAAGGTAGCCAGCGAGGGCTTTTCACACATCAAACTGCATGAAACCGGCATTGCCGAAGTTGAAAGCTGTCGGCGGACAGGTGGCGACGACATGGCGATCATGTTGGACGTCAATTGCGCTTGGGACTTTGAAAGTGCCCTGGATATGGCCGGACAACTTGCCGATTTCGACCTTTTCTGGTTTGAAGAACCAGTTTTCCCGCCGGAAGACTTCAAGGCCCTGGCACGGCTGAAAGATCAGGGTGGCATCGCCATTGCTGCCGGGGAAAACGCCTGCACGGCCTTTGAATTTGACCAGATTTTCGATGCCGGTGCAGTGACTTATGCCCAACCCAGTGTGACCAAGGTCGGTGGCATAAGCCAGTTTCGGAAAATACTGACCGCAGCCAAAACCGCAGACGTCAAGGTTATGCCGCATTCACCCTATTTCGGTCCAGGTCTTATGGCGACCTTGCAGCTGGCCGCTGCCATGGAAGAAGAAAGTCTGATCGAATATTTCTATCTTCAACCAGAAGCCTTGCCCATGGGCAAATGGTGCCTGCCGGAGGGAGATGTTTTCAGGGTACCGGACGGTCCGGGTCTGGGCTGTGATCCCGACCCTGACGTCATGCGCGATTATGTGGTCAAGGGAGACTGACAGCGAGTGGGACCCGCCCACGATTCAATTGGCCTGAGAACGTACAGGGAGGTGCCTTTCAGATGACGAATATTTCGATCCATACCAAAAATAGTGAAATCATCGATGCAGGAAAAAGAGGCCTTTTGGCTGGTGTCGGAATCGCAACTTTTTTTGGTTGGATGGCTCAAGGCAGTAAAGCCTATGCAGCGCAAGGAGCCAGCAAGGAAGTCTCGCAGCCTGCCCACGCCAGTGATACAACCTTCATTTATCGAGCCTTTGACATGCGCCAAAAGGCCATCGATCTGGGTGACCAGGCCTATGGGGCGATTGTGGTGCGGCACAACAAGATCATTGGGCAATCCTGGAGCCGGGTTATCCTTGACCAGGACCCAACCGGCCATGCCGAAATGGCGGCGATCAGAGACGCGGCCCGTCGTTTGAACAGCCGCGACCTGACGGATGCCGTACTCTTTTCTTCGTCACGCCCCTGCCCCATGTGTGAAGCAGGCGCTTATTGGGCAGGGATCAACAAAATGATTTACGGTCAGGACGCTGCCGATGCCGGTTCGCCACAGCTTTGTCGATCGGCTTAGATCATGCAGAGGTGGATCACCAATTTATGCTTTGCAGCCTTGATCAGCTTTTTGATGATGGCGTTACCAACTCAGGCGCAAGACAAATCAACTGGCCAGTTTATTATGGACCCTATTTTTGAAGCCGCAGCCAATAACGATATTGCCCTTTTGCAACAACGCCTTGCATCCGGTGTCCCTGTGGATGCCTCAAATTCAGAGGGGAAAACCGCATTGCTGGTGGCAACCCATGCCAACGCTATTGAGGCGGCCCGGTTTCTGATCGAATCAGGTGCCAACGTGAATGCCATGGACAACATTCAGGACAGCCCGTTTCTTTATGCTGGTGCTGAAGGGAAGCTTGAAATCCTGAAGATGACGGTTGGCGCAGGGGCTGATCTCGACAGCACCAATCGATATGGTGGCACAGCCCTGGTTCCGGCCGCCCATCACGGCCATGTCGACGTCGTGCGTTATCTGCTGACCACCAAAATCAACAAGGACCACGTCAACAAGCTGGGTTGGACGGCTTTGCTGGAGGCCGTCATTTTGGGCGATGGCAGTTCGACCTACCAGCAGATCGTCACGCTGCTTGTTGACGCCGGGGCCGATATCTTGATTGCGGACAATGAAGGGGTCACACCCTTGCACCATGCCAAACGGCGCAACCAGAGTGAAATCGTGGCAATCCTGGAAAATGTCAGAAAAAACTGACGGGGTCGATATCGACCTGGATGCGCACATGATTGGAATGGCTTGATTGAGACAACCATTTCCTCAAGGTCGATTGCACATCAACGCCACGTCGCGCGCGCAATAATAATCGGTGGCGATAGCGACCACGTAAAATATTGAGGGGTGCTGGTGCCGGCCCCAAAACAGTGACGTCATTGCTGCGTGGGGCAGACCGGCCCAGTTTTTGTGCGGTGGCCGCGACTTCCCGTTCATTTTCACCAGAAACAATGATCCCGGCAAGGCGTGCGTAAGGCGGCATGCCATGTTCCCGGCGGGCAGCTTTTTCCTGCGCGACAAAACCATCCCGATCCGCGGCCATCAGGGTTTTCATCACGGGGTGTTCCGGCAGGTAGGTCTGCAACAAAACCCGGCCTGGTTTTTCTGCCCGTCCTGCCCGGCCCGCCACCTGGGACAAAACCTGCCAGGTGCGCTCAGCCGCCCGAAGATCGCCGCCGTTGAGGCCAAGATCTGCATCGATCACGCCCACCAGTGTCAAACCGGGAAAGTGGTGTCCTTTGGCAACAATCTGGGTGCCAATGAGGATATCGATTTCATGCTCCGCCATTTGCCGAACCAATTCCGCCGCCGCACTGGGGCTGGAAATTGTATCACTGGCCATCACTGCCATGCGGGCCTCAGGGAACAGTTCCGCCACTTCTTCCGCCAGCCGTTCCACACCCGGACCACAGGCAGCAAAGTTGGCTTCTGATTCACATTCCGGGCAGGCATCTGGCAAGGTGGAGGCAAAGCCGCAATGGTGGCACATCAACCGCCCGGCCCGGCGATGCTCCACCAGCCAAGCCGCACAATGTGGGCATTCCAGTCGATGGCCGCAGGATCGGCACAGGGTCAACGGCGCATAGCCTCGCCGGTTCAAAAACAGCATGGACTGCTCACCGGCCTCAAGATTTTTTTCCAGTTCCGTCAGCAAGGGCTTTGACAGCCACTTGCCCGACGGCGGCGTATGTTTGCGCATGTCCACCGCACTGATACGCGGCAAGGATGCACCACCATGGCGTTCAGGCAATAGAAGCTCCTGATAACGGCCCGCGTCGATATTTGCCAGTGTTTCCAGGGACGGCGTGGCCGAGGCCAGCACCACCGGGATTTCCGCCTTCATGGCCCGCACAACGGCCATATCGCGAGCATGATAGATCACACCCTCTTCCTGCTTGAAAGACGTCTCGTGTTCTTCATCCACCACGATTAGTCCCAGATCAGGAAAAGGCAAAAACAGGCCGGAACGGGCACCGACAACAACCGGCACTTCGCCTTGAGAAACTGCCCGCCAGGTCCGGCGGCGCTGACTGCTGCGCAGATCAGAATGCCACTCTGCCGGGGCCACACCGAAACGCTGTTCAAAACGTTTTAGCCATTGCAGGGTCAGCGCGATTTCCGGCACCAGGACCAGGGCCTGTTTGCCCATGCGGATGGTCTTGGCGATGGCTTCAAAATAAACCTCGGTCTTGCCCGCGCCTGTCACGCCATCCAGCAAGGTTGCCTGAAATTTCGATGCGGCCACAGCAGCAACCAGGGCTTGTGCAGCAGCCGCTTGATCGCCGGATAATTCCGGGCCAGGCGTTTCTGCGTCCGGTTTTGGCAAGAGGGGTTCCAGCAATTCCACAGGCTCCAGGGTGCCTGCCGACACCAGGCCACTGACAACCCCAACCCCCACGCCTGCAGCGGCAGCGAGGTCGGATTTGCTGCGCGGCGGGCCGTCTATAAGCACATTAATGACGCGGCTGCGAGCTTCGGTCATGCGCTCAGGCGGCGGGCCAGCCAGGTGATAGCCGGTGCGCGGTTTCGGTGTCTCAAAAATACCCGGTGCGCTCATGGCCATACGCAAGACGGCCCCAGGGGCACTGAGGGTATAGGCGGCAATCCAATCAATAAGTTGCCTCAGGTCCTCGGTCATGGCCGGGACGTCGACGATACTGACAATATCCTTCAACCGGGCATTATCAACGGCCCCTTCGCCTTTGCCCAGAACCACGCCGATCAGGTGCCGTTTCCCCAGCGGTACATTGACGAAGTTGCCGGGATAAACCGCACGAACCTCCCAATCCTCGGGCACGCGATAGTCATAGGCACCAGCCAACGGCAGGGGCAGCAAGACAGAGACAAGTTCACCTGCTCCGAATTGTTCCATTTTTGCGTGCGTCATTCGCGAACTGGTACCCATGCCTGCCATAGGCTACACTGTGCCCCAAGGGATACGCAGTGCCAAGATCACATCGCGTGACCCATCTGATTTGACCAAAATATTCTGACCAAAATATTCTGACAGGAAGACAAGACAGACCATGAAGTTTTTTGTTGATACCGCCGATGTGGGCGACATTCGTGAACTGGCCGCCACTGGCTTGCTGGATGGTGTGACCACCAATCCTTCCCTGATCGCCAAGTCAGGCCGGGATTTTATTGAAGTCATCAGCGAAATCTGCGAAATCGTGCCCGGCCCTGTCAGCGCTGAAGTCGCTGCCATGGAAGCCGATGCCATGATCGTCGAAGGCCGCAAGCTGGCTGCGATTGCTGATAATGTCGCGGTTAAGCTGCCCTTGACGATGGATGGCCTGAAAGCCTGTCGAACGATTTCAGAAGATGGCACCAGTGTGAACGTCACCCTGTGCTTTTCACCTGCCCAGGCCCTGTTGGCTGCCAAGGCCGGTGCCGACTACATTTCTCCGTTTGTCGGGCGCCTGGATGATATCGGTCAGAACGGCATGCATTTAATCGATGATATTCGCACGATCTATGACAATTACCCTGACCTGGGTGGCACACAAATTCTGGTGGCGTCGATCCGCAGCCCGGCCCATGTCGTTGAAGCCGCCAAACTGGGTGCGGATGTCTGTACCATCCCACCGTCGGTGATCAAGCAACTGGTACAACACCCACTGACTGACAAGGGTCTGGATGGTTTTATGAAAGACTGGGCCAAGACAGGTCAAAGCATTTAAAGTGACGAAATAAATGAATCAGGGAGGGAGATGCCATGACGTATAAGGGAGACGACGACCCGTCCCATAGCATCGACTTGCCTTCCGCCCGTGAAGTCAGCGCTTATCTACGCGAGAACCCCGGATTTTTGATTGAAAACCCGGACCTTGCTGAAGTCATGACCGCCCCTGCCCGTGACAACGGCAAGGGTGTCGTCGATATGCAATCGTTCATGGTTGAGCGCCTGCAAAAAGAAGTCCGGGGATTGCGCGATGACCATGGCGAACTGATTGCTGCCTCGCGCAGCAATATGATCAGCCAGGCGCGTATTCACGTCGCTGTTCTCGCCATCCTCGAAGCATCAACTTTTGAACACATGATCGAAGTGGTGACCACCGACCTTGGCAATATGCTGGAGGTCGAAGTGTCCTCGCTGTGTGTGGAAAGTGATCGAAATCTTCCGGCAATGCCGCAATTGATCGGCGTGCATGTGGTGGCGCCCGGCATGGTGGACGAGACCATGGGGCCAGACCGGGATATTGTGTTGCGCGCCAAGGCACCGGCTGAACACCAGGTCTTTGGCGAAGCCGTTGGTCTGGTGCGCTCGGCGGCCTTGTTGCGCCTGCCCCTGAATGCCTTTGGGCCCATGGCCTTGCTGGCTTTTGGGTCTGGTGAAGAAGACCGCTTCCACCCGGGCCAAGGCACCGAGCTTTTGGGCTTCCTCGCCCGCACCTTGACGCACACGATGCGACAATGGCTAAACCTGCCGCGTTGAGCCCCGCCGCGCTGAGCCGCGCCGCGCTGAACTTCAATGAGGCAACAGACCTTCTGATTTCCCGGATCAAGACGGACGCCACAGCCACTATTGCGTTACGCGACTGGCTTACATGGCTACAACATGAACGCCGTGCTGCGGACCACACGGTTGACGCCTACTTGCGTGATGTCGCGACCTTTCTGGATTTTATCTCCGATCATCAGGGCCAGGAAGTCAGCCTGGACGTTCTGACAAGACTCAAACCCTTTGACTTCAGAGCCTGGCTGGCACGGCGCAAAAATGAGGGTCTGGGCAATGCCTCGCTGGGGCGGGCAATGTCATCTGTCAAAAGTCTCTATCGATTTTTGGAACGGACCAGAGACAGTTTTCATAATCCCGCGATCAACGCGGTCCGCACGCCCAAACGCGCGCCACCGGTGCCCAAACCCCTAAGTGTCTCTGAAGCCCAATGGACCATCGACATGGCTGGTGCCTTGCAGGATGAACCCTGGATTGCGGCCCGTGATGTGGCGTTGCTGACGTTGCTTTACGGTTGCGGCCTGCGCATCTCGGAAGCACTGGGCCTGAATGTGGAAGACGCGCCAAAACAAGATCACATGGTCATCACCGGCAAGGGCAACAAACAGCGCATGGTGCCGGTGCTGGAGATCGTCAGAACAGCCATCGCTGATTATTCGGGCATGTGTCCTTACCCCCGCGATGACGACAGCCCCTTGTTTGTCGGGGCACGCGGCAAGCGTCTGCACCCAAGCGTCGTGCAAAAGCAGGTCAAGCTGCTCAGGGCGGCCCTGGGTTTGCCTGAAACTGCGACACCCCATGCTCTGAGACACAGCTTCGCCACGCATTTATTGTCAGCCGGCGGCGATTTACGCACAATCCAGGAACTGCTGGGGCATGCCTCCCTGTCAACGACCCAGCGCTACACTGATGTCGACGCGGAACACCTGTTGAACGTCTATGACAAGGCCCATCCCCGCGCCAAGAACTGAACCACATTCCAAAAACCCAATAAACGGAAAATACATGACTGCTTCGCTTGAGACCATTTCTGAAACACGAATATTCAACGGTACCCACGGTGTTTACCGCCACCCAAGCCAAGCCACCGGCACAGACATGGAGTTTTCCGTCTTCATTCCGGATCAGGCCAGGTCCGGTCCCTTGCCGGTTCTCTATTACTTGTCGGGCCTGACTTGCACCTGGGAGAACTTCACGGCCAAGGCCGGGGCCCAACGATATGCCACTGAGCATGGCGTGATCATTGTGGCCCCCGATACCAGCCCACGCGGCGATGGTGTGGCAGATGACGAGGCCTATGATTTTGGTCAGGGCGCCGGGTTTTACCTGAACGCAACGCAAGAGCCCTGGTCACAGCATTTCCATATGTATGATTATGTGGTCGATGAATTGCCTGAACTGATTGCTGCCAATTTTCCCATTGATGCGACCCGCGCCGGTATTTTTGGTCATTCCATGGGCGGACACGGTGCCCTGACAATCGCTCTGAAAAATCCGGATAAATTCAAAACCGTCTCCGCCTTTTCGCCCATCGTGGCTCCGTCGCAAGTGCCATGGGGCCACAAGGCGTTGGCTGGATATTTGGGACCAGGCAAGGATACGTGGGCAGATTATGATGCCTCAAGCCTGATAGCATCCAGGGGTTGGTCGGGCGACATTCTGATTGATCAGGGACTGGCAGATAACTTCCTTGAAGAACAACTGAAGCCGGAAATATTCGAACAAGCTTGCAAGGAAGCCGGCGTCTCCCTGACTTTGCGTCGCCAGGAAGGCTACGATCACAGTTACTATTTTATCTCAACCTTCATCGGCGATCATATTGAATGGCACGCGGAGAGGTTGGCCTGATCAGGCTGGGACCTGCCGCTGCGATAATAACCGCAAGGCAACAGGCCCCAGGAAAACGGCAATGCCCATGGCAGCAAAGGCGTAACCCCAGGCGTCGGGGTTGGTTTCGCCGCCTGCAAGTTCGAGTACAAATCCGAACAGGATGGGACCAAGGGCCGAACCGGTGAAGCCAATGGTCGAATGTACAGCAAGGGTCGCACCCCGCTGACCTTCATGGGCTGAGGCAATCGTACCTGCCGTAATTGCGGCACTGTCACCGGTCACGGTTGCACCATAGATCAGGAACAAAACAACGATTAGCCAGAAGGGCCAGCTTGAGCTGAAGCCGATAACACAGGCGAGGATCGTTGATGTCCACATGACGACAGTAATAGTGCGCTGTCGGCCCCACTTTACAGCTGCCTCGTTACCGGAAACGCTGGCCGCCCAACCAACCATGGTGACCACGGCGGCGATGCTGGCGACATCCCACCAGTCAGCGGTGCCAACAAGTTTTTTGTGACTGAAGGCCAGATACAATACGATCCATGCCCGCAGGCCAAACAGTTCAAGATTATGGACGGTATAAGCCAGGATAAAACCCATCGCCTGACGATTGGCGAATACGGGTCGAAAATCCAGAAAATGAGTTTCAGCCTCGCCACTTTGTGCACGTGCCGGCGGTCTGTGATCAAGAGCCAGCCATAGTATCAACCAGGATACTGCACTGCCGACGGCACCAGCTGCGACAGCCCAATGCCAATTACTGATATCAAAAATCTGACTGGTGATGACATAGGACAAGGCGGCGCCAACACCAAAGCTGGCCGTATAAAAAGCCACGGAACGGGATTGTTTTTCGCCCTCATAACGATCCGTCAATGCCTTGAGGCCTGGCATATAGGTCCCGGCCAAGCCCAGTCCGGTCAGCGCCCGAAACAACATGGCTGTCCAGAAACCTTCCGCAAACAAGACGAACCCAAGGACAGAAACGGCTGTAAAAACTGTCGCCCAGAGGCAAACCTGGCGCGCATCAACCTGGTCCGTCAGGCCACTGAGGATGGGTGCGCCGACCACATACCCCACCAGATAGATGCCTGAAACCCAACCCACATCCGAGGCAGACAGAGACCACATATCCATGAACAAAGCTGCCAGCGTTGCAAAACTGGCGAAACTAGCCATGCCAAAAATCTGGCCTATGCAAAGGAAGACAACCAGTCGGACAGCGGTCATTTAAATCGATCGATCAGGCGTGGATTGTGCCGGAGCCAATATCCAATGCAGCTTCCTTGGTCGCTTCTGACAAGGTCGGGTGACCATGGCAGGTGCGTGCGATGTCTTCGGCCGAGCCACCAAAGGCCATGACGGCGGCGGCTTCGTGGATCATTTCACCGGCGTCAGCACCAATTATGTGAACGCCCAGAACGCGATCCGTTGTTTTATCGGCAAGGATTTTGACAAAGCCTTCACTGTCGCCATTGGCACGCGCGCGACTGTTGGCAGAAAAGTTGAACTTGCCCTTGGCATAGTCAACGCCGTCTTCTTTCAACTGTTCCTCGGATTTGCCAATGCTGGCCACTTCGGGTGCAGTGTACACAATGCCTGGCACCAGATCATAGTCCACATGCCCGGCCTGACCGGCCATGCATTCAACAGCGGCAACACCGTCTTCTTCGGCCTTGTGGGCCAGCATGGGGCCAGCAATGACGTCGCCGATGGCATAGATGCCGGGCACGCTGCTTTGGAACACATGATCAACTTCGATACAGCCGCGTCCATCCAGCTTGACACCCAATTCTTGCAGACCAAGTCCGGCACTGTAGGGACGACGACCAATGGCGACTAATACAACGTCAGCTTTGACGGTTTCTGCCTCGCCGCCTGCGGATGGTTCAACCGTCATGGTTACGTTTGTTTTTCCGGCCTTTGCAGACGTCACCTTGTGACTAAGGCGGAACGTCACGCCCTGCTTTTTCAGGCTGCGTTGCAAGGTTTTGGCGAGATCACCGTCCATGCCTGGCACCAAACGGTCGAGAAATTCAATGACTTCGACTTCAGCACCCAGACGCCGCCAGACAGAGCCCAGCTCAAGTCCGATGACACCACCACCAATGACGACCATTTTCTTTGGCACTTTTTTCAGAGTCAGGGCACCTGTTGAGGAGACGATGCGATCTTCATCGATGTTCACTCCTGGCAAAGGCGTCACTTCTGAACCTGTCGCAATCAGGATTTTACCAGCGGTCAGCGACTGCTTCTTTTTACCGGATTTCACATCCACTTTGCCAGGCGCTGTAATTTTACCTTCACCAATGATGTAGGTGACCTTGTTTTTCTTGAACAGGAATTCAATGCCATTACAAAAATCGTCAACGATTTTGTCCTTGCGACCCATCATGCCTTTGAGATCAAGTTTGACGCCATCGACCTTGATGCCGTGATCGCCAAGACCATGGGCTGTATGCTCAAACAGCTCCGACGAATGCAGCAATGCCTTTGACGGCACACAACCCACATTCAGACAGGTACCGCCAAGGGTGCCGCGTTTTTCAACGCAGGCGACAGACATGCCCAGCTGCGCCGCCCGAATGGCCGCAACATAGCCGCCGGGACCACCGCCGATGATGACCAGATCGAATGCGTTTTCACTCATGGTAATATTCCTGTATCAGCGCTGGTTCAGAGATCAAGCATGATGCGTTGTGGGTCTTCCAGGCATTCCTTGACGCGTACCAGGAAGGTCACGGCTTCGCGTCCATCGACAATCCGGTGGTCATAGGACATGGCAAGATACATCATGGGGCGTAGTTCGATATTATTGCCAACAGCCATGGGTCGTGGCTGGATTTTATGCATGCCCAGAATGCCGGATTGGGGTGGATTAAGGATCGGCGTCGACATCAGCGAGCCATAAACGCCGCCATTGGTAATCGTAAAAGTACCGCCGGACATTTCTTCCAGTGTCAGTTTACCGTCACGCGCCTTGCGACCCAATTCACCGATATTCTTTTCCACATCGGCAAAGCCCAGTTCATCTGCATCGCGCAGCACGGGTACAACCAGACCGTTGGCCGTGCCTACCGCGACACCAATATCGTAATAGTCTTTATAGACAATATCATCGCCTTCAATCTCGGCATTAACCGCTGGCAGTTCCTGCAAAGCCAGAACACAGGCTTTTACGAAGAAGGACATAAAGCCCAGTCGAACGCCATGTTTTTTCTCGAAGGCATCACGATAAGTCGCCCGCGCTGCCATCACAGCTGTCATGTCGACTTCATTGAAAGTCGTTAACATAGCGGCGGTGTTCTGAGCTTCTTTCAGACGTTCCGCAATGCGTTTGCGCAAACGGGTCATCCGCACCCGTTCTTCGCGTTCCGACTTGGGCCGTGGACCAGCTGGTGTCGCAGGTGCTGCCGCAGTCGTGGCCCCACCGGAACTGATAAAGGCCAGGACATCGCCTTTCACCAGACGACCATCTTTGCCCGTGCCTGTGATTTTTGAGGCATCCAGATTGTTTTCCTTGATCAGCTTTTCAACAGCTGGTGACAAGGGCATGGCAGTCGCGGCAGCCGTAAGGGCGACGGGTGCCGCTGGTGCTGCCACAGGTGCAGGTGCGACGACAGGCGTTGGTGCCGGTTTGGCAGCGGCCCCTGCAGCCCCTTCATTGATCGTCCCCAGCAAACCGCCGACATCGATCGTGTCGCCTTCAGCCGCGGCGATTTCAACCAAGGCACCACCAGCCGGAGCCGGCACTTCCAGCGTCACCTTGTCGGTTTCTAGTTCAACAAGTGGCTCGCCCTCGGCAATGGCGTCACCGACCGCCTTGAACCATTTTCCGATAGTGGCTTCGGTGATCGATTCGCCGAGTACAGGTACTCTTATTTCGGTCGTCATGGAAAATAATCCCTCTACAGCGTCAACGCTTCGTCGATGAGTTTGGCTTGATACTTCTGATGCAGTTTCATGGAACCAGGTGCAGGAGCCGCCATTTCAATGCAGCCCGCATAGGTCAGTTCATTTTGTTTTCGCTTCATGGCCTTGAGCACAGCCAGAATACGTGGCTGCACAAAGAACCATGGCCCCATGTTATGTGGCTCTTCCTGACACCAGATCACTTCAGCATCTGGAAAACGGCCGAGTTCTTTTGTCAGAGCTTTTTGCGGGAACGGATAAAGCTGTTCCAGGCGCAGGATTTGAATATCCTTGATACCGCGGCTTTCGCGCTCCTCAAACAGATCATAATAGACCTTGCCTGAGCAGAGCACGACACGCTTGATTTTTTTGTCTGCGGCAAGATTTTTGCCGTCGTCCCACAGGATACGGTGGAAGGTTCCCTTGCCGGTAAACTCGTCCGCATGGGACACCACCAGCTTATGGCGCAGCAAGGATTTTGGCGACATCATGATCAGGGGTTTGCGGAAGTCACGATGCATCTGGCGGCGCAGGATATGGAAATAGTTTGCCGGTGTCGTTGGCTGGCCAACCTGCAGGTTGTCTTCAGCACAAAGTTGCAGATAACGCTCCAACCGGGCTGAGGAATGTTCCGGTCCCTGGCCCTCTTGACCGTGCGGCAACAACATCACAAGACCCGACATCCGCAACCACTTTGATTCGCCCGGACTGAGGAACTGATCAATGATCACCTGGGCCCCGTTGGCAAAATCACCAAACTGGGCCTCCCAAAGCACAAGGGCATTGGGTTCGGCCAGGGAATAACCATATTCAAAGCCCAAAACAGCGGCTTCTGACAGCATGCTGTCAATCACTTCGTAATGGGCCTGATCTTCCTTGATGTGATTAAGCGGTGAATAACGATTTTCTGTGGCCTGATCCACCCACACCGAATGCCGATGAGAGAAAGTCCCCCGTCCGGAATCCTGGCCCGACAGACGCACCGGATAGCCTTCGCTCAATAATGTGCCAAAGGCCAAAGCTTCACCGGTCGCCCAATCAAGCGCCTCACCTTTGGCAATCATCTTTTCCTTGGCATCAACCAGGCGCTTCAGGGTTCGGTGAATATTCAGATCTTCAGGAATTTTGGTCAGGGCGTCGCCGACCAGTTTTAATTCTTTTGTGCTGACACCCGTAATGCCGCGACGATCATCACCATGGGCACGCCGAAAATCAGACCATTTACCTTCCAGCCAGTCTGCCCGATTAGGCTTATAAGACTTGGCCCGATCAAATTCCGCCTGCAGCTCTTTCTGGTAATTTGTGACCAGGGCTTCAGTTTCCTCCTGGGTCAATTCGCCTTCAGCCACCAACTTGTGGGCATAGATCTGGCGCGCAGTCGGATGCTGGGCGATCTTGCGATACATGATCGGTTGGGTGAAGGCAGGCTCGTCAGCCTCGTTATGGCCGTGGCGGCGATAACAGAACATATCGATGACAATATCTTCGCCAAATTCCTGCTGAAAATCAGCGGCTATGCGCGAGACATGTACAACCGCTTCTGGATCATCACCGTTTACATGCAGGATGGGTGACTGCACCATCTTGGCCACATCAGAAGGATAAGGTGATGACCGCGAATAGCTGGGGGCTGTGGTAAAGCCGATCTGGTTATTGACGATCACATGAATAGTGCCGCCAGTCTCATAGCCTTTCAGCTGCGACATGCCGAGTGTTTCCGCCACCAGGCCCTGGCCGGCAAATGCGGCATCACCATGCATCAGGATAGACGTGACCCGTCGGCGTTCAGTATCTCCGCGCTGGGCTTGCTTGGCCCGGGTCTTGCCGATCACAACAGGATCAACGGCTTCCAGGTGCGATGGATTGGCGGCCAGTGACAAATGGATTTCAATGTCATCAATAGTGCGGTCCGAGGAAACACCCAGGTGGTACTTCACATCGCCGGATCCTTCGACGTCATCCGGTTTGGCAGATACACCCTCAAATTCCGAGAACATGGCGGAATAGGGTTTGCGCATGATGTTGGCCAGCACATTCAGGCGACCCCGATGGGGCATACCAATGCCGATTTCCTCAACCGAATGTAATGTTGCGCGTTTGATCAGCGCCTCAAGCAAGGGAATAAGGGTTTCACCGCCATCCACACCAAAGCGTTTGGTGCCAGGATATTTCAAATGCAGGAAACGCTCGAAACCTTCCGACTTGGTCAGCTGATGCAAAATCTTTTTCTTGCCTTCGGAGGTAAACTTCGGGGCAAATGCCTTGCCTTCAATGCGCTGCTGAATCCAGGACTTTTGCTCTGGCGACTGCATATGCATGAATTCATAGCCGATGGATCCGCAATATGTCTTTCTGCAAACCTTGAGTATTTCACGCACTGTGGCGGTTTCCAGCCCAAGGACATTATCAATAAAAATCTCTCGATCCATATCAGCTTCTTCAAAGCCGTAGGACCGGGGATCAAGTTCTGCGTGATAGTCCCGTTTTTCCAGCTGCAAGGGGTCCAGCTTGGCGATCAGGTGGCCACGCACCCGGTGCACCCGGATCATCATCAGAGCCCGGATCGAATCCAGGATGGCACCGCGATGATCTTCAACGGCTAACGGTTTTGTAGACTTTGACGAGCTTTCACCGTCTTCATCTTCATAGTCAAACTGACGACCCCAGCTGGGACCATCGACCTCACGGGCAACTTCGACAACGTCGTCACCCAGTTCTGAAAAGAAGCGGGCCCATTCCAGATCAACAGACTGCGGGTCTTCTACAAACTTGTTGTACAGCTGACTGATAAAGTCACTGTTGGATCCAGTAAGGAACGTGTTCTTGTCGAGCTCACTCGCCATGGCTTCACCTGCAGTTAGCGGCGGGAACAGCCTTCAATATTCCTGGTGCCCCCGCAGCCTGTATAAACAACTTACATATTGTCGAGTACGTTCTTCAGTGTTGTGCCCAAGGCAGCCGGCGAGTCAGAGACTGTAATACCAGCAGACTTCATGGCGTCGATCTTGTCTTCAGCACCGCCCTTGCCACCGGAAATGATGGCACCAGCGTGACCCATGCGACGACCCGGAGGTGCCGTACGACCGGCAATGAAACCTACAACCGGTTTCTTGACCGAACTGGCTTTCAGGAATTCAGCGGCTTCTTCTTCGGCGCTGCCCCCGATTTCACCGATCATGACAATGCTTTGGGTTTCGTCATCGCCCAGGAACATTTCCAGACAATCGATAAAGTTAGTGCCGTTCACTGGATCACCACCAATACCGATACAAGTTGACTGACCAAGACCCACAGCAGTGGTTTGCGCCACAGCTTCGTAGGTCAGGGTGCCGGAACGGGAAACAATGCCGACGCTGCCTTTTTGATGAATGTGGCCGGGCATAATGCCGATCTTGCATTCGTCCGGGGTTATCACACCGGGACAGTTTGGACCGATCAGGCGGGTGCGGCTACCTTCAAGGGCACGACGCACGCGCACCATATCCAGGACCGGAATGCCTTCTGTGATACACACAGCCAGTTCAACACCGGCATCAATGGCTTCCAGAATGGCATCTGCTGCGAATGGCGGCGGCACATAGATGACGCTGGCATTGGCACCTGTGGTATCGACGGCTTCGGCAACAGTGTCATAGACCGGCAGATCAAGGTGCTTGGTGCCGCCTTTACCCGGGGTGACACCGCCGACCATTTTGGTGCCGTAAGCAATGGCTTGCTCGGAATGGAAGGTGCCTTGTGCACCGGTAAAGCCCTGACAGATGACTTTGGTTTCGCGATTAACCAGAACAGACATTACGCTGCCTCCTTCACTGCTTTGACGACTTTTTCGGCAGCGTCGTCGAGATCGTCAGCCGAAATAATCGGCAAGCCGGAATCGGCCATAATTTGTTTACCAAGTTCAACATTGGTGCCCGCCAGGCGAACGACCAACGGTACATGCAAGCTGACCTCACGGGCCGCGGCAACGACACCTTCTGCAATCACATCACAACGCATGATGCCGCCAAAGATATTCACCAGAATGCCTTCAACATTGGGATCGGACAGAATGAGTTTGAAAGCCTCGGTCACGCGTTCCTTGGTCGCTCCGCCACCAACGTCCAGGAAGTTGGCCGGATCGCCGCCATGCAGCTTGATGATATCCATGGTCGACATGGCCAGACCGGCACCATTGACCATGCAGCCAATGCTGCCATCCAGTTTGATGTAATTCAGATCATGCTTGGCGGCTTCAAGTTCCGCTGGATCTTCTTCGTCTTCGTCGCGCAGCTCTTCGATATCCTTGTGACGATACAAGGCATTGTCGTCAAAGTTCACCTTTGCGTCCAGGGCCATGACCTGATCGTCTGCGGTGACAACCAGAGGGTTGATTTCAACCATGCTGGCGTCTGTATCGTTAAAGGCTTTGTACAAGGCCATGATCAACTTCACAGCAGAACCGACTTGTTTGCCCTTCAGGCCCAGACCAAAGGCCAGTTTGCGAGCATGAAATGCTTGCATGCCGGTGGCCGGATCAATGGACTGCATGATGATTTTTTCAGGCGTGTTGGCCGCAACCACTTCGATTTCCATGCCGCCTTCGGTTGACGCCATGACCGTTACCTGGTTGGTGGCGCGATCGACCAACATGCCAAGATAAAGTTCGCGGGCAATGTCACAGCCATCTTCAATATAGACGCGCTTGACTTCCTTGCCTTCGGGGCCGGTCTGGTGCGTGACCAAGGTCATGCCGAGAATTTCGCCCGCCATCTTTTCCACGTCTTCCATGGATTTGACGACCTTGACGCCGCCGCCCAATCCGCGGCCGCCAGCGTGAATTTGTGCTTTCACAACCCAGATCGGGCCGCCCAGCTCCTTGGCGGCTGCAACGGCTTCGTCGGTGGTGTAGGCGACACCGCCGCGAGGCACCGCGACGCCATATTTCGCCAGCAGGCTCTTGGCCTGATACTCATGAATATTCATTGGTTTTCCCGGACTATTGTCCCGATCCCTCGTAAATTACTTCGCTCATTCGATCATCGTCATAATCAGCGTCCCGGCAGCGCCAGCCCTGAGGCCTTCAGCAACCGACAGTTCGCCTGATCAGCCGCCTTTAAAAGACGGCTTTTATGGTTGTTAATCAAATATGTAGCGATTGCGGGAAAAGTCTAGCACTGCCAAACCCTTCCGCAACCCCACAATTCACCCAATTCAGCCTATTTTTTGGCTGCAGCCTTCTTGGCAGGGGCTTTCTTTTTGGCTTTTGGCTTCGATTTTTTGCCGGCGAGATCAGGATCAAGCTTCTTAACAACCTTGATCAGACCCTTTACAGCGTCGATGGATTTCTTGAAGCCGGCTTTTTCGGTTTTGTTGAGTTCGATTTCAACAATGCGCTCAACGCCCTTGGCACCGATGACAACCGGCACGCCACAATAAACATCTTTCTGACCGTATTCACCGTTCAGATAGGCCGCACAAGGCAATACGCGTTTTTTGTCCTTGAGATAGCTTTCCGCCATGGCGATACCAGCAGTGGCAGGTGCGAAATAAGCAGAACCATTGCCCAGCAGGCCTACGATTTCAGCGCCGCCATCACGGGTACGCTGAACGATTTTGTCGAGGCGTTCCTTGGTGGTCCAGCCCATCTTGACCAGATCCGGCAGAGGAATACCGGCAACCGTGGAATAACGGGTCAGCGGCACCATGGTGTCGCCGTGGCCGCCCAAAACAAAAGCGGTCACATCTTCAACAGAGACCTTGAATTCTTCGGCGAGGAAATAACGGAAGCGGGCTGAATCCAGCACGCCAGCCATGCCAACGACCTTGTTGTGCGGCAGGCCACTGGCTTCGCGCAGAGCCCAAACCATGGCGTCCAGCGGGTTTGTAATACAGATCACAAAGGCGTTCGGGGCATTTTTCTTGATGCCTTCGCCGACCTGTTTCATGACGCTGGTGTTGATGCCCAGCAGGTCATCGCGGCTCATGCCCGGTTTGCGCGGGACACCGGCGGTGACGATGATGACGTCTGCGCCTTTTATGCCGGCATAGCTTTGCGTGCCTTTGAGATTGGAATCGAAGCCTTCAATCGGGGAAGACTGGGCCAGATCAAGGGCTTTGCCTTGCGGCACGCCTTTCGCGATGTCAAAGACGACGACGTCGCCAAGGTCTTTCAAGCCGGCCAAATGGGCGAGCGTGCCGCCAATATTACCGCCGCCAATCAATGCAATCTTGCTACGTGCCATATTCAGGGTCCTCCGGGGAGTTAGGTGAGTTCGTCGACTTTTCGTCGGGGGAAATAGTTCCAGAGGTAAGTAGCGCCAATCCGCCCCCCTCGCAAGGGTGAAACGGCTGAAAACCGCCAGATTTGAACCGCTCAAAAAGCAGGACATGCGGATATCGCGTGTAAGCCACTATTTTCACACCGCCAGCATTGATATTTGTGCCCGAACTGACTACATCGGCGGTTAACAACTTCTTTTATATATATATCAAACCAACGGATCAGCGCCCCATGACCACCGAAACACTCAATTTTCAGGCTGAAACAGCCAAGCTTCTGCATATTGTTGCCAATGCCCTGTACAGCGAAAAGGAAATCTTTTTACGGGAACTGATTTCCAACGCCTCGGACGCCTGCGACAAGCTGCGCTACGCCGCACTGACGAACGCCAGCCTGATGGCTGATGACGCGGAATTGCAAGTCACGCTGACAGTGGATGCGGACGCCAAAACCCTGACCATCGCCGACAACGGTATCGGCATGAGCCGTGATGAGCTGATCGAAAATCTCGGCACCATCGCCCGCTCTGGCACCAGCAACTTCATGGAACAGTTGACCGGCGACGACAGCAAAGACGTGGCCCTGATCGGCCAGTTCGGCGTTGGCTTTTATTCCGGCTTTGTGGTCTCCGAATCAGTGGACGTGACCAGCCACCGCGCCGGGGAAGATCAGGCCTGGACCTGGTCATCAGACGGCCTTGGTGAATTCACCATCGCGGAAGCCGAACAGGCCAGCCGCGGCACATCCATCACCCTGCACCTGAAAGACGAAGAAGGTGAATTCCTTGAAGCCCATCGTCTGCGCAGTGTGGTCAAGCGCTATTCAGATCATATCGCCATCCCGGTTATTCTGACCGCCATTGCCGCTGACCCAGTTGAAGAAGGCAGCGAAGACGACGCCGCCGAGGAGCCCCAGGACGAGAAGCTGAACGAAGCCTCGGCGCTATGGGCCCGCAACAAAAGCGACATAAAAAAAGAACAGTACACAGAGTTTTATCACCACGTGGCACACGCCTTTGACGAACCTTGGTCAACGGTCCATGTACGGGCTGAAGGCAAGATCGAATATACCATGTTGCTGTTCATTCCCGGCACACCCCCGTTTGATCTGTTCCACCCCGACCGGGCCAGCAAGCTGAAATTATATGTCAAACGCGTCTTCATTACCGATGACTGCGAAAACCTGATCCCGTCCTATCTGCGCTTCCTGCGTGGTGTGGTGGATTGTGAAGACCTGCCGCTGAATGTCAGCCGTGAGTTACTGCAAAACAGCCCGGTTCTGAACCACATCAAGAACGCCCTGACCAAACGCATCCTGAGCGATCTGGAAAAGAAAGCCACGAAGAAGCCGGAAGACTATGCCGTGTTCTGGAAGAACTTCGGCGCTGTCATGAAAGAAGGCATCTACGAAGACTTCGAACAGCGCGAGCGCCTGATGAAGCTGGCCCGTTTCACTTCAACGACCCAGGGTGATGCGCTGGTATCTCTGGAAGATTACGTCAGCCGCATGAAAGACAAGCAGACGGAAATCTATTACGCCACCGGCGACGACATCGAGATGGTCCGCAAAAGCCCGCAGTTGGAAGGTTATGCAGCGCGCGGTATCGAAGTGCTGTTGATGACCGACGCCGTGGATGATTTCTGGGTGCGCTCGGTCACTGATTTTGATGGCAAACCCTTGAAGTCTGTCACACAAGGTGGCACCGACCTGAACGACATCGCCCCGGAAGAAAACACAGAAGACAAACCGGAAGCCGCACCCGAAGGCGATACTTCTTCTCTGATCGTGTTGCTGAAACAGGAACTGGGCGATGCCGTCAAAGACGTCCGCACCACCGACCGTCTGGCCGAAAGCCCCGTTTGCCTGGTGGCCGACGAAGCCGACATCGATATCAACCTGGCCAAATTGCTGAAAGCCCAGGGCCAGGAATTGCCACCGTCTTCCCGCATCCTGGAAATCAACCCACGCCACGATCTGATCAAGTCCCTGGCCAAAGCCGCCACAGACGCCGGGGCCACCGACCGCCTGGCCGACGCAGCCCATCTGCTGCTGGATCAAGCCCGCATCCTGGAAGGCGACCCGGTCCCCGACCCCGCCGCCTTCGCCCGCCGCCTGTCCCAGGCCATGAGCGCCAAATTTGGCTAAACTGCTGAAATAAAACAAAGATTAAAGGCCTGCCCTCTCGGCGGGTCTTTTTTTGCGAAGAACATACGTTTTTTGCTTGTTTTTATGTTTTATGCGTGTA